>NZ_WKCB01000001.1 GCF_021606685.1 Pseudomonas syringae
AAACTACCCCTTCCCAACCCTCAAATGCCGCGCATACCAAGGCCGCCTAGGCACCCGCCTAAACAACCCCTCCAACCCATCCCCCTCAGCCCCAAACGTAATCCGCAACGCAAGTTTCATCGTCTCCGGATCCATCTCCATCGACTTCCCCATCTGCACCCCAGGCGTGGTACTGCACCCATGCGTATCCGGCCCCAACCACGGGTCCCCCACCTCAACCCAACGCCCCGGCGCAAACCACGCAATCCCATTGACCTCGAGCCTGCTCACCTCACCCGGATGGAACCGCTCATGCGCACGAAACCAGTCTTCAATACGGTCATCGATCCACCCATGAAAATGCCAGAACACCGGGTTCACATGGGATGAAAACGGATCACCAAGAAAGTCGTTTTCCGCCACATACCAGCGTGGCGCAAAGTCCGCCGGGTCGCGGGCCATCGGCACCGGGGCGCCGTTGGAAGGGTCGCGCGGCACCGAGGCCCAGCGCATGTGCAACCAGTCATGCAGCCCCAGCTCCATCTCTGACCCCAACTGGCCCAGGCTCAACCTGGCCAGGTAACGCGGGTCGCGGTATTGGGATTCCCAGACCTGGAAATTGCTGTGATACGTCTCGGCCGCCTTGATGTCGCTGACCCATTGCGTGTAGTCGCTGTCATCCGGCGCCGTCCAGGTGGGCGGCAAGGCAAAGCCGTCGTGGTTGTCGAAATACCGCAGGAACCCCAGGCGGTCACGCTCCAGGGGCGGCTGCGGCGCAGGGAATTCTGGCCACGAGGGCAAGTCCTGCAGGGCACGCGCCGTGCCGAGCATGTGCCGGTGCATAAAGAAGAAGTCGATGCCCGAGCCGTTGCGGTCCTTGTGTTTGCCGCGGGCGTCGCGCTCCTTACCGCGAGGGCCGGGCTGCCAGCCGATGCCGCGCAAGGCGTCGCGTTTTTCTTCGGAGAGTTTATGCCACTGGTCACGGGTGGCGTGCCACAGCTGGTGAAACAGACGGTGCTCGGGCGCGATCAACCAGGCCAGCAGGGTCGGGTTGAGGCCGATGCGTTGGCGGGCCTCGGGAAACCAGTGTTTGTGGGCGATAAAGCGGCTGTCGCGCTCGGTCAGCGCCAGCGGCCGGTCCAGGTCGAGGATCTGCCCGGTGAGGGTGCTGCTGCCGGCGTTGGCGAAATCGGCCCAGACCTGATCGAGGGTCATCTTAAACTCATAGGCGGGCGTGCCGTCGGCCGAGTCGCGGTCGATCAGCCGCCAATAGAGCACGGCACTCTCGCCCGTCAGCAGGTCGCCAAGCACGCGGTAACGCGGTTCGCCCTCGGCACGCAGGTTTTGCGCGGTGTCCAGGTAGCCGCGCAGGCCACGGCCACGCGGGGCGATGTCGAGCAGCAGCTCCAGCCCTTGCAGCGGCAGGCCCTTGAGGCCCGCGTCGCGACCTTCCAGACGCAGGCTCCAGACCCCGCGCAAGGTATTCGCCAGCTGCTGGCCAGCCGTGTCGGCCAGGTCCACCGTGGCTTCACCGGGGGTAATCGGGAATTCTTCTTCGCGCGTCAACTCGCGATGGGCATAAAAGGCCGCCGGCACAGCGGCACCGGTAAGCGCCAGGCCTGCGATGAACCCGCGTCGAGAGATGGTCATTGTCTACCTTAGGAAACGGCTTTATCAGAGCTAGAACGTTTGCACGCCGGGGAAATTTACCGTGCAACCCGCGCCGCCTAAATTTCCCCGCCCACCGCTCGTTCTTCCCTGATAGCGAAGGCCTCAACTGACTGAGATGGCAATGACAAAACCACGTTCGAAAAAGGCGCTGTACATCGGCTTGCCACTGGCATTGGCCATCGGTGCCGGGGCCGGTTTCCTGGTCTGGGATCACTGGTTCAAGGGCAATGCCGGTTACCCGCTCAAGGTGATCAAGCAGGCCAATGAAATGCAGGACCGCCTGCTGTCGTTCGACAGCCATATCACCGTACCGGTAGATTTCGGCACCGCCGGCAACGAGGCCGACAAGGACGGCAGTGGCCAGTTCGACCTGGCCAAGGCTGCCCGGGGGCGCCTGTCGGGCGCGGCCCTGACCATTTTCGGCTGGCCGGAAATCTGGAACGGCCCCAACGCGCCGCACAAACCCACCGAAGGGTTTGTCGAGGCGGCCCGGCATGAACAGGAAGTGCGCTACAAGATCATCAGCGCCATGGTCCGCGACTTTCCCAACCAGGTTGCCATTGCCTACACCCCGGACGATTTCCGACGCCTGCACGGCGAAGGCAAGTTCGCGATCTTCATCAGCATGCTCAACGCCTACCCGCTGGGCAACGACCTGAACCAGCTGGACCTGTGGGCCGCACGCGGCATGCGCATGTTCGGTTTCAGCTACGTGGGCAACAACGCCTGGTCGGACTCATCGCGCCCACTGCCGTTCTTCAATGACTCGGTGGACGCACTTGACGGCCTGTCGGACATCGGCAAGCAAGCCGTGCACCGGCTCAACGACCTGGGCGTGATCATCGACGTGTCGCAGATGTCGACCAAAGCCCTGGAGCAGGTCGCGCAACTGAGCCGCACGCCCATGGTGGCATCGCACTCGGCGCCGCGCGCAGCGGTGGATATCCCGCGCAATCTCAGCGACAAGGAACTGCAACTGATCAAGAACAGCGGCGGCGTGGTGCAGATCGTGGGCTTCTCTGCCTACCTGCGGCCACTGAGCCAGCCGACCCAGGACAAGCTCAATAAACTGCGCGCGCGCTTCGACCTGCCGCCCCTGCCCAACCTGGCCATGGCGTTGATGCCGGGCGACGCGATCATTGCCGCCTGGCCCGAGCAAAAATTCGGCCAGTACGCCAGCGCGCTGTACGGCATCCTCGAAGAAGAACCCAAGGCCACGCTCAAGGACCTCGGCGACGCCATCGACTACACCGTGCGCAAGATCGGCATCGACCACGTCGGCCTGTCTTCGGACTTCAACGATGGCGGCGGCATCGAGGGCTGGAACAACGTGGGCGAAGTGCGCAACGTCACCGCCGAACTGATCCAGCGCGGCTATTCCGAAGCCGATATCGCCAAACTGTGGGGGGGCAACTTCCTGCGGGTGTGGGACCAGGTACAAAAATCCGCCAAACCCTTGGCTAACCGCTAACTACCTAGAACAAGTCCATGACCGACCGCCGTACTTTCCTCAAGCAGGCCGGGGTATTTGCCGCCAGCCTGCCGCTGGGCACCGCCCTGCTCCCCCAGGCGATGGCCGCCAACGCAACAGACGACCCATGGACGGGGTTCAAGCAGCTGTTCAACCAGGACCCGGATTACCTGCATTTTTCCAACTTCCTGGTGGCCTCACACCCCAGGCCGGTGCGCGAAGCGATTGAGCGTTACCGCGCGCAGATCGACCGTAACCCGGGCCTGGCCATGGACTGGGACCTGCAGGAAACCTGGAAGCGCGAAGGCCAGGTGCGCGAATGGGCCGCGCGCTACCTGAACGCCACACCCCCGCAGATCGCCCTTACCGGCAGCACCTCCGAAGGGCTGGCGATGATCTATGGCGGCATCAAGGTGCGGCCCGACCAGGAGATTCTCACCACCGTCCACGAGCATTACGCCACCCAGAACGTGCTGGATTTTCGCGTGCAAAAGCAAGGCACCCAGGTGCGTCGAATCAAGCTGTTCGACAGCCCCAGCCGGGTGTCTGCCGATGAGGTGCTGGGCACTCTGCAACGCGCCATCCGCCCTAACACCCGCGTGCTCGGCATGACCTGGGTACAGTCCGGCAGCGGCGTGAAGCTGCCTGTCGGCGCAATCGGCCAACTGGTGGACGAGCACAACCGCAACCGCGACGACCAGGACCGCATGCTGTATGTGGTGGATGGCGTGCACGGGTTCGGGGTGGAAAACCTGGGTTTCCCTGACATGCACTGCGACTTCTTTATCGCTGGCACCCACAAGTGGATGTTCGGCCCACGCGGCACCGGTCTGGTCTGCGCCCGCGATGCTAAAAACAACTACGTCACACCAATGGTGCCGACCTTCTCCGAAGACAAGGACTTCGCCACCATCATGACCCCCGGCGGCTACCACGCCTTCGAGCATCGCTGGGCCGCGGATGAGGCGTTCAAGCTGCACCTGCAACTGGGCAAGGCGCAGGTACAGGCACGCATTCACGCGCTCAATACCGAACTCAAAGACCAGTTGCTCGAGCACCCGCAAATCGAACTGGTGACCCCGCGCAGCCCCGACCTGTCGGCTGGCTTTACCTTCTTCAGGGTCAAGGGCCAGGAGAGCGATGCGGTGGCGGCCTACATGCTGAAAAATCGTGTGGTGATCGATGCGGTAGAGCGCGATGTCGGCCCGGTGATCCGCACCGCTCCCGGCCTGCTGAACAGCACCGATGAGATCCAGCGCTTCATGACCCTGCTGAGCCAGCGGTTGTGACCCGCCCTTTTTTCCTTTGAACGAGATGCCCACATGAATCCATCCCGACTCAAACCCCTCACGGCCCTGGCCCTGAGCGCCCTGTGCGGCGCCCTGCTGCCCAACCTGGCGCAGGCCGCCGCGCCGCAACCTGGCAAGGTTTTCAAGGACTGCAAGGACTGCCCGGAAATGGTGGTACTGCCCGCCGGCACGTTCACCATGGGCACGCCGGACGATGAAGTCGGCCGCGAGCCGGACGAAGGCCCGATGCACGACGTGACGTTCGCCAAGCCCTTCGCCATGAGCCGCTTCCACATCACCGCCGGTGAATGGGACAGCTACGTCCGCCAGACCGGGGTAAAAATCGCCGACGGCGACACTCGCCCCGGCCGCGAATGCATCGCCAGCAAACCACGCTACCCCCAGGGCCCGCGCCAGCCGGCAGTGTGCATGGACATGGACGACATCAAGCAATACGTGGCCTGGCTGTCGAAAAAGACCGGCCAGCAGTACCACATGGTCAGCGAAGCCCAGCGTGAATACGCCGCGCGCGCAGGCTCCACCGGGCCTTTCCCCTTCCCGTTCGACGCAGGCAAGGGCTACAGCATCGCCGAGCACGCCAACACCTACGGCCCGGCGGACGGCTACAGCTACTCCTCGCCGGTGGGCAGCTACCCGCCGAATGCGTTTGGCATGTATGACATGCATGGCAACGTCTACGAGCGGGTTGCCGACTGCGAGCACCCCAACTACATCGGCGCGCCCACCGACGGCAGTGCGTGGACCGAGCCGAACTGCAAGGGCTACATGATTCGCGGCAACGATTGGGGTGAAGCGCCGGTGTTCTCGCGCTCAGGCAACCGCAACACCATCTACCCGCAGACGCGTGGCGACTGGATCGGTTTCAGGGTAGTGCGCGACCTCTGAAACACCGAATATCCAATGTGGGAGGGGGCTTGCTCCCTATGGCGGTGGGTCAGGTACAAATTTACTAACTGACCCACCCTCATGGGGAGCAAGCCCCCTCCCACATTTGAATCCCACACATCAGGAAGACTCGGTTCAGCCCTTCTGAGCCAACAGCGCCAAGCCTTCATGCAATGCCGGGAATAGGCTGTTGTTGAAGTTGTTCCAGGTGGCGTACCCCCCGCAACTGGATCGGTTTCAGGGTAGTACGCGACCCCTGACACACCGAATACCCACTGTGGGAGGGGGCTTGCTCCCGATGGCGGTGGGTCAGTTACAAATTTACTAACTGACACACCTTCATCGGGAGCAAGCCCCTCCCACATTTGAATCCCACACATCTGGAAGACTGGGTTCAGCCCTTCTGAGCCAACAGCGCCAAGCCTTCATGCAATGCCGGGAACAGGCTGTTGTTGAAGTTGTTCCAGCGCAGCTCGAGGATGGTGTCTTGCGGGGAGATCTCGGTCTTGAGCACGTCATGGAACACTTCACCGGAATCGATGCCGTTGTCCACGTAGTGGAACGACGCACCGGTGAGGTACAGCGGCTCGGACGGCGTGGTGGCCTTGGTCGCCCAGTCCACCACCGTTTGCCCGCGCGCACCGTACAAGGCGTTCCAGGTGGCGTACGCCCCGCGACGCTCGTAAGGCGATTCGATGCGCGTAATGCCTGGGTGGATGTTCATGATCCGCCGGGCAAACGGCGCGCCGGGGCGCACCAGCTCATCGAGGATCACCAGCAGGCCATCCAACACCACGATATCGGCCTTCAATTCCACCAGCGTGTCATGCAGGCGGCGCTCGAAATCCTGTTTGCCGGCGATATGTTCCGCGCTGCCCCTTGGCAGGCGGCGGTAGGTGGACGGCACGCTCATCAGCAAATCGTTGACCAGGCGCCCCTGCACCCGCAGGTCCGCCGGGTACAGCCACTGGCGGCCCGGCTGGTAGGCAAAGCCGTAGTCGGCCACCAGCTGTTGGTCCCGTGGGTTCTGTTCGTCGTCGTCATACACCACGCCCACCAAGTTGTAGGCCTCGCCCAATGGCGTGTCGTTGAGCGCCCCCACCAGAGATTCCAGCACCGACATCATGTAGCGCTCGTGGTCCTTGTAGGCCACCGGCTGCCCGGCCTTGTCGGCGGCGGCATTGCGCAGGGACCACACGTACACCAGATTCTTTTTCGTCATTGTTTCGCTCTCGCTGGATAGATCAGGCACGCGCCAATACGCGTGCGCCTACACCACAAGAACGAACCAGACGCCGTGCAATTTATCCGCCGCCGCTGCCGCCGAGCACACCGAGCTAAATAGTCGCGCCAATTCTTCGTTTGTCATGGGTAAGGGTCTGTGTGCCCAGCCCCCTCTCATTCACTTTTCCGGGAAATATTTATGACCGACCCCAAGCGCGGCGCCTTCAAAGGTCTGCTCGCATTGCTCAGGCCCTTTCGCACCATCATGACGATCTCCGTCGCCCTGGGCATGGCCGGCGGCCTGGCCATCACGTTCCTGCTGGCGACCATCAATAAAGCCCTGCACTCTTCCACCGGCATGACCCAGGGTGTGATCCTGACCTTCGCAGCCTTGTGTCTGCTGGCGCTGGTCAGCTCGATCGTGTCGGACATCGGCACCAATTTCGTCGGCCAACGCATCATTGCCGCGCTGCGCAAGGAGCTGGGTGAGAAAGTGCTGTCGGCGCCCATCGAGCAGATCGAGCGCTACCGCACCCACAAGCTGATCCCGGTGCTGACGCACGACGTCGACACCATCAGTGATTTTTCCTTTTCCTTCACGCCGCTGGCCATTGCCTCGACGGTCACGCTGGGCTGCCTGGGCTACCTGGCGTACCTGTCGGTGCCGATGTTCTTGATGATGGTCGTGGCGATTGTGATCGGCACGTCCGTGCAATACGTCGCGCGCTCGGCCGGGATCAAGGGCTTCGAAGCCGCCCGCGACCAGGAAGACGAACTGCAGCGTTACTACAGCGCGATTGCCTCCGGCGCCAAGGAGCTGCGCATGCACCGTCCGCGTCGCTACCGGATGAACACCCATCGCATCCAGGCGACGGCTGATCGCATCAGCGACATCCAGGTACGTTCGGTGAACATTTTCATCGTCGCCAAGACGTTCGGCTCCATGCTGTTCTTTGTGGTCATCGGCCTCGCGCTGGCGTTCCAGGCCTATAACCCCAACCCCGACCCGGCCGTGATTACCGGTTTTGTGCTGGTGTTGCTGTACATGAAGGGCCCCCTGGAGCACGTCGTGACGGCGCTGCCGATCGTCAGCCGTGCGCAAATCGCGTTCTCGCGTATCGCCGAGCTGTCCGAGCGTTTTTCGTCACCCGAGCCGCACTTGCTGCTGGAAGACAGCGAAGCCCCGAAACCGATGGTGCACAGCCTCGAACTGCGTGGCGTGAGCTACAGCCCACCGCCGGTGGAAGGCAGCGCGCCGTTCCACCTGGGCCCTATCAACCTGAGCATCAAGCAAGGCGATATCGTCTTTATCGTGGGCGAGAACGGCTGCGGCAAAACCACGCTGATCAAGCTGCTGCTGGGGCTGTATCAACCGCAATCGGGTGAAATCCACCTGAATGGCGAGGCCGTGATCGCGCCTACCCGCGACGATTATCGCCAGTTGTTCACCACGGTGTTCGCTGACTACTACCTGTTCGACGACCTGGTTCAGGGCGGCGGGCAGCAATCGATGGACAGCGCCGCGCAGTACCTGCAGCGCCTGGAAATCGCGCACAAAGTCACGATCAAGGATGGCTCCTTCAGCACCACCGACCTGTCCACCGGGCAGCGCAAACGTCTCGCGCTGGTCAACGCCTGGCTGGAAGAACGCCCGGTACTGGTGTTCGACGAATGGGCTGCCGACCAGGACCCGGCCTTCCGCCGCATTTTCTACACCGAGCTGCTGCCGGACCTCAAGCGCCTGGGCAAGACCATCATCGTGATCAGCCACGACGACCGTTATTTCGACATCGCCGACCAGTTGGTGCGCTTGCGCGCGGGCAAGGTCGTGCACGAAATGGAACCTGCTTGAATTTTCTTTTCCGGTTTTTCCAAGTAGCAACGTCTCACTAGTGTTAATGAGAACCAAACTCAAAAAACACCTATAGACTGCCTACCTGAAAACCTAGAAGAGAACGTATCCATGCCAGTAAGACTCGGTCTCAGCCCGCTGAGCAAAGCGCTATTCATGCGCCGGGCCCTGTACGTCAACTGGACGCCCTGCGCGCTGGCCCTGGCGGTTTCGCTGCCCGTCGCCGGTTACGTACAGGCCCAGGAGATCGAGATCAATATTCCTGCACAGCCATTGGGGACGGCGTTGCAGGAATTTGGCCGGCAAACCAACCTGCAGGTGCTCTACAGCCCTGCCGATGTGCAAGGCAAAAACAGCACTGCGGTCAAGGGCAAGCTGGAACCGACCCAGGCCATCACGTCCCTGCTCGCGGGCACAGGCATCAACTACAGCCTGCAAGGCAATACCGTCACCCTCACCGGGGGCGGTTCCGCCGCGCTGGAGCTGGGGGCCACGTCGGTGACCGCCAACCAACTGGGCACCGTGACCGAGGGTTCGGGCTCCTATACCCCGGGCACCATCGCCACCGCCACGCGGATGGTGCTGACGCCGCGTGAAACGCCGCAGTCGATCAGTGTCATCACGCGCCAGCACATGGACGATTTTGCGCTCACCTCCATCGATGATGTGATGCGCCACACGCCTGGCATCACCGTGTCGAGGCTCGACAGCGAGCGGACCGAATACTTCGCGCGCGGGTTCTCCATCGAGAACTTCCAGTACGACGGCATCCCTACCCTGCGTAACGCCGCGTATTCGTCGGGCCAGACGCTCACGAACATGGCGATCTATGACCGCGTAGAGGTGCTCAAAGGTGCCAACGGCTTGCTGGCAGGCGCCGGCGCCCCTGGGGCGACGCTCAACCTGATCCGCAAAAAACCCACCAAGGACTTCAAGGCCAGCCTTGAGGTGGGGGCCGGCAGCTGGGATAACTACCGCTCGCAACTGGATGTCAGCGGCCCGCTGACGGACAGCGGCAACGTACGCGGTCGCGCGGTCGTCGCGTACCAGGACCAGCACTCGTTCATCGACCGTTACGAGCGCAAGACCAACGTGTATTTCGGCACGCTGGAAGCCGACCTCAGCGACGATACCCTGCTGACCGTAGGTTTCGATTACCAGAACAGCGACCCGTCCGGCTCGGGCTGGGCAGGTAGCCGTCCGTTGTTTGACCGCAACGGCAACCGCATCAGCGTAAAACGCTCGTTCAACAACGGCGCCAAGTGGAGCAGTTGGGAGCAATTCACCCAAAGCGCCTTCGCCACGCTGGAGCACCAGCTGGCCAACGGCTGGGTGGTCAAGGGCCAATACACCCACCAATTCAGTGGGTATGACGCCCCACTCGGCGCCATCCAGCTCGGCCCATTCCCGGCGACCGGCTTGTCGACGGTCTACGCGAACAAACTCAAGGGCGATACCCGCGCCGATTCCGGTGATATCTACGCCAGCGGCCCGTTCAGCCTGGGCGGCCGCGAACACGAGCTGGTGGTCGGCGCCTCGGCGTCGAACTCCCACTGGCAAGGCAAGAACTGGGAAGCGCCGATCCACGCCAATGGCCGTATCGTCGACTTCTGGAACTTCGACGGCAATTTCCCGGAGCCGGACTGGGGCAACGTCACCAGCGAGTTCGATGAAACCACGCGGCAAACTGCAGGCTACGCGACCGCACGCTTCAACCTCACGGATGACTTGAACCTCTTTCTCGGTAGCCGCGTGGCCAACTATTGGCTGACGGGCGACAGCAACACCACCGAAACCGGAAAGTTGATTCCCTACGTCGGTGTCACGTACGACCTCAACGAAAACTTCACCGCCTACGCCAACTACACCGAAATCTTCTACCCGCAGACAGCCCGCGACCGTAACAACAAGGTGCTCGAACCGGATGAAGGCAAGAACTACGAACTGGGCGTAAAGGGCGAGTTCTTCAACGGTGGGCTGAACACCAGCCTGGCCTACTTCGAAGTGCATGAATCCAACCGTGCGGAATCCGACGCGGAGTACAACGCCAACCCGACCAACCCGGCGATGCTCACCGAAGCGTCCAAGGGCATCAAAGCCAAGACCAAGGGCTTCGAGGCCGAGTTGTCCGGCGAGCTGGCACCCGGCTGGCAAGCCCAGGCCGGATATACCCACAAGGTCATCCGCGACGAGCATGGCGATAAAGCCTCGACCCTGGAACCCGAGGACCAGGTCAGCTTCTTCACCTCGTACAAGCTCAGCGGGCCGCTGGACCGCTTGACCCTCGGCGGCGGTGCGCGCTGGCAGGGCAAAACCTGGCGCACGGTCTACAACAGCGGGAAATTCCAATCCGAAGACATTCACCAGGAAGCCTACTGGGTGGTCGACGCCATGGCCAAATACCAGTTCACCGACCATGTCTCCGCGACCCTTAACGTCAACAACGTATTCGACAAGTACTACCTCACCAACATCGGCTTCTTCAACACCGGCTACTACGGTGACCCGCGCAACGTCATGCTGACCACACGCGTGGACTTCTGACCCGGCCAACACAGCCCCCCGCCCTCCGGCGGGGGTTTTGTTTGAGCGCGCATAACACGGGCTGCACGCGACAAAAAACACCGGCGCAAGGCCGGTGTTCAAGGTTAAAACGCTCGCCAGGCTAGCGTCTGGCCCCCTGCAGTGCGCAGACGAACGAGGCGACGAACTCAGGGTTGTCGACGATTCGATCGTGGGTCGTGTCGATCACCACCGATGCCTCGACCCCATGTCCAATGCCCTCTTCCAGCGCCGTGCGAATCACCTGGCGAACCGTCTCAGGCTTGCTTTGCGCTGCCCACCAACAGCTCACCGGCGCGTCAATGCGCACATAGTCGGCGTCCTTCAAACGCTCATCCAGCGTGAGTTTCAACGCCCACGACACCTCCAGCTCGCCACCCTGTTGCAACTCGTCGCGCAGGCTGGCAAAGGTTTCGCCCAGGGCCGAATCGGCCCATTCACATAGCGCCGGCCAGTGTTGATCCGCCGCGACGGCGGAGTGTTGAATGTCCTGCCAGGCATGGGTAATCGCCTGCGCCGCATCGGGGAACATCACCGTCAGCAGCTCAACGCGCCGGTCCACAAGCGTTTCGCCTGCGGCCGGCAAGCCGGCAGCCGGTTTGTCTCGATCCCAGAACGCCTTGACGCGCAGCGGTGGCGGCGCGTCGATGCAGCCCACGAACGCGACCTCGGCGCCGCGCGCCTCCAAATACGCAGCAACCTGCAACGCCAGGTTGCCCCCCAGCGACCAGCCACCCAGGTAATACGGCCCCTCAGGCTGCGCCGCCTGGATCTGCCGCGCATAGTCTTCAACCATGGCGTCCCACGTCGGCACCTCGCTCAGCGGGTCGACCAGTGCGCGGCAGATGACACCGCGTACCGGCATGTCCATGCGCAGCGCCATCGCAATGGCCTTGTAGCAATGCGCCGAACCGAAACTTGGGTGAAACAGGAACAGCGACGAACCGCCCTGGCGACCATTCAGATCGACGATCAGCGGATGCCGTTGTTCACCCGGCGTGTCGCCCGCCAGCGCCCTGACGGTTGGGCGCGTCATCAATTGGTTGACCGTGAGCGCGAGCCCGCATTGAGCCGCCAGGCGCTCTTTCACCACCAGCAGCAGCAACGAATGCCCGCCCAGCTCGAAGAAGTTATCGTCAAGGCCGACCTGCTCGACGCCGAGCACCTGCTGCCAGACCTGTGCAACCTGCTGTTCCAGCGCGGTCTGCGGCGGTGCAAAGTCGCGCTGCCGGGTGGCGGCATCCGGGCGCGGCAGTGCCTTGCGCTCCAGCTTGCCGTTGGGGCTCAACGGCATGCGCTCCAGCGCCACCCACTGGGCAGGCACCATAAAGGCCGGCAGGTGAATCGCCAGATGCGCGGCGAGGCTTTCACGCCACTGCGGCCCCGCGTCATCGAGCACCACATACCCGACCAGCTGGGTGCCATCCAGCGCCAGAACCGCCGCTTCGCGTACCTGTTGATGTTCGAGCAGGCGCGCCTCGATTTCACCCAGCTCGATGCGCAGGCCACGCAGCTTGACTTGATGGTCGATACGCCCGCCGTACTCGATCACCCCATCCGCCCGATAGCGCGCCAGGTCGCCGGTGCGGTACATCCGCTCCCCGGCCGCGAACGGGCTGGCGACAAAACGCTCGGCCGTCAGCAGCGGCCGACGGTGATAGCCGCGCGCCAAGCCCTTGCCCGCCAGGTACAGCTCGCCCAACACGCCGATGGGCACCGGCTCCAGGTGATCGTCGAGGATATGGCACGCCAGGTTGGCGATAGGTTTGCCGATGGGCACGGCATCCTTGCCTTCGTCGACGCAGGTCCAATGGGTCACGTCGATGGCCGCTTCCGTAGGGCCGTAGAGGTTGTACAACGCCGCCTGTGGCAGTTTGGCAAACACTTGGTATTGCGCGTCCACGGGCAATGCTTCGCCGCTGCAGATGATCTGCCGCACACTGGCGCAACGCCCCACCTCGCGGTCTTGCAGGAAGGCCTGCAGCATCGAGGGCACAAAGTGCAACGTCGTGACACTTTCACGCGTGATCAGCGCGACCAGCTTCGCCGGATCACGGTGATCGCCGGGCGCCGCCATCACCAGGCGCGCACCGCTGAGCAGCGGCCAGAAAAACTCCCACACCGACACATCAAAGCTGAAGGGGGTCTTCTGCAGCACCGTATCACTGGCACCCAAGGCATAGGCCTGTTGCATCCAGCACAGGCGGTTGGTCAAGGCCGCGTGGCTGTTGCCCGCGCCTTTGGGCTTGCCGGTCGAGCCAGACGTATAGATCACATAGGCCAGGTTTTCCCCACTGAGGGCGACGTCGGGGTTCGCCTCGCTGTAGGCCTGCAGCCAGGATTCATCGCGGTCCAGATCAATGCGCACTACGTGATCGGCGGACGGCAGGTTCAAGTGCGACTGGCTCAACAGCAGGTTGACCGCACTGTCCTCCAGCATGTAGGCCTGGCGCTCCTGGGGGTAATCCGGGTCCACGGGCACATAGGCGCCCCCGGCCTTGAGCACGGCCAGCAGGGCCACGACCATTTCCACCGAACGCTCCATCGCCACGCCCACCAATCGGTCCGGGCCGACGCCCTGTGCGATCAGCGCGTGGGCCAGGCGGTTGGCGCGGCGGTTCAGGGCCGCGTAGGTCAATGACGCTGCGCCGAACGCCAAGGCGGGCTGGTGCGGAGTGCGCTGCGCGTGCGCTTCGAAGGCATGGTGCACGGCCTGCTCAAGGGGGTAGTCGGTAGCCGTGGCATTCCATTGGTCGACGATCTGCCCACGCTCCTGGGCATCCAGCAGCACCAGCGCGTCGATCGAGGCTTCAGGGGTCGCAAGCAGTGCGCCCAACAGGCGCTGCCAGTGCCGCGCCATGCGCTCGATGGTGCTCGCCTCGAACAGATCGGTCGCGTAGCCAAATGACGCGGTAATGCCCGACGCATCCTCAGACACATTCAAGCTGAGGTCGAACTGTGCCGTTCGGCTTTCCCAGTCCAACCCCTCCAGCACCAGGCTCGCGGCTTGCGGTGCGGCGGCGGCGTTACCGGCACCGCGGTTCTGATGGTTGAACATCACCTGGAACAACGGGCTGTAACTCAAGCTGCGCTCAGGGCGAAGCGCTTCAACCAACTGTTCGAAGGGCAGGTCCTGGTGCGCCTGGGCCTCGAGTACCCGTTGGCGCGCCTGGCGCAACAGACTCAAGCCACTGGTGTGCGCATCCACATCGGCCTTGAGCACCTGGGTATTGACGAAAAAGCCGATCAGCCGCTGCGTCTCCACGCGGTTGCGGTTGGCCGTCGGCACACCGACGCGGATGTCCTGCTGGCCGCTGTAGCGATACAACAGAGCCTGGAAGGACGCCAACAGCAGCATGAAACTGGTCGCCCCCTCGCGCTGGGCCAGCGCCTTGATGCCCGCAGCCAGGTGGCTATCCAGCGTCAGGTCGAGGGATGCGCCGCGAAAGCTCTGTACAGCGGGGCGCGGCCGGTCCAGCGGCAGTTCCAGCACCGGTTGGTCACCGCCGAGCAGGTCGCGCCAGTAGGCCAATTGGCGCTCTCTTTCACCAGCCTCCATCCAGCTGCGTTGCCACAGGGCGTAGTCCGCGTACTGGATCGGCAAGGCCGGCAACTCCAGCTCACGGCCCTGGCTGAAGGCGGTATAGGCCTGCACCACTTCCTCCACCAGGACTTGCATCGAAGCGCCGTCAGAGATGATGTGGTGCTGCACCAGCACCAGCACGTGGTCCTGCTCTGCCAGGCGCAACAGGCTGATGCGCAGCAGCGGGCCTTGCTCCAGGTTGAAGGGCTGCGCAATCTCCTGTTCGACGCGGGCTTGCAGCTGGCTTTCAGCAAGGGGCTGCGGCGCCAGCACCACCGGGTAGGCGGGCAGTATCTCCTGCTGCGTGCCCTCGCCGACCCGCCGCAAGCGCGTGCGCAAGCTCTCGTGCCGCGCGATCAGGTGCTCGAAGCTCGCCTGCAGCGCTGCGACATCCAGGTGGCCCTTGAGGCGCAGGGCGCTGGGAATATGATAAGCGGCGCTGTGCGGGTCGAGCTGCCAGAGAAACCACTGACGTTCCTGGGCATACGACAACGGCAGGGCCGTGGCCTCAAGCCGCACCTCGGGGATCGGCAGGTTCGCCGGCGAAACGCCCTCCTGCAGCATCCGCTGCAGATAGACTTTGCGCTGTTCGAGCGGCAGTCCGATAAAGCGCTTCATGATTTTGCGGGCCATCTGGCTGTCCATTACACCTCCTCCATTTCGTCGAGGAGCGAATCCAGGAACGACAGTTTCTCTGAGCTCACACCGCTGCCCTGCCCTTGCAGATGGTCGGCCAGTTGCTTGAGCTGGGCATGCTGGAACAGCTCATGCACGCTGATCTTCACGCCCAGTTCCAACTGAATGCGCGACATCACATTGATCACCAACAGCGAATGGCCGCCCAGCTCGAAGAAGTTGTCATTCAAGCCCACGCGTTCGACGTCCAGCACGTCGGCCCAGATGGCCGCCAGCTGCTGCTCGAGGTCGCTGTGAGGCGCCACGTATTCACCGTGCGAGAGCTGATCGCCCGGCTCCGGCAATGCCTTGCGATCCAACTTGCCACTCGGGCTCAACGGCATGTGCGACAGCCGTACGAAGTGCTTGGGCACCATGTAGTCCGGCAGTTGCGCCTGCAACGCAGCGCGCAGTGCCTGGCCATGCTCGACCTCGTCCGGTGCCGACGGCTGGGCCACGTAGTAGCCGACCAACTGGCCGCCGCCGCTGCCCTGGCGCAGAATCACCTGCGCCTGGGCCACCTCGGCCTGGAGCAGCAACAACGCGCAGATTTCCTCCAGCTCCACGCGGAAGCCGCGAATCTTGATCTGTTGATCGAGGCGCCCCAGGTACTCCAGCGCGCCGTCATCCGCCCAACGCACACGGTCGCCGGTGCGGTACAAACGCGCGCCGGCGCCGCCGAACGGGTCTGCGACAAAGCGCTCGGCCGACAACCCGGGACGCCCCAGATAACCGCGCGCCAGGCCTTCACCGCCCACGCACAGCTCACCGGCAATGCCCGCCGGTACCGGGTTCAGATCGCCGTCCAACACCCGGCAGATCACATTGCCCAACGGCCGACCGATCGGCGAACGCGCACCGTCTTCCAGGGAGCACGGCCACCAGGTCGCATTGATCGTCGTTTCCGTCGGCCCGTAACGGTTGTGCAGCACCACGCCGGGGAGGATCCGCAGGATCTGGTCGCGCAACTCGGCGGTCAAGGCTTCGCCGCCGGAGAACAACCTGCGCACGCTGCTGCACTGGGCAACGCCCAGGGTGTCCATGAACAATTGCAGCAACGAGGGGACGAAGTGCAGCGTGGTCACGCCGTGCGCCTGGATCAACTCCATCAGGCGCACCGGGTCGCGGTGTTCTCCCGGCGCAGCGATGACCAGGCGGCTGCCGCTGATCAAGGGCCAGAAGCACTCCCACACCGACACGTCAAAACTCATCGGGGCCTTTTGCAGCAGCACATCGTCGGCCTGCAAGCGGTAGGTGTCCTGCATCCACGCCAGGCGTTGCGCCAGCGCTGCATGCGTCACCCCTACGCCTTTGGGGTTGCCCGTGGTACCTGAGGTGTAAATCACATACATCAGGTTCTGGCCGCTCACGGCCACCTGCGGATCAGTCTCGTCGACGCCATTCAACCAGGCTTGATCACCCTCCAGGCTCAGGCACTGCACACCCTCGGCCAGCGGCAGGTTCAGGTCCGACTGGGTCAGCAGCCATTGCACGCCACTGTCCTTGAGCATGTAGGCCAGGCGCTCCTGCGGGTAGTCCGCGTCGAGCGGGACATACGCGCCGCCGGCCTTGAGAATGGCGAGCAGCGCGGCCAGCATGTCGAAGGAGCGTTCCAACGCGATGCCCACCAGCGAGTCCGGGCCAACGCCTTGCTGTATCAAGCCGTGCGCCAGGCGGTTAGCTCGCTGGTTCAAGGCCGCGTAGCTCCATTGGTGTTCGCCAAAGATCACTGCGGTTGCCTGTGGTGTGCGGCGCACCTGTTGTTCGAACTGCTGCTGCACAAGCCCGCCAGGGCCCGAACTGACCACGCCATTGCCCTGCGCCATCAGCGCCAGTTGCTCGGGTGCGGTCAAGAGCGTCAATTGCCCCAGCACGGCCTGCGGCTTGGCCACCAGCTCCGTCAGCAGGTGCAGCAAGTGCTGGCTGAGGCGCATCACCGTCGGCGCATCCACCGCACCGAGGTCATAGGTGTAATGCAGGCTCAGGGTTTCACCGACGCCGACAGCAATCGACAACGGGTAGTGCGTCTGCTCACGGCTGTGCACAGGGCCGAAGCGCACGCCCAGTGGGGCGCCCTGCTCCAGCACCTCTGATACCGGGTAGTTCTCGAACACCAGAATGGTGTCGAACAAGGCGTCACCGCCCAGCCCAGCCAGGCGCTGCAGCTCGAACAACGGCGTGTGCTCGTGCTCGCGCAGCGCCACGTTCTGTTGCTGGATCTGCTGCAGCCAGTGCGCCACCGGCATGTCCGGCCGAGGCGAGGCCACCACCGGCAAGGTATTGATGAACAACCCGACTTGCTGCTCCACACCCCGCAGCTCGGCGGGACGCCCCGATACCGTGGCGCCGAACGCCACGGTGTCCTGCCCGGTGTAGCGTTGCAACAGCAGTAACCAGGCGGATTGCACCAGGGTGTTGAGGGTGATTTTCTGGGACTGGGCAAACGCCTTGAGCCTGGCCATTTGCGCGGCATCCAACTCCAGCGCGTACTCACCCAAGCCCGCTGCATCCTGATCCTTGTTGCGCGGCAGCGCCTGGAACAAGCGTGTCGGCTCTTCCAGCGTGGCCAGCTGTTTGGTCCAGAACGCATCACGCAGGGTTTTGTCCTGGGCTTGCAACCAGGCGATAAAGTCCCGGTAGCGCGAAACCTGGGCCTGCGGCGCATGGCCGGCGTAACGCTCGAGTACTTCGCCGAGCAATTGGGAGCTGCTCCAGCCGTCCATCAGAATATGGTGGCTGGTGTAGATCAGATGGCAACGCTGTGGGCCGGTGTGGACCAGCGCGATACGGATCAGCGGCGGCTGCTCCAGATCAAAACCCTGTAGGCGTTGCGAGTCGGCCAGACGGTCCAGCCGCTGCGCAAACCCTTCGCCCTCAAGGCACTCGGTTTCAATGAACGGCAACTGGGCATGGCGATGCACCACTTGCAGCGGGTGCTCGAGGCTGCCATGCAGGATGAAACCGGTGCGCAGAATGTCGTGGTTATCCAGGGCTGCCTGCCAGGCATCGCGGAATCGCGGAACGTCCAGGCCTTCCACATCCACGCGCATCTGGTTCACGTAATCCCCCGCCTGCGGCTCATACAGGGCGTGAAACAGCATGCCTTGCTGCAGGGGCGCCAACGGGTAGACATCCTCCACGGCGGCCAGCGCGAACTGGTCCAATTGGGCCTGGTTGAGCGCGGCCAATGGGAAGTCCGACGGCGTTACCCCCTGATGGGGCGACACACAGCAATGCTCGATCAGTTGCTTGAGTTCCTGCGCATACGCGTCCGCCAGACGCTGCACCGTGGCCTCGCTGAACATCTCGCGGCTGAAGCTCCAGCTCAGGGTCAGCTCACCGCCAAACACTTGGCCGTTGATCTCCAGCCAGTTACCCAACAACGCCTGTGCGCTTTGCTCAGGCCCGGCCTCCTCGCCCGTCGGGGTAAAGAAGGCCGCCGCGGCGTCTTCCTCGAAGGTGCCGTCGAACTGGCCCAGGTAATTGAAGGTGATCCGCGGTTGCGCCAGCCCACCCAATACCTGTTGCGCGTGCTCATCGCCCAAGTAACGCAGGGCGCCGAAACCGATGCCCTTGTCCGGCACCGCGCGCAACTGCTCCTTGATGCCCTTGATCGAATCCGCCAGGCTCACTGCCGGCGTCAACGCCAGCGGGTACATGCTGGTGAACCAGCCGACCGTGCGGGTCAGGTCCACCTCGTCGAACAGGTCTTCGCGACCATGGCCTTCCAGCTTGACCAGCAGCGAGTCAGCGCCGG
Organism: Pseudomonas syringae; assembly: GCF_021606685.1. GTDB lineage: Bacteria > Pseudomonadota > Gammaproteobacteria > Pseudomonadales > Pseudomonadaceae > Aquipseudomonas > Aquipseudomonas syringae_R. The sequence continues at coordinate 18,970 of NZ_WKCB01000001.1, forward strand.
TCCAGCGCGTAATCACGCGGGACAAGGCGGTCAGCAGCAGGTCGTTGATCTGTGTGCGATAGGCCGCCGGTGCCTCCTGCAGCAGACGACGGGTAAAGGCCTGATCAAGGTGGGTGTTCACCGAAATGGCCAACGAATTGTGCAACCCGCCTTCAGGGTTATCACACGGCAAATCGGCATCGGCACCTTGCAACTGCGCCTGCCAGAAGCGCAGTTCTTCCTGCAAGGCCGGGCTCTGTGCGTGGGCCTGCAAGCGCTTCGCCCAGGCCTGGGTCGAGCTGGTCTTGGCCGGTAATACAAGCGGCTGACCGCGCTCAAGCTGGGTGTAGGCGGTTTGCAGGTCTTCCAACAGAATCCGCCAGGACACGCCGTCAACGACCAGGTGATGGATCACCAGCAACAAACGTTGAGAGCCGTCCGCCAATTCGACCAGCACCGCACGCAGCAGCGGCCCGTCCGCCAGGTCCAGGCTGCGCTGTGCTTGCAGGCCAAGCGGTTCAAGCGCTTCGATCGTCTCCAGAGAACGCTCCCAGAGCAGATCGGCGTGGGCTTCAACCCCGCGATACTGCGCCTGCCAGCCGCCCGAGGGCTGGCTGAAGCTCAAGCGCAAGGCGTCGTGATGCTCGATCAACGCCAGCAAGGCGGCGCTCAGTGTAGCGCCGTCCAGACGAACGCCGGGACGCAGTACGACGGATTGGTTCCAGTGGTGCCGCTCGGCAATGTCCTCCTGGAAAAAATACTGGTGAATCGGCAACAGCAGGGCTTCGCCGCTGACCAGGCCCTGATCGATGACCAGCCCTTCCCCACCGGTTTGCGCGACCGCGGCCAGGCTCTGCACCGTCTGGTGCTGGAACAGATCCTTGGGCGTGAAGCGAATACCCGCCTGGCGTGCACGGCTGACCACCTGGATCGAGATGATCGAGTCGCCGCCCAGCTCAAAGAAGTTGTCGTTCAAGCCCACACGTGGCAAGCGCAGCACATCGGCCCACAGGCCTGCGATCTTCTGCTCCAGCTCGCTCTGCGGCGCCACGTAGGTTTGCTGCATGAGGCTCGCATCCGGCTGCGGCAGGCCCTTGCGATCAAGCTTGCCGTTGGGGGTCAGCGGCATCTGCGCCAGGAACATGAAGTGCGCGGGCACCATGTAGTCCGGCAGGCGGGCCTTGAGGGCGCGGCGCAAGGCTTCACGGAACTCGACGTCGTTGATCTGAGTGGACGCCGGCACCACATAGGCGACCAGTTGCTTGCCACTCGGGCCGTCCTGCGCGACCACCACGGTTTCGCCGACGCTGTCCTGCTCGCGCAGGCGCGCTTCGATTTCACCCAGCTCGATGCGGAAACCGCGGATCTTCACTTGGTGGTCGACACGACCGAGGTAGTCCACCACGCCATCCGCACGGCCACGGGTCAGGTCGCCGCTGCGATACACGCGGCTGCCAGGCTTGCCGAACGGGTCCGGCACGAAGCGCTCGGCGGTCAGTGCCGGGCGCTCCAGGTAACCCCGCGCTACGCCCTCGCCGCCCAGGTACAACTCACCGGCCACGCCAATCGGTTGCAGGTTCAGCTGCGCATCCAGCACATAGCCGCTGCGGTTGCCCAGCAAGGTGCCGATGGGGGCGTAGACGGCGCCGCAAGGGTCGCCACGGCGGGCCTTCCACAGCAGTGGCGTGACCACGGTTTCGGTCGGGCCATAACCGTTGAACAGGTAGGTCGGTTTCAGCGCGCGCCAGGCCAGGTCATAGCTGGCTTGCGCAACCGCGTCGCCACCAAAGCAGTACACGCGCACCGCCGGCGGGTTACCGTCGCGCTCGGCATGCTCGGCCAACTGCTGCAGGTACACCGGCGGGAACACCGCCATCGTCACGTTGTGGCGATGCATCTGCGCGTAGGTGTACTCGGGCAGCCACAGGCTGTCGTCGCGGATCAGCACGCTGGCGCCGTTGATCAGCGGGTGCATCCAGCCTTCGTGGGAGCCGTCGAAGGCGAATGACATGAAGTGCAACTCGCAGTCGCTCGGGGACGTCTCGTAGCGTTCGCCGGTGGCGATGATGTGCGCCACCAAAGGCCCATGGGACACCGCGACGCCCTTGGGCATGCCGGTGGAGCCGGAGGTGTAGATCACGTAGGCGAGGTTGTCGCCGTGCAGTTCGATATGCGGCGCGGTATCGCTGTGATCCGCCCATTCCTCGATGCGGTCGATGGCCAGCATCTGCATGCCTTCCGGGATCGGCAGTTGTTGCAACGCGTGGGTATGGGTCAGCAGCAGTTGCGCGCGGCTGTCCTGCATCATGTACAGCAGGCGATCACGTGGGTATTCAATGTCCAGCGGCACGTAGACGCCGCCCGCCTTGAGCACCGCAAGGAACGCCACCAGGCTTTCGGCACTGCGTGGCATGGCGATGGCCACACGCACTTCGGGGCCGATGCCACGCGCGATCAAGGCATGGGCCAGGCGATTGGCCTGGCGGTCCAACTCGCCGTAGGTCAGGGTCTGGGCATCGAATTTAACCGCCACCGCCTGCGGGTTTTCCTGCGCGCGGTCGGCCACCCGTTCGTGCACCAGGCGCTGGGCGCTGAAGCCAGCGTCGGTTTGATTCCACAGCTCAAGGATGTGCTGTTGCTCGTCGGCGTCCAGCAGGTTCAGCTGGCCAATGCTCTGCTGCCGATCGGCAACCATCGCCTGCAACAGGTTTTGCCAATGGCGCGTCATGCGCTCAATGGTCGGCGCTTCAAACAGATCGGTGCTGTAACCCAGGGAGGCCCAGAGCCCTTCGCGGCTGTCGTGCGCGTCCAGGTCAAGGTCGAAGTGCGCGGTGCGCGCGGCCCAGCTCATGTTTTCGATTTGCAGCTGCGCAAGCGTCGGCGCGTCGGCAGCGGGCCCGTCGGCCTGGAAGTTGAACATCACCTGGAACAGCGGGTTGAGGCTCAGGCTACGCTCGGGCTGCAGCGCCTCTACCAGTTGCTCGAACGGCAGGTCCTGATGGGCCTGGGCTTGCAGGGCGCGCTGCTTGACCTGCGCCAGCAGCTCGCTGACCCTGGTGTGGCCGTCGATATCGGCCTTGAGCACCTGGGTGTTGACGAAAAAGCCGATCAGACGTTCGGTCTCGACTCGATTGCGGTTGGCAATCGGCACCCCGACGCGTACGTCTTGCTGGCCGCTGTAGCGGTGCAACAGGGCCTGGAACGACGCCAGCAGCAGCATGAACATCGTCACGCCCTCGGCCTGCGCCAGTGCTTTGAGGCCAGCCGTCAGCGACGCCGGCAACAGCACCTCCAGACGCGCACCGCGATGGCTTTGCTGGGCCGGGCGCTGGTGATCAAACGGCAGCTCGAGTACCGGTTGCTCACCGCCCAGCAGGTCGCGCCAGTAATTGAGTTGCCGCGCCTTTTCCCCCGCCTTCATCCAGTCGCGCTGCCACAGGGCATAGTCGACGTACTGGATCGGCATGCTCGGCAATTGCGGGGCCTGGCCTTGGCTGTAGGCAGCATAGAGCTGCACCAGCTCGTCGACCATCACCTGCATCGACCAGCCATCGGAGACGATATGGTGCTGCACCAGCACCAGCACGTGCTCATCCGCCGCCAGGCGCAGCAGGCTCACGCGCAGCAGCGGGCCTTGCTGCAGATCGAATAGCCGGGCGATTTCAGCTTCGACCCGCGCCTGCAGATCGGCCTCGGCCACCTCGGCAAACAGGATAGGCACTGGGGCCGGCGCGTGAATAATCTGCACTGCGCCCGCGTCCTCCTGCTGCACAGACGTGCGCAAGCTTTCGTGACGCGCCACCAGGGTGTCGAAGCTGCGCTGCAAGGCGTCGATATCCAGGTGCCCGCGCAGGCGCAAGGCGCTGGGGATATGGTAAGCGGCGCTGTCGGGGTCCAGTTGCCAGAGGAACCATTGGCGCTCCTGGGCATACGACAACCGCAACGGCTGATCACGCCCTACCGCCAGCATCGGCGGTGCCGACGGCGCTGCGTTTGGCTCATCATCCACCACGCTGGCGACAAACCCTTGCAGGCGTGGCTGCTCGAACAGGCTGCGCAGCGGCACGTCGCGGCCCAACAGCTGACGCAGTTGCGAGATGACCTGCATCGCCAGCAACGAGTGCCCGCCCATCTCGAAGAAATGGTCGGTCAAGCCTACTCGCTCGGCCCCCAGAATCTTCGCCCACACGGCCGCAACCTGCTGCTCGAGTTCAGTCACCGGTGCGACGAATGCCTGCTGCGACTGGCTGGCATCGGGCTTTGGCAGCGCCTGACGGTCGAGCTTGCCGTTGGGGTTGAGCGGCATACGCGCCAGGAACATCAGCTGCGCCGGCACCATGTAGTCCGGCAGTTGCTCGCGCAGCACGCCCTTGAGCGCGTCGGCGTCTTGCGGCTCGGCCACCAGGTAGGCGACCAGCTGGTTATCGGCCGCCACGACCACGGCTTCGCGCACACCATGCTGGGCCAGCAACAGCGCTTCGATTTCACCCAGCTCGATGCGAAACCCACGGATTTTTACCTGATGGTCCACTCGGCCGACGTATTCGATAACGCCATCCGCGCGATAACGCGCGAGGTCGCCCGTACGGTACAGGCGCTCGCCGGTCGCGCCAAAGGGGTCCGGCACGAAGCGTTCAGCGCTAAGCAACGGGCGGTTCAGGTAGGCGCGGGCCAGGCCACATTGGCTGCCGATATACAGCTCACCCACCGCGCCCAAGGGCGCCAGGTTGAGGTCGCGATCCAGCACGTAGAGGGCACGGCCTGGCAGCGAGCGGCCAATCGGGCTGGCGGTGGCGCCGATGACATCCTCGCCTGCCGTGCAGTCCAGTACGCTCGAGACCACGGTGGCTTCGGTCGGGCCGTAGGTGTTGAGCAACCGCACGTGACCGAGGCCGGCTTTCAACCACTGCGCCGGACCTTCCAGCGGCATCGCTTCGCCGCCGATATGCACTTGGCGCAGCGCGCCGTAGGAACGTGGCCCGGCGGCCAGGCAATCGAGCAGGAACAGATTCCAATAGGCCGTCGGCAAGTCGGCCAGGGTAATGCCCTGGCGGATGATTTCGGCGTACAACCGCCCGCTGTCCCATAACTCGGCGCCGCGCAAGACCACCGTGGCGCCGTGGGTCAATGCCGGGTAGAGCTGCTCGACAAAACCGTCGAAGTTGAGGGTCGCAAATTGCAGCACTCGATCCTCCGGCGTCAGGCGTGAGTAGCCAGCGGCGATCCCGGAAAACTCGGTCAGTGCCGCGTGATTGATCGCCACGCCCTTGGGCTTGCCAGTGGAACCGGAGGTGTAGATCACATAGGCAAGGTTCTGCGGGTCGACCGCCACGCCTGGGTTGCTTTGCGCACAGGCCAGCAGCGCGGCTTGCGCAGCGTCGATATCCAAGCGTGCAACCTCGGCCGGCAACGCCAATGGCTGCGTGGATTGGCACAGCACCAGCCGCACCCCGCTGTCTTGCAGCATGTGCAGCAGGCGCTCACGCGGGTACTGCGGGTCGAGCGGCACATACGCGCCACCGGCCTTGAGAATCGCCAGCAGGCTGACGACCATGGCGAACGACCGCTCCACCGCAACGCCGACCATCACCTCGGGGCCGACGCCCTGGCCGATCAGGTAGTGGGCCAGGCGGTTAGCCTGATGATTGAGGTCGGCGTAGCTGAGCGACTGGTCGTCTAGGCACAGCGCGATGGCGTCGGGCCGTTGCTGCGCCTGGGCTTCAAACTGCTCGTGCACGCTGCTTGCGGTGTCAAACGCTGCGCTGCTGTGGTTCCAGCTGCCCAGCAGTTGATGCTGCTCGTGCTCGGCCAGCATGGTGATGTGTTCGAGACGCAGCTGCGCAGAACCTTCGAGTGCACGCAACAGCGTTTGCCAATGCTGCGCCATGCGCTCCACCGTGGAGGCATCAAACAGGTCGGTGGCATAGGTCCACGAGGCCCAGAGGCCTTGCTCGGTTTCTTCGGTGTCCAGGCTCAAATCGAACTGCGTGCTGTGCTCTTCGCTCGTCAGCGGTTGCACGGTGAGGCCCGGCAACTGCTGCGCGCCAGCCGAGCTGCGCGTTTGGGTCTGGTGGTTGAACATCACTTGGAACAGTGGGTTATGGCTCATGCTGCGTTCAGGTTGCAGCGCCTCCACCAGCTGTTCGAACGGCAGGTCCTGGTGACTCTGGGCCTCGAGGGCGCGCTGTTTGACCTGGGCCAGCAACTGGCTGAAGGTCATCTGGCCGTCAATGTCGGCCTTGAGCACTTGGGTATTGACGAAGAAACCGATCAGGCCTTCGGTTTCGGCACGGTTGCGGTTGGCGTTCGGCACGCCAACGCGGATATCGGACTGGCCGCTGTAGCGATACAGCAGGGTCTGGAACGCCGCCAGCAACAGCATGAACACGGTGACGCCTTCACGTTGCGCCAGGGCTTTGAGGCTCGCGACGAGCGCCGGCTCCAGCGCCACGTCATGGCGCGCGCCACGGTAGCTTTGTCGCGCCGGGCGCGGGTGATCCAGCGGCAACTCCAATACCGGTTGCGTGCCGCCCAGTTGCTCGCACCAGTAGCCGAGCTGACGCGCTTTCTCGCCGGCTTCCATCCAGCTGCGCTGCCACAGGGCATAGTCTGGGTACTGAATCGACAACGGCGCCAACTCGCAGGCCTGGCCTTGGCTGAAAGCGGCGTAGAACTGCATCAGCTCCTGGACCATGACCCCCATTGACCAGCCGTCCGAGACGATATGGTGCTGCACCAGCACCAACACATGCTCCTCTTCGCTCAGGCGCAGCAAGTTCAGGCGCAACAACGGTCCGTGGAGCAGATCGAATGGCCGCGCGATTTCAGCCTGCACGCGGGCCTGCAACTGCGCTTCGTCCACTGTGCTTTCAAGCAGTTCGATCTGCGCCTCTTCCAGCACCACCTGGGAGCGGTTCTCGCCCTCCAGGTTCAGGCGTGTGCGCAGGCTTTCATGGCGTGCGAGCAGGCTGTCGAAACTGCGTTGCAAGGCGCTTTTGTCCAGGCGGCCGGCGAGGCGCAGAACGCCCGGGATGTGATAGGCGGCGCTGTCCGGGTCCAGTTGCCAGAGAAACCACTGACGCTCCTGGGCGTAGGACAGCGGCAGGGCCTGGCCGGCCTCGCGGACCGCGACGATCGGCAATTGGGCAAAGCTCATGCCCCGGCTTTGCAGGCGTTGGTAAAACTGCTGGCGTTGTTCAAGAGGCAGGCGAAGAAAGCGCGACACCAGATCAATATTAGGGTTGGAAAGCATGGTTCAAATCGCCTCTAGTTCGCTCAAAAAGTCACGAAGGTCATCAAAATCTTCCGCAGTGCCCGCGCGGAAGGTGGCAGCGGCCTGGACATAGGCGCGCAGCGTTTCGGTCTGGAATACTTCCACCAGCGGGACTTCCAGGCCCAGTTCGGACTGGACCCTGGAGGTGATCTGGATCGCCAGCAGGGAGTGGCCGCCGACTTCGAAGAAGTTGTCGTTCAGCCCCACCTGCGGCAGGCGCAGCACCTCGGCCCAGATCGCAGCGATCTGCTGCTCCAGCTCGGTTTCAGGGGCCACATAAGCCTGTTGCATCAGGCTCGCATCCGGTGCGGGCAGGCCCTTGCGGTCGAGCTTGCCGTTGGGGGTCAGCGGCATCTGCGCCAGGAACACGAAGTGGGCCGGCACCATGTAGTCCGGCAAGCCGGTCTTGAGGGCGCGTTTCAGGGTGTCGCGGAACGCGGTTTCGTCGGCCAGGCCGGCATCCGCCGGAACGACGTAGGCCACCAGTTGCTTGCCGGTCGGGCCGTCCTGCGCGACCACCACGGTTTCACCGACGCTGTCCTGCTCGCGCAGGCGCGCTTCGATTTCACCCAGCTCGATGCGGAAACCGCGGATCTTCACCTGATGGTCGACACGACCGAGGTAGTCCACCACGCCATCCGCACGGCCACGGGTCAGGTCGCCGCTGCGATACACGCGGCTGCCAGGCTTGCCGAACGGGTCCGGCACAAAGCGTTCGGCGGTCAGTGCTGGGCGCTCCAGGTAACCCCGCGCCACGCCCTCGCCGCCCAGGTACAACTCACCGGCCACGCCAATCGGTTGCAGGTTCAGCTGCGCATCCAGCACATAGCCGCTGCGGTTGCCCAGCAAGGTGCCGATGGGGGCGTAGACGGCGCCGCACGGGTCGCCACGGCGGGCCTTCCACAGCAGTGGCGTGACCACGGTTTCGGTCGGCCCATAACCGTTGAACAGGTAGGTCGGTTTCAGCGCGCGCCAGGCCAGGTCATAGCTGGCTTGCGCAACCGCGTCGCCACCAAAGCAGTACACGCGCACCGCCGGCGGGTTACCGTCGCGCTCGGCATGCTCGGCCAACTGCTGCAGGTACACCGGCGGGAACACCGCCATCGTCACGTTGTGGCGATGCATCTGCGCGTAGGTGTACTCGGGCAGCCACAGGCTGTCGTCGCGGATCAGCACGCTGGCGCCGTTGATCAGCGGGTGCATCCAGCCTTCGTGGGAGCCGTCGAAGGCGAACGACATGAAGTGCAGTTCGCAGTCGCTTGGGGACGTCTCGTAGCGCTCGCCGGTGGCGATGATGTGCGCCACCAAAGGTCCATGGGACACCGCGACGCCCTTGGGCATGCCGGTGGAGCCGGAGGTGTAGATCACGTAGGCGAGGTTGTCGCCGTGCAGTTCGATATGCGGCGCGGCATCGCTGTGATCCGCCCATTCCTCGCGGCGGTCGATGGCCAGCATCTGCATGCCTTGCGGGATCGGCAGTTGTTGCAACGCGTGGGTGTGGGTCAGCAGCAGTTGTGCGCGGCTGTCCTGCATCATGTACAGCAGACGATCACGTGGGTATTCGATGTCCAGCGGCACGTAGACGCCGCCCGCCTTGAGCACCGCAAGGAACGCCACCAGGCTTTCGGCACTGCGCGGCATGGCGATGGCCACGCGCACTTCGGGGCCGATGCCACGTGCGATCAAGGCATGGGCCAGGCGGTTGGCCTGGCGGTCCAGCTCGCCGTAGGTCAGGGTCTGGGCATCGAATTTAACCGCCACCGCCTGCGGGTTTTCCTGCGCGCGGTCGGCCACCCGTTCGTGCACCAGGCGCTGGGCGCTGAAGCCGGCGTCGGTTTGATTCCACAGTTGCAGGATGTGCTGTTGCTCATCGGCGTCCAGCAGGTTCAGTTGGCTGACAAGCTGCTGCTGGTCGGCAACCATGGCCTGCAACAGGTTCTGCCAGTGCCGTGCCATGCGCGCGATGGTTGCGGCGTCGAACAGGTCGGTGGCGTAACTCAGTGACGCGCGTAATTGGTCCTGAGACTCCTCGATATCGAGGGTCAGGTCGAACTGCGCGACCGTCTCATCCCAGCCGACCGGGCTGAGCTGCAAGTGCTCCAGGCAGCGTAGATGCCCACCTGCCAGGCTGACATGGTGGTTGAACGCGACCTGGAACAACGGGCTCAGGCTCAGGCTGCGCTCGGGCTGCAAGGCCTCCACCAGCTGTTCGAACGGCAGGTCCTGATGAGCCTGGGCTTGCAGCGCGCGCTGTTTCACCTGGGCCAGCAACGCGTGCACGGTGGTGTGGCCGTCAATATCAGCCTTGAGCACCTGGGTGTTGACGAAAAAGCCGATCAGGCGTTCGGTTTCGATCCGGTTGCGGTTGGCGATTGGCACGCCGACCCGGATATCTTGCTGGCCGCTGTAGCGGTGCAACAACACCTGATAAGACGCCAGCAACAGCATGAACAACGTCACGCCCTCACGCTGGGCGAGCGTCTTGAGGTCCGCCAGCAATGGCGCCGCCAACGGCACCTCCAGGCGCGCACCGCGATGCGTCGGCACCGCCGGGCGCTGGCGATCGAATGGCAGCTCGAGCACCGGTTGCTCACCGCCCAGCAGGTCACGCCAGTAACCCAGTTGCCGCGCCTTTTCACCCGCCTCCATCCAGCCCCGCTGCCACAGGGCGTAGTCGACGTACTGGATCGCCAGGTCCGGCAATTGCAGGGTGTGGCCCTGGCTGTAGGCGGCATAGAGCTGGACCAGCTCGTCGACCATGACCTGCATCGACCAGCCATCGGAGACGATGTGGTGCTGCACCAGCACCAGCACGTGTTCATCCTCGGCCAACCGCAGCAGGCTGACGCGCATCAGCGGCCCACTGCGCAAATCAAACGGCTGGGTGATCAGGGCTTCGACCCGGGCCTGCAAACCGCCCTCGTCAGTATCGGCCGCGGTGAGTTCGATCCGACCCTGTGGGTTGATCACCTGCACCGTGCGCTCGCCCTCTTGCTGCAAATGAGTGCGCAGGCTTTCGTGGCGCGCCACCAACGTGTCAAAGGCGCGTTGCAGTGCGCGCGGGTCCAACGAGCCTTTAAGGCGCAGTGCGCTCGGCACATGGTAGGCCGCGCTGTGCGGGTCCAGCTGCCAGAGGAACCACTGACGTTCCTGGGCGTAGGACAACAGGAGCGGCTGCGCACGGTCGACTTTCACCAGCGCCGGCGTCGAATCACGCTCGGTGCCCAGCGCCAGGACAAAATCGGCCAGCCGCGGGTGTTCGAACAGCACCTTGAGGCTGACTTGCACCCCAAGGCCATGGCGAACGCGGGACACCAACTGCGTGGCGAGCAACGAATGCCCGCCCATTTCGAAGAAGTGATCGTCGAGCCCCACGCGCTCGGCGCCCAGTACCTGGGCCCAGATCGCCGCCACACGTTGCTCCAGCTCGGTGACGGGCGCGCGCCAATCGGCCAGGGGTTGGCTGGCATCGGGTTTGGGCAGTGCGCCACGGTTCAGCTTGCCATTGGGGCTCAGCGGCATGTGGTCCAACAGCAGCAGGTGCGCCGGCACCATGTAGTCCGGCAGCTCTGCGCGCAGTGCGGTCTTGAGGCGTGTGCGCAATTCGTTTTGCTGGGTGTCGGACAGTGGCTGGCTCGCCACGACGTAGCCCACCAGTTGGCTGTCGGCGGCAATCACCAGCGCCTCGCGCACACCGGCCTGAGCCAGCAGGTGCGTTTCGATTTCGCCCAGCTCGATACGGAAACCACGGACCTTGACCTGGTGGTCGATACGGCCCACGTACTCGATCATGCCGTCAGCGCGATAGCGCGCCAGGTCACCGGTACGGTACAGGCGGCCCGCGCCGCTGGTGCTGAACGGGTCAGGAATGAAGCGCTCCGCCGTCAACTCGGGACGGTTGAAATAACCCCGCGCCAGCAGCGGCCCGCCGATCACCAGTTCGCCCGCAACGCCGACCGGCACCGGGTTGAGATTGGCGTCCAGCAGGTAGATGGCGCGGCCGTCCAGCACCCGGCCAATCGGCATCATGGTCGGCAAGGCTTCGCGGCCGTCGACGTACGCGGCGCACTCCAGGGCAGTCGCAGTCACCGTAGCCTCGGTAGGACCGTAGGTGTTGAGCAGGCGGACATGCTGCAGGCCCGCGTCACGCCAGGCGCTCAGGCCTTCGGGTGGCATGGCTTCGCCGCCGATGTGCAGTTGGCGCAGGCGCCCGTAGTCGCGCGGGCCCAGCTCGGCAAAGTCGCGCACCAATAACAGCCAATAGGCGGTGGTGAGGTCGACCACGGAAATGTCGTGAGCGAGCAATTGCTGGTAGAACGTGTCGCTGTCCCACAGGTCGCCGCCCCGCACCACCACGGCTGCCCCGCAGCACAGGGCCGGGTACAGCTGCTCGACGAAACCGTCGAAGTTGAAGGTGCCAAATTGCAGCACGCGATCATCGGGCTGCAACGCGAACAGCTCGCTGAACACTTCCACGTGCCGCGCCAGGGACGCCAGGTCGATGCCCACGCCTTTTGGCCGGCCGGTGGAGCCGGACGTGAACATCACGTAGGCCAGGTTGGCAGGCCACGCGCGTGGCGCCGGGTTGTTCCCGCTGTACTCGGCCAGCCAGTCGGGGCCGTCTTCCAGGCAGATCAGGTGCAGGGGGTCGGTGATCGGCAGTTGTTGCAGCAATGGCTGCCGGGTCAGCAGCAGGTGCAGGCCGCTGTCCTCGATCATGCATTGCAGGCGCTCGGCCGGGTATTTGGGGTCCAGCGGCACGTAGGCGCCACCGGCCTTGAGCACCGCCAACAGGCCCACGATCATTTCCAGGGAGCGATCCACCGCCACGCCCACCAAGGTATCGGCGCCCACGCCCTGCTCGATCAAGCGATGGGCCAGGCGGTTGGCGCGCAGGTTCAATTGGGCATAGCTCAGGCGCTGCTGATCGAGGATCAGGGCGACATTCTCCGGGTGCTCCGCCGCCTGACGCTCAAAGCGCTGCAGCACGCTGGCCTGTGCCGGGGTGGCGACATCGCGCGGGTTCCAGTCCTGCAGCACGCGCTGGTGTTCGTCGGCCAGCAGCAAAGGCACGTCGCCCAAGGCTTGCTCAGGCGCTTCGACAAACCGCTGCAACAGGCCCAGCAGGTACGCGGCAATATTCTGTACGGCGTCGTGGGCGAAGTCGGCACACTGGTATTCCAGGTGCAGGCTCAAGTGCTCGCCGCCGTGCACGGTCAGGGTCAGCGGGTAGTTGGTGCGTTCCTGATGGCTGACGCCGCTGAAGCGCAGGCCACCCTCGCCGGGCTGCTCCAGGGTCTTGGCGACCGGGAAGTTTTCGAACACCACCAGGGTGTCGAACAGCGCCTCCCCAGCCGAACCGGCCCAGCGCTGGATATCGAACAGCGGCGTGTGCTCGTGCTCACGCATTTCCACGTTCAGGGCCTGGACGCTGCGCACCCAGTCGCCGACGCTGTGCGCCGGGTTCGCCGTGGCGATCAAGGGCAAGGTGTTGATGAACAGGCCAACTTGTTGCTCGACATTCGCCAACTGCGCCGGCCGCCCTGACACCGTGACGCCGCAGGCAACGCTGGCCTGGCCGGTGTAGCGTTGCAGCAGCAACATCCACGCCGATTGCACCAGGGTATTGAGGGTCACTTGATGGGCGCGAGCGAAGGCAGCCAACTGCCTCGTCTGGGTTTCATCCAGCTCGCAAAGAATCTGTGCATACGCCTCGCCGCTGTGCGACGCGGTCTTGGCCACACTGCGCGCCAGGTGGGTCGGCTCGTCCAACTGCGCCAGGCGCTGACGCCAGAAGGCCTCGCCCAGCGCCGGGTCCTGCTGTTGCAGCCAAGCGATGTGCTGGGAAAACGCTGCACCGGCTGGCGGCAGTGGCTGGCCTTTGCAGGCTTGCAGCACTTCATTGAGGACCAGGGCATTGCTCCAGCCGTCCATCAAGATGTGATGGCTGGTGTAGATCAAATGCCAACGCTCGTCGCTGATACGCACCAGCGCGACCCGCAGCAGCGGCGGGCGCGCCAATTCGAAGCCCTGGCGATGGTGCTCGGCGGCCAGGCTGTCGAGCGCCGCCGCGAGGTCTTGGCGCTCGCGAAAGTCAAACTCATCGAACGGTAAACTGACCTGACGATGCACCACCTGCAGGGCCTGGCCCTGATCGTCCTGCCAGACAAAACCGGTGCGCAGCATGTCATGGCGCGCCAGCACCTGGGCCCAGGCGCGCTGGAATTGCGCCACGTCGACCCCCTGCACATCGGCGCGCAACTGGCTGACGTAGACGTCGTCCTCACCCTGCTGATAGAGGCTGTGGAACAACATGCCCTGCTGCATCGGCGACAACGGGTACACATCCTGTACATCCCGCGCGGGCAGCGCCAGGTCGTCCAGTTGCGCTTGGGTCAGCTGCGCGAGGCTGACGTCGGCCGGTGTCAGGCCACCGTGTTGCGGGTCGATGCAATGCGCGATCAACGCCTGCAGTTCGCCGACGTAGTCATCCGCCAGGCCTTGAATGGTCGAGGCCTCGAACATCTCGCGGCTGAAGCCCCATTGCAGCGCCAGCTCGCCGCCATACACCTGCCCTTCCACGGTCAGCCAGTTGGCCAACGGCGCCTCGGGGTCCTGGGCCTGGCCGCTGCCTTGGGTGGCCGGCACAAACAATGCCGACTCATTGAACTGGCGGTCGAACTGGCCGAGGTAATTGAAGGTGATACGCGGCGTGGCGAGGTTGGCCAAGCCGTCACGGGCCGCCGGTGTGCCCAGGTGGCGCAGCAGACCGTAGCCGATGCCTTTGTCGGGCACGGCGCGCAGCTGCTCCTTGACCGACTTGATTGCACTCGACAAGTCGCCATCGGCCTGCAGGCGCAGCGGGAACAGGCTGGTAAACCAGCCGACGGTGCGGCTCAGGTCGACGTTGTCGAACAGGTCTTCACGGCCATGGCCTTCCAGCTGGATCAGCGCGGCGGGCTGACCGCTCCAGCGGCGGATCACTCGCGCCAGGGCGGTCAGCAGCAGGTCGTTGACCTGCGTGCGGTAGGCCGCCGGGGCATCCTGCAACAGCTGGCGGGTGCGCTCGCCGTCGAGGCGGATTTCAAGTTTGCTGCCCAGGCGGTTTTGCAGGCCGCCCTCGGGGCGGTCGCAGGGCAAGTCTGCATCCACAGATTGCGCCTGCCAGTACGGCAGCTGGCCGTCGAGGGTCAGGGCATGCGCCTGCAACTGCTGCGCCCAAGCCTGATAGGCGCTGGTCTTGGCCGGCAACGCGGCACCGCCGTAAGCCTGCTGCAGGTCTTCGAGCAGGATGCGCCAGGACACGCCATCCACCACCAGGTGATGGATTACCAGCAACAGGCGCTGAGAACCGTCAGCCATGCTGACCAATGCGGCGCGCAGCAGCGGGCCATGTTCAAGGTCGAGGCTGCGCTGGGCTTCGTCACACCGCGCGGCCAGTTCAGTGTCGTTGGCGGCACGCGACTGCCACAGCGCCGCCGCGCTGACCTGCGCGGCATGGGTTTGCTGCCAACCGTCGGCCTGCTGCACAAACCGCAGGCGCAGGGCATCGTGATGGTTGACCAGTTGGGTCAGGGCCGCCTCAAGGCGCGCAGGCTCCAACGCCGCGCGCGGAGTCAGCAGCAACGACTGGTTCCAATGCTGACGCGCCGGGATCGCCTCGGCGAAAAAGGTCTGTTGCACCGGGGTCAGGATGACGTCGCCGGTGACCGCCCCTTGGTCGATGACCATCGCCTGCTCGAAGGTAGCCACCAACGCCAGGCTGCGCACACTCTGGTACTGGAACAGGTCGCGCGGGCTGAGGCGAACCCCGGCCTGGCGCGCGCGGCTGACCACCTGGATGGAGATGATCGAATCGCCACCCAGTTCGAAGAAGTTATCGTCAAGGCCGACCTGCTCAACGCCCAGCACGTCGCTCCAGACCGCTGCCAAGGCTTTTTGCAACGGGTTTTGCGGCGCGATATACGCCTGTTGCGGCGCGGCATTCGGCAGTGGCAAGGCCTTGCGGTCGAGCTTGCCGTTGGCGGTGACCGGCAACTTTGCCAGGTGCACCATATGGCTCGGTACCATGTATTCCGGCAGGCTGCTGAGCAGCCAGGCCTTGAGGTCGGTGGGCGCTGCGCCTTCCAGCACCAGGTACGCGACCAGTTGCTTGCCGCCCTGCACCAGCACCACGGCCTCACGCACGCCGGGGTGTTGCATCAGGCGCGTCTCGATTTCGCCCAACTCGATGCGCAAGCCGCGCAGCTTGACCTGATGATCGAGGCGACCGAGGTAGTCGATAACCCCATCGGCACGCTGGCGCACACGGTCGCCGGTACGGTACAGCCGCGCGCCGTCGCCAAACGGGCTGGGCACAAAGCGTTCGGCGGTCAATGCCGCGCGACGGTGGTAACTGCGGGCCAGGCCGATGCCGCCCAGGTACAGCTCGCCGGAAACGCCGGCAGGTACCGGGTTGAGTTGGGCGTCGAGCACAAAGGTGCCGAGGTTGGCAATCGGGCGGCCGATGGGCACGGCGTCGCGGCCTTCGTCGACACAGGTCCAATGGGTCACGTCGATTGCCGCTTCGGTGGGGCCGTAGAGGTTGAACAAACCGGCCTGCGGCAATTTGGTGAACACCTGGATCTGCGCGTCCAGCGGCAGGGCTTCGCCACTGCAGACGATGCGCTTGAGGCTGGCGCACGCCTGCACGCCCGGCTCATGGATAAACGCCTGCAGCATCGACGGCACGAAGTGCAACGTGGTGATGGCGTGGCGGCCGATAGTCTCGATCAAGCGTGCCGGCTCGCGGTGCTCGCCAGGCGCCGCAACCACCAGGCGCGCGCCGGTCATCAGCGGCCAGAAGAACTCCCAGACCGATACGTCAAAGCTGAACGGGGTTTTCTGCAGCACCGCATCGCCGCCGTCCAGACCGTAGGCCTGCTGCATCCAGCACAGGCGGTTGACCAGGGCGCGATGGCTGTTGCCGGCGCCCTTGGGCTTGCCGGTGGAGCCCGAGGTGTAGATCACATAGGCCAGGTTCAGCGCGTCGACAGCCACGTTGGGCGACGCGGTACTGAAGCCGTCCAGCCACTGCGAAGACGAGTCAAGGGCAATCACCCGAATACCGTCCACGGGCAGCAACGGCAACAGGCTGTGCTGGCTGAGCAGCAGCTGGATGCCGCTGTCTTCGATCATGTAGGCCAGGCGTTCCTGCGGGTATTCGGGGTCGAGGGGAACGTAGGCGCCGCCGGCCTTGAGAATCGCCAGCAGGCCGACCACCATCTCGATGGAGCGCTCAACGCAGACCCCCACCAGCACATCGGGGCCAACCCCTTGTTCGCGTAACGCATGGGCCAGTTGGTTGGCGCGGGCGTCGAGCTGGGCGTAGCTCAAGGTGGTTGCGCCGAACACCAGCGCCGGCGCTTCGGGCGTGGCGTGCACCTGGTCTTCGATAAGGTGGTGAATGCCGCGCTCGGTCGGATAGGCCTGCGCCGTCTGGTTCCAGGCCTGCACCAGCACCTGTTGCTCATCGGCGCTGAGCATCGGCAATTCACCGATGCGCTGCTCGCCATCGGCAACCATCGCCTGCAACAGGCTGATCCAGTGGCGGGCCATGCGCGCGATGGTCGACGCGTCGAACAGGTCGTTGGCGTAGGTCAACGCCGCGTGCAGAGTGCCGGATTTTTCATAGGTGTCGAGGGTCAGGTCGAACTGGGTAGTACGGCCCTGCCACTCCACCAGGGCCAGCTCCAGGCCAGAGGCGGTCGTGATCGAGGCGATGTCGGACACCACCGGCTGGTGGTTGTACATCACTTGGAACAGCGGCGTATGGCTCAGGCTACGCTCGACCTTGAGGGCTTCCACCAGGCGCTCGAACGGCAACTCCTGATGGGCCTGCGCGCCCAACGCGTGTTCCTTGATGCCTTGCAGCAACTCACTGACGCGAGTCTGCCCGGTGAGTTCGGTGCGCAGGACCTGGGTGTTGACGAAGAAGCCGATCAGCCCTTCGACCTCGGTACGGTTGCGATTGGCGATGGGCACGCCGACGCGGATATCGCCCTGGCCAGTGTAGCGATGCAGCAGCACGTTGAACGCGCCGAGCAACAGCATGAATAACGTGACGTTGTGTTTTTGCGCGCAGCTACGCAGTTGCGCGGCCAGGCCTGCATCAACCGCAAAATTGTGACGCGTGCCCTGGTAGCTGGGCATGGCCGGGCGTGGGTGATCGGTCGGCAGCTCCAGTACCGGGTGCTCATCGCTCAGGCGCGCTTGCCAGTATTCCAGCTGACGTGCCTGTTCGCCCGCCTCCAGCCAACGGCGCTGCCACAGGGCGAAGTCGCTGTACTGAATCGGCAAGTCCGGCAATTGCGGCGCCTCGTGGCGCTCATGGGCGTCGTAAAAGCGGATGAACTCGTCGATCAGTACGTTCATCGACCAGCCATCGGAGACGATGTGGTGCAGGGTCAGCAGCAGCACATGTTCCTGTGCGTCGAGCTTGAGCAATTGCACACGCAGCAACGGGCCTTGCGCCAGATCGAAGGGCAGCAGCGACTGGCGGGTAGCCGCGTCATTGACCGCCTGTTCGCGCGCGGCGGGGGCCAGGTCGCTCAGGTCGAGCTGTTCGATGGCCACTGACGGCTGCGCGGCAACCAGCACAAGGCGCTCATCGGCCTGACGCTGGAACAGCGTGCGCAGGGTTTCGTGCCTGGCCACAAGGCTTTCGAATGCCTGTTGCATCGCGCTCAGGCTCAGCGTGCCCTTGAGGCGTACCGCGCCCGGCAGGTTGTAGGCGCCGCTGGCCGGGTCCAATTGCCACAGAAACCACATGCGTTGCTGCGCGTAGGACAACGCAAAGCGGTCCTCAGCCTCCACCCCGGCCGGAATCGGAAACCGCGAAAAATCCACCCCTTCTTTCTGCAAGGCCTGCAGGAACAGCTGGCGTTTTTCCAGGGGCAACCCGATAAACCGGCGAGCAAGTTTCAAGGAGTCTTGAGCATTCATTTCTTGGAGTCCGGAGCAATAGGCAGGAAGCACAAAGGCACGTCGTCCCTATAAAACGAACCGGACGGGGAAAAATTAGCGCGGGGATAAAGGCATGAAGCGGCGCGTCATCAAGGGTTACATCAATCTCGGCCAGACCAACGGAACACCAGCTAGCATTGACGAACACCACTTTTTGCAACTACATTTAGTCGCACGCAGGGAACGCCGTGTCCAAAAATGAAAAGCTGCTCGCCAAACTGCTCAATGAGCAAATGGCATTTACCTGGCCAGAGCTCGTCACACTCTTGAGTCGGCTGGGCTACACACAGATCGAGGGGACAGGAAGCCGCGTCAAATTCGACATCGGTGACCCCAGTGCAATGATCACGCTGCACAGGCCCCACCCCGGCAACGAACTGAAACACTACATTCGGCGCCAGATCATCGAACAATTGAAATCAGGAGAACTGATTCAGTGAACAACCAACTGAAACACAAAGGCTACATCGGCTCTATCGAAGCCAGCGTTGAAGACAACTGTCTGTTTGGCAAAATCCTGTTTATCAAGGCGTTGGTCAGCTACGAAGGGAAAACCGTCGCCGAGCTGGACGCAGCGTTTCGTGAGGCGGTGGACGACTACCTCACTACCTGCCAGGCGCTGGGGCAAACACCGGAAAAACCCTGCAAAGGCTCCTTCAATGTGCGCGTCGGCCACGACCTGCATCTGGCTGCGGCCCTGGCGGCAACCCGCAAGAAAGTGACACTCAATGACCTGACGCGCCAAGCGTTGAATGAGTTTCTGCAACATCACAGCGCCGATGTTTGCCCAGCCGCTGGCTGAAGCCGAACCTAGGCGCTCGACACACAGTGGCGCACATGCTCGCGCGCCAATCGCCGCGCCTGGCGGTCCAGGCCGAGGATCGCTTCAAGGTCGACAGCGTTGGACAGGTCGATATGTTGCAACGTCTGTTCGACCACCTCACAAATCTGGGTAAATCGAATACGCCGGCCCAGGAACGCCTCGACCGCCACCTCGTTGGCGGCATTCATGGCCGCACTGGCCCGGGCGCCGTCAGCCAAGACCTGTAACGCCAGGCCAAGGCAGGGAAAACGCGCCACGTCGGGGTGTTCAAAGGTCAGCCCGGCATAGCGGGTCAGGTCCAGTGGGGCCACGCCCGACTCAATGCGTTGCGGATACGCCAGGGCATGCGCCACCGGCATGCGCATGTCGGGGTTGCCCAGTTGCGCCATCACCGATTGATCACGAAACACCACCATGGAATGCACCACGCTTTGCGGATGAATCAGGGCTTCGATGCGCTCGGCAGGCAGGTTGAACAACCAATGGGCTTCGATGATTTCCAGGCCCTTGTTCATCATGGTCGCGCAGTCCACAGAGATCTTGCGCCCCATGGACCAGTTGGGGTGGGCGCAGGCTTGCTCAGGCGTGGCGTCAGCCAGGCAGTCCAATGGCCAATCTCTGAATGGCCCGCCTGACGCCGTCAGCACCAGCCGCTCAACACCGTCAAGCGTGCCATGGCACCCCTGCAAGCATTGGAAGATCGCGTTGTGTTCACTGTCCAGCGGGATCACCACAGCGCCTGCCCTGGCAGCGGTTTCAATGAACAATGCACCCGAGACGACTAACGCCTCTTTGTTGGCCAGGAGGATTTTCTTGCCGGCCCGCGCAGCGCTCAAGGTCGGCAACAACCCCGCCGCGCCGACAATCGCCGCCACCACGGTGTCGACCTGCGACTCCCGCGCAGCTGCGCACAACGCATCGTTGCCACACAGCACCTCCGTGGGCACGCCAGCCGCCAGCAGATGCGCCTGTAATTCGATGGCATGTTGCGGCTCACTGACCACCGCTATCGCGGGCCGAAATCGCAGGCATTGCTGGTACAGCTTGTCCATACGCCGATGGGCGGTAAGGCCGTGCACCATAAATGCCTCAGGGTGACGCGCGACTACATCTAGAACACTGTCGCCGACCGACCCGGTTGAACCGAGAACGAGCAGGCGTTGCATCATAGTCTTGCCATCCATAATTAATAACTGACAGATACAAGCCTAGGCGCCTGGACCCGTATGACAATATAACCATTAGCGATAGAGCTTCCCATTATTCAGCGCAATCATCGCGTATATCAAAACACAATAACCACCATTGCAAACCACACTAACAAAACTCAAGCCCGCGTGAATTATTGAGGTACGCTCTCACTGTATATCTTTTCATCACACGACAATTAGCCCTAAGGTCCGCAGTATCGTCCGAGGCCATAGATACTGTGGAGCGGTTCAAATGAATGTAACCAACATTCCATTTCGCCCTGCGTGGGCGCATGTTGGAAGCGAGCCTCCAGCGCAGGCTCACGCGGTTGAGCAGCATGTTCGCGAAAACGCACGCAGGATCTACGGCGCCAACACCCTCCCCATCCTCGGGCAGTTACATATACTAAGCATCGACAAAAAAGTTTATGAAATACTTGGCCGCCCTCATAGCGGCCTTGTTCCTTGCTTTGTTTTTATGGCACCAGCGCAGGCTATTAACTACCTGACGAAGATACGCCCGCTGTCCGGCGCTATATCAATGAACTGCATCATTGGATCATCGGTTATCACTACTGGGCCGTTAACGATACTTGCCGCTATGTCTGCGTCTCGGCGAATGATTCATGACGCGTTGATTGTATGGGCTGACCGCCACGACGAGCATAGTGGAGATGCAGACTATGTATGAACTATTAAAGTCGGTGAATAACCCAACCTGCCTGCGCAGTTTGCACCCTGCTGCCCTGGGGCCGTTGGCGCATGAGCTGCGGGCGTTCATCCTGCAAACCGTCAGCGCCACGGGCGGCCATCTGTCGGCCAACCTGGGCACCGTCGAACTGACCATCGCCCTGCATTACGTGTTCGACACACCCGATGACCGGATTGTCTGGGACGTAGGGCACCAAGCCTATGCCCACAAGATCCTTACCGGGCGCCGCGAAGCCATGCCCGGCCTTCGTCAGCTCGGTGGGATTTCGGGTTTTCCGCGCCGGTGCGAGTCACGCTACGACTGTTTTGGTACCGCGCACTCCAGCACCTCGATTTCGGCCGCCCTTGGCATGGCCCTGGCCGCCCGCAACCTGGGGCTCGCGCGCCACTGCATCGCCGTGATCGGTGACGGCGCCCTGAGCGGCGGCATGGCCTTCGAGGCGCTTAACAACGCGGGGCTGTTCCGTGACTTGCCATTTCTGGTGATCCTCAATGACAACGATATGTCGATCTCGCCATCGGTGGGCATGCTGCGCGAACACCTCGGCGCGCTGACTGCCGACCGCCATGGCAGCCACGACCCCAGCGTGTTCAAGGCCATGGGCCTGACCTACCACGGCCCCATCGACGGGCATGACCTTGGTGGACTGGTCAACGCATTGCGCCACCTGAAAAACCAGCGTGGCCCGCAGTTGCTGCACATCATTACCGAGAAAGGCCACGGCTACTCGCCCGCTGCCGCCGACCCGGTGCTCTATCACGGGCCAGGCAAGTTCGACCCGATCCAAGGCATTCGCCCGGCGGCTCCCGGCGCGCCGACTTACACCCAAGTGTTCAGCCAGTGGCTGGCGGATGAAGCCGAGCGCGACCCACGCGTGGTGGTGATCACCCCAGCCATGCGCGAAGGCTCCGGGCTGGTGGCGTTCGAGCGGCAGTTTGCCGAGCGTTACTTTGATGTCGGGATCGCCGAGCAACACGCGCTGACCTTCGCCGCCGGCCTTGCGGCCGATGGCATGAAACCGGTGGTGGCGATCTATTCGACGTTCCTGCAACGCGGATACGACCAACTGATCCACGACATTGCCCTGCAGCAACTGCCGGTGGTGTTTGCGATCGACCGCGCCGGCATTGTTGGCGCTGACGGTGCCACCCATATGGGCGCCTTCGATATCGCCTATTTGCGCTGCATCCCCCATCTCACTGTGATGGCGCCAGCCGACGAACAGGAATGCCGGCAGATGTTGCACACCGCTCTGCAGCAACCGGGACCTTGCGCCGTGCGCTACCCTCGCGGCTCGGGCAGCGGCATCGCGCCCTCACTCGAGCTGACCGAACTGGCGGTGGGCAAAGGCGAAATCCGCCGCACCTGTACCCAGGCCCACGGCAAACGTATCGCCATCCTGGCCTTTGGTTCAATGACGCAAAGGGCAGTGGCAGCGGCAGAGTTGCTTGATGCCACCCTCGCCAACATGCGCTTTATCAAACCCCTTGACCACCACCTGCTGCAGGCGCTGGCACGCGAGCATGATTGGCTGGTGACGGTTGAGGAAGGTTGCGTGATGGGCGGCGCAGGCTCGGCCTGCCTGGAATACCTGGCCAGTCAGAACCTGCGGCCACCCCTGCTGCAACTGGGCTTGCCCGACCACTTTATCGAACACGGTACACCTGAGCAGCTCCTGAGCCAGTGTGGCCTGGACGCCGAGGGCATCACGCACGCCATACAACGCTTCGCCGATGAGCACCCGTTGGCCTGTCCATTGCCCTGCACACCGGTCTACCGCGCGAGTGCCTGCACATGAACGTTATCCTGGCTCAGCCACGGGGCTTCTGTGCCGGCGTGGTTCGCGCCATCGACACGGTTGAACAGGCGCTGGCGCAATTCGGCGCACCGGTCTACGTGCGCCATGAAATCGTGCATAACCGCCATGTGGTGCAGTCCCTGCGCGACCAGGGCGCCGTGTTCGTAGAGGACCTGGAGCAGGTGCCGAGCGGCGCTGTGACTATTTTCAGCGCGCATGGGGTGGCCCGCGCAGTGGAACACCAGGCGTCGCAACGTGAACTCAACGTGCTCGATGCCACCTGCCCGCTGGTGACCAAGGTGCATCTGCACGGACGCCAATACGCTGCCAAGGGCTACCAGTTGATCCTGATCGGCGAGCCTGGGCACCCTGAAGTCATCGGCATCCTGGGCCAGGTCGACGCGCCAATCACCTTGATTCAGACGGTCGAGCAAGCCCACGCCCTGGACTTTCCTGCCGATACCCCCCTGGCCTACCTCACCCAGACGACCCTCAGCGTCGATGACACCCGCAGTGTGATCGACGCTTTGCAGCAGCGCTATCCGCAGATTGTCGGGCCTGCCGCCCGCGACATTTGCTATGCGGTGCAAAACCGTCAACAGGCGGTGCGTGAGCTGTGTAGGCAAGTGGATGTGCTGTTGGTGGTTGGCAACACCCATAGCGCAAACGCGGTGACCCTGCGCGCACTGGCGAACGACAGCGGCACGCCCGCCTACCTCGTGGCCGACGGCAGTGAAGTACAGACCTGCTGGTTTACCCCACAGATGACCTTGGGGATCAGCGCAGGCGCGTCAACGCCGGAGGCTGCGGTGCAAGACGTGATCGCGGCCCTGGCGCGAATCGCCCCGCTGCAACTACAGACCTTACCGGGCCGCGAAGAACGCGTGCAGTTTCAACCGCCAAGCGGGCTGATTGCCCGCCAATAGGCCAGAGGAATCGCTGCCATGAATAACCCCATTGTGCGTCGCGCTACCCGCCAGGTGTCCATCGGCAACGTGTGCATGGGCAGTGGCGCACCGATCGTGGTGCAGGCCATGACCAACACCGACACCGCGGATGCCCAGGCCACCGCCGCACAGGTCGAAAGCCTGGCCCGCGCCGGCGCGGAACTGGTACGCATCACCGTCAATAGCCACGAGGCCGCCGCTCAGGTGGCAAGCATTCGCGAACGGTTGGACCGGCACAATCTCGATGTGCCGCTGGTGGGCGACTTTCACTTCAATGGCCACCGCCTGCTCGCCGCTTACCCTGACTGCGCCCAAGCCCTGGCCAAGTACCGGATCAACCCCGGGAATGTCGGCAAGGGCGCGCGGCGCGATGAACAGTTCTGCCAGATGATCGAAGTCGCCTGTCGCTATGACAAACCGGTACGCATCGGCGTGAATTGGGGCAGCCTCGACCCCGACCTGCTGGCAGGCATGATGGATGCGAATGGCGCCCTCGCCGTACCCCTGGCGGCCGACGCGGTGATGCGCGAGGCGCTGGTGGTGTCGGCGCTGGACAACGCCCGGCGGGCGGTTGAGGTCGGGTTGCCTGCCGACCATATCGTGCTGTCGGCCAAGGTCAGCCATGTGCAGGATTTGATCGCGGTCTATCGCACCCTGGCGTCGCGCTGTGACTTCCCCCTGCACCTGGGGCTGACCGAGGCCGGCATGGGCTCCAAGGGGATTGTCGCGTCCACGGCGGCCCTGGCCGTGTTACTGCAGGAAGGCATCGGCGACAGCCTGCGCATTTCCCTCACCCCCGACCCCGGCGGCGAACGAGCCAAGGAAGTCCAGGTTGCCCAGCAGATCCTGCAAACCATGGGCTTGCGTGCCTTCACGCCGCAAGTGGTCGCGTGCCCAGGCTGCGGGCGTACCACCAGTGTGTTTTTCCAGGAACTGGCACAGCGTATCGAACACTACCTGCGCAAACAGACCCCGCTGTGGCGTATCCATTATCCCGGCGTCGAACGCATGCAGGTGGCGGTCATGGGGTGTGTGGTCAATGGCCCCGGGGAAAGCCGTTTGGCCGATATCGGCATCTCCTTGCCCGGTGCCGGGGAGCATCCTTCGGCACCGGTTTATATCGATGGCGAGCGGGTGATGACCCTCAAGGGGCAGACGATTGCCGAGGATTTTATCCGCCTGCTGGAGGCCTATGTCGCCGCCCGCTATGGCAGCCAGCATCAGGCCCTGCAGGCATTACTCTCTGCCCAGGCGCCGATAGCCCAGCAACGCTGAGGCCAACACCACCGCCCCCGCCGCCTGCGCGACCCAGAACCCGCTGGGGGCGCCAAAGTGATCGATCATCCAACCGGAGCTGGCGGCGCCGATGGCCACGCCGATGCTGAGGCCGGTGATCAGCCAGGTCATGCCTTCGGTGAGGCGGCTGGGCGGCACGACCCGCTCCACCAGGGCCATGGAGACGATCAGGGTGGGGGCGAAAAACAGCCCGGAGATAAAGATCGCCACGGCCAGCCCGGGGATATTGCTCACCAGCAGCAGCGGCAAGGTGGTCAGTGCCGTGGCGATGCCACAAAACAGAAACTGCCGGGGCAGCGGCGCCTTGAGTGTCAGCGTGCCAAACGCCAAGCCTGCCAGGCATGAGCCAATGGCGTACACCGACAGCACAATACTCGCCGCCGCCGGCTGGCCCTGATGCTGCGCGAAGGCCACGCTGACCACGTCCACCACGCCGACGATCACGCCCATGGCCAGCAGCAAGATCATCAGGATCAGCACCGAGGGCGAGGCGATCAGCCAACGCCCGTGGTGATCCTGATGGGCGTGCACCGGCGGCTCAGTCGCACGTTGCAGCACAAAGGTGGTCACGCCCACTGCCAGCAACAGGGCCGCCACCAGTGGCCCGGCTTCGGGAAACAGGACGACGCTGAGCCCCACCGAGATCGGCGGGCCGATGATAAAGCACACCTCATCCAGCACCGATTCCAGGGCGAATGCGGTTTGCAGCTTGGGTTGGCCTCGGTACAACTCGGTCCAGCGTGCACGCACCATCGCTGACATATTGGGCATGCAACCGGCCAGGGCGGCGAACAGGAACAGCGTCCAGTTCGGCGCCTGCAAACGGGTGCACAGCAACACCATCAGCAACGCCCCGCCACCGATCAGCGCAGCCACCGGCAGCACCCTGCCCTGGCTGTAGCGGTCGACCAGGCGTGAAACCTGCGGCGCACAAAACGCCGTGGCCAAGGCAAACACCGCCGCCACCGAACCGGCCAGGCCATAACCGCCGTGCACCTGCGAAAGCATGGTGATCAGGCCGATGCCAGTCATCGACACTGGCATGCGCGCCAGCATCCCCGCCAATACAAAAGCCCGGGCGCCAGGGACCTGGAACAACTCGGCGTAGGGGTTTGCCATCAATCACAAGCCTTCTGTGGGGAATTTGCGCGACCGTTTATCACACCAGCCGTTTGATCTGTTTATGCCGCCACACCAAGCGGTAATAGGCGGTCTGCAGCCCCAGCATCGCCAGGTAGGTTACCGGAAACGCCATCCAGACGCCCTCAAGGCCAAAGTGCGCGTTGAGCAGGTACGCCATCGGCAGTTCCACGCACAGCACGCAAAAGATCGAGATGACCACCGGCATCAACACCACGCCGCTGGCACGCATGATGCCGCCGATCACGGCCTGGAAGCCAAATACCAGGATGCTCCACAACATGATGTGCAGCAGGTGTTCGGCGTTTACCCGCGCCGCGTCATCGGTGATAAACAGGCCGAGCAACCAGTGCGACAACCCATAGCCAAGCACAATCAAGCCGCCGGTCAGGCCGGTGTTGATCAACAAACCCGTGCGCAGGATCGGCCCGATGCGCTCCAGCTTGCCGGCGCCAATCGCCTGGGCCCCCAGGATCGAAGCGGTAATCGCAATCGACAGCGCCGGGAACTGCACGTAGTTGACGATCTGCGTCACCGCGCCATACGCCGCCGTGGCCTGTGACCCGTGGCTGTTGACCAGGGCCAGAATGACCAGTTCCGACAGCGACAGCACCACCATCTGCAAGCCCGTGGGCAAGCCGATGCGTAAGACCTTGCCCAAAATAACGCGGTCCAGGCGCAGGGCCGCAAGCAGTTCGCGGTCCGGCGCCATCACGTGGTTTTTATGGCGCAGGCGCAGGATCAGAAACAGCATGGCCGCCGCGTTACCCACCAGCCCCGCGTACACCGCGCTCTGGATACCCATCGGCGGCAAGCCGATCCACCCGCGAATCAGCGCCGGGGTCAGCAGCAGACCCACCAGGGTCGAAACCATCAAGGCCAGCAACGGTGAAATAGTGTCACTGACCCCGCGCAGCAACTGGGTGTAGAGGATGAACACCAGCAGCAACGGCATGATCAGCATCATCATCTGCGCATAGCCCACTGCATCATCGAGCACATCCAGCGGGGTGCCCAGCGCCTGCAACGCCGGGCGCGCAAACAGGCTACCAAGCACCGCTGCAATCACGCCCACCAACGCACCAAGCGTCAGGGTCGCGCCGGTGATCGCCTTGACCATGCCGGTTTCCTGAGCGCCAAAGGCTTGGCCGATCAACACCGATGCGCCCGCTCCCAGGCCGATCACCAGAGCAATAAAGAAAAACACGATGGGGAACATTCCCGACACCGCCGCCAGTGCCTGGGTGCCGAGCATTTGCCCGACGTAGATGCCATTGAGCGTGCCGGAAAAACTCTGCAGGAAGTTGGACAGCACCATCGGCGCCAGGAAGATCAGATAGACCTGCCACAACGGGCGTTGCAAAGGGTTTTGCATGAAAAATGGGGCCTCGCAGAACAAAAGCGTCCGAGGGTTATACCGTAATTGGATCCGATCTTCCCGTGCTTTAGCAGGACTGAGGTTCAATTTGGAGTGATGGGCTGTGCACGCTTGTGGGCCGTCTTGAGATACGCCGACTCGATAATCGCCTTCACCCGCTCGCTCACCGGCTCGCCCATCAAGTACGCGTCGATCTCTGCATACGTGCAGCCATAGGCGTGCTCATCCAGCTTGCCCGGCGCCAGTTCTTCCAGATCAGCCGTGGGGTGTTTGTGCACCAGGTTCGCCGGTGCGCCAAGGGCGGTGGCCAGCAGGCGTACCTGGGTTTTGGTCAGGCCCGACAGCGGCGCGAGGTCGCAGGCGCCGTCGCCGAATTTGGTGAAAAAGCCCATCAGCGCTTCGGCGCCGTGGTCGGTGCCGACCACCAGGCCATTGTGCAGGTTGGCCACGGCGTATTGCGCGATCATGCGCGTGCGCGCCTTGACGTTGCCTTTGATGAAATCGACATGCGCGGCGCTGGCTTCGGTAGCGTTCAGGCTGGCAATCAGGCCGTCGACACTGGCGGCGATGTTGAGGGTGTCGATGTGGTCCGGGGTGATGAAGCTCAAGGAGGCCTGGGCATCGGCTTCATCCGCTTGGGTCTTGTACGGCAGGCGCATGGCGATAAAGCGCGCAGCGTAGCCCTCAATGCCCAATTGCTCGACCGCCAATTGGCACAGGCGGCCAGCCGTGAGGGAGTCCACGCCACCGCTGATCCCCAGAACCAGGGCCTTGCAGCCGGACTGCCGCAGGGTGCTCTTGATGAAGTCGATGCGCCGTTGAATCTCCTGGGGCTCGCCGCCCTCGACCAATGCGCGGTTGATATTCAGTTCCTGTGCGATACGGTCTTGAATCTGCATGTCACACCTCTTTGTTGCCTACATTGACCTGTGGGAGCGGGCTTGCTCGCGAAGACGGCGTGTCAGCCAACCCACTTAATGCTGACCCACCGCGTTCGGGAGCAAGCCCCCTCCCACAGAGAACACTTGGGCTGCGTACTGCAAAAACGACGGGTCTTCGCAGACGTTCTTGATCGGGTCATCCGAGAACTTCACCACCGGCTCACCGTGCACCCGCACCAGTTTCATCACGATGCTCAGCGGCTCCACACCGTCCACATCGCAGGCCAGGCTGGTGCCCATGCCAAAGCCGAACCTGGCCTTGCCACGCACATGCCGCAGGATCGGCACACATTTTTCGAAGTTCAGGCCGTCGGAAAACATCAGGTCCTTGGTCATCGGGTCGATGCCCAGTTGTGTGTAGCGGGCCAGCACCTTGTCGGCCCACGCGATGGGGTCGCCGGAGTCCTGGCGCAGCCCGTCGTAGAGTTTGGCGAAGTACAGGTCGAAATCCTTGAGGAAAAAGTCGGTGCTGATGCAGTCGGTCAAGGCAATGCCGAGGCGCCCACGGTATTCACGCACCCAGTTTTCCAGGGCGGCATTCTGGCTTTCGCGCAGGCGGCCCAGTTGCTGGTGCACCATCAGCCATTGGTGGGCCATGGTGCCGATCAGCGGCAGGTCGAACTCATAGGCCAGGTGCGCGTTACTGGTGCCGACGAACTGACCGGGGATGGTCAGCCAGTGTTCCTGTAAAGCGTCTACTAGCTCATCGAACCCGACCCGGCCTTTGGTGGGCGACTCCCAAGTGGCTTGCCCCCCATGGTTCACTAATAGAAAAATGCCGCAGCTTGAGCTTACGTCGCGTAAGTAATCTCCGCAGAGCTGGTTCTCGAGCCGTTCAAAATGCTCGGGGCCGCTCCAGTTCTGAGAGAGCTTTAATTCGACAGGTACGGACGCGTAGGTCTGGCTATTCTGGAATCGATAATCCGGACGTTTGTCATCGGCAAGCTGCTCTTCCTGAGGAACGACGTACCTTCCTACTGCGCGATCTCTCAACCATTTCCCGATGAGCTTCCGAATGGAAGTCTCCTGATTGGTCAGGAGCAAAATTTCTGCATAGCTAGAGTCGCCATCTTCTAAATCATGCTTTAAATCCAGAAGGCGATCGACTGCCAGGCTCCAGAGTTCACGATGGGTAGACGGCGTGCTTTCCAGCGACTCATGGAATTCGACGACCTTCGCTGGCTCCCAAGGTGACGTCTGTGAATCGGCTGTAGCTTTCTGATGAGCGTAAAATGCGCCCCATGGACGTAATGGCTCGGCAGGGTGCGCCTGTGCGATCTCCTGCAATGCAAGGAATGCTTCCTTCCCTGGCGTCTCTCGAATAAGAGCTAATAGGCCATCACGAGCACCTTGGGCATCGTCCCTATTCGTATTCCTCCAACCAATGTGGAAAATCCCAAGCATTGAACGCTACCCCACTGCTGTCACCGACCACTCAAAGAGCGCAATCGTCCAGAGCATGCTGAACGCCCGTAATGGCATGCATCACCTAGCTACCAGGCACAAAAGCTATCTGAGAGCCCAATGAATCTTTACGCCCCAGAATGATGTACCTACAGCACTGCTGAGGTCTCCCGTAAAACTACATGCGAGAACATGTACGATATTCTGTTCACCTGGCTATTGAACTGAATTGAAGATGACTCCGTCAAAACGGGGACACAATACTTGGACGAGGCAATCTAGAATGCGGCAGGCGTTGGGGATTTTGAAATCACTTCACCCTTCGACTTGGTAACAGAACCCCACCCCACAAGAGGGGTCTGCTCTTGTATAAGATCTCGGGAATACATCGAATGTCCGCGCAAAACAGCCTAGTAATACTTGCTCGAGGAGGGTACGCCGCTCGGGGATTGCTTTATTTGATCATCGGTATTTTCGCGTTGCTCGCAGCACAAGACTCGACAAAACCGAAGGACAGCCACAAGAGCCTGGAAGCATTGCTGAGCCAACCATTCGGCTATTTTCTGGTTGGGCTTGTGGTGGCGGGACTATTCGCATTCGCAGCTTGGCGCGTCCTACAAGCTACCCGTGATGTCGATCACCACGGCAAAAAATTCAAAGGCTTGGTGATTCGCGCAGGCCTGTTCGCGGGAGGTATGGTCAACGGCGCTCTCGCGTTTTTCGCGTTGGGCCTGCTCATTAGCGGCATTAGAAGCTCGGGCAATTCCGGTGGGCAGACCAAAGACTGGCTAGCGCATTTTTTGTCTTGGGATCACTCGAATTTGTTGGTGTACCTGATTGCTCTCGTTCCCCTTGGTGTGGGTATTGCTCACATCATCAAGGGATGGAAAGCGTCGTTCGAGAAATATTTTGAGGCCGACGAGGACGTCATGCGCTACATACGCCCTGTATCACGATTCGGACTAATTGCCCGTGGAGTCGTGTTCCTAGAAATTGCGTTGCTACTGGCAATAAGCGGTTCCACTTATCAAGCCATGGATCCACCTGGTATGAAGGAATCACTTGATGCGCTCCAAAATCTGCCAGCTGGTTGGTTGATTTTGATGGTGATGGCCTTAGGGCTGATTGCTTTCTCGGTTTACAGTTTCTCTGAAGCCTTTTGGCGCAAGATCAACATGGATGTGCCGGGAGTGCCGAGCAGGGGTTGATGAGAAACGGAAGTCTTACAGCCATGCGGAGCCTTACTCGCACCAAGGCCCCCATGTTGGCGGGTTATCTACGATATCGATGGACGTGCTGAGTTCGTCTTGCATGTGCTCGAAGACTCTGTCGAGACGCGGGTGAGCTCTCGATTCTCGGAGTGCATTTACTAATTCCAGAAGCTCTCGGCCCTGGGCTAGCGGCATCTGGATATCGCAGTACACCGTGTCATCGTCTTGTCCCATGCCCTCACCCGCTCAGTCTTTTTCATTGATGTCTTGCGGCCCTATGCTGCTCTAGGTGCCGGATCTCTGCTTCCCAACTCTCCAGGAATTTATCCCAGTCTGAAGCGTATGGCCCATCGACCAACCTGGTCGACCCGATGCTTGCCTGATGGAAACGCTCCCTCCAGGGTTGCGGAATGGTATGTTCCAAGATGATGTCGATTCCGGAGTGATGACGCTCCACCGAGACAGAACTACGAACCTCAATGAGTTCGAGAGGCTTCTGAGTAGAGGACGTAGCGTTTAGATCTAAGTCGTCGAGCTTATCAAGGGTGGCAAG
Source organism: Pseudomonas syringae (assembly GCF_021606685.1). Lineage (GTDB taxonomy): Bacteria > Pseudomonadota > Gammaproteobacteria > Pseudomonadales > Pseudomonadaceae > Aquipseudomonas > Aquipseudomonas syringae_R. Next base: position 50,619 of record NZ_WKCB01000001.1, read on the forward strand.
GAGCTCGGATGCATTGGGATCGCCAGGACGGAGGCTGGCAAGCGCCCACAGAGCCCTTCGCCTAGCGCCCTCAAGCTGACGGAGTTCATCGTGGGTCATTTCAGCCGCATCCTTGTTGATTTGATATCGGGCAGTAGCTATGGCGTGCCGCCTGCGGCGGGTGGCTGGCGTGAACCGAGCCGTGGCAAGCCACGTCTCGGCCCTCCGGGCTTTCATCCAGCACGCCTGCGCGCTCCGCTTGCCTGATACTCGCATGGAAAGGAAATACTGGCGCAGCGAGTCCGAATCCGGAGCAGGTGCAACCGTCCCCTAGGTACAGGATTATTACTTATGGAGCTTACTAAAGCGACTCGATAGCACTGCAGCTTCGGTAGTCTCCCAAGCTTCAGGGTCAGACGTAGCGTTGAACATCACCCATGCCCTCCACAGGAAAAAGGCGGCAACCAAGCTCGACTCAATTACTGCAAATACCGTAGTGGTATACATATAATCTGAATTTTCCCCAAAGAAAAACAGCACTGGAAATATCGAAGCTATCCAACCGGCGACGAAAGTTAAGCAAAATGCGATGGCCGCAGTGACCGTCAGGAAAAGCGGGACTTGATATCTATACTGGGTTGCAAATGATTTCTCGCCGTTTTGCTTTGCTAAGCCGTACAAAATGCCTGTGTTTTTTTCTTTGTCATTATTTCTTTTAAACAAGCCATATAGAGTTACACTCTCGCCGACCTCTAACTCTTCGTAAAACTTGTTCGACACTTGCAAATTCGGGATAACTGCACCATCAATGCTGACTTTAGCTTTATGTCCGCCGTTCATTCGATCAACAGATCGGACGTAGTCAACTTTTCCTGAAACTTTCACGCAATCGAACTTCATCACTCACTATCCCTGCCTTCGCTTAAAAAACCGCATTCAGTTCATGCCAGGAAGCCTTCTATGATGGTTGCAGGGAGGCATGCGGAGGCTATCCAATGCACGCTCTATGGAGCGGCTCGCATCAAGGCCACCGAGCCATGTCCCACCACCCGCTCTTCTGATCAACCATCGCTCCTGACACCGTGGCGCCTTGATCGACGACCGCCTGACAAACCTAATGCCACGATAATATCACTATGATCTGTTTATCGAAACACGCTTGCCGTGGCTCTATCCTCAGTTTTGAGGATCCGACTCATGCATCTGAAAGAAGCGCTGGCAGGAGCATTGCGAGGAGCTCGTGCTCATCAGGGGTTGAGTTACGAAGAGTTGGCGGGGGCAACGCACAGAACGTACGTGGGGAAGCTTGAGCAAGCCAGAGCGAATGCGACGCTGGAGAAACTGGACGAGATCGCTGACTACCTAGGACTCGACCTTTTGACTATGGTCACTCTCGCCATTGCTGCGCAAGGTGACGAACTTCCATCCGAGGCTTTGCAACGTACTGCCCTGCGAATCAGGGAATTCGAGATGTCCGGAGGGTGGCAGTTGGTAGAGGAGCAATTCCGTGATGGAAAGCTCATCAAGCGCTCCCAGGGAAAGCCAAAGCGGCCCGTTAATGCGATTTACATTCGAGCCCTGAAAGCGCAAGGTTTCGACAGGAAAACAATCGCTGAAAAGCTCGGCGTTGCCAGAAGCACAGTCCAAAAATATTGGAATACATAAGTCTGCAGAACATCAGCAATCCTGCAATCTAAGCAAATCGCGGTTTATGGCGCGCCCTATCGGGTCGGCTGTCGTAAACCATGCCATGGCTGACGCCAAGTCATGGCCCCTTGGGCTTCCATCCTCGCGCCTCCGGCCTTACAGGCCTGCGCGCTCCGCTTGTTCTGGTTATTTCCATCGACGGAAGAAACTAGGTATACCTCAGCCCTGAGCAGTGGAGTGCAGTCATCCTGTCTGTCCATATTTCTGTTGGAAGGTGCAGTCGCGGGGTGGACAATACGGGCTGGTCACTTGCTAGGTGGCAATTGAGTAAGGAAGGGCCACTAGCTGTCTATTGCGTTCAGGCGGACACGATTTATGTAGAGGGGCGCCCCGTGTCACTTGACCAGTCGGAGGCTGTTACCGAGCTACTGGACGAACTTGAGCAGGCTTTAGGTCATCTTAAGGCCACCACCAACGCTAACAAGCTAATTGAGTCACAACGCTTGAGCCATGAGGCCGACGAGTTAGCTCGTCGAGTGAACACTGCCTGGCTGACTTTGCGTTCGGAAATTGGTGAGTCTCAGAAGTTGCTTAATGCGCTTCACGGACTCAGCTTGCTCACCGGCGAACGAAGGGAAGCTAAGCTCGAAGAGCTTAAATTCAAGCATGCAGGCACCCAGATAGAGGGATTGCTGTCGAGGCTTCTTGATTGAAGGTTGAGTACCAGTAACCTTGGGGATCGAAGAGAAATGATGGCCGAATCTGTGCGAGTAGTTCGTAAATGAAGCATGTGAGACTAATACGACATGGAGAAAGCGCTGCGAACGCGGGCGAAGCCACTTTAGATCATGCGACCATTACTCTGACCCCGAGAGGAGTTGAGCAAGCGCAGCTGGTGGCATTGTCGTTCAACCATGCTCCGGCTCTGATCGTTGCCTCGCCTTTCACCCGAGCGCACTCAACCGCTATGGCGACCGCAGCGGTGTTTCCTCATATCCCTTTTGAAACTTGGCCCATCCAAGAATTCACTTACCTTGAACCCGCGCGGTGCACTGGCACAACCGTCGCTGATCGGCGCGAATGGGTGGAGGCGTATTGGGCCAAAGCAGATCCTGGTTTCACGGATGGTCAAGGCGCTGAGTCATTTCTAGATTTCATAGCTAGAGCTCAGTCTTTCTTGGAGTGTCTTGCAGAGCACCCCGCCCAAAACATCGCTGCGTACTCTCACGGCCAGTTCATTAACGCTGTTGCCTGGCTGATTGAGCGCAAGACGCTCGGCATTGATGCCGGAGCTATGGTGGACTGGCGTGAGTATGAAATCGCGAACCACGTGCCCAATTGTGGTGAACGGCTGCTTTCGAAAGATACCGACGAAGCCGATTGGAAAGTAAGCCGGTCAGCCACTAGGGAGCCACAAATGGACTCCACTTGGCGCGTGCCGGGCAGAGCTTATCAAGTCACTCGAGATCCCGAACGTCTGCTCATTGAGGAGCGCGCCGAAACTCTCGCAGCAGCAGGCTACCCTCCGCCAGACGATGATCCGGCTATGTACGCTGAGCAAAGGCTGAAAGAGGCCAGAACCGCAGCTCGTTCATCCCAAGTAGGTAGCGTTAGCGGAAACACTACGGCGGAGATCTCAGCGAGAAAGGTATGCCAATTATTGCGAGAGGTCATCTTCGAGCGACGGTCGATGACCAGGGTCAGTCAGCCGTCTTGGGATGAGATTTATGCGGGCCATTTCGTGGTGAGCGTCGAGGGTTGGCGGATATCGATCTACAACGAATGTGACACGCTCGACTACTGCGAAGAGTGCATCAGCTCTGATGGGCGACGCTGGTCGTTTGACTCTGGAGATCGCTTTGGTACTGACCCAATAGCGTTGCTCAGCACTTGGGAACATCAGACGCTTGAGCGTCTCCTGAAAGCGCTCTAGGGAGCCAAGTTCGAACGGGCCTCTACGAGGACGGCTGTCGTAAACCAAGCATCGATGTTGCCGAGTCCTGGCCATGTGGGCTTCAATCCTCCCGCCTGCGTGCTCCGCTTGCTACTGACCCCAAGTCACCCTTCCAAGAGATTTGTGGCCCAATAGCCTCGTCGTAATTTGGACGTGCTGCTTGGATGGAAGTGAATTGTGCATACCTGCCCTCGTACCCCCGCAGCCCGCTGATGGACAGTTCTAGGGGACGGAGGCGATAAAAGTTAAATGGAGCACCCCTGTCGAAACGTCCTTTTCCTTACTCAGCGGCGAAAGAGACGGTCTAGAACCAGCAGAGCAATTGCACCAATCGCGATTGCAGCAACTGGTTTCTCTTTAACGAACGTGGATACGCTGTCCAGGGCATCGCCATAGGTTTGAGTCAGCTGACCGGCAGCTTGGCGTCCCGCACCTTCGGCTTCCAGCTTCGAATCACCAAGCAGTTTTCCGACTGCGCTTTGGGCTTTACCGGCAACCTTTTCTACAACGCCTTCTACCTGCTCACTTCTCATGATTGATTAAACCTTCGTATAAGTTGGAAGCTCAGAATGAGTGAACTGCGATGGCTACCATCCGATAGCCATCCCAGCGAAACGGTGTTACCGCCTAGAACTACTTTTTGTCTACGGCGTCTTTGACCTTGCCAGCCACTTGCTGTGCTTCACCTTTCTTTTCTTGGATGGCACCTTCGACCTGTAGCTTCTCATTGCCTGTGACTTTGCCGACACCTTGCTTCACGTTACCGATAGCTTCGTTGGCCAGGCCTTTGATTTTGTCTGAAGTACCACTCATGGCTGTCTCCCGGTTAGGAATAGGTGTCCTATCTGGACAGAAAAATTGACTGGCGACTGCGACCGGGAGTTCCACGGTTGACGACTACCACTCGTCGCCGGCCCTTCGAGTGCTATCTGGAAACAGATACATCGCTGTTCGGATGGAGAAACAATTTCTTGCTGTCCAAGCTATCAAAACAGCATGATCGCCCTACTGCCCTCAGCGATGCATAATCAGATGCCCCACATTCCTGCCCCCTTTCCTCCGAACGAGGATGAAAGAGCCCTGTCGCTAGAGCATCTCGGGGTGCTGGACTCAGCTCCGGAGAAAGAATTCGACGATATCGTCGTGCTCGCGAGCACCTTGTGTGAAGTACCGGTCGCGCTGGTTTCTCTGGTGGATAGAGAACGTCAGTGGTTCAAGGCGTGCGTCGGGCTGGACGTGAGGGAGACGCATCGGGATCTGGCGTTTTGCGCGCACGCGATCCTGGCTCCCGCCGATGTGTTGACTGTCGAAGATGCCAGACTCGACCCGCGCTTTGAACACAGCGCGCTGGTGCTTGGCCCGCCCTACATTCGCTTTTACGCGGGAGCTCCTATCATTGACGATACGGGGCACGCTCTGGGTACGGTGTGCGTGATTGATACCAAGCCGCGAACCCTGACAGCACCACAGCGCACGGCATTGTTGGCATTGGCGAGACAGACCGCTTCGTTGTTGCAATTGCGCCTGCTCAGACATCAAATAGAGCGTCGAGCAGAAATGCTTGAACAAGAACTGGCTCAGGCGAATGCACTTAATCAAGTGGCCGAAGAGTCACTGCGTCACGCCAAGCGTATCTCCTCCTTGGGAATGGTCACGGCCAGTATTGCGCACGACTTCAACAATATTCTTCAAGCGCTAAGCGCAAGTTTGCAGATGATCCGCTTGCGCGCCAGACGACCAAAAGCCGTCGAGCAATTTAGTGATACCGGATTGCAGGCGGTCGAACAGGGACGGCAGTTGGTCAATCATCTGCTTTCTTGTGTTCGACTCGACAGCCCAAATTTGGTGTGCGTTGACGTTAATGCTCGACTTGATGCAATGCGCGATGTGTTGTCTCGCACCGCGACCGAAAGTGTTGAGCTGACTTTCGACCTGTCAGCCCCCGACACCGCAGTGATGTGTGAAGAAGCCCAGTTGAATGCAGCTGTCTTGAACCTTCTCACAAATGCCAGGGATGCGCTCGGGCCAGCAGGAAGTATCTGCATTTCAACGCGACTGATGCGGGTTGATGATGACGTAACACTGGCTGGAGGCAATTACGTCGTGCTCAGCGTCACTGATACCGGGCCAGGTATACCAGATGACCTGGCGGCTAAAATTTTTGATCCTTTTTTCACCACAAAGGAAAGAGGAAAAGGTACGGGCTTGGGCTTATCGCAAGTCCGTAAGTTCGCAGAGAACGCTGGGGGCACGGTCATGGTGGATAATGCACCCGACAAGGGAACAGTCGTATCTTTGTACTTGAAATCATTGGGTCGAATCGACTTTGCGATTATTCCCACATAATCATCGTGGCTTAAGTAACCTTCTTGACATGATTTGCCTGTATGCCGGCCTGATACGCTGTTGTTCCGTAAGTGTATGGCCAATACAGGTTGTGCGACCAACGGGCTGATCCGTAGATGTTAGAATCAGTGGCAAGTCTGACCTAACGCGGGCGCGCATTGGGCGTTTTGGGACGTCAACCTTGGATAACCAGACGGGCCGGAAGGTGCAGTAATGTTTCTTAGTCTTGAAGTTCGCAGCTATGAGAGGGAAGACCGTCACCACCACCACGAGCATGCTCAATTGGTACTGCCGATTCGTGGCGAAATGGAAATTGACGTAAACGGTCGCGGCGGCTGCATTGATCAGTCATTGGCAGCGCTTGTGACACCTGGCTCGATCCATTCGCAGCAGACTAACCTTGATAGCCGTTTTTTAGTTTTGGACTGTGCGCCGACGATTATGGAAACGCTCCAGATCGAGCGTCTTGCTCAGAAAATATATGTGCCCATTTCCCCCGCTACTCGTCGGCTTATAGAGTTCGCTGAGCTAATCGGCAATGCACAATTGTCCATCGCGGCCTCCCAATTGGGGCCTCTGCTTTTATCGTCTCTAAATCCGGATATCTCCCGCTTTCCAGACCCCATGAAGCAGTTGATCGCACGTATTCAGGCGGATCCTGGAGCGAACTGGAGCAATGAAAGCATGGCTCAAGTAGCAAAAATGAGCATGAGTCAGATGCACCAACGTTTCCGGCTAATGTTCGAGATGAGTCCTCAAGTTTGGTTGACTGATTTACGCCTGCAAGAAGCTCAACGATGGTTGCGTGGAACCTCATTGACCATATCCGAGATTGCCTTGCGTGCCGGCTTTAGCGACCAGGCATCGCTGACCCGTGCCATGCAGCGCGTGAGGGCCACGACCCCGGCGGTTTATCGTAAAACGCAAAAACAGTCTGGGTAAAAAATCCCGCAGTTACCGACAATACTCCCCGAATCAGTTGCTCCAGACTTTACCCATAACGCTTTGGAGCGGGGATGAAATGCTTGCTGATCGATTACTGCTAAAGGGCATTGTCTACGGAGTTTGCGCGGGCCTGTGTTGGGGAGTGATCTTCCTCGGCCCCCAGCTCACCCCGGGGCTGAGCGGCCTGCAATTCGCCGTTCTGAGATTTCTCTGCTACGGCGCGATTTCGGTGGCCTTGCTTATGCCCCGCTGGAGGCGCGTTTGCGCCAATCTCACTACCGCCGACTGGAAGTCACTCTTCTGGCTTAGCCTGATTGGGAACCTCATTTACTACACGCTAGTGGGCACCGGTGTGCAGTTGGTTGGCATTGCCACAACGTCTCTGATCGTCGGACTCATTCCGGTGTTCGTCACGCTGGCAGGTCGTCATGACGTCAACGCAATTTCTTTGCGCAAGCTCACTCCCTCGCTGTTCTGCGCTGTGGGCGGGGTCGTACTCATCAGCTGGCACGCACTGATCAACGGCGACAAGCCAGATATACTGACAAACGTGGCCGGAATTCTATGCGCAGCGGGCGCGTTAGTGACATGGAGTTGGTTCGCAGTGAGCAACGCTCGGCGGCTGGCTCAGGTAACCAGCGTTTCCGCCCATGACTGGGCACTGCTGACAGGGGTCATGACTGGCGCTCAGTCACTGCTTTTGGCGGTACCTGTCCTGGGCTGGCAGGTCGGAACGCATGACAACTCCGAATGGCTACACTTTGTCATGGTAGCCGGTGGCGTAGCGTTTTTATCTTCGGTTGTGGGTAATGCGTGCTGGAATCAGGCGAGCCGACTTCTACCACTGGCACTAAGCGGACAAGTGCTCGTGATTGAGACGTTAGCGGCGCTGGTTTTTGGATTTCTATGGGAGCATCGGCTGCCCGACTTACATGAAATTGCGGCGATTGCACTTCTGGTCACCGGTGTCTTGTGGTGTCTGAATTGTCATCGTACTCCCCGTCACTCTCCGGCTGTTTAACTCGTACAGAGATGCTATAGCGACAGGAATACTGACTACCCCTACCAGTTGTGATTAATTGGTCACCCACTATGCGGTAGCAACTGATCGATCTCACTCGCCCGGTGCGTCGGTAGGCGCGTGAGAACATCCTTCAGATACGCATATGGATCATAACCATTCAGCCGCGCAGACGGGATCAAGGTCATGATTGCCGCCGCCCGTTTGCCGCTGCGCAGTGATCCAGCGAAGAGCCAGTTTTCGCGCCCAAGAGCCCATGGCCTGATTTGGTTTTCGGCCCAATGGTTGTCAATGGGTACTGCCCCGTCATCGATGTAGCGTGATAGCGCTGCCCAGCGTTTCAGGCTGTAATCGAGTGCTCTGCTGATGGCTGAGCCTTCGGGCACCAGATCGCGCTGGGCGCTCATCCAGGCATGGAGCATGTTCATCACCCGTACAGCTTTTTCTTGTCGTATTCGACGCCTTAAATCCGGCTCCAGATCGCGGACTTCGCTTTCGATTTCGTACAGAAACTGGATATAACGCAGGGCTTACTCGGAAGATGGATAGGTCGCAGAGCACATCCGCGAGCATTACCCAGGCGTGACCGTCCCACTTGGCGTCCACAAACTCTCCCTCGTAGGTTGCCCCTGGAATGTTCCCCTGCATTCGAAAGCATACTGGCCGTTAATCAGCAGGTCACGGGTCATGCAGAGTGAATGCCTTCCGCAGAATGCTGCTCCCATGGTGGGCATGGTGACCAAGCCTCCACGAGCTTATCGATGAAGAGTCGAATTTTTGGAGAGAGGTGCCGCTTGCTAGGGTAGATCACCCGAATAGGCTCTGCGGCCTCTGCATACCCAGCGAGCAATTGAACAAGCTTGCCGCTCCTCAAATCGTCGTTCACCACGTAGGAAGGAAGAGTCGCGATGCCCAGGCCAGCTACAGCTGACTGGTGTAATGACTCAGCACTGTCCATCTGTAGTCTTCCACCATGAGTAACGGGCACATATCGCCCGTTTACTCGGAAATTCCAAGGAAGCAGTCTGCCGCCGCTCACAAAATGCAGGCACTGGTGCTCGGATAAATCCTCAGGCGTTCTAGGCTCAGCATGTTCAGCCAAATACTTGGGTGAAACGCAGGTAATCATTTGTTGGTAGGCCACAGTGCGCGTTAGCAACCGAGAATCTTCCTTCGGTGGCCCGATGCGCATGGCCAAATCAAATCCCTCATCGATCAGATCGACCAGCCTGTCAGAGAAGGTGATATCAACGCTCAGGGAGGGCCAATCCTTGAGACAGCACTCAATGTGCTGAAGGACATGAAGTCTGCCCAACGCAACAGGCAAACTCATCCGCAGTCGCCCACTGGGTGTCGAACGACGAAACGCAAGAGCATCCTCCACGTCATCCAGATCCTGAAGAACGCCCACACAGCGCTCATAAAGAACCTGGCCGTCATCGGTCATGCTCAAGCTACGCGTAGTGCGATTCAGTAGACGTACCTGTAAACGAGCCTCAAGCCTGACTATCGACTTCCCCACCGCAGAGCGCGTGAGGCCAAGTTGCTTTGCCGCCGCAGTGAAGCTTCCCGCGTTTACCGAGCTTACAAACGCGGCGATATCATTCAGATTATGGAGTTCCATACGGCCTCGGTGGTCTCAACGCTCGGGCGGCTTAGCACCTGTTATGGGGAACCCTATTCCCCAATAGTAAGCATAGTATCTCAATTAGCTAATCAACTCCCAGCGATCAATTGAGGTCATTATGAACACCAAAGTCCAAGCAGCCGTCCAAACCTGGGCCAATAGCCTTAGCGATCTGGTACCCGTTCTTAAGGGAATCGATACCACCACAAAAATGAGCGACATCCGCGACTCTTACGCAAAAATGCTCGCGCAAAATCCAGCGCCAGCTGGCGTTAAATTCGAAGCAGTCGACATGGGTGGCGTACCCGGCACACTGGTTACTCCGGACGAGATCAAAACCGACGCGGTCGTGATGTACATCCACGGCGGCGCGTACATTGTAGGACGTCCAGACGGCTACCACGGTATCGGCGGCAACTATGCGAAAATGCTCGGTGCTCGTGTGTACATGCCGGACTACCGCCTCGCTCCTGAGCACAAGTTTCCAGCATCTATTGACGACACATTGCGCGCTTACGAATGGTTGCTTGAGCAGAAAATCCCGGCTAACAAAATTGCGTTTTCTGGCGAGTCGGCTGGCGGCGCAATGGTTGTCAGCGTCATGGTCGCGGCTAAATCGAAAGGGCTTCCATTGCCTGCGGTTGGCTCCTCCATCTCACCATGGGCGAACCTTGAACACACCGGTGCTTCCATGAGCAACCGTGAAGGCCTGGATCCTCTGAACTCCAAGCCTGTCTTGGACATCCTCGCCAGAGCATTCCTAGGCGACACATTGGCCAATCATCCTCTGGCCTCACCTGTGTTCGCGGACGTCACCGGTCTTCCACCGATCTTGGTGCAGATCGGCGAGAACGAGCTGATGTTGAGTGATGCAATGCGCCTTGCAACTCACCTGGCTGATAACCGCGTTCGCGTGAACCTGGAAGTATGGCCAGCGATGTTCCACGCCTGGCACTTCTACGCCACCATGCTGCCTGAAGCTCAGCAGGCTATGGAGAGCTCCGTTCGCTTCATCGAGGCTGGCTTGGCCGACGCTAACCGCTAAACGCAGAACAACCGCGATAGCTTTCTAGGCTATCGTGGCTCTACCCATATTTTCTAAGGCCATTTGCCCATCCACTGCTAGTAGTCTGACAGCTCGCCTTGTCTAGATACGTATTCATTTCTTGTGCTGCGCTATGCTGAGTTTCCCTGAAGGAGGCCACATCAATGCCAAAGGAATACTCGTTGTCGGATGTGCTGGAAAGGATGTACCAAAATCAGCTCGCTCTCGAAGCTGCGCTCATGGAGTTGACCCTCCAAGTGGAAGCCCAGGGACATGCGAAAGTGGGCGACAACGTCCGTGGTGCGCTTTACACAATTGGTGAGAACGCTGGTCATATCAAACAGGGGCTGGCCCGGCTCAAAAAACTCCCATGACCCAGCCGCTTTTCGATTTTGATCTCAAACGCGTTTCCCGCACGCACTACATCACTGGCAAGGCGGCGATCAACTTTCCGCACGCTGGGAGTACAACTGGCGGTTGGCATTTTCTGTCGTACTTCAACAGAGATACGAGCGTGGCAAAAGTGTCGCTTGCAGGTATTCATTATCCTGATACCACCGACTTCTTTGGTGACGCTGGAATATGCGACGTTACCGACCAGTTGGCGAAGCTAGGCTGGGCATCAGAAGGCAAACGCTTCTTCATGGCCGATCATTACCGAGCGGCTTCCGACATGATCGTTAAGTGGACTCTAAGCGATTCTAAGCACAGCAATGTCGAGATGGCTGAGTGGTTTCCCTCGCTAGAGGACAGACAAATGCTCTTCACGCTTCTGGGAACCGGAAAACAGAAACTTCTCGATATGGGCAGACTGCAAAAACTTGAAGGTTGGATCAGCTCACAGTAAGCCCAACTTAGCAGGAAGTGTCACCAGGTTGGAGACACCTCCAACTCGTTCAGCGACGAAAAATGCGGTTGATCAGGATCAGCGCTGCAGCACCTATCGCGAGTGCAGTGACTGGTTTTTCTTTAACGAACGTGAATACGCTATCCAGTGTATCGCCGTAGGTTTTAGTCAGTTGTCCAGCTGCTTGATGCCCAGCACCTTCAGCTTCCATCTTCGAATCACCAATCAGCTTCCCGACCGCGCTCTGCGCCTTGCCGGCCAGCTTTTCTGCTACACCTTCTATGATTGAGGGCTGGCAACCGGATAACGTCATGACTGCAAACGAAGATTTGATTACTTGGAACACTCGCTGGCGTCTTGCTGGCGGCATTGTGTCCTGCAAGACATGCCATTCCCAGCAGCCTGAGACTCAACGAGGGAACGCTTTTGAGCACCTTCCGGGTTCTGGTTATGCTGGGCAGCACTGCACGCCGTGGGATGACCTAGACGTGATCTGCCAGAGCTTCAAACAAGACAAATAACCTGGAGGCTGGCTATTGACGACCGCTCGTCAGTAGCGCCAAAAAAAGAGGCGCTCCTGGGAGCGCCTCTCTATTCACTTTACTGCTCGCCAACCGGATTTGAATCGGCTAACTCCGTCCAGCAGATCATGATGTGTTTAACCACAAGTGATTAGCCATGAGCGGAGCTTTACCTAAACCCCAAAAAAACGAAGCGAAAGCGACATCCTTGTCGCCCAAGTGTAAGCGTCCGGTTAAGGCACGTTGCGATGAGTAAGCGCCGGGCCAACACCTCTTCTGAATCCAAACCTCGACGAATCACACGCCAGAGCCCCCGCATTGGGATCAGAACGAGATGTTGGCTGAATGGTTAGGTCAATACATCACCAGTTCAGAACCATGGGCAATCCTGGACGGAAATCTTGTGTCTGGCCACTTGCGCCATGATCGATTTCCAATACGACCAGATGCTCATCACCATGAACAATTTCAAATCCTTTCAGCTGGTTTGCGCAATTTGCAGGGGTAGAAAAAGCTTGGCTGTTGGGAGTGGTAACTCGCACAGATGTAATTTCGCGAAAGCCGCTGGAATGTTCAAACGGCTGCGCTCGCTCAACCGGAGCCTCATCTGGTCTCTTGGCAAACGAAAGAAAAAACCACATCGGTTCGGATATAGGCGCATATCCCACTTCGACTTTCAGGGCAGTTGGCAGGTAGACAGGTCGATACTCCCAAACTGGAAATATTGGCTTCTCCCCTACGGTGGACGGTCTGAAGCAAACTCCAAAGGGCGCGGCGATTCCATCTGCGCACTTGAGGCGGTCAAAGAGTTGGGTTGGCGCTGTTAACTGACTTTGAGCTTCTGATTCATCGGTGAGATGTAAAAGCTCGATGAAAGAATTTCGGAAGAAGAACCTTCTATTCGCAGTGCCTTGGCCCGGATGTACATTTGGCGTCCCTTCAACGAGCCCTAGGGCTTTCAGTGCGTCAGCGCCTCGACCGTCATCATTTACACAAATAAAAATGTGATCTATTTCCATCGTTAATTTCCTTCAATCCTGTGATTTGATTGCCCAATTAGTCGGCAACAGGTCAGTAACTTCGCTCGCCCGCTGCGTCGGCAGGCGAGTCAAAACGTCCTTCAGATAGATATATGGATCGTGCCCGTTCATGCGTGCCGACTGGATCAAGCTCATGACCCCGGCAAATCTGGCGCAGCTGTTTGGGGTTTATTGCAGCGCGCTGAGCGTCAATGCCGGCGCCCTAACAGGAATCTACCCAGTGCCGGTGATTGCACCTGGGAGCTAGGCCGTCGGCAGACAAGCTGTTCCGTTTTATGTGAGGTCATGATGCTAATTCAGCGGGCTAATCTTGATGTCGCAAGAGAACCTCGCTCGCTACCGGGACGGCCAAGAGTTCCGCCCCTGAATCGTATAACCTTACTGCTCGCTTCGGGGCAGTCTCATCCGGCGCATACGATCAATAAGGACGTGTAGGAGAATGATCATGCTACTGGGAGGAAGTTCTTTAGTGCTGCGGCTACAGTATTAAAGGCGCTTCATTCTGTTGGGGGTATGACTGCACGAGCTTCAAAGTATTGCGCCCTGACGCCTTTGCTTCATAAAGCGCCGCGTCCGCCTTGGCAAGCAAATTGGCTATCGCGTCGCCCTCATTGGGTACAACGCAGCAAACACCAATACTGATGCGCACCGAAATTTTTGCCTCACCATATTGAGCTGACGACTCAGCTAAAGAGGCGCGCAACTCATCTAGTACACCCAAGGCCCCGTCAGTATTAGTGGTCGGCAGCAAGATCAAAAACTCCTCACCTCCATAACGACCAATACTGTCGGAATGGCGAATACGCTGGGTTAGATGATTGGCACAGTGCCTAATAACTTCATCTCCTGCCAGATGGCCATACCTGTCGTTGATATGCTTGAAGTGATCAATATCGACCATAGCAACTGCCAGGCTCGAACCGTCTCGGCGCGCACGCTCCAACTCCCTCGAAAACTGATCAAGGATGGCTCGACGATTTAGGATACCGGTCAGCACATCTCGCAGCGCCATGTGCTGAAGCAAAGCCTCGCTGCGCTCTTTAGCCAGGAGCACCAAGCCCAGGGAGATCATCATCGCAGTGAAGGTACCAATGCTGACCGAGATCGTTTGCTTGAGGTTACTCACGTCGTAACGCATTTCCGCAGCCCCTCCGCCAAGCACTGCCACGACTCGCATACCCAAACCGATCAGACTGATGCTTGATCCGATGATCAACAACATGCGTGCACGACCCTGGACGGGAATGTGCCGGTGAGTCCAGTAAATGATCAATGAGCACTGCACCATCAACACCACCGTAGCAGCCAGCATTCGCGGTTCTAGCGTATCGATCAAAGTGACCATCAACACCAGCATCAATGCTGCTGGAGCAAACACTCGCCACCATGCGACAGGAAGCTCGACAACCCGGAAGACACTGGCCCCATAGAAGGATAGTGCCACTGCCAATAGGGTGTTGGCGGAGCCGTAGGTCAACCACAACGGTGCGTGACCATAGAACGTATAGCCGATGTAGGCTAATGCATGCGCTAACAGACCGAAGCCTATCGTTAGAAGGCCATCACGCTGGTTGAACTGTCCGACTAGGATCAAACAAAAAGCCATAATCGTCGCTACCAAAGCGACACAGGCGAAAAGCGTAGGGGTGTGAGCAATCATAGGGTTCACCTGGCGCCTGCACTAGCACCTCTTAGGCGCAAGTTTAGTCGAAATGGCCGAGTGCCACTACCAAGCCCTTTGAGCTTCGATGCTTAGGACTGGTATCGAGATACCTGTACGGCGCCATTAACTCGTCGGGAAAAGGATTTCTGCAACTTCGCATCGCTGGTATTTCCACAACCCACCTAGCAGTTCGTATAGGTGAAGCAATGGAAAGAGTGAGCTTCTTGTAAAACCTACCTTACGTGCGGGGTTCCATTTACCTGGAGAAAAAATGGGCGCGCTGCTGAGAGGAAGTCTGGTAATGCTGAGAGCGCTGCCGGCGAACCAAAAGTTAAGCCCAAAAAAGGGCCATCACTGGCCCCTATGTACTCAACCCCAAATCACTTGCTTAGCCAGGACTCGACAGTCGCTGCGCCATGCTCAGTTTTCCATTCCTTCAGGCCGCGATGGTTCCCGCCTTTCGTTTCAATGATTTCACCGGTGTGTGGGTTCTTATAAACCTTCACCTGGCGAGCCTTGCGTGTGGCTTTAGGCTCAGATACTGGAGCGCGACGACCAGCCTGTGGATCCAGCAGATTGATCACGTCCTTGAGGCTGTAGCCGTATTTTGCGAGCAAATCACGCAGCTTCGTTTCAAATTCGATTTCTTTCTTGAGGCCAGCGTCACCCTTGAGGGCTTCGAGCGCTTGGAGCTGTGCGGCGAGGTGCTTTTCGAGCTGGCGGAATTCTGCGAGTTTGGACATGGAGGTTTCCTGAGTAATTAGTATTTTCACGTTACAACAGAATAGACACTCGGATGAAGCAGAAGTATCAGTGTTCCTTAGCATCGTTGTCATGCAAACCATTAGCCAGGGGAAGCACTCCGCAGGAGATCGAGAGCTTTAAAAGATCTGTGCCCCCTGATTCGCAGAGTCATCCTGCTCGCTTCGGGCCAGTCATCGGGCGCATACGATCAATAAGGAAGTGCAGGAGAATGCTTACGCTGATAGGAGGAAGTTTTTTAGTGCTGCGTCTACAGCATTAGAGGTGCCTCATTCTGTTGGGGGTATGACTGCACCAGCTTCAAAGTGTTGCGCCCTGATGCTTTAGCGTCATAAAGCGCCGCGTCCGCCTTGGCTAGCGCGGCGGCTGTCGTATCGTCCTCATTGGGCACCACACAGCAAACACCAATACTGATGCGCACCGAAATTTTTGCCTCACCATATTGAGCTGACGACTCAGCTAAAGAGGCGCGCAACTCATCTAGTACACCCAAGGCCCCGTCAGTATTAGTGGTCGGCAGCAAGATCAAAAACTCCTCACCTCCATAACGACCAATACTGTCGGAATGGCGAATACGCTGGGTTAGATGATTGGCGCAGTGGCTAATCACTTCGTCTCCCGCCAGATGGCCATACCTGTCGTTGATCTGTTTGAAGTGATCGATATCGACCATAGCGACTGCCAGGCTGGAACCCTCTCGTCGTGCACGCTCCAAATCCGTCGAAAACTGCTCAAGGATGGCTCTACGACTCAGGATACCGGTCAGCACATCTCGCAGCGCCATGTGCTGAAGCAAAGACTCGCTACGCTCTTTGGCCAGGAGCACCAAGCCGAGGGAGATCATCATCGCGGTGAACGTACCGATACTTACCGATATTGTTTGCTTGAGGTTGCTTACGTCGTAACGCATTTGCGCAGCACCTCCGCCAAGCACGGCGACAACCCGCATACCCAAGCCGATCAGGCTGATACTCGATCCGATGATCAACAACATGCGTGCACGACCTTGGGCGGGAATGTGCCGGCGCGTCCAGTAGATGATCAATGAACACTGCACCATCAACACGAGCGTAGCAGCGAGCATTCGCGGTTCCAGCGTATCGATCAAACTGACCATCAACACCAGCATCAATGCTGCTGGAGCAAACACTCGCCACCAGGCGACAGGAAGCTCGACAATCCGAAAAACACTGGCCCCATAAAAAGCCAGTGCTACTGCCAGCAGGGTATTGGCAGCGCCGTAGGTCAACCACAACGGTGCATGGCCATAGAACGTATAGCCAATATAGGCCAAGGCGTGCGCTAACAAACCAAAGCCAATCGTTAGAAGGCCGTCACGCTGGTTGAACTGTCCGACCAGGATTAAACAAAAAGCCATGATGGTTGCGACTAAAGCGACACAGGCAAAGAGAGTGGGCGTATGGGCGATCATGGCGGCTCACCGAGTGCTGGCAGGAGTGGCTGATCGCAAGTTTAGTTGAGCGATTCAAACGTCAGAAAGATATTTTGCATTCCAAATCCACTGTCACTCGCAACTGGCCGCGCCTTCACAACGTGGACTATTCGACCAAATCCGCCACCATAGAAGTCAGAACATCCAGCCCAAATGGCTTAGTTAGAACATGCGTACAGGGTTCGAGATGGACGTCTTTTAATACAGCGCTTTCGGCATAACCTGTGATGAAGAGGACAGGGAGATTGGGGCGAGATTTGCGACCAACCCCTGCCATTTGTCGACCGTTCATTCCACCTGGCAATCCGACGTCAGTAATGAGCAAGTCTACAACCGCGTCAGACTGAAGAATTTTCAAGCCATCTACACCGTCAGCAGCCTCAAGCGTGGCGTATCCAAGATTACTCAGTACGTCAGCCACAAGCATCCGGATTGAAGGCTCGTCATCGACTATCAGTATGGTTTCCCGCTTTCGTCCAGAATGGTCATCACTGATATCAGTCTCGTCAGGATTTGGCGTAACGTGGCCATCGTGGCGTGGCAGAAAAATCGATACGGTCGTTCCTCTACCCGGCGAAGATTCAACCTTGATATCGCCACCGGACTGACGTGTAAAACCGAAAACCATTGAGAGTCCTAGGCCTGTACCTGTACCGAAAGGCTTGGTGGTAAAGAACGGCTCAAACGCTTTGGAGAGCGTCTCAGGAGTCATACCCGAGCCGTTATCCGAAATAGATATACGAAGGTATCGACCGGGTACGATTTCATGATCGAGTTCGTCGTTTTTTTCAAGCCATTCATTGGACGCCGATATGACTATTCGCCCCCCGTCAGGCATCGAGTCACGCGCATTCAGACAGAGATTGAGTAACGAGTTCTCCAACTGGGCAGAGTCAATCAACGCAGGCCACAATCCCTCCATCTCTTTGACGTCGATGCTAATCGAAGGCCCAACAGCCCGTGAAATCAGTTCTACCATTCCCTCGATAAGCGCCTTCACATCAGTTAGCTGAGGTGTCAGTGTTTGGCGTCGAGAAAACGCCAAAAGGCGATGAGTGAGGGCACTCGCCCTCTTGACAGCACTCTGGGCAACAGCAAGGTACTTATCAACATCTGCTGAGCGCCCTTGAGCGAGTCGAGTCTGCATCAATTCCAGACTGCCCGAGATGCCAGCTAAAATGTTATTGAAGTCGTGTGCGATGCCCCCTGTGAGCTGGCCCACCACTTCCATCTTTTGCGAGTGACGCAAGGTTTTCTCGATGTTCTCACGTTCACTGACGGCAACAAGAATACGCTGCTCAAGGGTCTGGTTAAGTTCTTTGAGTGCGTCCTCAGCTTTCTTCCTATCTGTCACGTCGATTGACGAGCCGATCAGTCCAATGACCTCGCCGCTCTCATCAAACAGTGGTGCCTTGGCCGACAGCCATGTAGCGGCAGAGCCATCAGCAAGCCTGACCTCCTCCTCAACTTGCTCTGATAGACCACTCTCCATAATTCTTCGATCTGTCGCCATGATTACGCGACCCTGTTCCGGGTCATCCAGATACTCGGCATCTGTTTTGCCAATGTAAAATTCAGGACTTTTACCGATTAGCTCTGTCGTACCCTGGTTAGCTACAAGCATCCTGCCTTGCCGATCTTTCGCAAATACTACGCCTGGGACTGCGGCAGTGAACGTTCGCAGCAGCGTGTTGAGCCTGTCTCGTTCGGCCTCTGCTACCCGCCGCGCTTCGATATCAATAAGGACGCCAGGAAAACGCAGCGGTTTGTGATCCTCATCGAGCTCCACCCGCCCATTTGCTTCAACCCATCTGTAAACACCATCGCTTTGCAAAACGCGATATTCGCAGCGGTAGGCACCACCTCTTCCGAGCGCATCGGTCACTTTGCTCTGCACGTGCGCAAAGTCATCCGTATGAATAGAGGCCGTGACGAGTTCCAGTGGCAACCCTTTTAAACACAGGTCAGGCGAAAGACCGAATGAACGCGCGAAGCGTTCATCTGCGGTAAAGCGATCTGCTGGCACATCCCAAACCCACGTACCAATGATGGCACCTGCATCAAGTGCCAGCTGAAGCCGTTCAGATGCCTGCTGAGCCTGCTGGTAGAGATCTGCATAGTCGATGGGAATACCATCAATAGCATCGTGATTCATCGCTTTCAACCTGTCTCAACCAAGCGCTTGGAAGCTTGGCAATACGTTTATTTTTAGAGGCGTGGGAGCATTATTCAGGTACCACCAGTAATCAATATGGCGTCACTGTATTTACATCGACTAGCCTTTACCTGAGAAGGTTTAAAAATTAATTCGTACTCGCTCGAATGGAACAGCGAATGAGCAGATAAGCACCAGCATAAGCCCGCAAACAAAGGCTGGGGGAGGCAACAAATTGGGCTCCCCCACTGTCGCGTTACAGCTTGAAACGCGAAACGACAGTACGCAGTTCCCCTGCCAGCAGCGACAGTTCCTCCGCAGTAACAGCGTTGTCTTCTATGCCCTCCATCAATGCAAGGCTACCGTTACGAATCTCAGTCACATTGCAATTGATATCCTCCGAGACGGCGTGCTGCTGAACTGCCGCGCTGGCTATTTGGGTGTTCATCCCTACGATTTGCTCAACGCCGTCATTGATTGCATCCAGGCTGGTCGAGGCCTGATCAGCGGACTCGATGCACTCCTGCGCGCGCAGCTTGCCCGCTTTCATTTGTTCGACGGCGTCACCTGTCGCCAGTTGAAGCTCTTGAATAATCCGGCGGATCTCTTCGGTGGAGTTTTGTGTGCGCGAGGCCAGAGTTCTGACCTCGTCGGCGACCACCGCGAATCCTCGACCCTGCTCACCGGCGCGGGCCGCCTCAATGGCCGCGTTCAACGCCAGCAGGTTTGTTTGATCAGCAATGTTACGGATCACCTCGATAACGCCACCGATCTGCTGGCTGTGTTGCGCAAGCGCCGAAACCTTTTGCGCACTGCGCTCCACCTCATCGGCCAAGGCTTCAATAGTCACGCGGGTTTCCTGCATCTTCGCCAGGCCGGTGTTGGAGGACTGGCTGGCGTGCTCAGCGGCGTGTGCGGCACCCTCGGTGTTTTGCGCCACGTCCGCAACGCTGGCTGTCATCTCGTTGATAGCCGTTGCGACTTGTTCGGTTTCGCTTTGCTGTGCGCTCATCGCGCGCTTAGCCCGGTCAATCGACACACCTATACGCTCCGCCGCATCGGAGACCGATTGTGAACTGCGCTCGACCTGAGCAAGCGAGGAGCTAAAGGCTTGCACCATATGGTTAAGGCCATTACCAACGTCGGCCATTTCATCTTTGCCCCGTACTTGAATGCGCACGCTCAGGTCACCCTGTGCAATGAGTTGGGTAGCTACCAAAACGTCGTTGATGGTGCGGCGCATGGCGCTATAGATACCGCTGAACACATACACCAGCAACAGGCCAAGAATGGCAAACATGCCCAGGATGAATAGCCGTTCCGAGGTTTTTTCCTGAACTCGTCGTTCAAGCGCATTCAGCAGTGCGTCTTGCAGTGTGTCTTGCGCCTTGTACAACTCAGCGACCACCGCATTGCCTTTGCCTGGCAGATTCTGAACGCCGGTGATGGTGTCGCTTGGTGCGTCAATTAATACTTCAAGGTCGGCACGGAAACTGTCAAGGCTCACAAAAGCACTGGTGATCGGTGCCTGAATACTGTCGGCGAGGGCAGGTTCTCTGCGACGCAACAGGGCCAGGCTTTGTTGAAGTTCTTTGTGGACGAGTAACTCATTTTTGAGCATCGACTTGATAACGCTGCGCGCCCCCGAACTCAACGTTTGTCCGTCATGCAGTCCGCTGGCAAGACCGCGCAATTGCCCGACGATGTTGATTTGCCGTGGCAGCCTCAGGGTGCTCTGGTCGATCATGAACAGCGATGCGTAATCTTCATCCAACACCATGCCCGACGTGGCCGATACGTAGTACACGAAGTTCAATGTCTCGGTGAGTTGATCGTTCCAGTTGTCGAACATCTCGTTTTGGTTGGCATCGGCCTTTGCCTGCTCAATCAAACGCTGTGCCGCCGTGTGCAGACGCTGCACGCGATCACCGGTTTCCAGCTGCGTGTTGAATTGCCTGTCGGTGGCGGCCAGTTTCGAAAACGCGTCCTCCAACTTCAACTGGTTGGCCGACAGATCGGCTTGAGCATTTCTATCCCCGCTGAGCAAGCGGTTCGTGAGTGCGCGTTGCAACATCGATAGGCGCAGTACAGGCGTTACGTCCAATAGATAGCGCTGGCCTACTTGTTCCGAGCGAATGACCTCAAGGCTTCCGTTGATCTGATGGATCACACGCGTGCCGAGCAGAACCAAAGGGATTAGGACGATGATTGCAAGCACACCAAATTTCGCGGGGAAGCGTAAACGGTTAGCTAGGTTTATGGCAGGAGCAAGGATATTCATAGAGTTCTCACAGCCCGGAATGGGACAGTTTGTAGTTAGTTTTTTGTTGAGAACGCTCCATTTTCTCGAATGCCTGGCTCTGTCTGGCTCATTCGGCTAATCACGTTTTATGTAATTAAACGTTTCAGTCATCCTGTCGGCACTGAGATTGATAACTTTATCAAAAGTTGTACAGCCATTTATTTTTGTACAGCTTTGGAACGCCTTGAGAGCAGTGATGTCGCTGAGCCATCACCATTTCAATGGAGCTCTTCAGGGGGAATTGCTTCGGTCGTTAACTCAGTTAGGCGAGTGGATTTCCGAGCAATCCTTGCGGTACATCCAGTCGCTGTACGAAATCGAGAGCGAAGTCCGCGACCTGGAACCGGATTTACGGCGCCAAATACGGTAGGAAAACCTGTACAGGTGATGGATAGGCTGCATGCCTGCATGATCGCCCAGCGCGATCTGGTGCCCTAGGGTTCGGCCATCATTTTAGTGCTGGATTACAGCCTGAAACGCTGGGCAGCGCTGTCGCGCTACCGGGATGATTGGGTCGTCCCCATAGAAAACAATTGGTGTGAGAATCAAATCAGGCCATGGGCTCTTGTACGCAAGAACTGACTCTTCGCCAGATCGCTGCGCAGCGGAAAACGGGCGGCGGCGATCATGATTGTGATCCAGTCTGCGCGACTAAATGGGCATGATGTATATGCTTATTTGAAGGACGTGCTCGCGCGTCTGCCGACGTAGCGGGCGAGTTTGATCGATCAGTTGCTGCCGCATAAGTGACAACCGGTTTAATCACGCTAGGCGTGATGGACGGACGCATACGCAGGGTCTTGAAAATGACTTAACCGTACTGATAAGACGAATGGAGATTTTGTGTAGGGATACCACCAACTCTGGTCTATATAGCAAGAAAATTGGCGTGATGTAGTCGACGATAGCGCTCTTTGCCTGGGACGTGTGAGCGCCCGCCTGTCATCTGTGGTGTGGCGGTTACAGGATGAACGGTAACATTTACACCACTCATTCACGCGACTCAAGAAGTGACTATCAGTGACGTCGCGATTCGACACGTTGAACAGAAATTGCGAAAGTACCCTCGCAACCTGCTTGTTCAATTCTACGACTTACCATGCGAAACGTGAACAGCCCTAATAAGCACTGTCGTTAGCGCGTATTTCTGTCTGTGACGGGGGGTCGATACCGACCACTCGGTTGCGTCCCGCACGCTTGGCTGCATAGGCACGACCATCTGCCACCTTCAACAGATCGTCAAGGTGCTCGCAATTACCACCGAAGACTGCGACACCCGCACTTAGGGTCATGTTCAGTTGCTGGCCACTGAGCTCTAAGGGCGTCGCGGCAAGGTGCTCGCGCAAGGTTTCTGCGATTAGCATGGCCTGTTCCGCCCTGGCCCCCGGCAACAGAGCGGCGAACTCCTCTCCGCCCAGACGACAAAGTAGATCGGTGGCACGCAGACGTTTCGTTAGTATGCTGGCAAAATGGCAGAGCGCTTGGTCACCTGCGTCATGGCCAAAACGGTCGTTAATTTGCTTGAAGTGATCTATATCCAGGTACACCAGCGCTAGGGGAGTACCATTACGTAGAGCAAACTCTGACTCACGCTGAAATACCTCGGCCAGCTTCGCGCGATTAGCCAAGCCGGTTAAGTGGTCGGTAGTAACTAGCTCTATCAGACGCTGCTCGGTAAGAACTCGGGTACGCTCATAAGTGTGCGAGAAAATGGTGATTGCCAATGTCGCTAGACCAATGTCGAGAACGAAGCCAATATCGTCCACTGGACTCTTTTCTGCATGGTGCCTGGTGATCATGTACAGGCCAAGACTGACGAACAGCAGAGAACCAATCAGCCCCAGACGTAAGCCAAGCAGCAGGTAAAGAATTATCGGTATGGTCTGGATCCAGGCAAATATTCCTACCGATGTCTCTGGCGAGGCGAGCGTGAACATCATAACAGTGAAAAATGGCAGCAGATAAATGATGGTCAGGACTTGTAGTTTTTTGGTGCGGTCAATGATCATCAGCATGTACAGCGAGATGAACGCGTAAGCTAGTTCCAGCCCGGCCAGCAGCCAGTAACCACGGTTGGCGTTGAACAGTGAGAAGAAGATACCAAAGCACAGAGTTGTCCAAAGCAGCGACTTGAGCATCATGCGTCTGTGTTTCTCGCTATGGTCAATACGGTTGGGCATCGTATTTCCTTCGGTCATGCAAACTGTAGTGGCAATTGGCAACCACCAGTGTACCTCTTATCCACACTGAAATTGGCAACTCCGCCAACCATCTATCTATTACCGTCGAGAGTCGATTTTCGGTCACGCTGAATTAAGCGGGCCGCCGAATCACATCGACCTGATTTGGGTATAAGGTAAAAGCTGTCCGCTAGGCTCTATTTTGTGACCTAGGAACCGTGAGGTAGCCCTGGAAAAGTCAACTGTCCCCAATGCTAGCCCCCCCCCTTGAGTGTTGATGTGAAAGAAAAGAATCCCGAAGCGGTAGGGTTTATTTACATTGCGGGTGTGTTCAAACAGGTCTTTCTCCGCTGGATGGCGAGGGCCGCCCCTCCCCTTGCTGTACCTGAGCCTGCCCGGCTAGAGCTGTAGTAGTGAATCGCTCCTAGCTTATGCTTCGGGGCGATTCATTATTCAACAGGCCGGCATCCTTTGATTCGGTAGCAATTGCACGATCTTACTGGCTATCTGTGTCGGCAACGTGTCAGCACATCTTTGAGATAATGTAGCCAGCTCCTCCAGCAAATGCTCTTGACTGCCAAGGCCGATATTGCCGCTCAGGTCTGCAGATGCAGGGCATTTCTCCTCATCCAATACATGCAGCAAGGTCAGGGGAGCGCTGAGGCGTAGCCAGGCCCATGCTGCGTAATCGAAGACCGCCAATGAGGATTATGAGTTATCAATGCATGCCGTTACGTGGGTCATTGTCGTTCTCCTTAGTGGCTTATGAGCTTGTCGATGGCACCGGGTTTGTCATGAACAGCGAATCGGTCAACGATTGTTGCGCTGGCTTCATTGAGACCGAGCACTTCAACCTCCGCGCCTTCACGGCGGAACTTGATCACGACCTTATCCAGCGCTGCGACGGCGGTGATATCCCAGAAATGCGCCTGTGTCAGATCGATGGTGACTTTGTTGAGAGCTTCCTTGAAGTCAAAAACTTCAGTGAACTTGTCAGCAGAGCTAAAGAACACCTGGCCCACGACGCGGTAAGTTCGATGCGATTCCGTCTCTTCCAGTGTGCTCTCGATATCTAGGTAGTGCCCGACCTTATTGGCAAAAAACAGCGAAGCCAGCAGCACACCTACAAGTACGCCATAGGCTAGGTTGTGAGTGGCCACGACGACCACGACAGTCGCCACCATAACAAGGTTGGTCGACAGCGGATGCTCTTTCAGATTGCGCAAGGAATCCCAGCTAAACGTGCCGATGGACACCATAATCATCACTGCTACGAGTGCCGCCATAGGGATTTTGGAGAGCCACTCGCCAAGAAATACCACCATCAGCAGCAGGAAAATGCCGGCACACAATGTTGATAGACGGGTACGACCACCGGATTTCACGTTGATGATCGATTGGCCGATCATGGCGCAACCTGCCATGCCGCCAAGCATGCCGGCAGCGATGTTGGCCACACCCTGGCCTTTGCACTCGCGGTTTTTATTGCTGGTGGTATCGGTCAGATCGTCGACGATAGTCGCGGTCATCATTGACTCGAGTAGACCTACTACGGCCAAGGCAGCCGAGTACGGGAAAATGATGCGCAGGGTTTCAAAGTTCAGCGGCACTTCGGGCCAAAGGAAAATCGGCAACGTATTCGGCAGTTGGCCCATGTCGCCTACAGTGCGGATATCCAAGCCAAGGTAAATGGCGATGGCAGTCAGGGTCAGGATGCACACCAACGGTGACGGAATCAGCTTGCCGATCTTCGGTACGTATGGGGAAAGGTAGATGATCCCGAGACCCGTTGCGGTCATGGCATAGACGTGCCAGGTGACATTCGTAAGTTCCGGCAACTGCGCCATGAAAATCAGGATCGCCAATGCGTTTACGAAACCTGTGACTACCGACCGTGAAACAAACCGCATCAACGAGCCAAGCTTCAGGTAGCCGGCAAGGATTTGAAGTACGCCACATAGTAGGGTCGCGGCCAGGAGGTACTGAAGTCCATGCTCTTTTACCAGCGTAACCATCAGCAGTGCCATGGCGCCTGTCGCCGCCGAGATCATTCCGGGACGCCCGCCGATAAAGGCGATGACGGCACAAATACAGAAAGAGGCGTACAGACCGACTTTGGGATCTACCCCGGCGATGATGGAAAAGGCGATGGCCTCCGGGATCAGCGCGAGTGCGACGACGACTCCTGCGAGCACGTCTCCGCGAACGTTAGAAAACCACGTTTGATTAATTTTTTGCAGCATAGAAATATCCAAGGCAATGCACCGCACGCACACCACACAAATGGCGAGCGCATCGATACGAATTCAAATTGTGAGGATTATTTGACTGTGTGCTTTGGGTGTAAGAACCGGGCATACAGCAGCAAGCACCGCGAGCGAAACAGGCGGGTGCGAGGTGTTGCGAGGGGGCGTAGCGCTAAGGTGGCGTAGGCTGCCAGTAGATCGTTTGGAGTACAGTCATGCTGATGTTCCTGTAGCTCAAGGCGGAGGCGGCATTGATAATACCTTAAAGCTAATTTTCATTGCGACCCGTTACCTGACCGACGGCGCTTTGCATTTAGTCCTGCCCTTCCACGGCGCTTCCTCTACTCCGCTTTACCTGCCGGCCCTCCCCCTCCTTATCTCACTCGCTGCGCTCCAAGGCCGTTTGGAGCCAACGTTTTATTTGTATAGTCTTGCCCTGAATACGGCTACTTGAACGGGAGTTCCGGGTTGATCAAACCGATAATGCTGTTACGCCGAGGCTTCGCCTCAATGCGCTGGCGCACCAGGGTCACGTTATGGATTGCGGCAACCATTGCCGGCCTACTGGTGGTGGCTTTCGCAAGGCTGGCAGACATGGCACTGGCGCAGTTTGCTCAACAGACCGCTGAGCGAGCGTGGCTACCTTTTATTTACACCCCACTGATCGGCATGCTCGTAGTCTGGCTGACAACGCGCTTTTTCGTGGGGGCGCAAGGCAGCGGGATTCCGCAGGTGATCGCAGCAACACGCCTTGCCCGTCAAGGTAAGCCCGTTAATAAATTGGTTTCACTGCGTATTGCTTTTGCCAAGATATGCCTTGGCACTCTGGCGCTGACGGGTGGCTTTTCGGCGGGGCGTGAGGGCCCCTCAGTTCAGGTTGCTGCATCCATCATGCACTTTTTCCACCGCTTCCTACCCAATGCGCGAATCGTACGCAGCGAGGATCTTATTCTGGCAGGAGGTGCAGCGGGTATTGCGGCAGCATTTAATACGCCCCTGGCAGGGATAGCATTCGCGGTAGAAGAGCTGGGACGCAAGCTGGAAACCCGTACCAGCGGCGTTCTTCTTAGTACCATCATCCTATCTGGGATGGTTGCCATTGCTTTGCAGGGAAACTACAACTATTTCGGCCACTTCGGCATTCAGGACATCAACCTCTACATAGTCGTCCCGGCATTAGTCATAGGGATTGGGTGTGGGCTATTGGGAGGTTTGTTCAGCCGAATGTTGTTATGGCCGCAGCGGCATCCACACTTCATTATCTGGCAATGGCGGCGACTGCATCCAGTGTGGTTCGCCGGCATCTGTGGATTAGTCGTCGCTATATTGGGTTGGCTGAGTGGTGGAATGTCGTTCGGTAGTGGGTACGGCATTACCTCTCAGGTCATCGCATCCGATGTAGTCCTGCCATGGCACGCCCCTGTTACCCGCTTCCTTGCGACCGTAGTGACCTACTTCTCTGGTATTCCAGGAGGTATTTTCGCGCCCTCGCTCGCTGTAGGGGCCGCAGTCGGCGCAAATACCGCAGAGCTATTCCACCTGGCCGCTCAGCCCACTATTGCACTCTGCATGGTTGGGTTTCTGGCCGCCGTTACTCAGTCGCCAATCACCTCCGCAATCATTGTGATGGAGATGATTGATAGCCACAGCATGGTTATCAGTCTCATGGCGGTAGCCCTGATCGCCAAGGCTGTCAGTTCGAGAATGGGCCCTGAGTTGTACCAGCAATTGGCGCGAGGCTTTCTCGAGAGTGCAGAACCTGCTGCCGCGCCAAAGAATCCAGCTCGATAGACCTTATCGTGTCATCGTTCTAGCCAGAGCGTTCAGTTGATCCTTCTCATGCTGCAGCGCTAACGTGGTCTCTGCACGAGTCATCAGAAGATCCACGTGCGTGTCGCACGCATCTTTAAAGATCGCTGAGTTTATTTCAGCGAGACTGATGAGGGCTTTCAACAGGCGCACGTTAACTTCCAGCAAAGCTGCACCGTCCCTGCTGATAGGAGCAAAAAAATCATCGAACAGATCATCAACCGTCAATCCTCGGAGAAAGACCTGCTTACACCTTTGGTCTGTTTGCGAGCCAGAGACGTGAGGTTTGCTCCAGCAAGTTAGAGTCCTCACTCCCCGGCCAATGACATCGATGGCTGTTCCTGGGTCGTTCACCGCAGGCGATAAAGCGCGAGAAGCGATTTCCGAGAGAACACAAAGTCCGAAGCGTGGATCATTTTCAAAGGTTCGACGGACGCCTATGGTCAGAGCCTCCAGAACCATCTCACGTGCAGTATCGATATCACCGTCCGTCGTGTTGCCCAGGCTCACAATATGCAGGAGTGGCATTCCCTCGTGCACAAATGTCCCAGGGAGCACCTCCAGATAAATCTGTACTTGATCGTCCTGCGCGAAAGCTCCGAGTGCGCTTACATCAATATGTTGCACGTAACCTGTCAGCTCACTTTTGACTGTGATTGCGCCAGGAGGTAGCGAAAGATCGGTCGGGTAAGCTGAACCGCCTAAGTAGGGCCACTGAACTCGTTGAGTGATTGCCGTTATCGCAGCCTTCTCGACGCGGTCGATGGTTTCTCCCACCCGTCCAAGTTTTGACAGGTGGTCGATCCAGCGCAAGAGGGTGTAAACGATCAAGATCACCACAATTATCGTCACTGCGAACAGCAACACCCGACCTTGCGTGCCATAAGCACCCGTGCTCAACGCGATGATCCCCACCAGGCTAAACAGGAATGAGCCTATAAACGTGGCAAGGGCATTTTGGGTCGTCGTGTCTTCCATTACCAAGGTGGTGGCGCGCGGTGTCACTCCGCTGCTCGCGGCCCCATAAGCGGTGACCATTGTGCTCAACGAGAAGGTTGTGACGGCCAGCATGCTGGAGGCAATGATCCCCAGAATTTTGTCTACGGCATCTGCGCCGATGCGCGCTGGCAATGACTCCGGAATGAAGTCTTTGAATACAACAGCGAGCAGTGCCGTAGCCACCCCTAGAAGGGAGAATAGGGAGGCTCTGAACCACAGCCGTTTGGTGAGTTGACTCGTTACCCAACGCCAACGAGCAATCATGTGCAATCCTTCAGTGACTACGTCAGTGGACGTCGCGAGCAGCGCAGAAGTTTTATTCGGAAATTTGAAACTGGTTTTACATCCTGGCTAGAGATGAAGCATCTCACAGTTATCCGTGTTGCTGCGATTGCGAGCGTCACCTGCACGGCCCATTGCAGCGAGACGAAGAAGGGGTGCGAAAACGTTTACGTTGTTTGTTCAGGTAATGGCCGCTTCAAAGGGTCGGGTTATGCCGTGCGTGCTTAGCGAAAGATGAAAAGTGCGCCAGCAAAAGCGCACTTTTCTGTGGGGTCTAAAGCTTAAATTTGGCTACCAACTGGTTGAAGGATACTGCAAGCCTTGAGAGCTCGTGGCTCGAGGCATTTGTCTGATGTGCTCCTGTAGCAGTTTGAGCTGACAAGCTTTGAATGTTGACGAGGTTACGATCTACCTCACGAGCAACCTGTGCCTGTTCTTCTGACGCGCTTGCGATAACCAGATTGCGTTCTGTGATTGCAGCTACACCCTCAGTGATTGACTCCAGAGCAATGCCTGCAGCCTGCGCAAGCTGACGTGTGTTAGTTGCCTGGCTCTGACTCTTAGTCATGGTTTCTACTACAGAGGTAGCGCTTGTCTGAGCAGCGTTAATCATCCCCTCGATTTCAATAGTCGATGATTGGGTACGATGAGCTAAAGCTCTTACCTCGTCAGCTACTACTGCAAATCCGCGACCTTGCTCGCCCGCTCGAGCAGCTTCAATGGCCGCATTCAGAGCTAGGAGATTGGTTTGGTCAGCAATCGACCTGATGACCTCAAGCACCTTGCTGATTTCTTTCGTCTGATGAGCAAGCTCTTGAACCTGCGAGCTCGATGAGTTGATTTCCCCAACCATTCCTTCAATCGCTACAACAGCTTCTCCAACCTTACTTTTGCCAGCCATGGCGTCTTGATTGGTTCTTTGCGATATTTCTGCTGTAGAAACGGCATTGCGAGCGACTTCATCGACTGCAGCTGTCATTTCATTTACAGCGGTAGCAGCCTGTTCAATTTCGCTGTTCTGCTGAGTAAGACCCCGTGTGCTCTCGTCCGTTACGACACTCAGTTCTTCTGCTGCCGAGGCGAGCTGATCTGATGCACTGGATATATTTTGAATTGTGCTTCGAAGGCTCGCCTGCATCCCATCTAGGGAGGACAGTAATTTCCCGGTTTCGTCCTGGCTACCTGCGTCAATACGTTGCGTAAGATCTCCACCTGCAATACGCTCCGCAGCCGATACTGCATAGGAGAGTGGCCGTGTAATGAGTCGCGTAATAAGAAGACCCAGGCCCATTGCCAGAACGAACGCGATTACCATACCTGCAATCATCGTTAGCTTAGAACTTTGAATGAGAGCATCGCTTTCACTTCGGAGATCGTCTGCTTGATCATTGTTAGATGCAATTATCCCTAGCATTTCTTTCTCAGCGAAACCGTACTTATCGCTGACGTCTCCTATCAGTTGCAATCTCGCCCCTGGCAAATCCCCCGACATCAACGTATTGGCGAACTTCTCTCCCGCTTTTATATAAGCAGGCCAATCCCGTTCAAAATTATCACCTAAGGCCTTTTCGTCATCGCGCAGCGGGGTGCTACGATAAATAGCAAATGCTTTCTCTACAGCACGCTGACGATCAGATAATGATTTTTGAGTGGTTGCGAGTTCCCCCTCAGCTGCACCACCAGCTTTTTGTGCTAGCAACAAGTATAGGTCTCTATTGTGATAAATCACTTGCTGCAGAGCTTCATTTACCTTGTTAATTGAAGTTATATTATTGCTAAATACAGATGAAATCGCGTCGCCCAGCCGCGAGTTGCCGTTCATCCCGACGAGCCCAATCGCGATAGTTATCAATGCGCATATCAAGAATGATATGGACAATTTTGCCGCAAGGCGTAAGTTCAAAAACCAAGTCATAGAGCTTTCTCTTCATAGGGGAGATCTGGTTAACCTTGAGGCGTGCCATTGATCAGGGAGGGTATCGGCAGGCAAGTATAATTATTGAGCTTTTTTCTCACGCGCAGCTTAAATAGATTGTTTCTTATGCTTATCACACTAACCCCAAGTAATATTAATTTTAATAACAATTCGCACTTCAATTTTTAGGGTTGGTGAATATTTACTGAGACCAACTTGGCTGATTTAGCTTCTTGTCCATTGAAGGCCGCCTTTCCCAGTTGGGTGGGAAGCAATCTGAATAGCTAATGCTTCTCTGATCCTTCCACTAGACCGAGTCAGCTGGGAATCTGAGATCGTCAATCCGGCTTAACCACAGTACGTCGGAAAACGCTGAGTAACCGGAGCAAGCGGAGCGCGCGGGCTGGCACAGCCGAAGGCGTGAAGGATGGACGCCCGCAGGGCCGAGATACGGCGGGACGCGGGAGCTCGGTTTACGACAGCCCGCCCGCGCACAGCGGCTCGCCAACAGACGTAAGTCAGTCAGATCTTGTTTGACTCAGTAGCACCACCGCCGTGGCTGAACAAAAAGCGTAAAGCAAATGCCCTCCTACATGGCTGCCAAAAACCCCAGACCTCTCACAAGCTCAGGTATCTATTCAGCCGGGCTTTTGCTGCGCACGAAGCTCACTCCACGTAACGGAGCCACAAATATGTCCGACCAGAGATCGCCTGTGCGACTGCGGAAATGCGTGCTTGTAGATCTTCATCGTTAGTGTTGTAGAGCGCACAGAAGTCTTGGGCTACGACGTTAGCAAGGGATGTATCAGGCGGTTCAGCACGAATGAAGCCGATGTAAGAAGCACCTACACCCATCAACTCATAGCCATGTGCTTCTGAAAAGTGACGCGCAACCGCAAAGTTTTTCGCAGGATCTAGGTCGGAAGTGAAATAGCCATTCGGAAAAGCGGCGAGTACCTGGCAAGAATGCTGAACGGGCACCAAGAACGCTGAAAGGGGCTGCTCTAGAAGAGAGATAGGGTTGTTCTGGTAACCGATCCACTCCTGGAGGGCCTGCTGATCTAACGTCAAACCATGAGCGCAAGCATCCTCGAAGGACGTGGCTGCAACAAGGCTCATGAAATTGCGAAGACAGATTGCGAACTCCGCTTTCGTAGTCGGATAGCCAATGTATTCACCATTCTCAAAGCACTCTGGAGGTAAACCCGCTATGAATTATTGCGCACATGCCCCGAGGTGTAACGGGCTTGGTGCAGATCATCGAGCGAGAACAGAGGCTTAAAGCCTGGGTGCGTTTCAGCAATCTTACGCCGAGCTTCGGTCAAATCGTCAAAGCTGGTAATCCCGCTCACGCCGTACTCGTCGCATGTACCTACAGACGGATTTTCACGCATGCCATTACCGCGAAATTCGATATCCATAAACCGTGGCCTTCTCCATGATGGAACTGAACTGAGTGAGTAATCCTAAGCGTTCCAGGATCATCATTAAGGTCTGCCGCCGAGCGAAATAGGTCTGCCATCACATAGCAGCACGCTACGCTAACTTTGACGTTCGCAATTCGAGGTAATGTTGGTGTCCGAAACTGGCCTACCATGCAATTTCTAATCGACTCAGGGAAGAAACTGAGTGAGCGTCTGCCCAACACACTTCGCGTGATTAAACGGGTGCCCACCTGTGCGGTAGCAGTTCGGTGCGTCAGCAGTAACGTGAGCACAGCTTTGAGATAGCCCCTTGAGCCTTCAGCCTAGCCGGCACCTGCTTGATGGGCCCAGAGTTCTCGAAGATCGTATCTAGAGCACCACCTGTGCTACTCGGTTGTAGATACGGCCCGCGAATTCTGCCTTACCTTAGCGGTGAAGCATCGCCCATTAGGCCAAAGGGCCTCTCCTAGACGCCAAAAGCTCGTAAATGCTCAACCGCTGCCGCCAACAAGGACGTCCAGCTCGCGCCATGGCCTAAGATGATTTCGTCCTACGCGTTCGCAATTTTATGGAGACGCTTCTCAAGCGCCACCCTGCACAGGATCCTCAGATTATCACCGTCAAGCTTGGAGATGGTCTCTGTTCCTTGAAGATTCAATATCAACTCCTGCGCGCGAATATCATGGAGCAACGCTTCAACTGCGGTAGGTGCTTGCGCGATCAGGGCGAGTAAATGAACCGATACACGTTTAGCGGGGTGAGTATCTTTACTGGCGCCTAACATGGATTTCCACCCTAATTCTTAACGGTTGCTGCGGGCTAAAGAATTGTCCGTCTTCCAGTTAATGAGGCGACGGCGTCGAACCACGTAAGTGACCATAGGGGAAATTTAGAAATGAGCTCCAGGCTTGAAAGGCCTCATGATGACGCAAAGCTGCGGCATCCCACTTGGCTCCTGCAACCTCCTTAGAAGAAACAAGCATCATCATTGTGCTAGTTGCCGCATCTAGCTCAATTAAAAGGTAGTGGGACTTGAATCTGAAATCATCGATTCCGCTCATACGCTCGCCTTGCGACGAGCCTCACCGGAGATTCCGGAATGTACCCATCGCTGTAGTGACCGATGATTCATGAGCGCATTCAAGTGAATCGATGAACGGTCAATTAGCTTAGTGGATTCGGGGTTGAAGAGGCTTTTTAAAAACCTGAGTACCTGTGGATTTTTTTCGTGGTGTCAACCCGCAGCTCTTTGGCTCTACTAGCACCCCACTCAAATGCCTGGGTCATAGTTTGGTGGAACGAACAATACAGGAGCTCCAAAACACAGAATTAGTGCAATTGCCCATAAAGCCGAAATCGCAACACATCCTCACGTTGCGTAGTGAGGCACTCACGACTAGCCGATACCCTGTTTTTTACCAGAGCTGATGGGTGCTATCGATGAGTGTCCGCCTCCTCAGCCGGATAAAATTCGCCTTCCTTCCCCATCTTTTCCAGCCGTTCGCGCACCATCAACTCAACGTTGGCCACTGCAGCTTGATCGTCAGGGTTGACCACCTTTACGCAAAGACGTCGGACATTCTGATCGTGGGTGGCCGCGCTTGGATAAACCTTAACCCACCCTCCCCTGTCCAATACTGCCAGCTCAATAATCAGCACAGCACGGAAGAAAAGCACTGGCTTCAGACGCATTCCGGCACAGTTCACGATGGCGTGCTGCCTATGGAACGACTGACAGCTATCGGCCCAGAGTGTGTAAATACTTAGCAGGAGCGTGCGGTACTGAGGTAAAGCTAGTCTGTAAATCTCAAACCGAACGGATGCCGTCGAATGACAGGATCTTCTAGAACCAGTGTTCGTGCATTTTCGAAAGAAATTCAGGGGTAATCGGCAGACTGCATGCTGAACCGATCACCGAGTCTATCCCGCACTTCGGACACAGAGCGGTGTTATCTAGATCAACCCACTCAGTGATTTCTGAGGGCGAAAACACACCTAAGCAGTAAAAACAGCCACAGTGATCGCTTGCTTCAATTTGAGTTCGGTGATTTGTAGAAAATAGGTGCGCTGAAATCACATCCATGGGCAAGTCCTTAAACTCCAAAGTTACTAGCATTTCTTTCTTGCATCAGAGTACATCAAGAGCCGTCCAACGTTGCTACGATTGCCCAAAGTGATAACGCAGGATTGCCTATGAAACGTTTCATCCAAGGTGACCATCGCGGACAAAGCACTCTGCTTCCCGAAAGCCTTGACGACTACGTCAGTGATACCAATCCGGTTCGCGTAGTCGACGTATTTGTCGACGAACTCGACTTGGTCAATTTGAGGTTTGATCGCGCTATTCCTGCTGATACAGGCCGACCTGGTTATCACCCTGCGATCTTGCTGAAGATCTACATCTACGGCTATCTCAACCGAATTCAGTCGAGCCGGCGCTTGGAGCGAGAAGCCCAGCGCAACGTCGAATTGATGTGGCTAACCGGGCGTTTGATGCCGGACTTAAGACCATCGCCAACTTCCGAAAAGACAACAGCAAGGCCATCCGAGGCGTCTGTCGTCAGTTCGTCGTGCTCTGTCAGCAGCTCGGATTGTTCGGAGAAAACCTGGTTGCCATCGACGGAAGTAAATTCAAGGCCGTCAACAATCGTGACCGCAACTTCACTAGCGCCAAACTAAAGCGGCGAATGGAAGAAATTGAATCGAGCATCAGCCGCTACCTGACCGCGCTTGATGCTGTTGATCGACAAGAATCCACAGCCTCCGAACCCAGCGCCGTGCGGTTGGAAGAGAAAATCGCCAAACTGAAGACGCAAATGAAAGAGCTTAAAGCAATTGAAACTCAGCTCAACGAATCACCGGATAAACAGGTCTCACTGACCGATCCAGACGCCCGCTCAATGATAACGCGCGGCACTGGAATCGTCGGTTACAACGTGCAGACAGCGGTCGATACCCAGCACCATTTGATCGTTGCCCATGAGGTTACCAACGTCGGTTCCGACCGCGATCAACTCAGCTCGATGGCCAAGCAGGCCCGCGAGGCTATGGCGTCAGATACCCTGTCGGTAGTGGCTGACCGAGGTTACTTCAAAGGCGAACAAATCCTGGCTTGTCACGATGCAGGTATCACCGCCTATGTGCCCAAGCCGATGACCTCTGGAGCCAAGGCTGACGGGCGTTTCAATAACGATGCCTTCCTCTATGACACGGCAAAAAACGAATACATTTGTCCCGCTGGGGAGGCGTTGATCTGGCGCTTTTCCAGCGTTGAAAAAAGCCTGAAGTTGCACCGTTACTGGAGTTCTAACTGCCAGGGATGCGTGCTGAAATCGAAGTGCACACCGAGCAAGCAACGACGAGTTCGGCGATGGGAGCATGAAGCCGTATTGGAGGAAATGCAGAACAGGCTGAGCAACGCGCCGGACATGATGCGAGTCCTCAAGCGTACGGTCGAGCATCCCTTCGGGACACTCAAACAATGGATGGGCGCCACACATTTCCTGACCAGAAAGCTGGCCGGGGTAAGTGCGGAGATGAGCTTGAACGTCCTCGCCTACAACTTTAAGCGAGTCATGAAAATTCTCGGTACCAGCGGTTTAATGAAGGCGCTGTCGGCCTGAAGAGGTCTGTATTTTGGCCACCCAGCGGCGCTAAGGGCACCCAGGCCCTCGTTATGATCCGTAGGACTTGTTCTGAGCAATTACTCGGCTAACAACCTTCGGCACTGCCCGCCGACAGTGCATTAGCGCGTTTTTACACACTCTGGGCCAGAAGCGGTCATTCCACCTGCCTGCCAAATTAGGGCGTTTCAGACTTCGGCGCGCGCTCGCAGTGCGTCGTAAACGTGCGACTACACTCTGTGTAGTGAGCACCTTAAAGGACAGCACATGGACATCACCATTCAGCGCAAGAAAGGAATATTTGACAGCGCCTATGGCCAGGCTATCCCGCTGGCAGTTTTGTTTGATGGAACGTTCGTGGGCCGCCTGGAAACGGGTGAAACATTATCTTTGAAACTTCCGGACGCTTGCGGGACGTTGCAAGTCGGTATGCTTGCCCCCAGAAACTCGCCTTACATTGGAAGCGCGTCTGGTGAGGTCTATCGACCAGCAATGCACAGAGGGTTACCCCCGGACAAGCCGTTCAGTCTTTTTCGGTAAAGACTCGGAAATGGGTGTTCTTTGACGTGCTGGGTTTGGCGGGCTCAGCGCCGTTCAACCGCTGGGTACTGGCGCTTGAGACAGATCAACTTTAGGAAGCTTCTGAAAGGCTTCAATCGGCCAAAACTGGTCGACTCGCTCTGGCTTTTTTGCCGCTTTCAAGCACTGGTGTTAGTCAGATTGGGGTAGCCATTGTCCTCACCTTTAACCTATCGAAAGGCAAAAAATCTGGTCATTGCTATCTAAGTAATACATCCCTTCTAGGACGCCAACCATCGGCGTGAGCCCGAGCAATGGTTCAGACTTAAATGTGATAGGGAAAGAAATCCGTTTCGCTTCATCTGAGGCTTCATCACAGGAGGGTTTAACAATTCCTCCCCAGAACGAGACAGCTGTGCCGTCATTGAGGAACAGCGTGGGTTGTCGATGGCCAATATGTTCAACCAGACTCCAGTGCACGTACCCCAGATAGCGAGTGCCATCGGCATCGCAAAATTCGGCTCGCACGATCATCGCCAAGCCTACTTCCTCAACACAAGGTCGGACTGTGCATTCATCCTCAACGGACTCGTCCATCGGAAAGCACCATACCCCAACATCGTGCAGATCGCTCGCTGTCAGTTCCCAAATCTGCTTGTCGCGCACCTCACGCCTCCTTGTAGTTTTATTCAGATTCTGCACAGTACAGGGTGCCAGCTTTGTCCTTCAACGAGCTAAGGAAGTCAGGGCTGTTGATCTGGTTTAAGCGTTCGGCTTGAAGCAGGCGCTACGACGATAGACGTGATACCACTGGAGTATCATCATTCTCTGTGACACCGCCGCACTGCATTGAAGGACTTCGCGATGCATCAAGTTATCAGCGCCGCTTACTACCGACCTGGATTCGCCAGGAGCGCTTGCGCATGGTTAATGATTGACGGCATTGGAATTGAGCAATGGCTGTCCACTCATCTCGAATGGTCAGACGTCGCAAGCCTTGGTCTTTCTCTGATCTGGCTTATCGACGAAGACGAAGACGCTCTTGCGAACCGTCGCATCATCCCGGCGGAGGATGGAAGCTCCACAATCGTGCCGTTGCTGGTCTGTAGCGATGACATGAATTTCGACTGTATCGTCTTGGTCGCTGAGCAGGTAATCGAGGCTGACACCGTACACTGGCGGCGCTTCGGTCGAAGTATTTCGGACAAACTGGAAGTTGGAATCTCGACAAAATGGATCGCCGAGAGCAAGCCGGTAAGCTTCGCATTGGAGGACTTCCAAAGCGCATTGGAGCAGTTCACTCAGTTGTCGAAGACGAAGCCAGACAACCATTGAGATGACCCTTGAGCCCTCAATAGCCTAGCTTACGTTGCACCATTTTTATCGCTATCAGGCTCACTACAACGTTTAAATGTTGTGACCCCGTAGCCCGAATTCACAATGGCCATACATGCTTCCAGAGGACACGCTGGAGCAGAAATCCTAGTAGAATTCGCGGAGCTCATTACTGCCCCGTTGAGATGTTCTATGAATTCTGATTTAACTGAAGAAGAAATGCGTCGTGCCCTATTCGGTGCGCCTCAGCCCGAAGAGCAGGTGCCCGCTCCTCTAGTAAAGGAGCCTGTGGAAGAAGTTGTGCCCGCGAAACCGGTGGTTGCTCCAGCGGCCCAGAAGAAAGCGTCGAAAGCTTTTACGCCCAGGCTGCGGGTCACACTCCGGGTTGGGAACGAGTTTGAGGGAAAAATGATCGAGTTGATTCACGAGGCTGATACGTTGAGCTCGTTGCTTGCTGAGCAGCAGGCTGTGAAGGCTGCGAGGAAGAAGTACAAATATGTTGAGGTTGAATCAGTCAAATCGATGTAGAGGCTTTAGCTAACCGAATTAGGCGAATGGTAGCGTCCATAAAATTTTCATATTTCGACCATGTCCTAGGCTGATCCAAAAAGGGTAATGTTTAACTTTCGAATCAGGGACGACCTACATGGCTTTGAAAATCCGTACGGCGGCAGTAGCAGATGCAGAAGCCATCCAGCGCATTTATGCCCCCATAGTTTCGAACACGGCGATCTCATTCGAAGAAACCCCGCCAAGCGTTGAGGAGATTGCTCAGCGGATAGCGACGACACTTCAGACATATCCCTACCTTGTGGCTGAAGAAGGTGGTGAGATCAAGGGATATGCATACGCAAGCCAGCATCGTGCACGTGCAGCCTACCGATGGGCTGTTGACGTGACGGTGTACATAGCTGAATCAGCTCGCCGCCAGGGTGTTGGCCGCGAACTCTACGAGACTCTACTTCCAATACTTGAGAAACAGCGGTTTCGCGCCGCTTACGCTGGAATTGCGCAGCCCAATGAAGGCAGCGTGGGCCTGCACGAGTCGCTAGGATTCACCCATATAGGGACGTATCCAGAGGTAGGCTTTAAGCTTGGGAAATGGCACGACGTCGGCTATTGGCGGCTCGGGCTGTGCCAGGCAACCCCTCCACTGGAACCTATTCTCTTCCCCCAGGTTGAAATCAAGCCAGTGATGGGGTGAAGGCTCGTAGTTTGGTGAATGCGACCAAAGCGCCGATACCCAATATCCCGGCCATGATCCAAATTAGCCAGTTTGGGCCAAGCTGCACCAGGATGTATGCGCATGCCATGGGCGCTACCGCTTGTGCAACCAACACTGGGCGAGCGATCAGGCCAAGGTGGATGCCCAGGTTGGTGCTGCCCAACAGTGTAAGTGGGACTGTTCCTCTGGCGATGGTCATGATCCCATTTCCACCGCCGAAGGTAATCACTGCGATAAGGGACAGCATCACCATCCCCGGCCCCAAGGCCAACAGTCCGACGATGCAAGCCAGAATTCCTAGCCTTGCTATCCATACCGGATGAGCGTTGCGGCCAAACGCATATTCCAAAAGCCGAGCGACAACTTGAGACGGCCCCATCAGCGCTCCGAGCGTTACTGCCATGGCGGCGGAAATTTCATGGCTACGCAGGAGTGCTATTAGATTGACCGCCAACGCTGACATCACGAACGCATGTAATGTGAACAGCAAGGAGATCCACGCTAAGCATGGATCAGCAGGCGCGTACGATGTTTTGGCGATCTTGGCGGACTCACTTGCTCGCGGCGTAGGGACTGGAACCGTTAGCAGGTGAAGGGGCAAACCTACAGCAAGATGGATTAACGCGAGCACCCTGCAGGTGGTTTGCCATCCATGGCTCGCATCCATCGACGCCAGGAAAGGCCAAGCGACCGTGCTTGCGAAGCCCGCTATGAGTGTCAGTCCGGTCATCGAGCTTCTCGCTCTTGCCCCCATCAGTCGGCCCAGTGTCGCGAATCCAGCGTCATACAGGCCTGCGGCCATGCCCAAACCCAAAACTGTCCATGCGATGTAGTAGACGAACAGCCCTGATGCGAAAGACATGGTGATTAAGCCAAGGGCCAGCAAAAGCGAACTGCTGGCGAGCACCCATTTTCCGCCATGCTTATCAATAGTCCTGCCGACTACAGGCGCGCTTATCCCAGCGACAAGCAGAGACCACGATAAGGCGCCCACTACAGCGGGAACGGATGTATCTAGTGAGTGCGAAATGGGTTCAGCTAGAACTGCCGGCAGATAAAACGTGGAGCCCCACGCAAGAATCTGGTTACAACCCATTGAGCCAATCAGGGTCGCATGCTGCCTTGTCGTCGGGGCTGCGGTAGACATCAGTCCAACTCAGCGAGATAGCTTTGCACTTGCTTGACTACATCTCGAGCGGTGCGGGTTACTCCGATCAATGTCGCGGAGGCGAGCCCCGTCCAATCGCCGTAACCCACCAGCCACAGATTGGGTGAAGCAACACTCCGGTTTCCGTTCACAGCCACTTTGCCATCCTGGCCTACAATGCCCAGGCTGTTCAGGTGGTCGAGCGCTGGAGAAAACCCAGTGCACCAGATGACGACATCCACCGCTGTTTCGTCTCCTGATGACCAAACAACGCCTGTTGAAGTGAAGTGCGTGAATGGCCGTACTGCGCTCAATACACCGCGTTCACGAGCGTCCTTCACCGATGGCACCATTACGATATCGCCCAGCCCCCCAGCGGGTTGTTCAGGCTCCACACCTTCCTGTTGCGCCTTCAATCGAGCAGTAGCTCGTTCGAACAGGACGCGCCCATCAACCTCATCAGGTAGAAACTTTGGGGCCTCTTGAGTTACCCAGGTTGCCTGAGCCACTTTAGAAACCTCGGCGTAAATCTGGGATCCCGAGTTGCCACCACCCACGACAAGGACGGTTTTCCCCTCAAACTCATTCGGCCCAACGTAATGAGCGGAATGAAGCTGCTGCCCTACGAACAACTCCTGTCCGGCATAGCTCGGTGTAAATGGGCGGCTCCAGGTGCCTGTTGCACTGATAACCGCCTTGGCATCCCAGTTTCTATCCCCGGAGACAACCCGTAATCCTTCTTCGATTTTTTCGACACGGGTCACCCTGGTGGATCGGATGATGGGGAAGTCATATCGACGCTCGTACAGAGTCAGATAGTCGATAACATCATCACGGTGAGGCGTTTCTTCTGATACGGCAGGCATCGGCCAGCCCGCAATCGAGCTCCATGCCGATGGAGAGAAGAGTCGCAGCGAGTCCCAGCCATGCCGCCAGGCTCCTCCTGGTGCCGACTCCGCATCGAGCAGCACATAAGACAAGCCTGACCGCTTCAAAAAA
The DNA here is from genome assembly GCF_021606685.1 of Pseudomonas syringae. Lineage (GTDB taxonomy): Bacteria > Pseudomonadota > Gammaproteobacteria > Pseudomonadales > Pseudomonadaceae > Aquipseudomonas > Aquipseudomonas syringae_R. The sequence goes on from NZ_WKCB01000001.1 coordinate 91,629, forward strand.
TAGGCGACTGTCAGCGCGGATTGACCACCGCCAATGACCACAACATCAAGTTTCGAATTCTGACTCACCAGCATCCTCCAGGCTCAATCGCGGCACCTCACTGTCGTCGTATCAGACTCTGCGACCGTGCTCATCAATGACCACTTGGCCGTCCTCTTTGACGAAACTCCCACGCTGCTCTTGCGGTAACAAATCGAGCACAGCTTCTGACGGACGACACAAACGCGTCCCCAAAGGCGTCACGACGATGGGGCGATTGATCAGGATAGGGTGAGCCATCATGGCATCGATGAGCTGTTCGTTCGCCAGCGATGCATCGCCCAATCCCAGCTCTTCGTACGGTGTGCCTTTGATACGCAAAAGAGCCCGCACCCCGATACCCATATCCTCAATGAGTCTGACAAGTGTGGTGCGATCAGGCGGGTTCTTCAGGTACTCGATAACCGTCGGTTCTTCCCCGCTGTTACGGATCAACTCCAAGGTGTTGCGAGAGGTGCCGCATTCGGGGTTGTGGTAGATCGTGATCTGGCTCATATCGCTTCCTCGTACTGACGTTAGATGGAGCGCTGGTTGACGCGTTTGGAAAGCTCTTCGGCGGACTCTTTACGCTCGGAGTACCGATCAACCAAATAATCCTGGCGATCCCGCAACAGCAGGGTGAACTTCATCAGCTCTTCCATCACGTCCACGAGACGGTCGTAGTACGAAGACGGCTTCATACGACCTGTCTCGTCGAACTCGGTAAATGCCTTGGCCACCGAAGATTGGTTTGGGATGGTGAACATCCGCATCCATCGACCCAGTACGCGCAGCTGATTGACCACGTTGAAAGATTGCGAGCCGCCGCAGACCTGCATCACAGCAAGGGTTTTGCCTTGCGTAGGTCGTACAGCGCCAATCGCCAGCGGAACCCAGTCAATTTGGGCTTTGAATACTGCACTCATGGAGCCGTGACGCTCAGGGGAGCACCACACCTGTCCCTCAGACCATTGCATCAGCTCGCGCAGCTCAGCGACCTTGGGATGTGTATCGGGAGCGTCATCCGGAAGCGGCAGACCCGATGGGTCAAAGATCTTGGTTTCAGCACCAAACTCATTCAGCAGGCGTGCCGCCTCTTGCGTGACTAACCGGCTGAATGAGCGTTCTCGCGTTGATCCGTACAGCAGAAGAATGCGAGGTTTATGGAGCGAAGGAGTACGAGGCGACAGTTGCTCCAGCGAAGGAATGTCGATCAGGTCGGCGTGTACGTTCGGCAATGTGTCTTGCATATAAACTCCTACGGCGGCGCCTGGTTGGGTGCCGCCTCGGTAGATCTTTAAAGCGAACCGATGCGGTTCAGTTCAGCTTTCAACTGTTCAGCGCTGATGGTCTTCAGTGGCAGCGCAAGAAATGCGCTCACGCGCTCGTGAATTTTGGCGAGTGTGGTTTCAAAAGCTGCGGTGATCTCGGCTTCCGAACCGCTAGCGTCAGACGGGTCGGCCAGACCCCAATGCGCCTTCAAAGCTGGCCCAAAGAAGATTGGGCATGCCTCACCCGCTGCCCGGTCACAGACAGTGATCACGATGTCTGGCGGTGAGCCTTCAAAAGCATCCGAAGCCTTGCTGCTCAAGCCCGCCGTGGAGATACCCGCCGCCTCCAGCGTTTGCAATGCCCGTTGATTCACCCGGCCACTGGGAAAGCTTCCTGAGCTGACGGCTTCTACACCCTCGGGCGCCAAGTGGTTGAAAAGCGCCTCGGACAGAATGCTGCGGCAGCTGTTGTGGGTGCACATGAACAAGACTTTCATCAGACGATTCCTTGATTCAAAAACTGAGGCGCAGTGCCAGAGCGGACAATGTGGCGACGAGGATGGGCACGGTCAGCACGATCCCGGTCTTGAAGTAGTAACCCCAACTGATCGTTATATTTTTCCGGGCGAGCACGTGCAGCCACAACAGAGTTGCCAAGCTCCCAATTGGGGTGATCTTCGGGCCCAGGTCGCAGCCGATGAGGTTGGCGTAAACCATCGCTTGCTGGACAACACCATCGACTTCGGCGGCATGAATGGATAAGGCGCCTACCAGAACGGTGGGCATGTTGTTCATGATCGAAGACAGCAACGCTGTCAGCAGCCCTGTACCAAGGGACGCGCCCCAAACGCCATAACCGGCGAACACGTTCAGGATCTGCGCGATGTGGTCGGTCAGGCCGGCGTTCTTCAGGCCATAAACAACCAGGTACATACCCAAAGAAAAAATCACCACCTGCCATGGCGCCTCTTTGAGCACCTTGCTTGTGTTGATGGCGTGACCACGAGCCGCGATGACGTAAAGAATGAATGCACAGACCGCTGCAATGGCGCTGATTGGCACCCCCAATGGCTCAATGACAAAGAAGCCGATCAGCAGTAGTGCCAGCACCCACCAACCGGCTACAAAAGTGGCCCGGTCGTGGATCGCCTCGTCCGGATTGTCCAGTTGGTTGAGGTCATAGGTCTTTGGTAGATCTTTGCGGAAAAACCACAGCAGCATGGCTAATGTCGCCGCCACGCTGACGATGTTTACCGGCACCATGATCGAAGCATATTCGTTGAAGCCGATATCGAAGTAGTCGGCAGAAACGATGTTTACCAGGTTGGAAACCACCAGCGGTAAGCTCGCCGTATCAGCGATAAAACCGGCTGCCATGACGAATGCCAACGTAGCCGCAGGAGAAAAACGCAACGCCAGCAACATCGCGATCACAATGGGTGTGAGGATCAATGCTGCTCCGTCATTGGCGAACAGGGCCGACACCGCTGCGCCCAACAGGACGATAAATGCGAACAGCTTGCGCGTGCTCCCTCCTCCCCATCGGGCCACATGCAGCGCAGCCCACTTGAAAAAACCTGCCTCATCAAGCAGCAGACTAATGATGATGACCGCGATGAAAGTCCCAGTGGCATTCCAGACAATGCGCCAAACCTCTGGTATGTCGGCAAGGGTAACGACACCTGCCAGCAACGCCACGATGGCACCGAACATCGCACTCCAGCCAACCCCAAGCCCCTTGGGTTGCCAGATGACAAGGACGATGGTGGCGATAAAGATCAATACGGCAATCAGCATTTCATTAATCCGGTTAGGCGTGACTCAGCTACACACGGTTTGGTTGATCGGACGGTCGTTCATGCCGCAGAGGCGCTTAGCCTCGGTTTCCAGCCATTGCTGATTGGCGTCTACCACTTCCTTCAAAACTGCAGTCACCCACGCGGGTAAATCAGGATTCAGGCGGTAATACACCCACTGGCCTTGGCGACGATCCAAAAGCAAACCGGCAGAGCGCAGCAGGGCCAGATGACGAGAAATCTTAGGCTGACTCAGGTCGAGTGCTGCCGTTAGCTCGCATACACACAGCTCACCTTCACTCACGACAAGCAGCGAAATTTTTGCTCGGGTGTCATCCGCCAGGCACTTGAATAAGGTGGTGGGGTTCATGGGTTCTGTCATAGATCCTCCAGGTGTTTGGTCTTGACCAAAACGAAGAGCTTGATGCGCTCGTGGATGTCGTGGAGCGTATGGCGAAATGCGCCAGGATCATCGCTAGTTACTGGGTCAGGAAAATCCCAGGCAATGACTTCACCTGCACTGGGCATTGGTAGGCACTCGCTTGCGGATTTATCACAAAGAGTGATTACGTAATCGAATCGATCAGCTTGAAACTCGCTGAGGGACTTGCTGCGCAGGCCCGTTGCATCGACTCCAACTGCCTCCAATGCCTGAGTGGTGCGCGGATCAACCTCAGACGGTTCAGATCCTGCACTGAAGGCCTCGAAGCGCGGGTCGGTGTGCCGCAGCAAAGCCTCTGCAAGCAGGGAGCGGGCTGAGTTGGCAACGCACACGAAAAGCACTTTGATAGCAGGGCTCATGGTGGAACTCGATGCATATGGAAAATCGAATATACGCTTTGGCGAATATTCGGTAAAGCGAATATGATGGCTGCTGCTTCGGCTTGAGCCGTGACAGTTCCTACAAAGCGGCACAAAGGAGATAAGGGGATGGGCAAGGAGATGATGATCCAGGCAACGGAAATAGCCGGAGGGCAGTCGCAGCGCTTTCGCGATGCACTGAAATCTGCTGAACTTCCAGCAGACGATGTTGATCTTCCAGGCCGAACCTTTTTTGAGTTCACACTGGACAGTGAGACGGTCGCATGGGGAGGATTCGAAACGCATGGTACGGACGGGTTGTTGCGTTCTCTGGTCGTAGTGTCGACATTCAGATCGAAGAGGGTCGGTGTCGCGGTGCTTCGGGTCATTGAAGCGAAAGCCGCCGAGCAGGGAATCGCTCGATTTCATTTGCTGACAACAACTGCTTCAGGCTTTTTTGAACAACAGGGCTATGCAGTAAATCAACGAGATTCTGCGCCGCCTCTGATTTCTCAGACGGAGCAGTTCAGGGGGCTTTGCCCTGGATCGGCTTGCTACATGTGCAAGGCCTTATCTGCGAATGCACGAAAGTAGCTGATCACCTTGATGATGGCTTTTAGCCTCGATGCCAGCTAGATTTGGAGCTTTCTACGATCAAGGAAGGATATGAAAAAGCTCATCGCAGTAATGGGGATCTGTGTCGCACTAGGCGGTTGCGCTACGTCCCACTACACCGCAGGACGAGACTTTCCGTCAGCCAGTGTAACGAGCATCACCAAAGGCAAAACGACGACTACTGAGTTGAAGTCCCTGTTTGGTGAGCCCTACGCCAAGAGTGCTGTCAGCGAGACTGACGAAAAGTGGATCTACACCTACACCAATGGCTCAGCCCATGCCCAAAGCTACGTGGTCACCATGAAGGTGACGACTACGGGCACTCAGAAAACTCTCGACGTCTTGATCCGAAATGACGTGGTCATCAACTACACGTTCAGCGAAGGCCCCGCTCCAGGCAGTACCACTGCGACGAACTAAGTTCGCCACCTTGCCATTGGGCGACCCACCGCGCTCAGTACGCTGTTGATGGAGCAAGCTCATGGACAGAACATATGCCTTCGTGGATGAGTCCGGGAATTCCGACATTGATACGTCAACCCGCTCGCTAAAACGGTCGGCCTGGCGGAGAGCCTCCTGGTGTACCTGGTAGTCAGCATATCCAGACTCATTCGTAGGCGGTGGCAGAAGAGACTGGTACTTGGATGGCCACTCAAGCATTCCAAGAGTCAGGCTGCGGAGGATTTTCTTGTAGGCAAGAACTGCTTCTTCCGAAGCTTTCTCTTCGTAGATCTGAGCGACTGAACCAGCGAAAAAATCTGCAACCTGAACCAAAACGTTGTCCTTACTGGCCATCGTCTGGAAGGCATCCTTATCGCCAAATAGGTCGTCCACGAATCGTTCTGCAACGTAGCTTTTGAGGCTCTGATGAAATTCCTGGCCACCATGCTCGTCTACGATCATCTGGAGGTCAGGGTATGCGCGGAACAAACGTTCATAGAGCAACCCGTTCACGTATTTTATGAACGAGGTCTTGATACGGAGGCCGCCGTCTTTGTGAATTCTGGACTTATCAACGACGGTGAAATAGAGCTTGAATGGCAGCTCAGCTAGCTCGTTGAGGATTCGGGCACGGCGATCTGAATTTTTGGGCTTCAGATTGCTGGATTTGATCTCACCTGTTTGAAAATGACGCATGCGGAGTGCTTCAGCTTGGGCATAAGCAACTTCCAGGTCTTTCTCTGCCACCAGAATGGAGCACACGATGAAAAAGCCCGAGCTTCCTCCCTTTAGCGCTGAACGTAGAGCCGATCACACTGCTGGCACTTACTGTTGCATCCCATGAAAAACGCTCAATGCGCGAAGTTCTTCTGGCGTCGCTAGCTGAGGCTGAGGCGCTAGGGCTGGCAGATAGACCGCTTCCAACCGAACCGAAAGCCATCAATCCGCCTCGAGAGTTGGAGGCTCAGAGGAAATGGTTGGCCGTGCAGGAGCTTAAGACGAAAGGGCTTAGCCAGAGTGAGGCAGCGAGACAGCTAGGGCTGCCTGAATCTACATTGCGGCGGTTGTGGCATCGAACGCTTAAAGATTAAGGCTGGTGCGGTGAATGCATCAACTTGGGAAATTAGCTAACTGAGAATCTTGCATTGTGGATCGGTACTCGCGTCAGCCTCCATCCAGAGACCACGCTTTCTGGCAATAGGATCGAGTTAGATCCAAAAGGGCCATCAACGTCTGGATTTACTCAGAGACGTGGCGTGTCAGGCACCACGATTCTCCCCTATCAATGTTGAGATCTTGCCTGCCCTGTCCATTTTCTTGGAAAAAGATGGACAGCTGCTACCACCCTTAACTTATTGTTATTTATAGTTTTTTTATGTCAATTTTTGGGCCCTCTCACGGGTGTACATGTCGGTGTCGAGCAAGCCCTGGATCACCGGGGTTTCGTAGTCGTAGGCACTTTCCATGGTGTGTCTCCTTAACGCGTGGCCATCGCGGCCAGTTCTTCGCGGGTACTGCTGATGACAGCACCGGCCTTGAGCAACTCATTCACGGCCTGCACGCTGCCTTCCTCGCTGATGCCGCGGCACGCCGGCAGGTGCAGGATCACTTCCAGGCCGGCCTTGAGCAGTTGCAACGCGGTGGTCTTAACGCAGTAGTCCAGCGCCAGGCCGCCGACGATCACGCGGGTCACGCCGTGGGTTTTCAGGTACTCGATCACACCGGTCGAGAGTTTGTCGTGCAGGTCGTGGTAGCAGGCGCCGTAGGGGTGCAGGTCGGGTTCGACGCCTTTCCAGATGAAGTGGTCGTAGTCATAAGGTGTGGGCAACTCGTCGAGCAACGTGAACCCCTCGGTGCCCGGCACGCAGTGGCTGACCCAGGTGACATCGGCGTGCGCCAGGCCGGTGGGTTGCAGCATGTCGCTGTGCTGCGCGACCACCCACGGCGCGTGCGGGGTGTGGGCATCCTTGCTGCCGATGCGGTGGCCGGCGAGGCTGGCCATGTAATTGAGTTCGCCACCGATCTGGTCGCCGCCAACCACCGGCAATTCGTTGGGGCACAGCGGCGTGAAGCTCTTCTGGGCGTCGACGTCGAATGAAGCAATGGCGGTTTTCGCGAGGGTCATGGCGGTTCTCCTGTGGCCTGGAAACAAAAGTACACGTCATGTACTTTCATAGCAAGAAACATTTAGTTATCTATGCTGATGCTCGTACATGACATAGCTGTTCGATCCGTTAGACTGTGCCCCCTGCTGCTCAGAAGGACGCCACATGCCACTCAGCCCCTACCTCCACACCGTCGACCTGTGCGTGTTGTTTTACTGCCGCGCGCGCGGGGAACTGCAATTGCTGCTGAACAAACGCGAAGCCGAGCCGTTCGCCGGGCATTGGGCTTTACCGGGTGTGGTGGTCAATGGCGACGTGCAAGACCTGAGCCTCAAGGACGCCGTTGAGCGCCTGCGCGCCAGCGACAAGGTCGGCCTGCCCCTGGCCTGGAGCGAGCAAGTGGGCACAGTGGGGGATGCGTTTCGCGACCCACGGTGCTGGTCATCGTCCACGTATTACCTGGCGATCGTCGCGGATGAGGTGAGCCTGGGCGAGCATCAGGCTTGGTTTGCGCTGAAGGCGCTGGCAGATGGCAGTATCAAGTTGCCGTTCGACCACAACAGCATTGTGGCCGCGGTGCAGGAACGCCTGCTGTCCAAATCGCTGTACAGCAGTTTGCCGCTGTTGTTCCTGGGCGATGAATTCAGCGCGCCGGAAGCGACCACGATCTTTTCCCTGGTGCTGGAGCGGCCGGTGCTCAAGACCAGCATTCGCCAGCGGTTGTTGAAGCTGACTGAGGCGGGGTATTTGCGCGAGACCGGGCGCAAGAAGAACGGTGAAGGCGGCCGGCCCCAGGCGACGGTGCAGAACCTGAAGCCTGGAGCGGTGTATTTCTTTGATCGCAGTTTTGCCGAGTAGCCCTTATTCCAGGAACAACAACGGTCAAATGTGGGAGGGGCGTACGGCTTAGTTCATCCAGTTGCCGCCATCGACGTTGTAGGTCTGCGCCACCACATAGTCCGCGTCTTTCGAAGCCAGAAAGATCGCCATCCCAGTCAAATCCTCCGCCGTTCCCATCCGCCCATAGGGCACCTCGGCCCCTACCCGCTTCTTCTTCTCACCGGGCTGCAGCCCTTCGTGTTTGGCAAACAGCGCATCCACCCCATCCCAATGCTCGCCATCCACCACGCCCGGCGCGATGGCATTCACGTTGATCCCCTGCTTGATCAGGTTCAACCCCGCCGATTGCGTCAGGCTGATCACCGCCGCCTTGGTCGCACAGTAGATCGCCACCAGCGGCTCGCCCCGCCGCCCGGCCTGGCTGGCCATGTTGATGATCTTGCCGCCCTGGCCCTGGCTGATCATCTGCCGCGCCGCCGCCTGCAGGGTAAACAGCGTGCCGGCGACGTTGATCGAAAACAGCCGCTCATAGCTGTCGCGGGTGATGTCGACGATGGGCGCCAGGTCAAACAAAGCGGCATTGTTGATCAGGATATCGAGCTTGCCGGCCTGGGCGACCACCGCGGCAATCGCAGCGTCGATGGAGGCCTGGTCGGTGACGTCCATCTCCACCGCATAGGCCTGGGGGCCCAACTCGGCAGCGGTGGCCTGGGCCCGTTGCAGGTTGATATCGGCGATGGCAACGGTTGCGCCTTCAGCGATGTAGGCCTGGGCAAAGGCGCGACCGATGCCGCGCGCCGATCCGGTGATCAGCGCGCTTTTACCTTCGAGTCGTTTCATGGGGAAGTCCTGTTTATTTTGGGTAGCCGGCGCGTTTCATTTCGCGTTCGGTGGTCGACTGTGCCTGGAGCAACGCCTGGTCAACCGTCATGCCGCCGGTGAGCGCCGCCGAAAACAGCTTGCCCACGGACGTGCCGATAGCCTGGAACTCGGGGATGGTCACGTACTGGATGCCCACATACGGCACCGGCTTGGCCGAAGGGTGCGCAGGGTCGGCGTGCTTCATCATTTCCAGGGTTACCTGCGCAAACGGCGCTGCGTTGAGGTAGGCCTCGTTGTAGGTGGATTGGCGCGTGCCCGGCGGAACATTGGTGATGCCCTCCTTGTCGGCGACCAGTTGGATGTAGTCCTTGGACGTCGCCCAGGCGATAAAGGCCTTGGCCGCGTCCTTGTGTTTGGAGGTGGCCGGGATCGCCAGTGACCAGGCGTAGAGCCAGGACGACCCCTTGTCCGTGACTTCGGTCGGGGCGGCGGCAAACCCCACGCTGTCGGCGACCTTGCTTTGGGTCTTGTCGGTGGTGAACGAGCCGGCGACGCTGGCGTCGACCCAGATCGCACACTTGCCGCTGTTGAACAGCGCCAGGGTTTCGTTGAAGCCGTTACTGGAGACGCCCGGCGGGCCGTACTGCTTGAGGGTGTTAACGTAGAAGTTGGCCGCTGCGGTCCATTCGGGGCTGGTCAGTTCCGGCTTCCATTGCTCGTCGAACCAGCGCGCGCCGAAGGCATTGGCCATGGTGCTCAGCAGCGCGATGTTCTCACCCCAGCCGGCCTTGCCGCGCAGGCAGATGCCGTACTGGTCTTTGTCCTTGGCCGTGAGCTTGGCGGCAAACTCGCCGAGTTGGGTCCAGGTCGGGTGCGAGGGCATGCTCAAGCCAGCTTGCTTGAACAGGTCGGTGCGGTAGTAGGTAACCGTGCTTTCACCGTAAAACGGCAAGGCATACAAAGTACCGTTGACCGACAGACCCTGGCGCACCGAAGGGAAGATATCGTCGGCGTCGTAATCGGCCGGCAACTGGGTCAGCGGTTCCAGCCAATGTTTGGCGCCCCACAGCGGGGTCTCGTAGGTGCCGATAGTGAGCACGTCAAACTGGCCGCCCTGAGTGGCGATGTCGGTGGTCAGGCGTTGGCGCAGCACGTTTTCTTCGAGCACTACCCAGTTGAGCTTGATGTCCGGGTGCTGCTGCTCGAACACCTTGGACAGGCGCTGCATGCGGATCATGTCGCTGTTGTTGACCGTGGCGATGGTTACAGTGTCGGCGGCGTGGCTGGGCATGCCCAGCACCAGGCCGGACAGCAGGAACAATGCGTGTGGGAGCTTGAGCATGGCGGTTTCCACCTGTTGTTTTTGTTGTTGAGCGTCGATTACAGCATCTCGGCCACGCCCTCACAAACGCTTGGCGAATGCTCGACTGGTACTTTTTTAACCGCCACGCCAGGATCAAAAAAGTATCAGTGGCGGACAAAACCTGGGCTAGCGCAGGCACGCCTTAGGCGCGTATTTTGGCGAGAACCAACACACAAGAGGCAGCCCCATGCCCGTCGACCGCGCCACCCTGTTCGAGCACCGGCCTGCCGAGCTGGAAGTGATCCTGCCCGAGCCGGAGCATTGTTTTCGCTGGTTCGAACACGACTATCCGTATGCGTTGGCGCGCTGGAACCACCACCCCGAGTTCGAGATCCACCTGATCCGCCAGGGCAGCGGCAAGTTGGTGGCGGGCGACTATATCGGCGCGTTCAGTGCCGGGCATGTCGCGCTGATCGGCCCCGACCTGCCCCACGACTGGATCGGCGAGCTGGCCCCGGATGAATACCTGAGTGGCCGCGATGTGGTGCTGCAGTTCGACGGCGCCGCCCTCCTCGCCCTGCGCAAAACCCTGCCGGAACTCGGCGACTTGCACACCTTGTTCGAACAGGCCCGACGCGGCCTGGAGTTCACCGGCAACACCGCCGTAGAGGCGGCACGGCTGATGGAAGCCATCGGCAGCGCCCAGGGCCTGCAACGGCTGATCCTGTTCCTGCAATTGCTCGACACCCTCAAGCGTGCCCCGCGCCAGCAGGTAAAATCGCTGGCCAGCCCTTGCTACGCACCGACCCTGGATGCACGCAGCGCCGAACGCATCAACCGGGCCTTCGACTACTTGATGCGCGAGCTGACGGGGGACGTGCGCCTGTCGGAGATCGCACGACAGCTGGACATGAGCGAACCGGGCTTCTCGCGCTTCTTCAAGCGCAACACCGGCCACGGGTTTATCGACCTGATGCGCAAGTTCCGCGTGCAGCGTGCCTGCCGGCTGTTGCTGCAAAGCGAGATGTCGGTGGCGGACATCTGCTTTGAAGTGGGCTACGCCAACCTGTCCAATTTCAACCGGCATTTTCGGATCGAGATGAACCAGACGCCCAGCGAATATCGGCGCGATAGCGACCTGCATCGGTTCATCGCCTCGAACAAATGACACCCAGGCAATTTTGACCAAAAGGTCGACTAATCCGGGTTTTTTCCATACAGCTCAACCCTTTGAGCAAAGTTGGTACGCCACGTGCAAACGTTTGCGCTACGAACTTGGCAGCCAAGTTCATCGCTACCCTGAGAATAGGGTTCAAACCGCGTACGAATAGGGATTTTCAATGCACACCACCTCAAGGCGTCCTGCTTCCCTGGGTGTTTCCTTGCTACTGGCGGCCGTTACGGGAGTACTCAGCACACCCATTTTGGCGCAGCAAAAACCCGCCGATGACTCAGCACAGGGCGAAGCCCTTAGCCCGCAAACCAACAACGCTGAAGCCAACCCGGCGAAAAAAGGCCCGTACTGGTCGGACTGGTTCAACCAGGACCTGACCCTCATCGGCAGCAAAGACATCAGTTTCGGCCCCAAACCCCAGGATGACGTCTACCTGGAATATGAATATTTCGGCCGCAAAGGCCCCTTCGAGCTGTACGGCTATATCGACGTGCCCAAGATCCTCACCATCGGCAACAGCAATGACAAAGGCGTCTGGGACCACGGCTCGCCGGTATTCATGGAACATGAACCGCGTATCTCCATCGACTACCTGGCCGGCCGCAGCCTGGCCATCGGCCCGTTCAAGGAATGGTACGTCGCGTTCGACTGGATCTACGACCACGGCAGCAACAAGGCCAACCGCGCCAACACCCTGTACAGCGGCCTCGGCACGGATATCGACACTCACTCGCGGGTCAACCTGTCGGCCAACTTCTACGGGCGCTACCAGTGGGAAAACTACGGTGCCAGTAATGAATACTCGTGGGACGGCTACCGCGCGCAGATGAAATACATCGTGCCCATCAGCAGCTTCGACAACGGCGCCTCGCTGACCTATATCGGGTTCACCAACTACGATTTCGGCTCCGACCTGCACAAGGACAACCCGGCGCGCACCGCCAATTCCCTGGTGGCCACCAACGTGCTGTTGTACTCGTTTACTCACCTGCGTTTCACCCTGGTTGGCCGTTACTTCCATAACGGCGGCAACTGGGAGGATGGCAGTGAGCTGAACTTCGGCGAGGGCAACTTCCGCGCCCGCTCTGACGGCTGGGGTTACTACGCCGGCGTGGGCTATCAATTCTGATCAAGGAGTTTTAGATGAAAGTGTTCACTCGTCTGTCGATGGCTGTCGGCCTGGCCCTGCTGCCCCACGTGGTGCTGGCGGACACGCCTGCGCCGATCAAACCCAAAGTGATGCTGATCACCATGTTCGCCCCCGAGGCACAAACCTGGATCGACCGCCTGGAGCTCAAGCAGGAAGTGCGCGTGCCAGGGCTGTCCGCCGAGTACCCGGTGATTCGTTGCAACACCCAGGACGTGTGCCTGCTGGTCACCGGCATGGGCCAGACCAACGCCGCCGCGTCCACCCTGGCCCTGGCGTTGTCGCCCAAGTTCGACCTGCGCCACAGCTACTTCCTGATCGCCGGGATTGCCGGTATCAGCCCCAAGCACGGCACCATCGGCACCGCCGCCTGGGCCCATTACCTGGTGGAATTCGGCACCCAATGGGAGCTGGATTCGCGCGACGCGCCCAAGGATTGGCCGACCGGCTATATCGGTATCAACACCAAGGGGCCCAACGAGAAACCGCCGCTGGACTACAAAACCGAAGTGTTCGAGCTGAACCCCAAGCTGCAAGCCAAGGCGTTTGCCCTGTCGCAGAAGGTCGAGCTGACGGAAAGCAAGGAGTCCAGCGCCTGGCGCAAACACTACCCTGCCGCACCGGCCAACCAGCCGCCGCAAGTCACCCGCTGCGACACCCTGGCGGGCAACACCTGGTTCTCCGGCACCCGCCTGAGCGAGCGCGCCGAAGTCTGGACCAAGCTGCTGACGGACAACAAAGGCGAGTACTGCACCACCCAGCAGGAAGACAACTCCACCTACGAGGCCTTGCTGCGCGCCAGCCGTGAGGGTCTGGTAGACATCCAGCGCCTGGCGGTGGTGCGCGCCGGTTCCGATTTCGACCGGCCGTACCCTGGCTACAGCGAGGTCGACAATCTGCTCAAATATGCCGACCAAGGCGGTTTTGTACCCGCACTGGAGAACCTGTACCGCACGGGGAACCCGCTGGTACAGGCGATTCTGAAGAACTGGTCGGCCTGGGAAAACGGCGTTCCCGAGGCCTAGTAAAGATCAAATGTGGGAGGGGGCTTGCTCCCGATGGCGGTGGATCAGTTACAGATGAGCTGACTGATATACCGCAATCGGGAGCAAGCCCCCTCCCACATTAGAGCTGTGTCAGGGCAGGAAAATGATCTTGTCCGCACTGCCCTGATTCACCTCTTCAAAGCACTGCACGCCCTCGGCCAGCGGCACTTCGCGCAGGCCGCTGGGCAACGGCAGCAGGCCTTCATCGAAGAAGCGCCCGAACTGCTCCAGCATCACCGCGCACTGCTCGCAGTTATAGAGCAACGAATTGATCCCCACCACCGAGCCACCCTTACGGTAAAGCGCCAGGGCAGGAAGTTGCACGTGGCCGTCCACCGGTGCGGCAATGATCGCGATGCGACCGAACGGCGCCAAGCCTGCCACCGCAGCCGGCAGCCAGAAACCCGTGGTGTCGAAGATCACATCGGCGCCGCCCTTGAACACCGCGTTCACCTGCGTGCCCAGTGCGTGCGGCTCGCCCAGGGCAATCGCGCTGAACCCTTGCGCTTGCAACACCTCCACCTGATCGGCCCGGCGTACCGCCGCCAGCACCTCGGCACCGCGAACTTTCGCCAAGGCCAACGTCGCGCTGCCTACGGCGCCATTGGCGCCAATCACCAGCAACCGCGTGCCTTTGCCCACCCCGCTGCGCTCCAGCGCATCCCACGCGGTGGTGTATGGCACGCCCAGGCTGGCGGCTTGGGCGAAACTCAGGTGGCTGGGTTTACGCGCCACGCCCTTGGCCGACACGGTGAGGTACTGCGCGTGGGAACCGTCGGCGAAAAACCCCAGGTCGCGACCGGTGCCCCAGACCTCCTGGCCCACCAGCGCCTGCGGGCCTTGCACCACCACGCCAGCAAAGTCCCGGCCGGGAATGCGCGGCAAGGTGGTGTAGGGGAAGCGGCCGAGCACGTTCTTTACGTCGCTGGGGTTGAGGCCTGCGGCCTTGATCTGTACCAGTACCTCATCGGCCGCCGGCACCGGGGTGGCGACGTCGACAAAGCGCAGGGTGTTAAGGTCGCCAGTGGCGGAAAATTGCAGGGCTTTCATGGGGCAGTATCCATCGAAGGGAAAGGCAATCAGGACAACCAACCACTGACCAGCTGCCGCCCCATGGGCCACAGCTGCTCGCCCAGCAACATGCCCATCAGGCCCACCAGGGCGATGGCGGGCGGCGCGGGCGAGCGGAAATCCAGGGCGCCATAGATCAAGCCGACAAACAGGCCGATGGCCAGGGAGATCAGATAGTTCATGGGTGGGCGCCTGATTGATTGATGCGCTCAGTGTAGAGAGCCCAACCCTGAAGCATCGGCCAAGTCCTTCAGGATTTCGGCCAAGCTGCATACTGCGATGGCGCCATCCCCAGTTCGCGGCGGAACATGTCGCTGAAACTGCTCGGCGAGTAGCCGAGGGCGCGCGCTATGGCACTGACGGACTGGCCCTGGATCAACTCAGCCGCCGCCGTGGCCAATTGCACCTGGCGGCGCCATTCGGCGAAGCCCATACCCAGATTGTTCTGGAACAACCGCGCCAAGGTGCGCACGCTGGCACCGGCGGTTTCGGCATGCTGCTCGAACGGGATGGCCAGGGACGGCGCGGCCATCACCGCTTGACACGCATTGATCAGGCGCCGGTCGGCGCCCACCGGCATAGCGATGCGGATCTGCGAACGCCGGGCGCGCTGCAGTTCCAGCAAGGCCAGGCCAACCACCGCGTCGTAATAGCCTGCCTCAACGCTCTCGCCCTGCTCTACCAGCGTCACAATCAGCTCGCGCAGCAACCCGCCGACCTCGATGACCTGCACTTGGCCGTCCAGCGTCGCCGCCAGCGCCGGGCGCAGGTAGATATTGCGCATCTGCAGATCCGACACCACACGAATCCCATGCTCCACCCCCGGCGGCAGCCACACCGCACGCTGGGGCGGCACTACCAGGGCTTCCTCGGACGTCTCGACCCACATCACGCCGCTCATGGCGTAGAGCAACTGGCCCCAGTCATGGCAATGAGGCTCAACGTACCACCCGCGCGGATAAGTACGCGCCAGAGGTTGTACCGGGACGGCGTGATCACTGAGGTCGGGGGGCGCAGCCAGGGCCATGGTGGCACTTCATTCGCGGGTGAGGCGCCATAGTAGTTGGAGGGGCTGGCGGTGGAAACACAGCGGGCTGTATTTCATGGCAAGCGGTTCATGTGACGCGCGGCAGGAGACGCCCTCAACGAATCAGTGCGGCCCAAAATCGCAAATGCGAACAAATACCATTGGTCGCATGTTTATGCATGAATGCATGTGTTTATAGCGCGCGGGATCTGTACGGAAATACAGTTTTCGTGCGCCTTGCAACTTGCTCTTCAAGCATCGCCGGTGCTGAGGAATGACATGGCACGGAAGCAGGAAGGCTCAGATTCTGGCCTCCATTTCAACAGGCTTCACCCTCGCCCTCCGAGGTGTGAATACTTTACTCGGGAGAACACTATGTCAGTACCAGGCGGACCCATGACTATTGGGCCGGTTTATATCGGGCCTCAGCCCACCCCATTACCCGCATCGGTCATCGGGGGAAATTATGTACATCTTCCATCAGGCTGGAAAATGCCATCCAGTACGAGTGAATTCGGCCAAGGGCTGAAAGACCTTATTATCAATCAATCGAACATTAGCAATCACGAGGTAATTGCCAGTATTTCGCGTATTACACAGACTGAAAAAACCAGCCTGGAAACTATCATCGAACAACAAAAAAAGCTCACGGACGAAGATGCGCAACTCGCAAAACAGAGACTGGCTGAAATGGCCAAAAATGCACCTTTGGAGTACAGGCTGTATTCGGTCTTCACGGCGCAGATGGAGAAGAAAAAAGCGCTACTGAAACGTGACTCGCAGAAAAAGATACTGGCATTCATTGAAAGTACAAAAGAATGGAATTTCCTGCAAAACCCAAGTCGCTACCCCTACCGTACAACCGCAACCTTTCCGGGACCCGGCGGCAGCAAGTTCACGCTTGAAAAAGTGATCAATACGGTTGCTCAACGTGACGCCCTGCTCAAGGACAACTACACGCAGAAGCCCTCTGCAGAACTCGTTGCCAGTTTTGTAAATCAATTTAATTTGTCTGTCCGTAACGTATTGCTTTATATCCGAGGCCAGCACGCTGAAGTCAGTCAAGAAATCGCGGCTACGAGAGCCGAAATCCGCAAACTCGAAGCCCTGGTTATCGCCGCGGAAAAGGCGCGCACCGCCGCCCAGGCCCAAGCGCTGAATGCCGCTCACACGTTCCGGCTTCCAGCAGCAAGTAAGACCCAGCTCAGTGCGGCAGGCGGCGTCATTACGATTAGCGCTGGGTCACGCATCACCTTGGAAGCGGCCATACAGGCTGCAATCCGGGCACTCAAAGTCGCAGCGGGCACAGCTATCAGCGTCACCTCAGCGGCGGGAATCGGGCTTCTCACGTATTCGCCCTCACTTGGCAATGGAGAGTTACCTGTAACGCTGCTCAACCTGCCCGCCAAGGATCTGGCACCTGATTTACCTGAAAACTTGCTGGGTGTGGCCGCTGCCGGTGGCACGGTGGATATGCCGTATCGAATTCTTGGCGATCCTTCTAAATACTCAGTAGTGGCGACACAGATCACAGCTGGCGTATCTGCCCAAGTGCCGGTTAGAGCGCTGTCTTTCGATCCAGTAGCTGACGCCTACACCTATGTCAGTACGGACACCCCGCCCATCACGTTGACGTTTCCGATTGCAACACCGGGTAACAGTTCAACGGCAACGCCTACGCAACCCGCTAAAGGACCGACGTATACAGGTATTACGCTGACGCCTACTGGGGGCAGAGCTGATTCATTTCCTGCTATTCCGGTAGATTTCAGGGATGCCATTTACGTTTATCCGGTAGACGCTGGCTTGCCTGCGATTTATGCGGTGTTCAGCAGCCCGTATGAAGGTGCAACAACCAGAGGCGTGCACAGTGGACGCCTGTACAACCCAGACAAAGCAGGAGGGCCCATTCAGCAACTTGACTGGAGAACCACGTCGGTCACTCGCAAAGGCATTGACTTGGTCAAGTTGCACACGGGAAGATTTGGACCCTCTGATGCAAATGCAGTAATGATTGGCCGACTGGAGCAGATCCTGGGGGGCAAAGTGTTTATGACCGACACTGATAAACGGTTTTATACTCATGAATTAAGGGAGCTGGAACGGTATAGGGTTCTGGGCGTCGCGGACGGAGCACAGCCAGATGATGATTCGATCTGGAATAACACTCATTCGGCTACGCTAGAGGATTTCAAGTTAGTCGACAACTTTAATTTACTGTACACACCTGAAGCAGTGGAAGCTGATAATGCACAGGTTGAGAGGCAAAATAAATGAGCGCTATTGAGACAATCATACAAGCTGAGACCCCTAGGGACGTCATTCTATTTCTAACAAAAAACGAGTGCGGCATTTCCTACCCCAGACTCGACGGCCTCTACAACAGAAACAACTGGGTTAACATCCATAACAATCTTGAGCTTTTAGTACTCGTTGATCACATGACACAAGAAGGACTGATTGAACGAAGTGCAGGCATTATAAAAAGAGGCCCCAACTGGAAAGAGCCTGCCTTCGTTATCGAGCAGAAATACTCCTTTGAATAATGTGTAACGCCGTTATGAAAGACAGTCCAGCTGAGGCTGGGCAATTTCTCGGCACCGCTCAACCATCGGAGTGAATTTTTAGCGCCCGCCGGAATCATTAGCTTTAGACCACCAGGATCGATGGGCCAATGAATAACGCAAAACTGTTCGTGATCGACTACACCCTACAGGGCGAACCCAAGTCATTCATCATCCGCCTGGAGAAGCTCGACGCGGCTGAAGCCTGGCACTGGGCAAGCTGCGACGCTGGCGTGGGCCGTATCGGCCGTTTCGCCCGTGAACAGGTGAAAAAGACCAGCCAGGAACAGGCCGAAAGGTACGGCATCACCAACGTGCAATGGCGCCGCTCGGATGCGCGCGCTCAGGCTTGATCAAGGAGAGATACCGATGGTTTTACCCGCGCAAGTCAATGGCAAGGCGCGCATTGACTACATCCAGGACACGCTGTTCGGGCCACTGGCCAAGCACGCGCAATGCCACGTGAGCTTGCAACATAAGCCCGGTTGGCTGGTGCTCAAGGTGTTCCAGCCACTGCCGGACGATTTGCATGACGCGCAAACCGTGGTGTTTGCGCTGGAGGGGCGACGCACAGGCGGTGTGGTCAAAGACCGTCAACACCTGTCGGACCACAGCCTGCGGCTCGAGCTGGAAACCCAATAGCCCAAACCGGACAGGTCAACTGTGGGAGGGCAAATGCCCCCTCCCACATCTTCTGCCACATTTAGCCATGAGCTGACTTGGCGCACTCACAGCCGGTGGCCGCCGCACAGGGCTCGCCGTGCGCATGGTGCTCGGCGCATCCCTGGCAGCAATAGCCTTTACCGTCCTTCATCACCGCATCAACACCCAGCACACATTTGCAATGTGGGCAGGCACAGGTTTTATCGGGCATGCTCAGACTCCTTCTTCATGGTCGTCCCGGTGCGGCGGGCGCCGGCACCTTATGCAGTGACTGCGGCCCGCCGTCGATGGTTCAAACCATCATTGGCTACGCGTATTGCTGCGGTACATGAACACCAGCGCCACCGCCAGACACACCATTGCCAGAATCCGGCTGCCAGACAGCTCGATGGCCGGGTTGCCCAGCCAGCCGAAGTTATCGATCAGCATGCCCATGCCCAACTGCCCGGTGATCACCGCAACAGTGGCAACGGCAGTGCCCACCACCGGCACCGCGCCGACCATGACCATCATGTACACCACGCCGAACAGGGCGCCGGTCAGTTGCCACTTGGGCACTTCCAGCAGGCTCACAGCCTGGGCCGGTTCGAAGAAGAAAATAAGCAGCGCAGTGACCAGGGCGCCGACCGCAAAGGTCACCAGGCTGCTGCGCAGCACACCCACCGTCTGGCCCAGCCGACCATTGATTGCCGCTTGCACACTGAGTACCGCGCCCGCCGCAACCACTACCACCAATAACAGAATCAGATTCATCACCTTACCCTCGTGCAATCAGAACCAGCGCCGCCACAATCAGCGCCAGGGCAATCCAGCGCTCGCCATTCACGCGTTTACGCGCCGTGCCGAACCAGCCGAAATGGTCGATCAACACGCTCTTGCCGACCTGGCCGGACAAGATCGCGATCATGGTCATCGCAATGCCGATATGCGGTGTGGCGAGGGTCAGTACCACCACATACATCGGCCCCAAAAAGCCGCCGATCAGCTGCCAGCGCGGCAGGTCGGTCAACGCCGGGCCCTTTTGCGGGCCGCTGAACAGCAGCAGCAAAAACAGGATCGCCGAGCCGACGCCAAAAATGCTCAGGGTCGCCCACAAATGCCCAACCTGGACACCCAGCGGCCCGAGCAAGCCGGCTTCCACCGACAGCCCCATGCCGGCCATGATCACCAGCGGCAGCAACAACAACCGTAGAAGGTTTTTTTTCGGCGTAGCCTGCGCTACACCCTCGATGGAACTGGCCTGCATACATCACCTGCGCGTCAAGAAAGGAAACATGGCGCGCATTATCCGGTGGCTGTCCTGTGCGATAAATGGGAGCATGCGTACAACACCTTTGCGCATTACGCACAGCACGAGGCCACGATGCAGGGTTTGAATGAACTGAGTTTCAAGGCGCTGCGCCTGTTCGTCGCGGTGCTGGACTACGGCAGCTTTTCCCAAGTGGCGCGCCGCGAGGGCCTCGCGCCCTCCTCGATCTCCCGGCAAATCCAGCTGATGGAACAGGCCCTCGGCCAGCAGCTGCTCTATCGCCACACCCGCGCGGTCAGCCCCACCGAGGCGGGGCGCCTGCTCGGGCGGCATGCGCGCCTGATGCTCGAGCAACTGGAAGCCGCTGGCCAGGCCCTGCAGGAACAGGAAAGCGAACCCACCGGCCTGGTGCGCATCAACGCACCGATGGTGTTCGGCCAGCGTCACCTGTCGCCGTGGCTGGGCGAATTGTGCCGGCGCTATCCCAAGCTGCAATTGGATATCCAGCAGACCGACACGTACGTCGACCCCCTGCAGGACGGCACCGACCTGATGTTCCGCATTGGCGTGCTCAACGACTCCAGCATGCAGGCGCGCATTTTTGCCCCCCAGCGCTTTCGCCTGGCCGCCAGCCCGGCCTACCTGGCCCGGCATGGCACACCGCAGCACCCCGACGAACTGATCAACCACCAGTGCCTGGCCTACAAAGGCATCACGGGGCAGCAACGCTGGTTCTTCCGCCGTGATCAGGGCGACTGGAAGCCCTACAGCGTCAAAGGCCCCATCACCGGCAACCACGCCGACACCCTTACCCACGCCGCCGAACAGGGTCTTGGGCTGGTGGTTTTTCCGTCCTGGCTGATCGGAGAAGGCCTCCGCGCAGGCACCTTGCAGGCGGTGCTGACCGACTACGAAGTGGCGACAACCCTGGAACCGCAGCAGATTGCCGCGCTATGGCCCGGCAGCCGGCGCCTGTCGTTGAAGGTGCGCACGGTGATTGATTACTTTGTGGAGTGTTTCGGGGTCGTGCCGTATTGGGATCGATGATTGCCCAGACTTTTTGAGGAATTTTCCTTCTCGAAAAAGTAGGCCCGTTCTGATTTTACTGGCCAGTATCCCTGCATCTGTCGACCACTCTTTGATAGCTCGCCTAGTTTTGGCTATTTTTGGCCAAAATATGGGGAAAGCCACATGATTACCGTACCCGTGGGTAAATCCAAAGGTCGGCGAATGGGTGCAATGAAAGGGAAGCTCTTCATCCCTGAAGACTTTGACGCCGCCTTACCTGACGATCTATTGGCTACCTTCGAAGGCAGTCCTTCATGAGAGTGCTGTTGGATACCCATATCCTGCTATGGGTACTCACTGATGACCCCCCGGTTATCCAATAAAGCAAAAAAGCTGATTGAGAATGCAGCGGAAATTTACATCAGCGCTGCCACATTTTGGGAGATGGCAATCAAGATCGGTCTGGGAAGACTCACCGTCGACCTGGATGAAATCCGTGAGTACTGCCTGGACAGCGGATTCGTCGAACTGCCCCTCACCTCAGAACACGCGATTGCGCTAAAAGACCTCGAACACCCTCACAAAGCCCCTTTCGGCCGGCTCATTGTTGCAACAGCCATGAGCGAACCGATGAAGTTATTGACCACTGATCAACAGGTCGCCCGCTACACTTCCTTGGCGATCCTTGTTTAGTCCCGCCCGACTTCGATCAAAACACCCACTGCCCAATCAACCACGCATTCGCCCCGCTGATCACGGCAAACAGAAACCACGCCAACACCCGAGTAGGCAGGCGGTTGACGAACGGCCCCATCAGTTGCTTATCGCCGGTCATGCGGATCAACGGGTACAGCGCAAACGGCAATTGCAGGCTGAGCACCACCTGGCTGAGGATCAGCAGCTTGCCGATGGCGTCGTCGCCCATCAGCCACACCCCGAGAAACGCCGGGATCAGCGCCAAGCCCCGGGTGATCAGGCGACGTTGCCAGCAAGGGATACGCAAATTGAGGTAGCCCTCCATAATCACCTGACCGGCGATGGTGCCGGTAAAGGTCGAGCTTTGTCCGGAGGCCAGCAAGGCAACACCGAACAGGATGCTGGCAAATGCGCCGCCCACCAACGGGTCAAGCAGGTGATAGGCGTCCTGGATCTCGACCACGTCGGTGTGACCGGTCTTGTGGAAAGCGGCGGCGGCGAGAACCAGGATCGCGGCGTTGACCAGCAGCGCCAGGGCCAGGGAGCCGATGGTGTCGATACGCGCCAGCTTGACCGCGTCCTGTTTGCTGGCGAGGTCTTTGCCGATCAGCCGGGTTTGCACGATTGAACTGTGCAGATAAAGGTTGTGCGGCATCACTGTGGCACCGAGGATGCCGATGGCCAGGTACAGCGGCGCGGCATCGCTGATGGCCGACAGTGACGGCGTGAAGCCGCTGAACACGTCCGGCCAATAGGGTTTGATCAGCACCAGCTCGATGAAGAAACACACGCCGATGGTTGCCACCAGCGCCAGCATGATCGCCTCCAGGCGGCGAAAGCCCCGGTTTTGCAAGGCCAGGATCAGCAAGGTGTCAAAGGCGGTGATGACGATACCGGTGGTCAACGACACCCCCAGCAGCAAATGAAACGCCAGGGCGCAGCCGAGCACTTCGGCGAGGTCGGTGGCAATGATGGAGATTTCCGCCAGCACCCACTGGGTCCGCGCCGAGCGCCGGCTGTAGCGCTCGCGACACAGTTGCGCCAAGTCCTTGCCGGTAGCAATGCCCAGCCGCGAGCACAGGCACTGCACGGCCATCCCCGCCAGGCTGGCCAGCAACACCACGAACAACAGGCTGTAGCCATAGCGCGACCCGGCTTCGATGGCGGTCGCCCAGTTACCGGGGTCCATGTAGCCGATGGAAATCAGCAGCCCGGGCCCGGCGAACATCAGCACGCGCTTGAAAAAGGAAGCCTTGGGGTCAACGGCGACAGAGCCGGCCACTTCCGGCGGGCAGAAGGGGGCGGTAGCAATTTTTGGCAGGCTGAATTTCACGCGGCATCCCAGGCAAACACACTAGACAGGCGCGCAGCTTAGCAGTCGGACGCAACCGTGCGCATCACCGTGTCCCGCGGCAAGTCAAACGCCTCCACCACTTGCACCACCAGGTCCATCTCCTGGTTCAGCGCCTCACGCTCCATGCGCTGGCGAATCACCCCGACCACCAGCACCGCCAGGGTCGTGATCGAATACGCCGGGCCGGAAAACGCACGCACCCCAGTCACCAGCAGCATGGCAGCCGCCAGCGCCTGCCCCACCACCGGGATCGCCGTCGCCGCGCCACGGCGCAGGATAAACCCGGTCAGCCCGGCCAATGCCGTACCGCTCAAGGCGGTGGTGGCGGAGCGGCCGACATTGATGCGGTTGAACACACCCTGCTCTTTTTGCGCGGCCGCCTTGAGCTCAGCGTCGAATACCTGCCGGTCGGCATTGCTGAGCTTGTCCTTGTACTGCTCGATGAGTGTTTGCGCGACCTGGGCTTCCAGGTCAGCCAGCGCCACGGTTGCCAGCGGCTCGGCAAACTTGATGTCCAGGCGCTGCGCTACATCCTCGGCAATCTGGCGGTAACTGACGCCATGGCCACGGGCCAGGTTCATAAACGTATCGCCGCCCATGCGCTGCAATTCGATTGCCAGCTTGAGCGGCTCGCGCACGGTGGCGTCGATCGATGCGCTGCGCTTTTGCGCCATCAACTCAGCGAGAAACCGCAACTCCTCCGGCCGCGCCTGCACCAGCGCCGGGAACAGCTCCGCATCCTCTTCGGCGAAGCGCACTTCGCTGCTGCGCTGATCGGTGCGGATCAGGCCGCGCCGCTCGTGCAGCAGGTCGGTGTACTGCACCACGGTCTGCAGTTGCGGCCAATAGGCAGCGTGATCGAAGGTGGCCAAGTGCACATTGGTGACCTTGGCCTTGAGCGCCGGGGTCAGCGGGATCGCGTATCGACCGATGCAGCGCTCGGTGTCGGGCTTCATGGCCAGCGCCCAGTCCTTGCTGGAGTGGCAGTTGATGACCCGCCCCTTGAGCGGCGCCGACACTTCATCCCAAGGGCTGGAGGTGCAGATAGCGCCGCCCATCAACAGCAGGTTGTCCAGGGGCAGCTCGCGCGCGGTCTGCGGGTTGGCCAGTAGGCTCTTGACCAGAATCCGCGCGCCCAGGGAGTGGCCAATCAAGTTGATGCGCCGCACCTGCAGTGACTCACCGTGCAGGTAAGCGGCGAGTTCCGGCAGCAGGCTCCTGGCCACTTCGTCTACACGGGCCTCGACGCTTTTGTAGTGATCGAGGAAATACGCAATCGCCTTGCCCACCCCCACCGTCGCCGCGCCCAGGCTGCCGCCGCCGAGCATCGCGCCGATCACATCCTTGAAGGGCGCGAACAGGTTCTCCAGGAAGTGCCCCGCCGGCCAGAACAGCATCAGGTTGGTCGAGCCTTCGATACCCGCCAGCTGTGCCTTGAAGCTACCGAGTTGTTGGCGGTTGAAGAACGCCGAGTAACCGTGCACATAGAGATTGAGCACATCCCCCTGAGGCTCGCCACACAACAGGAACGTGGGCTTGCGGGTGCGGTGCATTTCATCCCACTGGTGCTGCATGGGCCGGTGACTCCTGGTAACGATGGACGGCGATAGTAACAAAGGACAACGCGCAACGCCGTACCGCTGGGTAAATGCGCCTGGCGAACTGTCGCGTCCTTCAGAACATCGACGTCGCCTTCGACTTGGCCAGGTAGCGCGCCGGTGAATCCCCCAGGTTGCGGCGAAACACCGAGGTGAAGGCGCTGGAACTGCTGAAGCCCAATGCGAACGCCACGTCGGTGATCGAGGCCCCCTGGCTGAGTCGCGCGGTGGCCTCCAACAGGCAGACCTGCTGGCGCCACGCCACAAACGTCATGCCGGTGCACTCACGGAAGTTACGCGTAAAGGTGCGCCGGCTCATACTCGACCAATCCGCCATCTCGCCGATGGAGATTTTCTGCGTGGGCGCGTCCATAAAGCGCTGACAGGCCCGCGCCAAACGCGACTCGCACGGCAGCGGCGCACTGAGCGGCAGCTCGGGCATGGCGCCGATTTCATCGATCAGCAGGGTCAGCACGCAGCGCTCGCGCTCACTGGGCGAAGCGGATGGCTCGATGGCCAGCGCGGCCTCCAGCAGGTGCCGCAGCAATGGCGATACGCCGAACACCTGGCAACGCTTGTGCAACCCCGCACGCCGCGCCGCGTCCTCGTTGAGGTAGGTATTGAGCATCACCACATCACCGCGCATCTGCATCTCGTGCGCCACCCCGCCCGGTACCCAGATCGCGCGTTGTGGCGGCACCACCCAATTGCCCAGGTCGGTGAACATTGTCAGCGCGCCGGTGGCGGCGTAGGCGAATTGCCCACGGCGGTGGGTGTGCCGGGCAAACACGGTGCCCGACGCGTACTCGCGCAGCGTCACCACCGCGTCAGCGCTGTTGGGTTGATAGGGCAAAAAGGCAGGGATCGGCGACATGGCCCGATTTTGTCAAAGTACGACCTGACATAGCAAGCGGGCCATCAGCGCGACCACTAGAATCGCTGCGCCCCCAGCGTGCTTTATGTCGATGGGGTATTCGCGACATCAAGGAAGGCTCCCATGCTGAAAAAACATGTATTACTCGCCGTGCTCGTCACCCTGGTGTGGGGCGTGAATTTCCCCATCACCAAACTGGGCCTGCGCGCAATCGACCCGTTCGTACTGACGGGCATCCGCTTCGCCCTCGCCGCCTTGCCGCTGGTGTTCTTCATCAAGCGCCCGGCCGTGAAATTGCGCTATGTAGCCGCCTACGGCTTTATCTTCGGATTGGGCATGTGGGGCGTGATCAACTACGGAATCCAGGTGGGCGTGAGCCCGGGCATCGCCTCATTGATCATCCAACTCAGCGTGTTTTTCACCATGGGCTGGGGCTTTGTGCTGTTCAAGGAAAAGATCCGTGGCGCGCAGAAGCTCGGTGCGCTGCTGGCCCTGATCGGCCTGGCAGGGATCATCTCCACCCAGGACGGCAACCATGCGGTGCTGGGGGTCATGCTGATCGTACTCAGCGCGGTGGCCTGGAGCGTGGGCAACGTGATCATCAAGAAATCCGCGGTCAAGGAGATCTTCGCCTTCATGGTGTGGGCCAGCCTGATCCCACCGATTCCGCTGTTTCTTACCGCTTGGCTGATGCACGGCAGCGCCGCGTTCGCAGGCCTGTACACAAGCCTCGATTGGACGGCGAGCCTGTCCATCCTGTTCCAGGTGTACCTGGCCACGCACTTTGCCTACTGGGGCTGGAACTCGCTGCTCAAGCTGTACCCGGTGTCGACCGTGGCGCCGCTGTCGCTGTTGATTCCGGTGTTCGGCATCAGCAGTTCGATGCTGATTATCGGCGAGCGTATTTCCACGCCGAACCTGATTTCGATCGGGATCATCATCGCCGGGCTGGCCGTGGGGCTGTATCGCAAGCCGGACGAAAGAACGCCCCTCAAAAACACAATTATCGAGGTGTAAAAAGCGCTCTAATACGCTCCTGTTGATTGCTTTATAGATCCTGGAGTTCGCAATGCCCCATGAAGGCAACCTGTTACAAGCAGCCGTGGTGTTCCTGCTCGCCGCCGTGCTGACCGTGCCCCTGGCCAAGCGCCTGCAGTTGGGCGCGGTGCTCGGCTATCTGTTCGCCGGTGTGATTATCGGCCCGTCGGTGTTGGGCCTGATCGGCAACCCGCAAAGCGTCGCGCAGTTTTCGGAGCTGGGCGTGGTGCTGTTGCTGTTTATCATCGGCCTGGAGCTGTCGCCCAAGCGTCTATGGGTGATGCGCAAGGCGGTGTTTGGTGTCGGCCTGGCGCAGGTGCTGCTTACCGGCCTGGTGATGGGCGTCGTGGCGTTGTGGCTATTTGGCCAACCCTGGAACAGCGCAATCGTGCTGGGCCTGGGGCTGGCGCTGTCGTCTACTGCGTTTGGCCTGCAAAGCCTGGCCGAACGCAAGGAGCTTAACCAGCCCCACGGGCGGCTGGCGTTTGCCATCCTGTTGTTCCAGGACATCGCCGCGATCCCGCTGATCGCCCTGGTGCCGCTGCTGGCCGGCAGCGATCACCCGACTACCGAGGCGCAAGGCCTGCAACACGTGCTGCAGATCCTCGGCAGCATCGCCGTGGTGATCATTGGCGGGCGCTACCTGTTGCGGCCGGTGTTTCGCATCGTCGCCAAGACCGGCCTGCGCGAAGTCTCCACCGCCACCGCGTTGCTGGTGGTGATTGGCACGGCCTGGTTGATGGAGTTGGTGGGTGTGTCCATGGCCCTCGGCGCTTTCCTCGCCGGCCTACTGCTGGCGGACTCGGAGTACCGCCACGAACTGGAATCGCAGATCGAACCCTTCAAGGGCCTGCTGCTGGGGTTGTTCTTCATCAGCGTGGGCATGGGCGCCAACCTCAGCCTGTTGGTCAGCTCGCCGTTGATCGTGATCGGCCTGACCTTGCTGTTGATCGGTTTGAAGCTGCCGCTGCTGTACGCCGTCGGCCGCAGGGTCGGGGACCTCAATCGCGAAAGCGCGCTGCGCCTCGGTGTAGTGCTGGCGGCTGGCGGTGAGTTCGCGTTTGTGGTGTTCAAAATCGGCCGCGATCAGGGCCTGTTCGAGCCGCACCTCTACGACATCCTGGTGCTGACCATCACCCTGTCCATGGCCGTGACGCCGCTGCTGCTGTTGGTGTGCCCCAAGCTGTTCAAGCCCAAGGTCAAACCGGTGGAAGTGCCCGAGGAATACCGCGCTATCGAAAGCGATGCGCCGCGCGTGGTGATTGCCGGCATGGGCCGTATGGGCCAGATCGTGGCGCGTATCCTGCGCGCGCAGAACATCTCGTTTATCGCCCTCGATACCTCGGTGGAAACCATCGAGCTGACCCGCAGTTTCGGCGGCATGCCGGTGTTCTACGGGGACCCGCAGCGCCCCGAAATCCTGCATGCCGCCAAGGTCGACCAGGCGGAGTTCTTCGTCATCGCCATGGACGACCCGGAGATCAACATCAAGACTGCCGAGTTGGTGCGCAGCCTCTACCCGCACATGAAGATCATCGCCCGCGCCCGTAACCGTCAGCATGTGCACCGCCTGGTGGACCTCGACGCATCGCCGGTTCGCGAAACGTTCTACTCCAGCCTGGAGATGAGCCGCCGCACCCTGGTGGGCCTCGGGTTGAGCCAGGCCCAGGCCGACGCGCGTATCACCCGCTTCAAAAATCACGACTTGCAGCTACTCGCCGCGCAACACGCGGTCTACGACGACGCCGCCAAGGTGATGCAAACCGCTCAGGAAGCCCGTGCGGAACTGGCACGGCTGTTCGAGATGGATCGACTCGAGGAAGAGTCCGACAAAGCGTGAGGCCATGGATGAACGATATTGCGATTTTTCTGACAGAATACGCCGCAATTTCGTTCATCCCTGGAGTGTTTCATGGCCACGTTCACCAAGACCGCTGCCCTGCTGGCCCTTGCGCTTACCGCCGGCAGCGTGTTCGCAGCCAGTAAGCCGGCCACGCAAACTATCTCCGCCCTGGGTGGCAAGTTCTCTTTCAGCCTGCCCAAGGCCTACGTCGCCGACACCCTGCCGGCCGGCAAGGCCGAAGACGGCACCACCGACACCCAAGGCACGATGTACGCCAACCAGACCACCAAAAGCGTGGTGATCGTCGCCCAAACCCTGCGCAACGACGGCGTCGTGATCAAGGATAACGACCCGCAGTTTCTCGACGGCGCCGTGGCCGGTTTCATCAAGGACCAGAGCGCCGCCCTGCCCGACTTCAAGAAACTCAACGAGAAAAAACTCACCTTCAAGGGGCTGGGCCTGCGCCAGGTGGACAGCACCGCCACCCAAGGCGGCGGCAAGACGTTGAACTCCACCTTCCTTGGCGGCTCCGGTAACCATTTGCTGGTGATCCAGGCGATTTCGCGGGCAGACGATGCCAAAGGCCACGCCGCGTTGGTGAAGCAGATTACCGGCGGCAAGTAACTCGACCTCCCGAGCAACACACATCAAATGTGGGAGGGGGCTTGCTCCCGATGAGGGTGTGTCAGTTACAGATCTATCAACTGACAAACTGCCATCGGGAGCAAGCCCCCTCCCACCTTTTTGAACCGTGTTTATTTGAGGCTTTTTTCCAGCCAGGCGCTCAGGTCCTGCACCTCTGCCTCGCTGATGGTATGCGGCATGCCCGGATAGCCATGAAACTCCGGTTTGAGCCCCAACCCCGTCAGCACCTCATTCGCGCGAGTCGCCGAGGTGTAAGGCAGCGCCTGGTCCAAGGTGCCATGGCCGATGAAGATCGCCAGTTGCCGCAATGACTGATCCGGCTTCAACTCAGCCTTGAGCACCGGCAACACGCTGCCACTCAACGCCGCAATCCCACGCACCAGCGTAGGCTCACGCAGACCCACCTCGTAGGACATGATCGCGCCCTGGCTGAAGCCCACCAGAAACACCCGATCCGGCTGGGTGTGGTACTTGGCGGTGGCTTGGCCCACAAAGTCTTCGATTAGCCTGGCGCTGCGTTGCAGGTCGGCTGTCTCGCCGTCGTACTCGCCGTCGCCGGGCGTCTTGGTAAACCAACGATAGCCATGGGGCTCCACCGGCATTGGTGCGCGGGCCGACAGGTAGGTCCAGGTCGATGGCAGCGAATCCTTGATGCCGAACAGGTCCTCCTCGTTGCTGCCGAACCCATGCAGGAAGATCACCAGCGGTTGGTTGCGCGCATCGCCCTGGGTCTGTTCCAGGTAGGCCAGCGGCAAGTCGGTGTGCAGCGGGGCATCGGCCTGCGCCGCGCCGGCCACCAGCGTCAGCGCCAGGGCAAACAGTTTGAGCATGGGACGTTACCTCAGGGTTTGCGCAGCAAATAAGTGTCCATGATCCAGCCATTTTCCAGGCGCGCCGCCTTGCGCACCTGTTGGATTTGCTCAGCCACTTCACTGACTTTACCGCTGATGAGGATCTCGTCCGGTGTGCCCAGGTAGGCGCCCCAGTAAATATCCAGGTCTTGATCGGCCAGGCTACGGTAGGAATCTTCGGCGTCGAGCATCACCACCAGGGTATCGGCATCACTCGCCTGCCCCGCCGCCAAACGGCGCCCGGTGGTGATTTCCACGGACTTTCCGATGCGGTTCAACGCCACCTTGTGCTGGGCGGCCAGGGCCTGCACGCTGGTGATACCGGGGATCACCTCGAACTCGAAAGTACAGCGGCCACTGGCCAGGATCGCCTGCAGGATACGGATCGTGCTGTCGTACAGCGCCGGGTCGCCCCAGGCCAGGAACGCGCCCACTTCGCCGTCGGCCATTTCCTCGGTGATCATGCGCTCGAACGTCTGCTGCTTGTCGCGGTTGAGGTCCCGCACCGCCGTGGTGTAGTCAATATCGCCGCGTACGCGCTCGGGGCATTCGGCCTCGACGAAACGGTAGCCCGGCTCGGTGATGTAGGTTTCGCAGATCTCGCGGCGCAGGTCGATCAGCTTGTCTTTGCTCTGGCCCTTGTCCATCAGGAAAAACACGTCGGTGCGGTTCAGCGCCTTCACGGCCTGCATCGTGATGTAGTCAGGGTTGCCGGCGCCAATGCCGATGATCAGGATGCGTTTCATGGGTTGCTCTCATTGCGGGGCGTGAATTTTGCCATGTTCAGGCGCTCAGGCGTGAGTTTCCAGGCGCAGGCGCCATACGCTGTTGAAGCGCAGCTCGGTGACGGACAGCGGCTCGACGTCGATCCGGTAGAACATCGAGAGCGGAAACTGCATCACGTGGAGCATTGCGGCGCGGATGACAAACGGGTGAGTGATGGCCACGACATGGCCAGGTTGGCTTTCGAGGGCATGCAGCCACTGCCCAACCCGCGCGCAGACCTGGTCCACCGACTCGCCGCCATGGGGCGCGC
Organism: Pseudomonas syringae; assembly: GCF_021606685.1. GTDB lineage: Bacteria > Pseudomonadota > Gammaproteobacteria > Pseudomonadales > Pseudomonadaceae > Aquipseudomonas > Aquipseudomonas syringae_R. Next base: position 122,525 of record NZ_WKCB01000001.1, read on the forward strand.
TGGCGCTGTCGGTCAACCCGGCCTTCAATTCGTCGGGGTCCACCTGGCCGACGTGCTGGCCTTTCCAACGGCCAAAATCGGCATCACGCAGAGCGTCGACGACCACCGCATCACGGCCGAACAAGCCTGCCGTCTGCCGCGCTCGCGCCTCGGGCCCACAGAGCAGTCGCCGACGCTTTGCGTAGCGCCCGGCCAGGGACAACGCCGCGTGCTGCCAATCCATCGCCACCGATTCGTCATCGGCAAACCGGCCATGTTTCTGCAGCGGTGTCACGGCGTGGCAAATCAAGCTCAAACGGGTGGTCTGCATGGCAATTTCGCTCGAATTCAAAGCGCCGTCAGGGAAGACCGGCAGCACTGTCCGGGCATGTTACAACGAACACGCCCGTGGCAGTCGGCCCGCAACGCGTGCGGGCCGGATTCGAGCGTGAGCGGCGCTCACCGCCATCGGCGGCCAGCCCCCCCCATGCAGAGTTTGCAGTGCGCGTTAAGCCGCGTGGCGTTCCTTCTTCAAACTCTCCATGTCGATCACAAACCGGTACTTCACATCGCCCTTGAGCATCCGCTCATAGGCCTCGTTGATGCTCTGGATGTCGATCATTTCCACGTCCGAGACAATCCCGTGCTTGGCGCAGAAATCGAGCATGTCCTGGGTTTCCTGGATGCCGCCGATCAGCGAACCGGCCAGGCTGCGGCGCTTGAAGATCAGGCCGAATACCGCCGGCGACGGGTGCGGGCTGTCAGGGGCGCCGACCAGCGTCATGGTGCCGTCGCGCTTGAGCAGGTTGAGGAACACGTCCAGGTCATGCGGCGCTGCGACCGTGTTGAGGATGAAGTCCAGGCTGTTGGCGACCTTGGCCATTTCCTCCGGGTTCTTCGACACCACCACCTGGTCAGCGCCCAGGCGCAGGCCGTCTTCGCGCTTGTTCGGCGAGGTGGTGAACAGCGTGACATGCGCGCCCATGGCGTGGGCGATCTTCACCGCCATATGCCCTAGACCACCCAGGCCGACCACGCCGACCTTCTTGCCGGGGCCGACTTTCCAGTGGTGCAGCGGCGAATAGGTGGTGATGCCAGCGCACAGCAACGGCGCCACGGCAGCCAGGTTGGAAGCGTCGTGGGAGATGCGCAGCACGAACTTTTCCTTGACCACGATGCTGTCCGAGTAGCCGCCAAAGGTGTTTTCGCCGCCAAATACCGGGCCGTTGTAGGTGCCGGTAAACCCGTTCTCGCAGTATTGCTCCTCGCCCTCGGCGCAGGAGGCGCAGTGCTGGCAGCTGTCGACCATGCAACCGACACCGGCCAGGTCGCCGACCTTGAAGTTCTTGACGTTGCCACCCACTGCCGTCACGCGGCCGACGATTTCGTGGCCAGGCACCGAGGGGTAAAGCGTGTTATTCCACTCGTTGCGCGCAGTGTGCAGGTCGGAGTGGCAGACGCCGCAATATAGGATGTCAATCTGTACGTCGTCGGCCCCTGGCGCACGGCGCTCGAAGGTAAAGGGCTTGAGCGTGTCCTTGGCGTTCTGGGCGGCGTAGCTGTAAGTCTTGGCCATTTCGTTCACCTGTGTGATCTGACGGTAGAGGTCAGTGGACCAGCATAGACGCTGAACCGTTCAACCGAGCACACCCGTACAAGCCCTTCGTCCGGTTTGCCGCGATAGTCAGCTAGAGTCTTTTTGCCCCCTCACCCAGGAGTTTTCCATGAGCACTTTTGTTGCCAAAGACGGTACCCAGATCTACTTCAAGGATTGGGGCAGCGGCAAGCCCGTGCTGTTCAGCCACGGCTGGCCGCTGGATGCCGATATGTGGGAATACCAGATGGAATACCTGAGCAGCCGTGGCTACCGCACTATCGCGTTCGACCGCCGTGGTTTTGGCCGCTCGGACCAGCCATGGACCGGCAATGACTACAACACCTTTGCCGACGACATCGCGCAGCTGATCGAGCACCTGGACCTCAAGGACGTAACCCTGGTGGGCTTCTCCATGGGCGGCGGCGACGTGGCCCGCTACATCGCCCGCCATGGCAGCGCCCGCGTTGCCGGCCTGGTGTTGCTGGGTGCGGTCACGCCGCTGTTCGGCCAGAAAGCCGATTACCCACAAGGCGTGCCGACCCCGGTGTTCGACGGCATCAAGGAAGGCCTGCTCAAGGACCGTGCGCAGTTCATCTCGGACTTCAACACCCCGTTCTTCGGCATCAACAAGGGCCAGACCGTCTCCCAAGGCGTGTTGACCCAGACCCTGCAGATCGCGCTGCTCGCCTCGCTCAAGTCGACCGTGGATTGCGTCACTGCGTTCTCCGAAACCGACTTCCGCCCGGACATGGCCAAGATCGACGTACCGACCCTGGTGATCCACGGTGATGGCGACCAGATCGTACCGTTCGAGACCACCGGCAAAGTCGCCGCTGAAATGATCAAGGGCGCCGAACTCAAGGTCTACAAGGATGCGCCCCACGGTTTTGCGGCCACCCACACCCAGCAGTTGAACGAAGACCTGCTGGCGTTCCTGAGCCGCTGAACCCACTGCAACCCTCTCTCCTTGTTTGGCCGGGCTTGCCCGGCCTTTTTTTGCTCAGGACAAACGCCGGCTCAGCACCAGGCGACCCGGCCCGGCGATCAGCACACTGGTGAAGATGATCAACAGCAGCCAGCCGAACTGCCCTTCCAACACGCTCCACTGCGGGTGCACCACCAGCATCGCGATCAACAGCACCGCGAGGATCGGCAGGCACGCCAGGCGCACCAGCACCCCGGTAATAATCAGCAGCGGGCACAGCACTTCGGCAAAAATCGCCAGCAGCAGCGTCACGTGGGGCCCCAGGTGAAACGGGTCCTCGATCAGTGCGAGCTGTTCGCTGTAGTTGAGCAGCTTGGGCAAGCCATGCACCCAGAGCAGAAACAGCGCCCCGCTGACCCGCAGAAACAACAGCCCCAGATCCGGTTTTTGTAGTTCGTTCATAAGCGACCTGCACAGGTGGAAACCGCCGGCGTGTGCACGGCGGTAATGAGGGAAAGGCTTAATCGATCAGCGGCACGTGCGCCGCGCGTTTGTAGGGGCCGTACTCCACCGGCACCCACTGGAAGTGCTTGCCCTCGGCGGTGATATGCCCGATGCCGGGGAACGGCAAGTGCGCCGCCGTCACCCAGATCTTGCTGGCCGCGGCGGCGCTGAATACCGCTTCGCGGCTCTTGATCGCCTGTTGGCCATTGACGTCAAAGCCGATGGACACCTCTGGGTGCAAGAACTGCACGGCAAGGTTGTGCACCAGGTCCCCCATGAACAGGATGCTCTGGCCCTGGGAGTTGAAACGGTAGGTGGTGCTGCCCGGCGTATGCCCTGGCGCCTGCGCTGTTTCGACGCCGTCGACCGGCAGCTTGCCCGGCTCGAACGTCTTGAAGCGCCCGGCGGCGATGTAGGGCGCCGTCGAGTCCTGAGCGATCTTGAAAAAGCCTTTGGCGGCCTCCGGGGCCTTGGCCAGTGCCTGGGGGTCCAGCCAGTAATCGGCCTCGGCCTTGGCGGCGTAGACCGTGGCATTCGCGAAGAGCGCCTGATGCTGGCCATCCACCAGGCCGCACACATGGTCCAGGTGCAGGTGCGTCAGCAGGATGGTGTCGACCTGGGACGGCTCGTAGCCGGCGGCCTTCATATTGGTCGAGAGCTGGCCAGCGGTGGCGCCGATGCACTGGCCGGCGCCGGTGTCCACCAGGATCAGTTGCTTGCCGGTGTTGACCAGAAACGCGTTGAAGGCGGTCTGCACGCCCGGGGTTTCAATCGAACGCCGCGCCAGCAAGGCGCGGATCTGGCTTTGGGTCATGCCCTTGAGCAGCTTGGGCGACAGGTCGTTATAGCCGTCGAACAGCGCGGTGACTTCATAGTCGCCAACCGCCAGGCGGAAGTAGCCCGGCGCCTGGGTACCGAGTTGCGCAGGCGCGGCGGCCAACGAATGCCCGGCGGCCAATGCTATCGCCAGCCCCAGCGTACACAGCCATTTTCTTGTCATAACGTCACCCCTGAACATGCGTAAAGAGGTGGAGTGTGTACCCGCCGCGCCGCAGGAAATTGCAAGCCTGTGCTGACTACTCCCCGGTGCCGGCAAACCCGGCGACGATTTCGTCGATCACCACGCGCACCCGTGCGGTATGGCGCAGGTCGGCGTGGGTCACCAGCCACACGTCGTAGGGCAACGGCCGGGTACGCTCCGGCCATAGGCGCACCAGCCCATCGCGCTCGCCGGTGTACACCGGGATCTCGCCGATGCCGATGCCGGCGGCAATCGAGCGGCGCACCAGCAGACTCGAACTCAAGCTCGCCACAATCCGCCCGCGCCCCAGCGGTTCACTGACCAGGGTCATGTCCTTCTGCGCTTCCAGATAGGGCTGGTAGACCACCAGGTCGTGGCCTTCGAACAGGCTGCCGGGTTGCGGTAGGCCATGGCGGTCGATATACGCCTGGGCGGCGAACAACCCCACCGGCCAGCGGGCAATGCGCCGGGCGATCAGGTCGGGGTTGTCCGGGCGGGTGTTGCGCACGGCGATGTCGGTTTCGCGCTTGGCCAGGCTGAGGAACTGGGTGGACGCGTCCAGTTGTACACGTACATCGGGGTGTTGCGCGTGCAGGCGGGCAATCGCCGGGATCATGAAGTCGATGGCCAGGGAGTCGGTGGTGCTGACCCGTACGATGCCGGTCAGGCGCTCGTCGAGGCCCTGGATGCGGCGTTGCAGGTCGAGGGCCGAGCGCTCCATTTTCTCCACCGAGACCAACGCGGCTTCACCCACCGCCGTCAGTGCATAGCCCTCGGAGGTACGCAGGAACAAGGTTGCGCCGAGGGATTTTTCCAGGGCATTGACGCGTCGGCCGACGGTGGCCTGGTCAACCCCCAACACTCGCGCCGCGCCCCGTAGGGTGGACTCGCGGCACACCGCGAGAAACACCCGTGCGTCATCCCAATTCATCCTGCCTCCTTGTGATGCATTTTTGCATCAGCATGCCGTGTAATCGCTGCATTATTGCACCACAAAAGCTGGCTATGCTGGGCGCCAGAGAAAAATACCCTGGACCGCCATCATGCTCGACACCCACACCCATACCCCACCCCGCGCCGCGATCTGGCTGCCGATTTTCGCCGGCCTTTGCGCCAGCCTGGTCAGTATCGGCCTGGCGCGCTTTGCCTACACGCCGCTGATCCCGAGCCTGATCCAGGCCCACTGGTTTTCCGCCAGCAACGTGGTGTACCTCGGCGCCGCCAACCTGGTGGGCTACCTGATCGGCGCGCTGATCGGTCGGCCCTTCGCCCAGCGCACCTCAAACCAGACCGCCCTGCGCTTCATGATGGTGGCGGTAACCCTGGCGTTTTTCGCCTGTGGTTTCCCGCTGTCGGTGACATGGTTCCTCGGCTGGCGCCTGCTGTCGGGCATCGCCGGTGGCGCGATCATGGTGCTGGTGGCCGCGACCGTACTGCCCCACGTGCCGGTTGAACGCCGGGGCCTGGCCAGCGGCGCGATCTTCCTCGGCATCGGCCTGGGCATCGCCGCGTCGGGCACGCTGGTTCCGCCCTTGTTGAGCCTTGGCCTGCAGCAGACCTGGTTCGGCCTGGGCCTGTTGGCGGTCATCCTCACTGCCGCCAGCTGGTTCGCCTGGCCCACCAGCGCTGTGCATGAGGCTGCGGCGCCCTCGGGCCCTGCGGCGCCGACACCGCCTGGCGTGTACCTGTTGTTTGCCCAATACGCCTTTATGGCAGCGGGCCTGGTGCCAGCCATGGTGTTCCTGGTGGACTATGTGGCGCGTGGCCTGGGTGACGGCGCGCATGTCGGCGCGATGATCTGGGTGATGTATGGCCTGGGGGCGATTGTCGGCCCGGTCACTTATGGATTTCTGGCCGACAAGCTTGGCGCACGCTGGAGCATTCGCCTGGTGCTGGTGGTGCAAGCGATTGCCGTCGCTATGCTGCCGGTTGCCGGCTCGTTTACCGCACTCGCCGTATTGGCCGTGATCCTCGGTTCGTTCCCGCCGGGCATCGTGCCGCTGGCACTGGCGCGGGTGCATGAGTTGCTGCCCAACCATCACCAGCAACAGCTGGCGTGGAGCCGCGCCACGGTGTCCTTCGCTACGTTCCAGGCGCTGTCGGGCTTTGCCTACTCGGCCCTGTTCAACAGCAGCGGCGGCCAGCATGCGCTGTTGTTCGTGATCGCGGCGCTGGCAATTGTCATCGCGCTGTTGCTGGAGCTGAGTATGATCCTGCTGAACCGCCGCCCGCTCGCCACGGTCCCAACCCATACGCTCATCGCTGCAGGTAACTTCAAATGACGCTTCCCAAGGAAATGACCCTGATCGAAATCACCACCCCAGGGGGTCCGCAAGTGCTGCAACCACGCCGCGCCGACGTGCCGTTGGCCGGGCCGGGCGAGATCCTGATTCGCGTGCACGCCGCCGGGGTCAACCGTCCCGACGCCTTGCAACGCGCCGGCAAGTACCCCATGAAACCGGGCATGAGCCCGTATCCGGGGCTGGAAGTGGCCGGTGAAGTGGTGGCCCTGGGCGAGGGTGTGTCGCACTTCGCTCTGGGCGACAAGGTCTGCGCCCTGACCAATGGCGGCGGCTACGCGCAGTTCTGCAGCGTGCCGGCCGGCCAGGCCTTGCCGATACCCGAGGGCATGGGGTGGATTCAAGCCGCCGCCGTGCCGGAAACCTTCTTCACCGTGTGGGCCAACCTGTTCGGCCTGGGTGACGCGCACACTGGCCAGCGCGTGTTGATCCACGGCGGCACCAGTGGCATCGGCACGACCGCATTGATGCTGTGCCGCGAGTTCGGCATCCAGGCATTCGCCACCGCCGGCAGCGCCGACAAATGCGCCGCCATCGCTGAGCTGGGCGCCGAGCCGATCAATTACCGCGAGCAGGACTTTGCCGACGTCATCGCCCAACAGACTGATGGCCAGGGTGTGGATGTGATCCTCGACATCATGGGTGGCTCGTACCTCAACAACAACCTCAAGGCGCTGGCCATGGACGGCCACCTGGTGATGCTGGGTTTCCTCGGCGGCGCCAAGGCCAATGACGTCGACCTGCTGACCATCCTCGGCAAACGCGCGGTGATCACCGGCTCGCTGCTGCGCGCGCGTACACAGGATGAAAAGGCCGCGATTGCCGAACAGCTACGCGAGTATATCTGGCCGGTGCTGGCCGCTGGGCGTTGCCTGCCGATCATCGACAAAGTGTACGAATACACCGACGCCGCCCAGGCGCATGCACGCATGGAAGGCGGGGATCATATCGGCAAGATTGTATTGCGCGTGGAGTAACCAGGCACCGCGCGCCCGCTTGTGTGACAAGCGGGCGCCTGTGGCGAACAGGCTTCTATGACAAGCAGGCTTCTGTGGCAAACAGGCTTCTATGATAAGCAAGCTTCTGTGACAAGCCCGCTCGCCACACAAGCCCGCTCGCCACAAGAACCCCGCTCGGCTTAAAACAGGCGGTCAGGCTTCAGTGATTATTCGCTATACACGGGATAGTCGGTGTACCCCTCCTCACCCACGCCATACATCCCCTGTACCCGCAGAGGGTTCAGCGGCCAGCGTAGATGATTCGCCCACTGAACGTGTTACGCATCGCGCGACGGAAGGTGTCCGGCCCTTGATCGCTTCTCGGCAAGATTGAATCGCGAGTGGAATAACCGGCCATGGCAAGCCCGCTTGTTATGGCAAGCCCGCTCGCCACAGAAGCCCGCTCGCCACAAGAACCCCGCGTGGCTTAAAACAGGCGGTCAGGCTTCAGTGATTATTCGCTATACACGGGATAGTCGGTGTACCCCTCCTCACCCCCGCCATACATCCCTTCTACCCGCAGCGGGTTCAGCGGCCAGCCGTTGAAGATCCGCTGTGGCAGGTCCGGGTTGGCAATGAACGGTCGCCCGAACGCAATCAGGTCCGCCAGCCCGGCGTCCACCCACTTGGCGCCGCGCTCGGCGGTGTAGCGGCCCGCGTAGATGATTCGCCCACTGAACGTGTCACGCACCGCGCGGCGGAAGGTTTCGGGCAGGTCGGGCGCGTTGTCCCAGTCGGCTTCGGCGATGGACACATAGGCGATGCCCGATTCCTCCAGCACCTTGATCGCCTCGATGTAGGTGTGGTGCGGGTCGTCTTCCACCAGGCCGATGTACACGCGGTCCTGATCGGTGCCACTGAACAATGGCGAAAACCGCACGCCCACCCGCTCCGGGCCCACCACTTTGCAGACGGCTTCGACAACCTCGCGTAGAAAACGCAGGCGATTGTGCAGCGAGCCACCGTACTCATCCTCACGCTGGTTGGCGTGGGCCGAGATGAATTGATTGACCAGGTAACCATTGGCTGAGTGGATTTCCACCCCGTCAAACCCGGCATCCAGTGCATTGCGCGCGGCCTGGGCGTACAGCCCGACCAACTCTTCGATCTCCAGCACACTCAGGGCGCGAGGCACCGGCGGTTGCACCAACTCGCCAGCACCCGGGCCGGTGGAGATAAACGCCTTGGCCTGCTCGGCCGCTATGGCCGACGGCGCCACCGGTGCGGCGCCCTCAGGCTGCAAGGCGTTATGAGACACACGCCCCACGTGCCACAACTGGGCAAAGATTACCCCGCCTTCGGCGTGCACGGCGTCGGTGACTGTGCGCCAGCCGTCGATCTGCGCCGGGCTGTAGATGCCCGGGGTCCAGGCATACCCCTGGCCACGGGGCTCGATCTGCGTGCCTTCGCTGACCATGAAGCCGGCACTTGCGCGCTGGCGGTAATACTCGGCCATCAAGTCGGTGGCGATATCACCCGGCTGGGCGCTGCGTTGACGGGTCAAGGGCGGCAGCACAATGCGGTTGTTCAGCGTGTGGTGACCCAGTTTTACCGGGGTACTCAATACACGGTCAGTCATGCGGGAAACTCCAAATTCAGGACGAGCAAAAGCATTGGCGACTCATGCGAGTCGCCAACGGGTAACGCGGTTGATCAGGTTAAGCGGTGAGTTTCAACAAGGCCTTGGCGACATCACTGGAGCTGCCAGGGTTCTGCCCGGTGACCAGCAGCCCATCGACAATCACAAACGATTGCCAGTCGGCGCCCTTCTCGTACGTGCCGCCCAATGTCTTGAATTCATCTTCAATCAGGAACGGCACCACCTCGGTCAACTCCACTGCGGCCTCTTCGGAGTTGGAGAAGCCGGTCACGCGGCGGCCCTTGATCAACGGGTCACCGTTGACCGCCTTGACATGGCGCAAGGCGCCCGGTGCATGGCAGACAAAGCCGATCGGCTTGCCGGCTCGCTCGAAGGCCTCGATCAGCGCGATGGACGTTGGCGATTCCGCCAGGTCCCACAGCGGGCCGTGGCCACCTGGATAGAACACGGTGTCGAAATCATCGGCGTTGACCGTGTCCAGCTTCACCGTGCTGGCCAGGGCCTGCTGCGCGGCAGGGTCGGCGGCAAAACGGTGGGTCTGTTCGGTCTGGAAGTCCGGCAGGTCGCTGACCGGGTCCAGCGGCGGCTGGCCGCCCGCCGGGGAGGCCAGCACCACGTCGGCGCCGGCGTCCTTGAAGGCGTAATAGGGTGCAGCAAATTCTTCGAGCCAGAAGCCGGTCTTGCGGCCGGTGTCGCCAAGCTGGTCGTGAGAGGTGAGTACCATTAATACTTTCATTTTCCAGTGCCTCGATCGGTGTGATTGTCAGGGTGTTCAGGGCAACCCAACAGCTGTCGGGTCAGTAGCAACGCCTCGTCGAAAGGCGCGGCTGTTCGGGTGATCTTGCTCATGACGCTGGTCCCCAGCCACAACGCGTACAGCTGATGGGCGAGGTCGTGCGGGCGGTGTTGCAACCACAACGAGCCCTCTTCAACACCGCGCTGCAGGGCCACGCCGAGCAGTTCGATGGTGCGCGAGGTGCCGCGCTGCAGCGCCAGGCGCATGGGTTCTGAAAGGTCAGACACCTCCGCACCGAGTTTGACGGCAAGGCATTTGCCCGCGTCGGTGCAGCCGGTCTGGTTGTCGATCCAGCCGTCCCAATAGCGCAGCAACTTGGCGCAGTGCGACAGACCAGGCTGGTTGAACAGCTGCTCCATGCCCTGCACATAGTTGTCGAAGTAGGTGTCGAGCAACACGACACCGAACGCATCCTTGGAGCTGAAGTAGTGATAGAACGAACCCTTGGGCACATCGGCGGCTTGAAGGATTTCGTTCAGGCCCACCGCAGAAAACCCTTTGGCGCCGACCAGAGGTCGCGCACTGTCAAGAATGGTCTGTCGTGCACTTTTGGTTTCACTGCTCATGCTTCACTCCGTCCGATTAGACCAGTCGTCTAGTTCGTTGGGTGAATGTTAGGAGCCAGGCCGGGCGCGCACAATGTCATATCCGCAAGGATTCCGGACACGGCGCAAAGTCAGTTGCCGTTTTCCCGGCAGCCGTCGACAATCCCCCCTCCTACGCCTCTGGAGAAATGCGATGCACAGCGTTGCGCTGATGGTTTACCCGAACTTCCAATCCCTGAGCCTCAGCCTGGGTTCGGTATTCGAGTGCGCCAACCTGCTGCGCGGTGAGCCGGCCTACGCGTTTCACCTGGTGTCGGAGAGTGGCGGCGCGGTGATGACCTCACAGGGCTTTTCGGTCAACACCACGCCGATCCGCGCCGAGGGCTATGACACCTTGATTGTCAGCGGCTACCTGGAATTTCGCCTGCCCGAGGCCAACCTGCTGGAAATGGTCAAGGCCGCGTCCACCCAATCACGTCGGATTGCCTCGCTGTGCATGGGCATTTTCGTGCTCGCCGAGGCCGGCCTGCTGGACGGCAAGCGCGCCACTACCCACTGGATTCACGCGCCGGCGTTCCATAAACGCTACCCGCATATCCGCCTGGAAGAAGACAAACTGTTTGTGGTGGATGGCCAGGTCTGGACGGGCGCCGGCATGAGTGCCGGGGTCGACCTGGCGCTGGCCATGGTCGAGAACGACCTGGGCAGCGACCTCGCCCGGCGCATTGCGCGCAAGCTGGTGATTGCGCAACGCCGTGGCAGCGAGCAATCGCAGCTGTCTGCCCTGCTGGAGCTGGACCCCAAGTCCGACCGCGTGCAATTGGCCCTGGCCTACGCCCGCGAGAACCTGACCCACGACCTGTCCGTGGACGCCCTGGCGGATGTCGCCCGGCTCAGCCCACGCCAGTTCAGCCGCGTGTTCCGCGAAGAAACCGGGCAAACCCCGGCCAAGGCCATCGAAGCATTGAGGGTGGAAGCCGCGCGGGCCATGATGGAAACCAGCCGCCACCCGGTGGAAGTGGTGGCCCGCGAGACCGGCTTCGGTGATCGCGAGCGCTTGCGCCAGGCATTTCTACGCGCGTTCGGGCAACCGCCCCAGGCGATGCAGCAGGCGTTTAATGCAGCGCCGCACGCGTGATCAGGTAACTCACCAACTGCGGCTCATCCGCCAGCTCGATCGCCTGCACCGGGCGCGGCAGGTAGTCCAGCACCGTGCGCCAGAACGCTTGGGAGACTTCGTCCTGGTCATAGAAACGCACCAGCCAATCGGCCTCGCCACTGCACAACACCTGGGTGGCGATGGCGCGGCCGATGCCTTTGCGGCGATAGCGCTTGAGGATAAACAGGTCGGCCAGCTCCAGGGCGTTGATGCCCGGTAACTCGCTGCTTTCGATCAGCAGGAAGCCGGCGATATAACCCTCTACCAGCAACAGGTTGGCGCTCCATTGCGGGTCTTGCCAGTAGCGGGCCAGGTGCTCGTCGTGGATGTAGAAACGGCCGTCCGCCTCGACATCTTCCTGTTCCCAGTCCGAGGACTCGTAAGCGTAGTACTGGTAGAGATTGCGGATCAGCTCGGCGTCTTGGGGGCCGGTCTGGATCAATTCGACGGTGGTTTCGGACATGGGGCTCTCGGTGAAATAACGCAGGGCGCCATTGTTCACAAAAGTGCCGGCCAAGCCAATGGAGGCGCGAACCTTTCTGTTGGCTGAAACGATTGACCCCACACCACGTGGCGGATCAGTGCTGACACGCCTGCCACACGTCGCGAATCAACGCCTGCATCGTTAACGCTTCGGCCCAGCGATCACTGATCTCGCGGCCATCGGCGCCGGTGATGGCATAGGGTGGCGGGCCCAGTTCGCACGTGAACGACAGGCTTTGCGTGGCGTCGGCGCGGCGCATCCAGTCCTCGATCCCGTAACGCCACCAGCCCATAAACCGCGCCAGCCAGGCCTGGTGCTGGGGAAATTGCAGGCTGACCTGCACCTGCTCGCTGGTGGCTACACGGCCATGAAAACCCCAGCTGTGGCGCAGGATCGTACGGATCTGTTCATCGTCCTGCGCAGCGCCAGGTTCAGGCAGCTCGCGCCCGACCACGTAGTGGGACAAGTCGGCGAGCAGTTTCAGATCGGGCAGCTGCGCCAGCAGATCGAGGGTGAACAACAGGTCGCTGGTGAGGCGATAGCGGTGGGTTTCCAGCAGGATCGGGAAGTCCACCTGCTCGGCCAGACGTTGCCAGCCTTCGACCAGCCTGACCGCCTCGGCCAGGGTGCGCGGGCGCACGTCGGCTTGCAGGGTCAGGTGGTGGCAGCCATGGCGGCTGATCACATCCAGCGCCGCCGCCAGATCGTCCACCGTCTGCGGGAACAACTGGCCCTCGATCTGCAGGCCACGGGCATGGGCGGCGGCGTGCAGGCGCGGCACATCCGCAGGTTTCCAGTAATGGTCGGTAACGCCGTCGAAGCCGGCGGCAGCGATGCGCTCAAGGTGCGCTTCAAGAGAGCCGGGTTCGGTTTGCATGGCCCATAGGGATTGGAACACCAGGAATTGGCGCATATCAGCCTCGCAGCAGGTGTTTGAGGGACAGGCTGGCGTCGGCCAGGCTGTCGACGGGGAGCACGGTCGCGGCACTGATCAGCCGTTCGCACAGCTTGATGTCCTTGGCCACGCTGTTGCCCGGCGCCCAGCCACAGGCGCCTTGCAGGCGGTGGTCGGCGTCAAGGTAAAACAACAGCAGGCCAGCGCCCGGCAATGGCCGGCTGACGGTCAGCGCAGTGATCACGCCGACGGTCTGCAAGCCCCAGTCGTATTGGTCGGACCAGAAGCCCGGCAGCGCGTCGAAGGGCAGCTCGCGCCCCAGCATATTCAGGGCCGCGTGACGACCCTGGGCTTCGGCGTTGCGCCAGGTTTCCTGGCGTTGATACACGCCGCCCAAGCGAAACTCACACACGTCCCCCGCCGCAAAGATGTCCGCCGCACTGGTACGCAGCTGCGCGTCAACACGAATGCCTTGCCCGGTGTCCAGCCCCGCCGCCACCGCCAGTTCGAGGTTGGGTTGCATGCCGATGCCGACCACCACCAGGTCGCAGGGCAAACGCTCGCCATCCATCAATTGCACGGCATCGGCGTGGATGCATTCCAGTGCCGCGTTCAAGCGCACGTCCACCCCTTGCTCGCGGTGCAGGGCCAGCAGCGCGTCACTGATGACCGCAGGCAATACCCGGCCCGCCAGGCGTGGCCCGGCTTCCAGCAGGGTCACTGCACAACCGAGGCTGCGCGCGGTGGCTGCCACTTCCAGGCCGATAAACCCGCCACCGACCACCACCAGGCGTGCGCCGGGGCGCAACGCGGCTTTGAGCGCCAGCGCCTCATCGTGAGTGCGCAGGTACAGCACGTTCGGCTGCGCCTGGGGCAAGCGCCGCGCCCTGCCCCCGGTGGCCAGCAGCAAACCGGCGTAGACCAGCCATTGCCCGTCGGCCAATTGCAGCCGATGCTGCGGCGGGTCCAGTTGGCTGACCGGGTTGCCGGCGATGTGTTCGATGCCCAGCTCGGCCAGTCGCGCGCTGTCGCACAGGCTGCAACCGGCCAGGTCCATGCTGCCTTGCAACAGGCCCTTGGACAGGGGCGGCCGCTCGTAGGGCAAGTGCGGCTCGTCGCCGATCAGGATCAGCCGCCCGGTATAGCCTTCTTCGCGCAGGGTCAGCGCGGCACGGCCACCGGCATGGCCGGCACCGACGATGATCAGCGCGTCGTTCTTCAAGGCGGTGCTCATCATCAGGCCGTGACGGCGAGCAAAACCCGCCCCGCTTCGACCCGCACCGGGTAGGTTTTGAGGTTGACGCACACCGGCGCGCCCAGGGCCTTGCCGGAGCGGTAATCAAAGCGCCCGTTGTGCTTGGGGCACTCGATGACGTGGTCCATCACCAGGCCGTCGGCGAGGTGGATTTTTTCATGGGTGCACAGGCCGGCGGTGGCGAAAAATTCATTCTCGGCCGAGCGATACACCGCGTAGGTGTGCGCCCCGTGGTCGAAGCGCAGCACATCTTCTTCGTCTATTTCGCCCACGGCGCAGACGTCGATCCATTGATCGTTCATGGCATATATCTCCAATAATCCTGTGGCGCGCCGGCTCGTATGGCGAGCGGGCCTGTGTGGCAAGCGGGCTTGTGTGGCGAGCGGGCTTGCCCGCGTTGGGCTGCGCAGCAGCCCCAAACCAGCAATCGAGGTCTATCTGAAAGAACGCGGCGGCCCTACTGGGGCTGCTCCGCACCCCAACGCGGGCAAGCCCGCTCGCCACTTTTTGCGTCGTCATCACTCGCCAGGGGGCGCTGCACGAAATACGTCGGGTCGCTGCGCTGCTTCCAGATGGTCGGCAGGATTTCCCTGTATGCCTCGAAAATATTGGCGTACGGCGGCGGGCAGTCGCCGCGGATTTCTTCGTGCAGTTGCGCCAGGGCGTGATACGGCACCATCGGGTACATGTGGTGTTCGAGGTGGTAGTTCATGTCCATGTAGATAAAGCGCAGCACCCGGTTCATGTAGATGGTGCGGCAGTTGCTGCGGTGGTCGAGTACGTCCTCAGCCAGGCCTACGTGCTGGGTAAGGCCGAACACATAGCCGAGCCATGCGCCATAAATACTCGGCAGGCCCACCAGCATCAGCGGCAACCAGCTGTGCAGGTACAACACCGTGCCGATAATCACGGCGTAGATGCCGACCCAGATCCGTGCGGCACGGAACACCTTGGGCCATTCGGATTCAGGGATGAAGTCTGCTTCCTGGGCACTCATCTTGCCGATCGCATGGCGTGCCACGCCGCTGAAGGTCTTCCAGGCCAGGGGCAAGTTGAACAGGCTCAGAAACATCATCAAAAAGCTTGGCGGGCGCGGTTCGACGATCTCCGGGTCACGGCCGACGACGATGGTGTCGGTGTGATGGCGGGCATGGCTCCAGCGCCACACATGGGGTTCGAAGATGCACATGAAGCTGGCCACCTGGTACAGCGCGTCGTTCATCCAGCGGGTCTTGAACGCGGTGCCGTGGCCGGTTTCGTGCCAGCGTGGGTTCGACGCAGTGCCGTAGAGCACGCCATAGGCGACGAAGAACGGCACGCAGGCCCATGAGCCCCAGAACCAGTAGCCGCCAAAGCCGGTGACCAGCAGCGCCAGCACCCAGATGGCCGTGTCGAGCAAGGCTGGGCCGTCGCGGCGCTGCATCAGTTCTTTCATGCGTTTACGCGAAATCGGCGATTGGTACCAACTGGCTGAGACCAGGCCTTTTTCGGCAGCGCGGGCGGCTTCGGGGCCGGTGAGGCTGTAGTCGCGCCGGGCGGTGTGAGCGGTGTGTTCAGGCATTTTTATTGTTCTCCGCAAGCGTGAGGTTTCAGATGCTTTGCGAAACCAACGATAGGGCGCGCCTAAATCCACCTCAAGGCCTTGAATCCATTCCCTATCAAGCTATCATCCAGGCCCAGCGGAGCTTGATAGTTTTCTATCAAGACGCTCAAGGGGCCTGTCATGAACAATAATAAACGCCCGACCATCGCCACCGTTGCCGCCCATGCGGGCCTCAGCGTGGCCACCGTCGACCGGGTTTTGAACGCCCGCGCACCGGTCAACCCGGACACCGCCGAGCAGGTGTTCCAGGCCGCCGAAGCCGTGGGCTATTTTGCCGCGCGGCTGATTGGCCAGCGTATTCGCGAGCGCCGCCCGACTTACCGGTTCGGCATCCTGCTGCTGGGCACCGCCCAGGCGTTCTATGCCAACCTGGCGCAATCGATCAGCGCGGCGGCGCAGCACCACGCCACGGCCAACCTGAGCTGCCAGTTCGACTACATCATCGACCGCACCCCCGGCGCTATCGTCGCGCAGATCGAGCAACTCGCCGTGCAGTGCGACGCCCTCGCCGTGGTCAGCTTCGCGCACCCGTTGATCAACGCCACCCTCGCGCAAATCCGCGAAGCCGGTGTGCCGGTGGTCGCCCTGCTCTCGGACATCCACGAGCAGGCCGCCGAACCCTACGTGGGCCAGGACAATCACGTGGTCGGGCGCACCATGGGCTGGTTGCTGGCGCGCACCGGTGGCGCGCGCAAAGGCAGCGTCGGGATTCTGCTCGGCGGCCACCGCTTCCTCGGCCACCAGGCACGGGTCGAAGGCCTGCACAGCTACCTCGCCGAACATGCGCCGGGGCTCAAACCCCTGGAGCCGCTGATCAACCTCGACAACTGCGACATCACCGAGGAAGCCACCCTCGACCTGCTCACCCGCCACACCGACCTGCGCGGCCTGTGCGTGGTCGGTGGCGGCGGTGACGGCATCATCAGCGCCCTGGCGCAGCTGCCCAAGCGCCCGGCGCTGTGCTGCATCCTGCAGGAGTCCACCGAGCTGTCGCGCCAGGCGCTGAGCCAGGGCTTGATCGATGTGGTGATGGACTCGCAGCCACGCCAGACGGCCACCGCGCTGGTGGAGCTGCTGGTGCAACTGCAGAGTGCCGAGGAGTTTGATCCCGTGCGGCATCGGGTGTTTATACCGCCGCAGATTGTGACGTCGGAGAACCTCAGTGGCTGACACCTGGATCGCGCCAGGCTTAAACGCGGTTAGACCTGTGGGAGTGGGCTTGCTCCCGATGGCAGCGTGTCAGCCACTGGTGTTTTGACTGACACACAGTCACCGGGAGCAAGCCCCCTCCCACCTGTTGACCGAGTTCACTTGAGCGCCTAAGCGCCACGAAAATCTGCGGCATTCAGGCCAAACCGACCCATCTTGTTGTACAGCCCGCCCCGCGACACGTTCAGTTGCCGGGCGGCGAGGCGGATGTTGCCGCCGGTGCTTTTTAGTGCCGCGACGATGGCGTGCATTTCGTGGCTGCTCAGGTCTTGCACGGGCTGTGGCTCGTAGGAACGCAGCGGGGTGCGCAGCTTGGTTTCCAGTGGCAGGTCGGCGGCCTGGATCAGTTCGCCCATGGCCAGGTTGGTCGCCCGTTCGATGCTGTTTTCCAGCTCGCGCACATTGCCCGGCCACGCGTAGGCCGCCAGCAATTCCAGCGCGTCCGGGGTGAAACCCTGCACCGGTTTGCGCAGCGAACGCGCGCAGCGCTTCAGGAAGTGCCGCGCCAGCAGCGGGATGTCTTCGCGGCGCATGCGCAGTGGCGGCACGGTCAGGTTCAAAACGTTGAGCCGGTAGTAAAGGTCTTCGCGAAATGCGCCTTCGGCCACCGCCTGGCTGAGGTTGCGGTGGGTGGCTGCGATGATGCGCACGTCCACCGGGCGTGAGTTTTTCGCGCCAACCCGGGTGATTTCGCCTTCCTGCAATACGCGCAGCAAACTGACTTGAGCGTCGAAGGACATGTCGCCGATTTCATCGAGAAAGATCGTGCCGCCATCGGCCAGTTCGAACTTGCCTGCCGAGCCGCCACGGGCCGAGCCGGTAAAGGCGCCCTCGACATGCCCGAACAGCTCGCTTTGCACCAGGTCCCGTGGGATCGCGCCGCAGTTGACCGCCACAAACGGGCCGTTGGAGCGGTCGCTGGCGTTATGGATAGCCTGGGCGAACAGCTCTTTGCCGGTGCCGCTTTCGCCGAGGATAAGAGTGGTGGATTCACTGCGACTGGCGATGCGCCCCAAGTGCAGCGCGTCCTGAATCGCCCGCGATGAACCTTGAATCGTCTCGAAGGTGTAGCGCGCCTGGGTGCTGATAATGCGCCGGGTGATCTCCCTTATCCGGCGGTTCTCCCGCAGCGACACAATCACCCCGCCCTGCTCCAGCGGGCACACCGATACCAGGCAGGCGAGCTGGCTGCGGTCATGCAGGTGGAAGGTGCAATCGAGGTCACGCACAGGCTCCCCCAGCACGTCGCTCAACTCACTGCGGCCCAAGTGCTGGAAGGGACGGCCGAGCAGTTCCAGCCCCACCCCGAACAGCTGCCGGGCGTAGCGGTTGAGCGCTTTGATGCAGCCGCGCTCGTCCAGCACCACCAGGCCTTCGTTGAGCACTTCGAGCACGGTTTGCTGTTCTTCCAGCAGCGCTTGCAGGGCCATCTGCCGCGACACTGCGTCGGCAGCCGCCTGCACCGTGCCGAGGGTATGGAAGTGAAACCAGCCGGGCTCAGCGGTGAGGGTCAGCATGGCCAACGTATCGCCCTGGGCATTTTTGATCGGCGCGGCGGCGCAGTGCATGCGGCGCTGGCGCAGGCCCTGGGCAAAGTTCTCTTCGGCCAGCACATACACCAAGCGGTCTTCGGCCAGCGCCAGGCCGGTGCAGTTGGTGCCCTGCACCGACTCAAGCAGGCGGCTGCCGATGGGGGTGATGTCCAGCCCGCAAAAATACAGGGTGGTGCCGTCGGCATCGGTGAGGTTGATGTGCCCACGCGGGTTGTAGGCGAGCAAGCCATGCATGACCTGCGCCGCAGCGGCGATCACCATGCGATGGCTGGCGAGGGTCGCCTCCAGGCGTTCAGGGCCGACTAAACGGTATTGGCTGTCGTTGGGATCGATCGCCGCATCGACACTGCGCCGCCACGACTCCCAGATCACCTGGCGTACCGCGGCCGGGCGCTCGACCTGCCCGGCCAGGCAAGCGCGCCAGGCCTGCTCCAACGCCGCCACAGGGCCCTCGTTGAGCGATGCCGGGCCAAGGGCCGTTAAGTAGTCGAGGTCTTGTACGCTGAACGCCAGGCTCATCATGCTTTCCATGTTCATGTTTTTGACATGTCATTATAGGCATGTCATCCAAATGAACATGTTTTGTTTATTTATTTTTATAAGTCGTTACTTATCAGTCAGTTAGGAATTGGCACAGCCCTTGCTCTGCTGCTCTTGCCCGTCAGGACTGTCCTGGGGCCAACAATAAGAAGGGGACATTGCATGAGCACACAGAACATCCGCCTGGGTTTGATCGGTGCTGGCCGCATGGGCAGCTTCCACGGCCTGACCGCCGCCCGGCATATTCCCGGTGCCTGCCTGGCCGCCATCGCCGACCCTACGCCCGGCCAAGCCGCGCGCCTGGCGGCGGAACTGGGGGTAGACAAGGTCTACACCGACCCACAGCAATTGCTCGATGACCCGGACATCGACGGCGTACTCATCGCCGCTCCCGCCCGCAGCCACGCCGAACTGGTGATCAGCGCCGCCCGCGCCGGCAAGGGGGTGTTCTGCGAAAAGCCCATGGCGATCACCCTCGATGAAGCCGACCGCGCGATAGCCGCCGCTGCCAACGCCCGGGTGCCGCTGCAAGTCGGCTTCAACCGGCGCTTCGCCAAGAGCTTCCGTACCGCCCACCTCGACGTGGTGGCCGGGCGTATCGGCACCCCGCAACTGCTGCGCTCGCTGACCCGCGACCCGGCCCTGAACAACCCGGCCAACTCACCGCAATGGGTGATCTTCCTGGAAACCCTGATCCACGACTTCGACACGTTGCGCTACCTCAACCCCGGCGCCGAGGCGGTACAGGTTTACGTGATGGCCGACGCGCTGATCGCGCCGGAATACAAGAGCAAAGGCTTTCTCGACACCGCCGTGGTGACGATCCGCTTCGACAACGGCGCGATTGCCACCGCCGAAGCCAACTTCCAGGCCGTGTATGGCTACGACGTGCGCGGCGAAGTGTTCGGCAGCGCCGGCATGCTGAGCATGGGCAGCCTCAATGATTCGGACCTGGTGCGCTACCTGGCCGAGGGTATCCAGGCCGACACCCAGCGCCTGGACACCGACCTGCTGCGCGACGCCTACATCGCTGAACTCAACCACTTTGCCGACTGCCTGCGCACCGGCGCCAAGCCCCTGGCCAGCGGCGAAGATGCCCGTGCGGCCCTGGCGATTGCCCGCGCGTGCATCACCTCGTTCGAAACCGGCAAGGCGGTGGCCGTATGAGCCCGTTCAAACTGGCGATCAGCGCCGAGATGGTGTTTCTCGAGCTGCCGTTTATCGAGCGCGTCAAACGCATTCACGCCCTGGGCTTCAGCGCCGAAATCTGGAATTGGACAGACAAGGACATCAGCGCCCTGGCCGCCACCGGTGCCGACTTCACCTCGATGACCGGCTACATCAGCGGCACCCTCACCGACCCCGACGGCATCCGCCAATTGCTCGACAGCGCCCGCGAGTCCCTGGGCGTTGCCGAGCACTTGAACTGCCCGAGCCTCAACCTGCACGGCACCGGCCTCGGCGAAGGCGGCCTGCCGGTGCAACCGGTCGGCCAGAGCACCGGGCGCATGTGGCTGAGCGCGTGCAAGACCCTGGAAAAAATTGCGCGCCTGGGGGAAGACGCCGGCCGCGTCTTCCTGCTGGAAAACCTCAATACCGAGGTCGACCACCCAGGCGTTCCGTTCGCCCGCGCCGACGACACCCTGGCGTTGATCGAAGCCGTGGGCAGCGCGCATTTGAAGATGAACCTGGACCTGTACCACGCGCAGATCGGCGAAGGCAATTTGATCGAATTGATCCAGCGCGCCGGCAGCGCCATTGGCGAGATCCAGGTGGCCGACGTGCCTGGGCGCAAGGAACCCGGCACCGGCGAAATCCACTACCCGGCCATTGCCAGGGCCTTGCACGCCATGGGCTACAACGGCGTGGTCGGCCTCGAAGGCTGGGCCAGCGGCGACAGCGAATTGGCCCTGGAGCGTTTTCGCCAAGCCTTCACCCTATAACAATAAAGGGAAACACCCTCATGCATCGCCACTCATTGATAGTCGCTGCTTTTTTACTGCTGTTCAGCCAATGGACCTTCGCTGCGTATCGCATCGGCGTGAGCATCGCGCGGGTCGACGATAACTTCATGACCTACGTGCGCACCGGCCTCGACGCCGCCGCCAAGCAACACGACGTGCAGATCCAGTTCGAAGACGCCCAGGGTGACGTGGTGCGCCAGCTCAACCAGGTCGAAGGGTTTCTCAACCAGAAGGTCGACGCGGTGATCGTATTGCCGGTGGACACCTCCGCCACCGCCAACATGACCCGCGCGGCCGTCGCCAGCAAAATCCCGCTGGTGTACGTCAACCGTCACCCGGACGAGCGCACCCTGCCCAAGGGCGTGGTCACTGTGGCGTCCAACGACATCGAGGCCGGGCAATTGCAGATGCGCTACCTCGCGGAAAAACTCGGCGGCAAAGGCAACGTGGCGATCATCATGGGCGACCTTGCGCAGAACGCCACCCATGACCGTACCGAGGGCGCCAAGCAGGTGCTCAAGGATTTTCCGGGGATCAAGATCGTCGAGCAGCAAAGTGCTGAATGGCAGCGCAGCAAGGGCATGGACCTGACCAGCAACTGGCTGCTGGCGGGCACCCAGTTTGATGCCATCGTGGCCAACAACGACGAAATGGCGATTGGCGCAGCCATGGCGCTGCAGCAATCGGGCAAGGCCAAGGGTGAGGTGGCGATTGTCGGCATCGACGGCTTGCCGGATGGCCTGGCGGCGATCAAGCGGGGGTTGCTCACCGCGTCAGTGTTTCAAGACCCCAAGGCCCAGGCTGCGCAGGCAGTGCAGGCGGCGGTCAAGATGATCAAGGGCGAGCCAATCGAATCGGAAGTGTGGGTGCCGTTTGAGTTGATCAAGCCGGAGCAAGTGGCAAGCTTCGAGCAACGCTATAAATAGAGTGGACGCGGATAAATGTGGGAGGGGGCTTGCTCCCGATGGCTGTGTGTCAGCCAATAGTGTTTTGACTGATACACCGCCATCGGGAGCAAGCCCCCTCCCACACTGTGACCGAGGTCAGTCCAAATCGGTGGAGCTGTGCCGCTCTGCCAGCTGCTCTTCAGCAGCGCCGGACACCCGGTTCACCCGCCGCCCCCGCTGCACCGCCGGCCGCGCTTCAATCGCCTCAGCCCAACGCAGCACATGCTTGTACTCGTGCACCGACAGAAACTGCGCCGAGTCACCGTACAAGCGACCTTTGACCAAGCCCCCGTACCAAGGCCAGATCGCGATATCGGCAATGGTGTATTCATCCCCGGCAATGTACTCGCTCACCGCCAGACGCTGATCCAGCACATCCAACTGGCGCTTGGTTTCCATGGCAAACCGGTTGATCGGGTACTCCATCTTGCTCGGTGCATAGGCGTAGAAGTGCCCGAAGCCACCGCCCAGGTAGGGCGCGCTGCCCATCTGCCAGAACAGCCACGACAGGCACTCGGCGCGGGCCGCAGGCTCTGTGGGGAAGAAGGCGCCGAACTTCTCGGCCAGGTACTGCAGGATCGCACCTGATTCGAAGATACGAATCGGCGTGGCGCCGCTGTGGTCCATCAACGCCGGAATTTTCGAGTTCGGGTTGACCGCGACGAAGCCGCTGCCGAACTGGTCGCCGTCGCCGATCTTGATCAGCCACGCATCGTATTCCGCACCGGTGTGCCCCAGGGCCAGCAGTTCTTCCAGCAGGATCGTGACCTTTTGCCCATTGGGCGTGGCCAGGGAATACAGCTGCAGCGGGTGCTTGCCCACCGGCAATGGCTTGTCGTGGGTCGCGCCGGCGATGGGCCGGTTGATGCTGGCGAAGGTGCCGCCACTTTCGGTGTCCCAGGTCCAGACTTTTGGGGGTACGTAGTCGGTCATGCTTACTGCTCCATAGGCGCTTGCGATCAACGAAGCGCTCCAGACTAAACCAAAGGTGTCTGCCGTGGCACCTGCACCCGCCATGCGATCAAGCAGGCGGCCAACAGCATCAACACCCCGCCGGCGACAAATACACCGCTGATCCCGCTGAGGCTGAACATCGCTCCGCCCCCCGCCGCACCCGCCGCAATCGCCGACTGCACCGAGGCTACCACCATGCCACCGGCGCTCTCGGCCTGATCCGGCACGGCACGGGCCACCCAGTTCGACCACGCCACGGGCACGCCGCCGAATGCCATGCCCCACAGCGCAAGCAGCGCCGCCTGCCCCGGCAGCGACGCCGGCAGCAGCACCAGGGCCAGCGCCGCAATGCCCACCACCACCGGCATCAACACCAGCGTTGCACGCGGGTGGCGCACCAGCAGCCCACCGGCCAGCAGCGTGCCGGCAAAATTCGCCGCGCCGAACCCCAGCAGCATCAGCGCCAGCCCTTGAGTGCCGATGCCTGTGGTGCTTTCCAGAAACGGTCGAATATAGGTAAACAGTGCGAAGTGCGCGGTGTGTACCAGCACACAGCCGAACATGCCCATGGCGATGCCCGGGCGCAACAGCACGTCCAGCACGGTGCGCAAGCGTGTGCTTGCGAGCGCAGGCAGGCGCGGCAGCGTGAGCAGTTGAAAGGCCAAGGTCACCACGCCCACGGCGGCGGCCGCAAAAAATGCGCTGCGCCAGCCGTACACGCCGCCAAGGTAGCTGCCCAGCGGCACCGCGACGACGGTCCCCACGGCAATCCCGCTGAAAATGATCGACAACGCCCGTGGCAGCAGCGCGGGCGGCACCAGGCGCATCGCCACGGCCGCCGCCATGCTCCAGAAACCGCCGAGGGCGATGCCCAACAGGATGCGCATCAACAGCAACACGGTCAGGCTGGCCGAGAACGCCACCAGCAGGTTGGAAGCAATCATCAGCGTGGAAAACCCCAGCAGCACCACGCGCCGATCAATCCCCCGCGTCAAGCCCGGCAC
Source organism: Pseudomonas syringae (assembly GCF_021606685.1). Lineage (GTDB taxonomy): Bacteria > Pseudomonadota > Gammaproteobacteria > Pseudomonadales > Pseudomonadaceae > Aquipseudomonas > Aquipseudomonas syringae_R. The sequence continues at coordinate 146,357 of NZ_WKCB01000001.1, forward strand.
CAGCAACCCGGCGAATAGCGCAACCACCGCCGTGACCGTCACCGCCTGCCCGGCCAACGCCTGCGAGACGCCAAGGTCCAGCGCCATCGGCGTCAACAGGCTGGCCGGCAGGTATTCGGCAGTCAACAGCCCGAACACCCCCATAGCCAGGGAGAACACCGCCATCCAGGCCGGGGTTGTGGGCGCCACCCTGGCGTCGGCAGGGGCTGCATAATCATTCATCACAAAACATCCTCAGGAAATGAGCGAGCCGCTAGTCTAGGTTCGCCCCTTGGGATGATCTATGATGCAAACCCTTGAGTTTTTGATCGAAACCCCGAACATGAGTGCATCTGACGCGTTTACCGTCTCCTCCGACCTCATCAATGAATTGCTGCAGGGCATGCGTCTGCGCGGTGTGCAGTACCGCCGCATCGAGGCCGGGCCGGTGTTTGGCGTCAGTTTTGAGGCCAGGCCCGGCCACGCCTACTTTCACTTCCTGGCTGCCGGTTGCGCCACGCTGCGACTCGACGACGGCAGCCTCTATGAGCTGTCGGCCGGCAATGCGGTGTTCATCTCCCACGGCGGCGCCCACGGATTGCTGTCGAGCCCGGACGTGACGCAACGCGATATCTGTAGCTTCGAGGCGACCACCCTGGGTGACGCGGTATGTGCAGTAAAAGCCAGCACCGAGGGCTCACCTGGCACCCTGCTCTTCAGCGCTTGCATGGAGTTTGAACTGGGCAGCATCCAGGGGCTCGGCCGCCTGATGCCGGCGATGATGCTGATTGACGCGCGGGGCCAGCGTTACCCAGGGTTGATGCCGATCCTGGCGACCATGGAGCGCGAAGTCAGCAGCGCGCGTATCGGCTACGCCGGTATCCTCGCGCGCCTGGCGGATGTGGTGGCGGCGATGATTGTGCGCGGCTGGGTCGAATGCGCCTGCGGCAATGCATCGGGGCTGGTGGCCGCGTTGCGCGACCCACGCCTGGCTGGCGCCCTCCTCGCCTTGCACCAGCAACCGGGGCGTGACTGGAGCGTGGCCGAGCTGGCGGCGCAAGGGCATACCTCACGCTCGGTGTTCGCCGACCGCTTCCAGGCCACCCTCGGCGTGCCGCCACTGCGTTACGCCACCGAACTGCGGATGCGCCTGGCCAGCCAGTGGCTGACCCTGGAGCGCTTGCCGATCGAAGAAGTCGCGCAACGCCTCGGCTACACCTCACAAGCCGCGTTCAGTCGCGCCTTCAAGCGCATCACCGGGCAACCGCCAGGGGCGAGCCGTGCCAGGAGCCCGGCATGAGCAAGCCTGGCGTTCAGCCTGGAGCAGTGGGTGGACGCGTATCGGCAATTGCGCTGGGCGACTGAGTGCCCTTAATCTCTTGGGCCCAACACCCTGAGAGCGATGGAGGCTTCATGAAACTGATCGGCATGCTGGACTCGCCCTACGTGCGCCGCGTGGCCATTTCCCTGGAGCTGTACGGGGTGGAATTTGTGCATGAACCGCTGTCGGTGTTCAGCACGTTCAACGAGTTTGCGCAGATCAACCCCGTGGTCAAGGCCCCTACCCTGGTGCTGGACGATGGCACGGTGCTGATGGATTCCAGCCTGATTCTGGATTACCTCGAAGCCCTGGCCCCAGTCGATAAAAAGCTGCTGGCGCAACACCCCACGGCCCGTGCCCGCGACCTGCATGTGCTGGGGCTGGCCTTGGCAGCCTGTGAGAAAAGTGTGCAAATCGTCTATGAGCACAACCTGCGGCCAGCCGAGAAACTGCACGCTCCGTGGCTCGAGCGCGTGACCGGCCAATTGCTGGCGGCCTATTCGCTGCTGGACAAGCAACTGCCTGACAGTGAGGCGCTGACCCAGGCGTCGATCACCGCAGCGGTGGCCTGGTCGTTCAGCCAGTTCACCGTGGCGTCGGTGGTGAAGGCCGATGCATTCCCCAACCTGAAACGGCATGCCGAGCGGCTGGAGCAGCATCCTGCCTTCCAGCGTTACCCAATCGAATAAGCAACACTTATGCAATGTGGGAGCGGGCTTGCTCGCGAAAGCGGCGTGTCAGTCGCCTCATTCGGGTCTGGCACACCGCATTCGCGAGCAAGCCCGCTCCCACATTCGGGCTGTGTAGTTTAGATAACTGCGTCCGACTCAGACCCAACCACCATCCACAATAAAGTTCTGCGCCGAGCACATCGCCGACGCGTCCGAGGCCAAAAACAGCGCCATATTGGCGATATGTTCCGGCAGCACGCTGCCCGGCAGGCACTGGCTGCGGGCGATCAGTTCCCTGGCCGCGTCATCCACCCACATCGCCAATTGTTTCTCGGTCATGACCCAGCCGGGGACCAGGGTGTTGACGCGGATGTGGCTTGGCCCCAGCTCGCGCGCCAGGCCACGAGTCATGCCATGGGCGGCGGCCTTGCTGGCGGCGTACACCGAATAGCCGCCCGAGGCCATCATCCAGCCGACCGAGCCGAGGTTGATGATCGACCCGCCACCGGCGCGTTTCATCATTGGCGCCACCGCCTTGGTGGCGAGGAAGGCGTGCTTGAGGTTGACCGAAATCAGCCTGTCGAACAGCTCCGAGTCAACCTCTTCCAGCGTATGGCGCACGTCGTTGGCGGCGTTGTTGACCAGCACCGTGATCGGCCCAAGCGAGTGCTCGAAGCGGCCGATCGCCGCGCGATAGGCGATCTCGTCCGTGATGTCGCAGTAGCCAAACTCGACGGTGTGCCCCTGGGAACTCAACACCGCCGCCAGGCGTTCGCCCTGGCTTTGGGCACGGTCAACAAAGCCGACCTTGGCCCCCTGTGCCGCGAAGGCCCGCACCATGAATTCGCCAATCCCCGAAGCGCCCCCGGAGATCAGCACGGTCTTGCCCTTGAGGTCGGGGTAAATGGCAGGTTGAGTACTCATATAACAGTCGCCTCGCTTAAATAGTCTTATTTTATTTTGCAAATACGCGGTAAAAGGCTATAAATCTGCTGTCTTATCGACAAAATATCGCACATTAGTAGAACTATTTCACTCAAAACAACAAAAGGAAGTTCGATCATGAAGCACCCTCGTTACCTGCTCTCGGGCCTTGCCTTGTCCATGCTGATCGCCAGTGGCGGCGCCCAGGCCGCAGGGCTTACCAGCGAGCACAAACCCTTCGGTAAAACCAACGACGGCACGGCCGTCGAACAGTACATCCTGCGCAACAGCCACGGCATGCAAGCCACGGTGATCACCTACGGCGGCGTGTTGCAGTCGCTGAAAGTGCCGGATAAAAACGGCAAGGTCGAAGACGTGGTGCTCGGCTTCGACACCGTGCAGGGCTACCAGGCCGGGACCGCATTTTTCGGCGCAACCATCGGGCGCTTCGGCAATCGCCTGGCGGGCGGTGCCTTTGAGCTCGACGGCAAACGCTTCCAGGTGCCGCTCAACGATGGCCCCAACTCACTGCATGGCGGCGCCCAGGGCTTCGACAAGCACGTGTGGAAAGCCGCGCAGGTCAAGGGCAAGGACTCGGTGGGCGTGACCCTCACCTACCTGTCCAAGGACGGCGAAATGGGCTTCCCCGGTAACCTCAAAACCCAAGTCACCTACAGCCTCAACGACCGCAACGAACTGCACATCGACTACACGGCCACCACCGACAAACCCACGGTGCTCAACCTCACCAACCACAGCTACTTCAACCTGGCCGGTGCGGGTAATGGCGACATCCTCAAGCAGGTCGCCACCCTGCACGCCAGCCACTACACGCCGGTGAATGCCACCTTGATCCCTACCGGCGAACTGGCCCCGGTCAAAGACACGCCAATGGACTTCCTGAAACCCACGCCCATCGGCCAGCACATCAAGGACGATCACCCGCAGCTCAAATTCGCCGAGCCGAAACAGGGTGGGTTTGATTTCAACTGGGCACTGGACACCAAAGGCGACATCAAGCAACTCGCCGCCGAGGTACACGACCCGGCATCAGGTCGCCGCTTGCAGCTCTACACCACGGAGCCGGGCGTGCAGTTCTATACCAGCAACTTCCTCGATGGAACGGTCAAGGGCAAGGGTGGCAAGACTTATCAGCACTGGAGCGGGTTTACCCTCGAAACCCAGCATTTCCCCGATGCGCCCAACCAGCCTGAGTTCGCCTCGACCCGCTTGAACCCTGGGCAGACCTATACCCAGAACACTATCTTCAAGTTCACCGCCGATTAAAACTGTGGGAGGGGGCTTGCCCCCGATGAGGGTGGGTCAGTCACACATCTGTCAGCTGACACACCCTCATCGGGGGCAAGCCCCCTCCCACATTTGCATCTTCACAAGGCGACAGTTCAGCGTTGTTTCATGCGGTCGATCACCACGGCCAGCAACAGGATCGAACCACGGATCACATACTGGTAAAAGGTGTCGATGTTCTTCAGGTTCATCGCATTTTCAATGATCGCCAAAATCAGCACCCCAGCGATCACATGGCGGATCATCCCCACCCCGCCGCTCAGCGACACACCGCCCAGCACGCACGCCGAAATCACCGTCAGCTCGAAGCCCTGGCCGATCATCGGCTGGCCCGAGGTCATGCGCGAGGCCAGGATCACCCCGGCCAGCGCGCCGATCACGCCGTGCACGGCGAAGATCAGGATCTTGGTGCGATCCACATTCACCCCCGCCAGCAACGCCGCTTCCGGGTTGCCGCCGATGGCCATGGTGTTGCGCCCGTAGGTGGTGTAGTTGAGCAGCCAGCCAAAAAAGATGAAGCACACAATGGTGATCAGGATCGGCACCGGCACGCCCAGCAACTGGCCGTTGCCGAACACGAAGAACTGCTCCTGGGACACGCCCACCGCCTTGCCATTCGCAAAGATGTAGGCCAGGCCGCGCACGATCTGCATGGTCGCCAAGGTCGTGATCAGCGCATTGACCCGCAGCTTGGCGATCACGATGCCGTTGATCAGCCCCACGATCAGCCCCATCAGCAGTGCCGCGCCGATGCCCAGCATCACGCTGTCGGTGTCGCGCATGACAATCGCAGCCACCACGCCGGCACAGGCGATCACCGACCCCACCGACAAGTCGAAATGCCCGGACGCCAGGCAGAACAGCATGGTGCACGCGGCGATGCCCACGGTGGAAATGGCCAGGCCGAGCCCGCGCATATTCAGCGGCGAAAGGAAGTTGTCGATCAGCAAGGCGCACAGCAGAAAGATGCTGATTGCCGCCAGCAACATTGCCCAGTTATCCAGGAGTGCCCGCACATCGAGGGGTTTGCGTGCCGTCGGCAACGCGTTGTTTTGGGTGGTCATGGTCGTCTCTCAGTTCGCCGGGCCGCGCGGCAAGGCCAGCTGCAGCAGGTTGGATTCAGTCGCGTGTTCGCGGGTTTGTTCGCCGCGCAAGGCGCCTTCGCAGAGCACCAGAATGCGGTCGGAAACCCCCATCACTTCCATCAGGTCGCTGGACACCACGATCACCGCAATGCCTTGGGACGCGAGGTTATGGATGATCTGGTAGATCTCGGCCTTGGCGCCGATATCGATGCCACGGGTCGGTTCGTCCAGTAGCAGCACCTTCATCGGCATCGACAGCCAACGGCCCAAAATCGCCTTCTGCTGGTTGCCGCCCGACAGGTACATGATTTTCTGTTCGGCATTCGGCGTTTTGACTTTCATCGCCTTGATCTGCTGGTCGGCGTTGCCCTTTTCCCAGCCATCACGCAGCAGCCAGCCAAACCCGGAATGCGCGCCACGTGCACTGATGTTGATGTTCTCGGCCACGCTGGACAGCGGGATGATGCCTTCTTTCTTGCGGTCTTCCGGGCACAGCAACACGCCGGCGGCGATAGCATCGCGGGGTGAATGCAGCTGCAGTTGTTGCCCACACAGCTCAAGGCTTCCAGCGGTGCTGCGGTTCAAACCACTGAGCAAACGAAACAGCTCAGTACGCCCGGCACCGACCAGGCCGAACAGCCCGAGAATCTCACCTTTACGCACGTGAAAACTGACCGGCTCGCGCAGCCCGGGGCCGAGCAAACCGTCGACCTTGAGGGCCACCTCGCCGTGCTCACGCGGGCGGTAGTCGTAGATGTCCTGGATATCGCGACCGACCATGCAGGTCACCAGTTGGTCGTGGGTCAGCGCGCGCATGTCGTCGAAGGTGCGCACGTAGCGGCCATCCTTGAACACGGTGACCGCGTCGCAGATGCGGAACACCTCTTCCATGCGGTGCGACACGTACAGCACCACTTTGCCTTCATCGCGCAGGCGCGTGATGATCGCCATCAGCCGGTCGATTTCGCGCGCCGACAGGCTGCTGGTCGGCTCATCGAAGGCAATCACATGGGCGCCACGCGACAGCGCCTTGGCGATTTCCACCAGTTGGCGCTGGCCGAGGGACAGGCGCCCGAGTTTTTCGTCCGGGTCGATTTCATCCGCCAGGCCTTTGAGGCAAGCCAGGGCCTGCTTGCGCAGCAGCCCCCGGTTGACCACGCCGAAGCGCGATGGCAGATGCCCGAGAAACAGGTTCTCGGCCACCGTCATCTCCGGCACCAAGTGCAACTCCTGGTGGATCACCGCGACACCGCTGGCGATGCTGTCGGCGGCGCATTTGAAGGCCATGGTCTGCGCGCCGATCTGCACGTTGCCACTGGACGGAATGTAGGCACCGCCAAGTATTTTCAGCAGCGTCGACTTGCCCGCGCCGTTCTCACCCATCAGGGCGTGCACCTGCCCGGGATGGGCGCTGAAGCTGATGCCGTCCAGCGCCTTGACCCCGGGGAACGTCTTGCCGATGCCGTCAAAACGCAGGGCGGCGGCGGTCATTGCCACAGACCGATTTTGGTCAGTTCTTCCTTGAAGTTGTCACGGGTGATCAGGGTCACTTCATCCATCGCGGTGTACTTAGGTGGTTCAGTGCCTTTGGTCACCCAATCGAACATCATCTTGGCGGTGTTGTAGCCCTCGATGTGCGGGCTAGGCAGCATCGAACCGAAGAAGCCGCTGTTGGGTTTCTTGAGTTCGCCGATAGCGTCGGTGCCATTGATGCCAATGCCGATCACGTTGGCGGCTTTGAAGCCGGCGCTTTCGGTGGCGCGTACGCCGCCCAGCACGGTGTTGTCGTTCATGCCGCCGATGATCAGGTTTTTCGCGCCGCCGGGCAGCTTGACCAGGGCCGAGTTGGTGGCGTCCATGCTGCCCGGTACATCAAGCGTCTTGGCTGCGGTGAACAGGATGTGATCCTTGGGGAAACCCGCTTCTTCCAGGGATTTGACCGAGCCGTCGGTGCGCTTCTTGCCGGTGTCGAGTTCGTTGAAGGTGTTGATCACCGCATAGGTGTCCTTCCAGTCCCAGCCGCGTTTTTTCGCCTCGGCGGCCATCGCCGCGCCCTGCTTCTGGCCCACTTCAAACGCGGCCATACCCAGGTACGGCACGTCTTCCATGAAATTGCCCTTGGCGTCGACAAAGCGATCATCCACGGCAATCACTTTCAAACCATTGGCCTTGGCCTTGGCGACGATGGCCGGGCCGAGGGACACGTCCGGCGGGCAGATCACAAAGCCCTTGGCGCCGTTGGCCGCCAGGCTGTCGATGGCCGAGAGGGTTTTCTCGCCATCCGGCACGGCGATCTTGATCACGGTAAAGCCATGGTCCTTGCCGGCTTTTTCGGCAAAGGCCCACTCGGTCTGGAACCACGGCTCTTCGGCCTGCTTGACCAGAAAACCGATCTTCACTTCTTCAGCGGCCAGCAACAGCCCGCTCAGGCTCATGGCCGAGACCGCCACAGCGGCGCAGGCCAGGGAACGGATACCACGACGACGATTCATACGGTGACTCCTTGTTGTTGTTTTTGGGGTTTATCCGGCGAAACGATTGCAGGGTTTTCCAGGTACATCGACTTCAATGGCCAATACCGCGCCGTCCAAAGGGTGATCCAAGGGGCTGGCAGCACTGGTGATATATAACGTGGTGAGGTTGGGGCCACCGAATACGCAACTGGTGGGGCGGCTGACGGGCAGTTCGATGATGCGGTCGACCTCGCCGTCCGGTGTCAGGCGCAGCAGGCAACTGCCGTCCCAGCGGGCGTTCCAGATGTAGCCTTGGCTGTCCATGGCCGAGCCATCCGGCCCGCCACGTGCGTGCGGGCCGAACCACACCCGCGCCGGTTCAAGCTGGCCGTCGGCCTGGATCGAATGCAGGTACAGCGTGCCGTCCAGGCTGTCGCCGAAATGCACGTGGCGGCCGTCGTCACTCCACAACAACGTGTTGGGAATGCCCAGGCCACTGAGCAATGGCGTGACCCGCGCATCGGCATCCACGCGGAACAAGCCGCCGGAGCGCCGTGTGATCGGCAGGTCCTCGCCGTGCTCGCCGATATTGTTCTGCATGGTGCCCAGCCACAGGCGGCCCTGGGCATCGCAGCGCGCTTCATTGCCACGGTTGCCCGGTTGCGGGTCGGCCACGCACAGCAGGGTCAACGCCTCGGTGGCAAGATCAAGACGATAGACCCCGCTGCTCAGCGTCACTAGCGCATCGCCGCTTTCACACGGGATGAATGCCGAGACATGCTCGGGCAGTTGCCAGACCTGCAACTGCCCGCCCATCAGGCGCAATGCCTGTTTGCCGGCGATATTCACCCAGTACAGCGCTTGGGTGGGCGCGTCCCAGAACGGACCTTCGCCCAATTGCGCCCGGTGCGGGGTAACGGCGATACACGACATGAAGCCTCCTGGATTTTTATTTTTCTCAGGTGCGCGTTACAGCGAGTCGCGGGATGGCGTGCCATCCACCAGCCGCTGGATACGCAACGGGTTGGCGTTTTTCAACGCGTCGGGCAGCAGGCTATCAGGGTAATTCTGGAAGCACACGGGGCGCAGGAAACGATCGATGGCCAAGGTGCCGACCGAGGTGCCACGGGCATCCGACGTGGCCGGGTATGGGCCGCCGTGCACCATCGAGTCGCAGACTTCCACGCCGGTCGGGTAGCCGTTGAGCAGGATGCGCCCGACCTTCTGTTCCAGCAGCGGCGTGAGTTCGGCGAACTGTTGGAAGTCATCGGGTTCGCCAATGATCGTCGCGGTCAATTGGCCGTGCAGGCCGTGCAGCGCCGCGCTGAGTTGGGCCTGGTCAGCCACTTCGACAAACACCGTGGTGGGGCCGAAGACTTCTTCCTGCAGCACTTCATCGCCGTCGATCAACAGACTCACATCGGCCTTGAACAACTGTGGCTGTGCCTGCTTGCCCGCCTGCGCGCTGCCGGCCAAATGTTGAATGCCGGGGTGCGCCAGCAGTTTTTCCAGGCCCTTGCCGTAGCTGCTCAAGGTGCCAGCGTTCAGCATGGTTTGTGCCGGTTGATCGCCGATCAGTCGTGCCACCTGCTGGGTAAATGCACTGAATTCAGGCGAGGCGATGCCAATCACCAAACCGGGGTTGGTGCAGAACTGGCCACAGCCTTGCACCACCGAGGCGGTGAGGTCGCGGGCGACGGTGTCTGCCCTCGCCTGCAACGCCTGGGGCAACACGATCACCGGGTTGATGCTCGACATTTCGGCAAATACCGGGATCGGCTGCGGGCGCGATGCCGCCATATCGCACAGAGCGCGGCCGCCCTTGAGCGAGCCGGTAAAACCGACTGCCTGGATGGCCGGGTGCTTGACCAGCGCCTCACCGACGCCGCCCCCAAAAATCATATTGAACACGCCGGCCGGCATCTCGGTGGCTTCGGCCGCACGGATGATCGCATTGGCGACCTGTTCCGCCGTGGCCATGTGGCCGCTGTGCGCCTTGAACACTACCGGGCAACCCGCCGCCAGCGCGGCCGCGGTGTCGCCGCCCGCGGTGGAAAACGCCAGGGGGAAATTGCTCGCGCCGAACACCGCGACCGGGCCCAGGCCGATGCGGTATTGGCGCAGGTCCGGACGTGGCAGCGGTTGGCGATCGGGCAGCGCCTTGTCGATGCGCGCGCCGTAGAAATCGCCGCGACGCAGCACGCTCGCGAAAAGGCGCATCTGGCCGCTGGTACGCCCACGCTCGCCCTTGATGCGCGCGGCCGGCAATGCGGTTTCGCGGCAGACCAACTCAATGAAGTTATCGCTCAGGGCATCCAGTTCGTCTGCGATCGCGTCCAGAAACTGCGCGCGACGCGCGGCGCTCAAGGCGCGGTAGGCAGGGTAGGCCTGCGCGGCTGCCTTGGCGGCGGCGTCGACTTCCTGCGCAGTGGCCTGGTAGAAATCCTGGGGCAAGGCTTCGCCGGTAGTGGCGTCGACGCTGTGCAGCTTGACGTCGCCGTTGGCGCTGCGCTGGCCGCCGATGTAGTTGTGGCCGAGGAACTGGCTCATGGTGATCTCCTTTAAAGGGTGATGACATTGCCGGGGTCGAATGCCGCATCGCTGCTGCCGACCTGGTTGACCAGCGGCGCACCGAACTCAGTCTGGCTGATCTCGAACACATCCCCCGGTTGGGTCTGTATACCGTCGGCAAATGACAATGTGGCAGTGCCGAAGAAATGAATATGCACATCGCCCGGCGTGAGGAATTGGCGGTATTTGAAGTGGTGGTACTCGAGGTTTTCCAGGCTGTGGCACATATTGGCCTCGCCACTGAGGAATTCGTTCCGCCAGATTTCCTCGCCGTTACGCAGGATACGGCTGGAGCCCGCCAGATGCTCGGGCAATGGGCCTACGCGCAACTCGGGGCCATAGCTGCAGCTGCGCAGTTTCGAGTGGGCCAGGTACAGGTAGTTCTTGCGCTCCATGATGTGGTCGGAGAACTCGTTGCCCAGCGCAAAACCGAGGCGATACGGCCGGCTGTCCGGGCCAATGACGTAGAGGCCACCGATCTCCGGCTCTTCACCGGCATCCTCGGCAAACGGCGGTACCGGGAAGGCTTCGCCCGGGCGCACGACGATGCTGCCGTCGCCCTTGTAGAACCACTCCGGTTGCACACCGGCCTGGCCGGCGGCGGGTTTACCGCCCTCCACGCCCCATTTGAAGATGCGCATGGTGTCGGTCAGGGCGGTGTCGTCGCCGGCCTGGTGCATCTTGTCGCGCGCCGAGGCGCTGCCCAGATGGGTCAGGCCGGTGCCGCTGATCAGCATATGGGCCGGGTCCGGGTGGTCCAGCGGCGGCAGAATCTTCAAGTCGGCCAGCAACGCGGCGTAGTCGTGGCTGGCGCCCAGGCCCAGGTGATTGACCTGTTGCGCCAGGCCGACGCCCGCTTCGATGGCGGCCAGCGCCACTTCGCGCACACTGCGGGCGGTGTTGACTTCGCGCAGGCTGGCGCCTTCGACCACGCCGACCCGGCGCTCGCCGTTGCTTGACTCGAACTGAACTAAACGCATGACACTTCTCCCAGATTAAGTACGTGTGGCGCCACGGGCGCTGGCGGCGAATTGGTCAGCCGGCAGCACGTGCTTGCGCTCGAGCAGGCGATACACCACGAAGGTCAGCACCAGCCCGAACACCATCACCCCGGACAGGAAATACAAACCCGAGGCCAAATTGCCGGTGTATTCCTTGAGTGCACCAATCACGAACGGGCCGATATAGCCGCCGAGGTTGCCCACGGAGTTGATCAAGGCGATGCCCGCCGCCGCACTGGCGCCGGCAAAAAAGCGCCCCGGCAGGGTCCAGAACACGGCGGTGCAGGAAAACATCGCGAATGCCGCCAGGCACAGCGCCGCCATCTGCAACACCGGCACACTCAGCCAGGCGCTGAAAAACAGGCCGATGGCACCCAGCACGTAGAGCACGGCCAGGTGACCGTAGCGGTCGTTCAAACGGTCGGAACTGCGCGGGATGATCAGCAAGCCGATGATGCCGAAGATGTACGGCACGGCGGAGATGAAGCCGGTGACCAGGTCGGTGCCGCCGAACTGCTTGATCAGCGTCGGCAGCCACAGGCCCAGGCCGTAGATGCTCAGGGTTACCGGCAGGTAGAACAGCGCCAGCAGCAGCACGCGCTTGTCTTTGAGGGCATGCAACGGGTTGCCGTGGCGGGTCTGGCCGTAGGCTTGCAGGTCCTTGGCCAGCTCGCCGGCGAGCCAGGCTTTTTCGTCCTCGCTCATCCATTTGACGTGCTTGGGGCCGTCCGGCAAGTAGCGCAGCACCGGCCAGGTCAGCAGGATCGCCGGGGTACCGATCACGATAAACAGCCACTGCCAGCCGTGCAGGCCGAAAATTCCGTCCATGCCCAGCAGGCCGCCGGACACCGGGCCGGTGATCATCATGGCAATCGGCTGGGAGAGGATAAACAGCCCGAGGATCTTGCCGCGATGGCGCACCGGGAACCACTGGGTGATGTAGTACAGCACGCCCGGGAAGAACCCCGCCTCCGCCGCGCCGAGCAAAAAGCGCATCACGTAGAAGCTGTGCGGCCCCTGCACGAACGCCATGCCGATGGTGATGGTGCCCCAGGTGATCATGATCCGCGCAAACCAGCGCCGCGCGCCAAAGCGGTCGAGCATCAGGTTGCTGGGGATCTCGAACAGGAAGTAGCCAATAAAGAACAACCCTGCACCCAGGCCGTAGGCGGCATCACCGATGCCGACGTCGGCGCCCATGTGCAACTTGGCAAAGCCCACGGCGGAGCGGTCCACGTAGGCAATGAGGTACAGCAGGATCAGGAAGGGAATCAGTTTCAGCGTGATGCGCCGAATCAGGCGCAGTTCCTCGCTCATGGGGTCGATCTCCGGATTGTTGTTCTTATATGAAGCTCGGGGGACGCCTCTCGCAGAAAACCGCCAGGGTCATACCTCAGTTAAGCCAGACTATATAGTAGGACTATTTGCAAAACAACACTTCCAAACCGAACATTTTGCGCTTATGTTTAGCTTCAGAGAGAACATATAGTCATACAATAAGAGAATCGATCATGTCTGATAAAAAGCCCGGCCTACGCTCCGCCCAGTGGTTTGGTACTGCCGACAAAAACGGCTTCATGTACCGCAGCTGGATGAAGAATCAGGGCATTGCCGACCATCAGTTCCATGGCAAACCGATCATCGGTATCTGCAATACCTGGTCGGAGCTGACCCCGTGCAACGCGCATTTCCGCCAGATCGCCGAGCACGTCAAACGCGGCGTGATCGAGGCCGGTGGCTTCCCGGTAGAATTCCCGGTGTTCTCCAATGGCGAATCCAACCTGCGCCCTACCGCCATGCTCACCCGCAACCTGGCGAGCATGGACGTGGAGGAGGCCATTCGCGGCAACCCCATCGACGGCGTGGTGCTGCTGACCGGCTGCGACAAGACCACCCCGGCCCTGCTGATGGGCGCCGCCAGTTGCGACGTGCCGGCCATCGTGGTCACGGGCGGGCCGATGCTCAACGGCAAGCACAAGGGCCAGGACATCGGCTCGGGCACTGTGGTGTGGCAGCTCAGCGAGCAGGTCAAGGCTGGCACGATTACCCTGGATGACTTCCTGGCGGCCGAGGGCGGCATGTCGCGGTCGGCGGGCACCTGCAACACCATGGGCACCGCGTCGACCATGGCCTGCATGGCTGAGGCACTCGGTACCTCTCTGCCCCACAACGCCGCGATCCCGGCGGTGGATGCGCGGCGTTATGTGCTGGCGCACATGTCCGGCATGCGCGCGGTAGAGATGGTGCGCGAAGACCTCAAGCTGTCGAAGATCCTGACCAAGGAGGCGTTTGAAAACGCGATCCGCGTGAACGCCGCCATCGGCGGTTCGACCAACGCGGTGATCCACCTCAAGGCCATCGCCGGGCGCATCGGCGTCGAACTCGACCTGGATGACTGGACCCGCATGGGCCGTGGCATGCCGACCATCGTCGACCTGCAGCCCTCGGGGCGTTTCCTGATGGAAGAGTTCTACTACGCCGGCGGGCTGCCCGCGGTGCTGCGTCGTCTCGGTGAAGCCAACCTTATCCCGCACCCGAACGCCTTGACAGTGAACGGCAAGTCCCTCGGCGAAAACACCAAGGACTCGCCGATCTACGGCCAGGACGAAGTGATCCGCACCCTCGACAACCCGATCCGCGCCGACGGCGGCATCTGCGTGCTGCGTGGCAACCTCGCGCCACTCGGCGCGGTGCTCAAGCCGTCAGCCGCCAGCGCCGAGCTGATGCAGCACCGGGGGCGTGCGGTGGTGTTCGAGAACTTCGACATGTACAAGGCGCGCATCAACGACCCGGAGCTGGACGTGGACGCCAACTCGATCCTGGTCATGAAAAACTGCGGGCCCAAGGGTTACCCAGGCATGGCAGAGGTCGGCAACATGGGCCTGCCGGCCAAGCTGCTGGCCCAGGGCGTGACGGACATGGTGCGCATTTCCGATGCGCGCATGAGCGGCACCGCCTACGGCACGGTGGTCTTGCATGTGGCGCCGGAAGCGGCTGCGGGCGGGCCGTTGGCCACGGTGCAGGAAGGTGACTGGATTGAACTCGACTGCGCCAATGGCCGGTTGCACCTGGACATCTCCGACGCAGAGCTGGCGGCGCGCATGGCCGACCTTGCGCCCCCGCAAAACCTGATCGTCGGCGGCTACCGCCAGTTGTACATTGACCACGTGCTACAGGCCGACCAAGGCTGCGACTTTGACTTCCTGGTCGGTTGCCGTGGGGCTGAAGTCCCCCGGCATTCCCACTAATTGGGATGCTATGATGCCGCGAATTTAAGCCAGAGCCTCCCTGTCGTTATGGATCACCAGCCGCCCAAGCCGCGCAAGAGCATGCATGCCCAGATCGTTCAGGACTTGGGCATGCACATCGTTTCCGGCCGCTTCAAGCCGGAAGAGAGACTGCCCATGGAAGCCACGCTCTGCGAGGAATACAAGGTCAGCCGCTCGGTGTTGCGCGAAGCAACGCGGGTGCTCAGCGCCAAGGGCCTGGTGTACTCCAAGCCACGGGTGGGTGCGGTGGTGCGGCCACGCTTGAAGTGGCACCTGCTCGACCCGGACGTGTTGTCCTGGTTGATGCAGTCCACGCCCCATAGCGAATTCTTCAACACCCTGGCTGGCGTGCGGCGCATTCTCGAACCGGAAATCGCCGCCATGGCCGCGACTACGGCCACGGACGACGACATCGCCACCATCGAAAAAGCCTACCTGGGCATGGAAACCGCGCAGACCCACGAACAGCTGTTACAGGCTGACCTGGACTTCCACCGCGCCATCGCTGACGCGACCCGCAACGACCTGCTGGCCTATATGTGCAACATGCTCTCGCTGCCGTTGCGCGAGTCGATCAACATCACCAACCGCCGCCCCGACATCCAGGGCTTGAGCCTGCCCCGGCACAAGGCGATCCTCACCGCGATCCAGAACCGCGACGCCCTCGGCGCCCGGCATGCCTCGCTGGTGCAACTGGATGACACACGGGTGGCGCTGGATACGGTGATGAATGTGCTGACCCCGCTCTAAAGCCGAGTGAAATCCAATGTGGGAGGGGACTTGCTCCCGATGGCGGTGGGTCAGCTGCAAATAAGCCAGCTGTTACACCGCCATCGGGAGCAAGCCCCCTCCCACATTGGTTTTGGGTATGCCGTTAGAGCGTGTAGGCAATGCCCACCTGCACCGTGCGCGGCGCGCCTGGGTAGGCGTAGATATTGCCGAACGCCCCTTCTTCATATTCACGGTTGAACAGGTTCTTCACATCCAGGTTCAGCCGCACCTTGTCGTTGACCTTATAGAAGCTGAGCAGGTCGACGACGGTGTAGGCATCCATCGAAAACGCCGTGTTGGCGGTCTGGCCGGCGCGCTGGTCGACGTACTTGCCGCCGGCGCCCAGGCCCAGGCCCTTGAGTGCACCGTCCTGGAACTCATACACGTTGAGCAGGCTGAAGCTGTTGCGCGGGATGTTCAGCAGGCGGGTGCCGGAGCGGATCGTGTTGTCCTTGGTCACTTCCGCATCCACGTAGGCGTAGCCGCCGATCACGCGCCATTCAGGGGTGAGGTTGCCCGCTACGTTCAGGTCAAAACCACGGCTGCGGACTTGGCCGGCGGCGACGGAGAAGGTGTTGATCACCGGGTCAGTGGTCAGCACGTTTTTCTTCTCGATCTGGTAGATCGCTGCGTCCACGCTCAACTGGCGATCCAGAGCTTCCCATTTCACGCCCATCTCGTAGGACTTGCCCTTTTCCGGCTCAAAGCCACCGCCTTCGCGCGCGGCGCCGGGGTTCGGTTTGAACGAGCGAGCGGCATCGGCATAGACCGCGACGGTCTCGGTGAGGTCGTAGATCACCCCCACGCGTGGGGTGACGGCGTTTTCGGCGGCCTGAAACGGGTTCACGCCGGGTACATAACTTTCGTAGTCATGCTCAAAACGCTCGAAACGCGCGCCCGCCAACACCTTCAAACGCTCAGTCAGCGCCACCTGGTCCTGCACGAAAGCGGCGTAGGTCTTGAGGTTTTCCTTGTCGTGGGTCGGTGTGCGCGTCAGCGGTGGGCGCGCCTGGCCGTAGACCGGGTCGAAGATGTCGATCGGGTAAGTACCCACGGCGGCACTGGAGCGTTGGATGATCGACTTGTAGTCGTAGTCCTCGTACTCGATACCGGTCAGCAAGGTGTGCTCGAAACCGCCGGTAGAGAAATGCCCGGTCAGGTTGAGCTGGTAGTCCTTGTCGGTCCACTCCAGCTTGCGGTAGTTGAAGTTGCGTTGAAGGGTGCGGCCGTCGGCGCCCAGGCTATTCGGGCCATTGGCCTCGATGGCATTGCCGGCCAGGCTGCCATCCAACCACTGGAACCCACCGCCCAATGTCCAGTTGTCGTTGAGCAGATGCTCGAAACGCACCTGCGCCATGTTGTTGTCGTTGTGCAGCTTGCCCACGTCCTTGTCACCCCAGAAGGTGTCGCGTGACGGCGTGCCACGCTGGTTGGGGAAACGCGTCAGGCCGCGGTCCAGCGGGTGATTGTTGCGCATGAAGTCGCCTTCGAAGGTCACCTTGGTGTCGTCCGTGGCTTGCCAGGTGATCACCGGGGCAACGCCGTAGCGTTCGGTTTCGACGTGATCACGGAAGGTGTCGCCGCCCTCGCCCACCACGTTGAGGCGATAGGCCAGGCGGCCTTGCTCGTCCAACGGGCCGGAGGCGTCGAGCGTGCCGCGCTTCATGCCCTGGTCATTCAGCTGGCTGCCGAGGGTCACCGTCGGCTCGGCCAGCGGTTGCTTGGACACCACGTTGAACGTACCGCCTGGGTCGCCACGGCCATACAGCATGGTCGCCGGGCCACGCAGTACTTCGAGGCGCTCGATGGTGTTGGCGTCCGGCATGTTCGGGTAGCCACGGTTGATCGGGAAACCGTTGCGGTAGAACTCGCCAGTGGTAAAACCGCGCACCGTGAAGGTGGTAAGCCCCTGCCCGCCGAAGTTGTTGGCCCGACCCACGCCGCCGGCGTAGTCCAGCGCGTCCTGCAAGCGCGTGGCGCCGATGTCTTCGACCACTGCCTTGGACACTACGCTGATCGATTGCGGCGTTTCATGGATGGAGGTATCGGTTCGCGTCGCACTCGCCGAACGTGTGGCGTGGTACCCCTGCACCGGCCCCTGGGCCGTTTCATAGTCTGCTGTGCCGGTGATGCTGGTGGCTTGCAGCTCGATACCGGTTTTTTCAACCGGTTCAACCTCAGCCCAACTGAAAGAGGAAAACGCCTGAAGCACACACATGGAAACCAGGGTACGACGCATACGGTATGAACCTAGTGAAAGAGCCAGATGGAGCGGCATATCTGCCAATTATTTTGCGGCGCATGTTATCCGAACCCATCAACGATTGATATGTATTCTCATTCACTATTTTTCGAGTATCCATTTGGTAACAATCCCCTCACGGGAAAAATTACAGGCGAAAAAAAGCCACTCGATTGAGTGGCTCATGGACGGTGTGGCTCGCCTTAGCGATACCGCTCCAACCAATGCGCATACGGCGCCGGCAGGGTCCAGGACGACTTCTCGACGCCCAGCTTCTTGGCCGCGAAGTACGCCCAATGAGGGTCGGCCAGGTGTGCACGGCCTACCGATACCAGGTCAAGCTGGCCAGCCTGCAAGGCGCCTTCGGCCAGTTGCGGCGTGCCAAAACCCCAAGCGGAAGTCACCGGGATGCCAGCTTCGCGGCGCACGCGCTCGGCGATCGGGCCCATGAAGGCCGGGCCCCATGGGATATTGGTGTCGGGGATGGTGAAACCGACGCTGACGCTCAGCAGGTCCAGGCCACCGGCCTTGAAGCGGCGGGCCAGTTCGATGGATTCGGTGAGGGTCTGCTCGTCACGGCCATCGTATTCGAGCACGCCGAAACGCGCGGTGAGCGGCAGGTTTTCCGGCCAGACTTCACGCACGGCAGCCAGGGTTTCCAACAGGAAACGGCTGCGGTTGTCGAAGCTGCCGCCGTAGGCATCGGTACGCTGGTTGGAATGCTCGGAAAAGAAGCTCTGCGCCAGGTAGCCGTGGGCGAAGTGCAGTTCGATCCACTCGAAGCCGGCGTCACGCGCGCGGCGGGCGGCGTCGACGAAGTTCTGTTTGACCCGGTTGATATCGTCCAGGGTCATGGCGCGCGGCACCTGAGGCAGGTTCGCGCCAAAGGCGATGGCCGACGGTGCAATGGTTTCCCAGCTGCGCGCATCGGACGCGGGCATATGGTCATCGCCTTCCCATGGGCGGTTGGCGCTGGCTTTACGGCCGGCGTGGGCAATCTGAATGCCTGGCACCGAGCCCGCTGCCTTGATGGCCTTGACCATGGGCACGAAGGCTTCGGCGTGGGCGTCGCTCCAGATACCGGCGCAGCCCGGGGTAATGCGGCCTTCGGGGGCGACTGCGGTGGCTTCGACCACCAGCAGGCCGGCCCCGCCACGGGCCATGCCGGCCAGGTGCACGTGGTGCCAGTCGTTGACCATGCCGTCATCGGCCATGTACTGACACATCGGCGGGATGGCAATGCGATTGCGCAGGGTAACGTCTTTCAATGTGAACGGTTCGAACAAGGCGGACATCGGGAACTCCAGGAGCCAGTGAGTGATTCGATAGTTCGATGGTAATCGAACTATGGTTTCAACGATACCCCCCTGTTATCATCCGCCCCATGCGAGCCTTCAAACACCCTACCCTTCAAGACCTCACACTCGAACGCCTGTTGTACGCCTTGAGTGACCCAGTGCGCCTGGAAATCGTACGCTGCCTGGCGGGTGTGCCCGAGGCCACCTGCGGCGAACTGGACGGCGGGCGGCCCAAGTCGAGCATGTCCCATCATTTTCGCGTGCTGCGCGATGCCGGCCTGGTGCAGACCCGCAGCGTGGGGACCACGCATATGAATTCGTTGCGTGGCGAGCTGTTGGAGAGCCGGTTTCCGGGGTTGCTCCAGAGCATTCTGGCCCAGCACTGAGAAACGATTCAGCCGCCGCAATTATTGACCGCGAACCTTTCACCCAAAACCACCGTCCGAGCTAAGGCACTGTTGCTTACCGCTCGCCGCGAGGTTGTCGTTTGAAAGCCGCCATCATCAAAAAGTACCGTCTGATCATCAAGACCATGGGCTACGTGGGCTGGGCCCTGTTCTGGCTGTTGCTGTGGGACGTTGCCGTCACCGTGGACTTCATGCTGTTTCTGACTGCCAAGATCAATTTACCGCTGATGCCGCTCACCCTGTTGGGTTCGGCGCTGGTGGTGCTGATCAGTTTCCGTAACAGCAGCGCCTACAACCGTTGGTGGGAAGCTCGCACGCTGTGGGGCGCGATGGTCAACAACTCACGCAGCTTTGCGCGCCAGGTGCTGACCCTGCTGGACGATCCCGACGGCGAAGTGAACCCGGTCAAGGCGACCTTGCTGCGCCGCCATGTGGCCTACGTGAATTGCCTGGCCGCTCACCTCAAGGGCGAGCCGTGCCCCGACGAGGTGCGAGCGTTCATCCCCGCCGAGGAATTTGCGCGCAGCGGCGCCACGAATAACTTCGCCAATGACATCCTCACCGGTTCGGCGGCGCTGTTGGCCAAGGAATACAAGGCGGGCCATCTGGACAGCATTCGCCTGGCACGGCTGGAGTCGACCCTGGTGGACTTGTCCAACGCCCAGGGCGGCATGGAGCGGATCGCCAACACACCGCTGCCCTACCCGTACGTGTATTTCCCACGGCTGTTTATTTCGCTGTTCTGCCTGATCGTGCCGGTGGGCCTGGTGGAATCCCTGGGCTGGTTCACGCCGCTGGCGTCGACGGTGGTGGGCTTCATGCTGCTGGCCATCGAACGCATCGGCACCGACCTGCAAAGCCCGTTCAACTCCAGCGAACACCAGATCCAGATGGAAGCCATCTGCGAAACCATCGAGAAAAACCTGCAATCGATGCAGCGTGATGCGCTGGGTGGCGAGCGCATCGGTTAAACCCTCCCTCGGGCCTCAAGTGCGTGCTCCCTCAGTCGATATACAGGGGGTACGCATGGGCCACAGCTCCCTCATAACAACACATGCGACGCTCGACGCTACTGTTTTCTCCTTGCCAAAATTATAAATACCCGCGGGTGAAGTCATGAATATCAAGCAAAAGCTGACCTGGGCATTTGCGGGCATCGCGTGCCTGCCGGTCATCCTCGTCGCCATCCTGGTCGTATTGAATGTGCGCGAGGGGGCCCTGGCCAATTTCCTCGACAGCAGTGGCCGCGAGATCCGCCAGATCGACAATGGCATGAAGCAGTTCTTCGATGGCATCAGCCAGAACGTCGACTACGTGGCCAAGGACCCGCGCGTAGTCGCGGCCAAGGACCTCAAGAACTACGCCGGCGCCGACGCCGCGCAACTCCCGCTGACCCCGACCAATACCGAGCTGCTGGCGATTTTCGACCAGTTCGCCAAGAGCCATCCGAGCACCGCCTACCTGTCCCTGGGCTTGAAGGACGGCGGCTACGCCAGTTGGCCGGACGACACCAAACTGAACAATTACGACCCGCGCGTGCGCCCCTGGTACCAGGCGGCCATCGCCGCGCCCGGTAAAACCGTGCGCACCGGGGCCTACTATTGGGCGCCGGACGATGTGACGCTGATCGGCACCGTGCACACCGTCGCCGACGCCTCCGGAAATATCCTCGGCGTGGTCGGCCTGGACGTGTCGCTCAAGCAGCTCACCGAACTGGTGCGCAACATCAAGCTGGGCGACAGCGGCTACCTGATGCTGGTGGAAGGCAACGGCAACGTGCTGGTCGACCCCAGCGATGCCAAGCACAACTTCAAGCCCCTGGCCGACCTGGGCGCCAACTACGCCGAACTGGCCAAGCGTGGCGACGGCGTCAGCCAGATCGACATCGATGGCGTGGCCTACATGGCCAACATGGTCAGCTCCAAAGACCTCGGCTGGCGCTTTATCGGCTTGATCAAACGTGACGAAGTAATGGCAGGCGCCACCAGCCTGACTTGGCTGATCGCCGCCATCGCCGCCGCACTGGCCGTGGTGTTCGCGATTGTCGGCGCCAGTTTCGCCAGCGTGATCGTGCGCCCGATTCGCGGCGTGGCCGACGGCCTGCAAGAGATTGCCGAAGGTGAAGGCGACCTCACGCGCCAACTCAAGGTGCAGGGCAAGGATGAAACCGCCAGTCTGGCAGGCTGGTTCAACCAGTTCCTGAGCATGATCGCGCAGTTGGTGCAGCGCATCGGCAACGCGTCGTCCGACCTGCAAACCGCCGCCGCCGACACCAGCGAAGTCGCCAACAACATGAACCAGGCCGCCGGCCGCCAGCGCGAAGCCGTGGAACTGGTGAGTACCGCGTTCAACGAAATGGTCGCCACCGCCAACGAAGTCGCGCGCTCCTGCAGCGCTGCCGCCACCAGTGCCGACGAAGGCTACCGCGACGTGCACGACGGCCAGCAGCACATCGGCGAAGCCACCGGCAGCGTGCTCAAGCTCAGCGAAGACCTGCAAAAGTCGACCCAGACCATGCAGCTGCTGGAGCAGGACAGCAAGAACATCAACACCATCCTCGACACCATCCGCTCAATTGCCGAGCAGACCAACCTGTTGGCGCTCAACGCGGCGATTGAAGCGGCGCGCGCCGGTGACCAGGGCCGTGGTTTCGCGGTGGTCGCTGACGAAGTCCGCGCGCTGGCCCGCCGTACCGCCGACTCCACCGGCGAAATCGACAGCCTGTTGGGCAACCTCGCCCGCCGTACCCAGGAAGTCACCCAGCAGATGCAGGGCAGCCTGCAGGTGAGCCACACCAGCGTGGAGCGCATCCAGCAGGCGCGTGACAGCTTCGACAAAATCCGTGGCTCGGTGGATTCGATCCGCGACCAGAACACCCAGATCGCCACCGCCGCCGAGGAACAGCACCAGGTCGCCGAGGAGATCAACCGCCACATCGCGCAGATCCATGCCGATGCGCAACTGGTGGAAGGTTTTGCGCATTCGGCGCAGACCGGCTCTGGGCGCCTGACGGATATTTCGGGTCAGCTCAAGGGGTTGGTGGGGCGGTTCAAGTTTTAATCGCCGCCGCTGCCATCACCACGCCAATCGATAGCCGATGTTCAACGCCCACGGGCGCTTTAGCGTCGAGCTGTCACTGGTCTCGACGTCTGCATAAACGTGCTGACCGCGCGCCAGCGCTCCCGTGACACCCGCCCCTGCATACCAGCCACCGCCGTTGCCGTCCGGGTGGCTGCTGATGTCGTTGGTCTTGACCTGGCTGCGCGCCGACAGGTCTTGAACCCAGCCCGCCTTGATATACGGCTGGACGGTAGCGCCGTTATCCAACGTCAGCGCCCGGCCCAACTGCGCACCACCGCGCAGTTGAGTGGCAATGCCGTCGTCGGCTTCGACGCGCAGGCCGTTACTCAGGCGGTAACGGTCACTGCCGCCGTACAGCGCCGACAATTGCACCTGTGGCTCGACGAACCACCCATGCTCCAGGCGCACACGCTTGCCGGTTTCAAATGACACGCCCGCGCCGCTGCTGCGGCTCTTGCCGTTGACGCGGTTGCCGTCGGTGGCGTGTACGTCGAAGCGGGTGGACCAGCGATTGAGGGTCAACAGGCTGTCAGCGTACCAACCCGAATCATCCAGGTAAGTGGCGTAGGTGCCAATGTAGTAGCTGTCGAGCTTGCCGCTGCCTTCGCCGTTGAAGTCACGATTGGCATGGCTGTAGCCCGCCATACCGCCGAGAATCAAAGCACCGTGGCTGCGAGCCAATCGGGTATCCAGGCCCAGTTGCATACCGTTGACGTGCTGGGAAAAATGCCGCGCGGCGCCGTTATCCACCTCTTGTTTCTGGCCGTAGGTGCGCATCCACACGCCCTGGCTGTGGCCGCCGTCGCGCACGTCGCCCAAGCGTTGGATCAGGCTGCCGCGCTCGGCGTCCCAGGTGTCGCGCAAGGTTGAGAGCGCGCTGCTGTTGATCGCTGCACTGGCGGCAGTAGAGAGATGCTCGTCGACATTGACCAGACTCCACCGCGACTCCCCTGCCGGGTCGTCGTCGCGCTGCAAGGTGTAGCGGTAGCTGCCGACGTCCACCTGCTGACCGCGATTGGCCAAACTGAAACCGCCCGCGCCGCCCTGGCTTTCGACCAGCGTCAGGCGTTGGCCGCCGCTGGAGGGTTCGGCACCGCTGTTGCGCACCATGATCTGGTTGTTGCCGGTGACCTGCCCGCCCACTTCCATGCGGTCGCCACGCAAGGAGCCAAGGTCAGTGTTTATGATGTACCGCCCATCGCCGTCTAGGTCGCCGCCGACTTTCAGGCGCATGAAGTCGCCCCTCGTCGGCTTGGCAAACTCGACGGTGCCTGTGTTGTTCAGTTGACCTATGCTGGAGTTTGCGAGCATCCGCCAATCGCTGCTGTCGTCCAGGCAGAGACGGGACGCCATGGGGGTATCGGTTATTGCGCCTTCCAGTCGGGACTGGTTGTGCAGGCTCAATTGCAGGGTGCCGTCATCGACTCGGATATCACCCTCAATCAATGAATGATCGCTGTCCAGTGCGACTTGGCCGGCGGCGAGGCCATTGCCGCCTGCGGTCATCCAGATAGCGTCGCGACCCGTCAGTCTGCTGTTGGTCAGGTCGGCGCGCAGGCTGCCGCCGGAGACGCGCAAGGCTGTACTGTTGTGCGCGAGCACAGTGGTGTCGGAGAGGTCTATCTGGTTGGCGACGTCTGTGCTCGCCTGACTGACCAGCCCATACGCATTGTCACCGAGAGTCTCAATATGAGTGCCTTGCGCCTTCGCGATGGCGCCGTTGCTGACGAACACCCCGTGGCTAAGGTCGCCGTGGGTCAGTACCTGGCTGTCAGTCATCGAAATCTGCGCACCTGGCAACCGGGCGAAGGCGCCCACCGAGCCTTCGCCAAACGTTTCGATCACCACCTTGCGCAGTTCAAACGTGGCGTTCGGGCCGCCCACCTGGCCACCGATGACGTCGGTCGAGGCATAGAGCCCATGGGATGAGTCACCATGAGTGACGACACGGCTGCCGTCCATGCGCAGGGCTCCGGCCCGGTTGTCGATGGCCGCCGCCTGGTTGCCCCAGGTTTCCAGCACGCTGTTGTGCACATCGGCCTGGGTATCGCCGCCGGGCATCCAGATCGCCGACCCGTTGTTGCCCTGGGCCGTGACATGTGAGTCGTTAAGTTCGAGGGATGCGCCTTTGGCATCAAGGTTAATGCCGTTGCCGGTTTGCGAGAGCACCTGCGAATGGCTGACCTCTGCCCGACCGCCGCCGAGGGGGGAGCTGGGGCGGATGAGGATCCCGTCCGCCTTGGCGTTGATGCTGCCGTTGCTGAATTGGAGCAGGCCTTCTTGCATGTCCACGCCTTGGGCCAGATCCGACTGCACCTTCACACCGTCAGCGGTAATGACCGTGTCGGCGCCGGTAATGTTGAACACGGCTGCGTATTGGCCGTGAGCGGTGGCGGTGCCATTGCGCAAATCGATATGGGCACCCTGTTGCGCCCTCACGGTAAACGCGGCATTGCCCGCCGATGAAAGGCTTGTATCCGTGACGCTGATGCTTGAGCCCGCTCCCATGGCCGACACCGCATCAGCCATAAAACCGGTCGTTGTCACGCTAGAGTCGATCAGCGCTGCACTCGCGCCCTGATCGACCATAACCCCACGGCCACGGCTGCCATCGGTGGTGATTTCGGTCTGCTCCAGGCGCACATGGGAGCCTTCGCCACTGGCGCTGGCACCGTCCCCAAAATAGCCGCTGGCGTTAAGTGTCGAGCCTTGCAGCGTGCCCTGCCCGCCGCTCACCACTTGCAGTCCGGTGACGGCATCGTTGGGCCCTCCGGTCGTGGCACGCACGTCCATGGCTGATCCCATGAACCCGTTCTGCTTGCCACTGACGCGAATGGCGGCGCCCTTGCCGGTATACGCCACCTGATCATTATCAAGTATCAGTAAATCGCCCTCCTCGGACGACACATCCACTTGGCCGATCGTGGCTGCCTGAGCCGGGTTTAACGTCACCAACAGTGCACAACCAATTGCATAACCGAGTGGGTTCTTTTTGATGCTCATTCATCAATTCCTTGAAGTGAGTTGTTATCCAATGCCCAAACGTTCAGCAACAGGTAACCCCACCACGCTCTTCAAAAGAGGCAGTTGTGCTGAAGTTTCGAGACCGCTGTTATTGATATTTCACGGTGACCGTTGCGGTACCTTTTACGAGCCCTGGGGAGACGCAGTGGCTGCCCCCGGCACTTTGGTAATAACGCACCCGATATGGCAGGCTGAAGCTGGTGGCGTTATTGACGACCGCCCCCACCACGCTGGTTGCGCCCAATAACGCGGGCACCCCGGTGTTGGCATCGAGCACTTGTAGCGCAACGCATGACGCGTAGTTGTCCCCGGCCTGGGGCTTGATCAAGCCCAGGCTGCCATCGGGCATGAACCTGTCTGCATCCATCGTCAGGGTGACGGCGCCATTGGCGCCGGAGCAGTTGAAGCCCACGGTGAAGGGCGTTTCGCCGGTGGTGGAGCCCAGGCCGTTAAAGCGTCCAAAGGGCACGGGAGCCAGGTCCACGTTGAGATCGCCAATCGAACAGGTGCCGGTTTCTGGCACGATTTCACCGCCGCCACCGGCAATGCGCGTGGTCATGAACACCCCGCTGTTGAACGGGTAGACCGGTTGCGCGATGTTGTTGGTATAGGTACCGCCCGCCAATGCACCGGAACCGACTGGCTCACTGAGCTTGATCAGTTCAACGATCACCGACCCCGTCACACTGACCACCGCGCTGTTCTGCTCGATGGAACCACTGACGTTGGGCATGCCTAACGTCCAGCTGGTGCTGTCACCGGCGTAAAACGGTGAAGTGGCCCTTGTCGGTACCCAACTGGTGCGCATGCCCACCCCGGCAATATTGGTGGTGTAGACATTAGCGATAGAAGTCGCGGTGCCTTGAACCACCCGCCATTGGGTGGTATCTCCCGGTTTGCAGGACACGATCGCGTAATAGCTGCCGGTAATCGGGAACTCCTGGGTGAAGAACACTTCGCCTATCGCCGTGCCTGAAGGCACGGTGACGCGACCGAAGTTCATATCCACCACGGCACCCTCCTGGTAGTTGGGCATCATGCCGCACACCGCGAAGGCGGACGTTGGAACCAGCAGCAACGCAAGCAGTTGCAACGTTATGGAAATCAATCGGGTCATGTTCATCGACTGCTCAGGCGAGTGCCTTCTCGAAGCAGGCACGGCGCCTGGGTCTGCGACAGGCCCTTGATACCGGCACTGGGTTTGGCGAAGCGGTAGGCGACGCTGCAACGGGCATCGCCCGGCAGGCTGACGGTCAGCGCGCCGTCGTTTGCGACGCCCTGCACAAACAGGTTGTTACCCTGGCCGACCACGCCGACCACATTGCCCGCATCATCGAGCACCTGCGCACCAAACGGCATGTTCAGGCTGGCGGCGTTGGTGATGTGAATGACCGCCGACTGCCCGACCTTGGTTTCAAAGTTGACGCGCACCACTGCACCGGCAAACGGCGCGACCTGTTGGGTGGTGTTTTGGAAGGTGACATCCATCGAGCTGCCTTTGGGGTCCAGGTTGACGTTGTTCATGCGGTAGGGCGACAGGTACGGCACCACGCCATAACCGTTTTTATCGATGACCAGGCCAGACAACCCACCAATGCTCGCGCCCTCGCCGCCCGGCGCAGACACGAGGGCAATGGTGTCGCCGGTGTTGGGTGACAGCGTCAGCCCACCGCTGTGCACCACCAGGCTGCCGTCACTGCCCAGGGAGGTGGACTTGTAATCGCCGCCCTGTTCGTAGGCGCCGCGCACCGTGCTGCGGTTGCCCCGGTATTGGGCATTGACGCTGCCGGAGCTGGACGTATTGGTGTCGGTGGCCTGGGTAATGCCGTAGCTCAGGCGCCCGGCATCGTCCGCTACACCGCTCAAATAGTTACGCAACGAGCTGCCCTGCCCGTGCCCACCGGTGTATTGGCTGCTAAGGGTTGGCGACTTGGCACCGCTGCCCAGTGGAATATTGAGGCTCACGAAGTACTGGGTCTGTGCCCCCAGGAATTCATCGTTATTGCGGCTGGCGGAAACGCTGTAGCTGATATCTCCCGCATTGCCGTTGAACCCCACTTCGAACTGGCGGCTGGAAGCCCCCGAACCGCCCCAGGTCTTGCGGGTGCTGCCAGTCATGAAAAACGAGCCCAGGGTGCCCACCGGCTGGTCGACACTGATGTCGAACCGGTCACGTTCGTTGCCCATCCACAGCCACTGCTCCTGATAGCCAGCAGTCTTGACGCGTTCACGCGCGTCGACTGCCTGGGACAGGGTCATGTACCTGGACGATGAATAGCGGTAGGCCGCGAGGGTGAAATTGGTACGGGACTCGCTCAGCAACTTGCTGTACGCGACCTTGACGCTACGCCCGGATGCCGAGCCGAGACGGCCACCCAACTGCGTGGTTTCTTGCGTCAGGTCAACCGACAAAGCCCCCAGTGGCGTGTTCATCCCGAGCCCCATCAGCCCTGCGCGGAACCCCTCACTGACCTGAAAGCCGCCATAGCCGGTCAGGTAATTATTCAATCCATAGAACAAAGTGCCTTGGGCCAGATGGGCATTGTCGGCCAGGTTCTGGTTGTACAGCCGCCCCGCCACCAGGTCGTATTTGGCACGTCCTGGCCGCACCAGGTTGGTGATCGACGAATACGGCACATCGAAACGGCGTTCGCTGCCATCGGCCTCGGTGACCCGCACATTAAGGTCGCCGCCGTAACCTGTGGGGTACAGGTCATCGATCACGAAATTTCCGGGAGTGACCGTGGTCTGGTAAATCTTTATATCGTTCTGCCACACCTCGACCCGTGCGTTGCTGCGGGCAAAACTGCGAATAGTGGGGGCAAAGCCAATCTGCGAGTCGGGGAACATGCGTTCCTCCGACGCCAGGCTCAGCCCACGCACGGCGATACTGTCAAACCCCACGCCCTTGGTATTGAGCTCGCCCAGGGTCGCCAGGCTTTTCAATTGCGCCACCGGCCGCTGCACGTAGGTAGACAGGCGGTTCCACTCGGTCTTGGCGCCGTTGGTCCAGCTGACGTTCGCATTGTGTCGAAACTGCCACAAGCCCAGGTTGAAACCGCTGCGCAGGCCCATATAGGCGGAGTCAGTGCTGCCGTAATGGTCATTCTGAGTGCTGAAGTAGTTCAGGTTGTAGTCCACCTTTGCCGCCGTGATACCGGCGTCCCAATACTCCGGCTCCACGTAGCCACGGGGGATACGCCGCAGGCTGGCCTGGGGTATTTGCAGGTAGAGCTTCTGCTCGCCCAAGTCGGCGTAAGCCACAGAATCGGGCATGAGCGCCTTGAGCGTGCGGCAACCGTTGAACGTCGGCAATTGCTGGGTATCAATGCCCAGGCGTTTGAGGGCCGCAGCGCTGAAACACGCCTCGGCGATATTGCGGTCTGAGCCGTCGACAAATTCAACTCGGGTTCGCGTCACTTGTTTGCCATTGATGTAAACGTTGAGGTCGTAACGCCCGGCCAACACCGGGTTGCCTTTCTGGTAACGCGAAACGTCCATGCGCTTGGCGTTGCCCACCAGGAACGACGGGGTGAATTCGGCGTCCTGAAAGTCCACTTGGGCAGCGGCTGCCGGTAGCGACAGCTCATCGGCCATCAGGTGCTCATCGGCGCCACTGAACATCAGGCACACCACTGCCCAGAATCGAACGATTGAGCATGACGGTCCCGCCAGAAACACTTTTCTGCGAAGTATCGATCGATCAAAACGGTTCATAGGCTTCTAACGATGGAGGTAATTAACTTAATCGACCGCCGAGCTGACTGTTTTCAATGCGCCATAGTCATTGATGTAATCAAACTGGACTTCGCCGTCTTTAACAGGCAATACCGGTGCGGTGTCGGCCTGTACGTCGAACGTCTGCTGGCCGCCAGGAGCAACCATATAAATACCGTCTTTATTGCTAAACACCTTGCCTGCTCGCGCGACATAGACACTGCCGAAAGAAATATAGAGACCCGAAGTATTACGGCTGTGCAATACCCACTTGCCACCCTTATTGAGTAACTTCCACTTCAAGTGTTTAGCTGCATCGTGCAACGGCATACTGAGTTTCGCGGGACGATAAAAAACCTTGATGCGACTCTGGATCGCTACCAGCAAGTTGTTCTTATCCTTGGACCCCGGCGTAACCGGCGGTATTTCAAGTACATTCAGCCAAAACAACGATTCGCGATCTTCCGGCAATGCCGTGCCGTTGTAGAGGATTCGCAACGTCTGGGACGCCTGACCCTCAATACGGGTAATCGGTGGCATGATCAAAAACGGTGCGGTGCTGTTCTCCGGCGTGGAGTCCGTAGCCCCATCGTCCATCCAGGACTGCACAAGTGCCGGCGTTGCGCCTTTATTCGACAGAGGCAGCGTCACTTCACGCTCGCCGCCAGGATAAATAAGCCGGGTGCCCCCCAGCACGATGTTGGCCCGGGCATCGATGCTCATCAGGTAAATGAGCAGGCCACCAATCAATAGACGAAATATCCGCATAGTCAGGGTAATACCCTCTGCGCAGCGGGCTGCGCAGAGGGTATTTCTCAGTTATAGCTCAGTTGGTATTTGACCTGGCTCTTGACCAGGCCTGCGGTGGCTACGCCGGTCGCGTAGTACTGCACGCCGTAAACCATCTCGGCTGCGCTGTTGGCGACGGTAAAGCTCTTGGCTGCACCGGCATCACCTGGCTTGATGACGCTGTTGTCTTCGCTGTTGTACAGCTGCAAGCCCACATTGGCGGCGGACGTCGCGCCGCTGAGCTGGTTCTTGAGCAGGCCCGTGCTCAAATCGACGAGGCTGGCGTCGTAGAGAAACTGCGCACGCACATTGGTCACCGTCGGCGAGCACTGGTTGACGGCAATGCGGAAATTGGACGGCATGGCGGTTGCGCCGGCCTGAGCCAGGTCACCGACTTTGGCGGTGGCCAGGTCCACGGTGAAGTCGCCTGCAGTGCCGGTGGTAACCTGGCATGTTTCGTCAGTCACTTTGCCGTTGAATGTAATGGTGCCCGCCTCAGCCGCACCGGCGTTATTGGACAACGTCAACAATCCAAAAAGACTCAAGACAGCCGCATTCATTGGCAGCACAAATTGTTTTTTCATACTTCATCTCTCAATAGTTAACGGGCACGCTGAAACATCAGCATCAGTAGGACATTCACGCATCACAGGGTCGCACTGAATAAGTGAGTGACTTATCAGAACTGCTTAGATAACGACTTAGTCATTTTTCGGGCACGCGTCGACCTCGGCACTTACGTGCGCACACCCTCAAATCAATAAGTTGCCTGATAAGGCGAGACGCGCTGGTACGTCTAGCATTAAGCACTACCAAACTAAGTAATACTGAGCGCTAACACCTAAGCGTTACTTGGCTGACGCTGTGGCCGCTATTATGCGTAAGCCGCCGATGACTGTCTTTAGGATCAAACTGAAAATACAGCCACGGCGACTAAAAACCGTGGCCGTCATTACATAAACAACTGGGCTTCAGCGCAAAAAGCCAATAGCGCTTGATCATTATCAACACCGAGCTTGTGCATGGCTGACACTTTTTGCGCGCTGATGGTCTTGGTGCTTCTATGCAGCAGTGCCGCAATCTCACGCCCACTCAAGCCAGAGATGAAATGGCGCAAAACCTCGTACTCACGCACCGTCAATCGGGCGATCCGAGCGTGGAGCTGGTTATCGACGGTCGGAAGCGCCCGCGCCGGGGCCTGGTACTTCCGGTCTCGGGACAAGGCCTGCAACGCCAGGTTGATTTCATTGAAGTCGCCGCTTTTCGGAATCACGCCCCATACGCCCAGGTCGTAGAGGCTACCGACGATCAGCGGGTTGGAAAGCATGGTGAATACTAGCACCCGGGTGTCGCTGAACCGTCGGCACAGGTACTCGATCATCTGCAACCCGTCGCCATAGGTTTCATCACCGGGCATGCTGTAGTCGGCAATGACCACGTTCGGCGCCAACTGTTGATGCAACTGGATCAATTGACTGGGGCCGCTGGCGACACCGACCACCTCGAACCGCGCATCGCGTTCGATGATGTCCTGTACGGCCATCGCGACAATCGGATGATCGTCGGCGATTAACACGGTGGTTTTTTTCATGGTGATTCATTCCAGTTTCAGTCAGTGAATAACGGATGGCCTGCGGTTTCAAAGGTCCGCCAGCAGGCCCTCGACAGCGACGACAAGGGCTGCGAACTCTGTGGACGTTCCGTGTCCTGCCAATAGGCGCTGCTCCAATGCCTGGCACAGCTGCCCGAGCTGTTTGGCCTGCACCGCCGCGAATGCACCCCGCAACCGATGCAATAGCTCCACGACGACGGGGGCCTGGCGCTGCTCCCGGGCTTGGTGCAGCGCGTGCATATCGGCGCGCAGGGTCTTCACGAACAGCTCGCGCATTCTGGGGGAGAGCGCGATGGGATCAGTGGCGGCTTTCAGTTCCAGTGGTTGCCCGCAGCGCGCGTAGCGCCGCAGCACCGCATACAAATCCCGTAGGCTCACCGGTTTAATCAACCAGTTCTCAATGCCGGCCGCGATGAACTGCTGGGTCTCCTCCTGCATGCCGCTCGCGGTGACTGCGATGACTGGGAGGCTGGCGCCGCGCCGACGCAGTTCATACACCAGTTCAAAGCCATCCATCTGCGGCATGTTGATATCGGTCAGCAGCGCATCGAACGCTGGCGTCCAGTGCGCCAGGGCTTCCCGGCCATCGCTTGCCAGGGTCACTCGGCAGCCGAGTTGCTCAAGCTGTTCCTTGAGCAATTGCTGGTTGATGGGGTTGTCTTCGGCCACCAACAGGTTCAAGCCCAACTTGCCTGGTCGCTGGGCCTGTGCGGCTGGCGGGGCGATCGGCGCATCGCCCTGTGCCAACGCAAGGCCGACGCTCAACGTGAAACAGCTGCCCACGCCGATGTCGCTGGCAACGGTCAACCGGCCACCCATCAGTTGGGCAAGTTGCGCGCAGATCGACAGGCCCAGGCCGGTGCCGGCAACGGTGTGGGCATGCCGATGCGCCTGGTAGAACGGTTCGAACAGATGGGCCTGCTGGTCGGCCGCGATGCCCATGCCGGTGTCTGTGACCTGCCAGTGAAGGGTCGCCAAGCCGTTGCAGACCTCAGCGGTCAAGTGCAACGTTACACTGCCCTGCTCGGTGAACTTGAGCGCGTTGCAGAGCAGGTTGGTGAGTATCTGCCGAATACGCCGCGCATCTCCCAGCACCACACCCGGCACGTCACCATCGACGTCCACCGCCAACTGCAACTGCTTGCCCTGGGCGGTACCGATGTACTCGGCGACCACGTCATCGGCCAGCGCCAGCGGGCAGAATTCGGCCGGCTCCAGCACCATCTCCCCGGCTTCGATCTTGGACACGTCCAGCACATCGCTGACCAACTGTAATAGCGTGGTGGAGGAACGCTCGATGATATGCAGGTAGTTACTTTGCTGGTCGGTCAGCTCGGTGAGCCCCAGCAACTCCAGAGTACCGAGGGCACCATACAGGGGCGTTCGGATCTCATGGCTGATTGTTGCCAGGAAGCGCGATTTGGCCGCACTGGCTTGCGCCAGTCGCTGCTCGACTTCCTTGTGCGCGCTGATGTCGTTGAACGCACAGAGCACCACCTCTTCACCGCGATAGCGCGCAGAAGCGAAACTTCCGTGCAGCGTGTTGCCATAGCGGCTTTGGAAGATCACGTCACCATCGGGCTGGGCCGGGTCGGGGTTGAGCCGCCAGTGTTCGCTCAACTGAGTAATGGCCTGGGTATCCCCCAGCAAGCGTTCGGCCAGCGGGTTTTGCATGATCAGGTGACGGTCGTCGCGCCTCAATACACACAGTGCCACAGGAGCGGTCTGGATCACCGTGCGACTGAAGGTATCGCTTTCGACGATCTCCAGATGTGCCTGGCGTGCCGGCGAAATAACTTTGCGCGAGTACCCGCGGATGGCTGCCCAACTGCCCAAAAGGCTGGCGAGCAGCAAGCCCGCGCCGCCGAGTAACTGCCACTTGGCGTAGCCGAAAAAGCCTTGATAGGTCAGTTCATATAACGCGACCCAACCGCCGGTGTCGGCGCCTCCCATCTTGAATACCAGCCCCTGGGCAGAGAAGTTCAGGCCTGACCGGTAGCCGTCCACCGAACCGACCGTGTCAATCAACGAGTCACCCCGGGGCGACAGCAATTGCAAGCGGTCATAGATCGGGCGCTCGAACAGTTGCTCAGGGTCGTTGATACGCTCCAGGTCCAACATCGTCACGGCGATGATCTGCCGTTTTGGCGTCCACCAGAGCGCGTCAGGCAGTTTGAACGCCAAGTACCCGAGCAGTGCTCGGGATTCATCGGCAATGTAGTGCTGCGCCGGCGCCCAACGCACACCGTCTTCTTGGCCAGCTGGTGCTTGGGTTTGCAACGCGACGTGAATCCTCTCGACCGTCGCCAGGTAGTTGTCCTGGGTCAGCAACCGGCGCCCCGCAAACCGGCCGACTGCCGGAACGGCCATGCTGGTTTTACCCAGTGCCCCGAGCACGAACACTTGGGGTGACGGGTAGATCGAGGTACTCCAGAAGTGGCTGTAGAAATCCGCCAGGATCACCCCCAGCACGAAATTGCCCGGGTGCGGGCCTGTGGTGCCCTGCCGTTGCGCCAGGGTGAAGGGCATCGACGACGCAAACTGAGCGCCCTCGAAAATGCGCACGCCCGGCTCATCGATCAGCACGTGATGTTGCGCGGTGATGCCCGACGCCGGTGGCTGCTGCGCGGCCTGGTTGCCGTGTCGCGCAACCCGCGTAATGAAGTCTTCGTGCTGACGGATGTCGCCAATCAGTCGGTTGAAATGAAGCCTCACCTTATTGCGCTCTTCACCTACCACTTTGCTCAACGCCCAATAGCAGGCGGCCAGCATCAGCAGGTTAAGGAAGATCGCAC
Organism: Pseudomonas syringae; assembly: GCF_021606685.1. GTDB lineage: Bacteria > Pseudomonadota > Gammaproteobacteria > Pseudomonadales > Pseudomonadaceae > Aquipseudomonas > Aquipseudomonas syringae_R. Next base: position 180,675 of record NZ_WKCB01000001.1, read on the forward strand.
AGATCAACACCTTGTTCAGGCGCAGGGAGGTGTTGGCGAGATGGCGGATCAGGCTGTAGTTGTGTTCGGGCATAGGCTCATGGTCCGGTCTCGAAAGCCGGCACACGCCACATCAGGAAAAAGGGGGAGCGTTTTTACCAGAGCACCATGGTGACGATCTTGACCCAGGTCAAAAAGCCTTCGATTACCTGGGGTTGACCGACGTAATGTTGTTGCGCTCGTGCTTGGTGTTGCGAGATACCCCCCTAAAGCAAGCAACCCTCTAGCTATCTTTGGCCTTGGGAGCTTGATCGGTGCAGGCGCGAAAAAAATCCCCAAGGCAAAAAAGCCGTCTAGAGTTTTTATCAGACGCGTGCAGCAGTAGGGTGCGATGCCATCACACTCTGGGCGACATTTAGCAACACTCCATCATCGCAGCACCTGTAATAGTCTATTGCAGGACTCTAATGTACTAACCAGTTACTTATCTTGCTAAAATCGCGTCTTTGCCCTCTCTCACTCGAGTCTTTTCGATATGAAACGAGCATCGCGCGCCACTGGCGTCTCTAGATTCTTACTCCTGGGCCTGGGCGTTATCATCGCCCTGCTCGGCCTCGCGCTTGCCGTCGGTGGCGCCAAACTGATCAGCCTGGGCGGGTCGTGGTACTTCCTGATCGGCGGCGTGGCCATGCTGGTGTCCGGCCTGTTGATTGCGCGGCGCAACCCGGCGGGCGCGTGGCTGTTCGCGGCCTTCCTGGTCGGCACGGCCATCTGGGCGGTGGCGGACGTGGGCCTGGTGTTCTGGCCCTTGTTCTCCCGCGTGTTCATGTTCGCGGCCATCGGCATGGTGGTGGCACTGGTTTACCCATTGCTCGTCAACCGGCCTGCACGCGGCGCCTATGGCGTGGCGGCGGTATTGGCAGTGGGCGTGGCAGTGGCGGCAGGCAATATGTTCGTCGCGCACCCAAGCGTGGCACCGACCGGTGCCGGCCCTGGCATCACGCCGGTGGCTGCGGCCGATGCGCAGAAAGACTGGGCTCACTACGGCAACACCGAAGGTGGCAGCCGCTTCGCTGCGCTGGACCAGATCAACCGCGACAACATCGACAAACTCAAAGTGGCGTGGACCTACCATACCGGTGACGTGGCCATCAGCGACGGCAACGGCGCCGAAGACCAGCTGACTCCGCTGCAGATCGGCAACAAAGTGTTTATCTGCACGCCGCACAACAACCTGATCGCCCTGGACGCCGACACCGGCAAAGAGCTGTGGAAGAACGAGGTCAATGCCAAGTCGGCGGTCTGGCAGCGTTGCCGTGGCATGGCCTACTTCGACGCCACCGCGCCGATCGCCCAGCCAACCCAGCCGAACAGCTCGCCGATCATTGCAGCCAGCGTGCCTGCCGGCGCGCAGTGCCAGCGTCGCCTGTTGACCAATACGATTGATGCACGCCTGATCGCGGTGGACGCCGACACCGGCAAGTTCTGCGAAGACTTCGGCACCCATGGCCAGGTGGATTTGAAAGCCGGCCTGGGCAATGTGCCCGACAGCTACTACCAACTGTCCTCGGCGCCTTTGATGGCTGGCAGCACCGTCGTGGTCGGCGGCCGCGTGGCGGATAACGTGCAAACCGACATGCCGGGCGGCGTGATCCGTGGTTTCGACGTGATCACCGGCCAGATGCGCTGGGCCTTCGACCCGGGCAACCCCGAGGACAAACAAGCCCCAACCGGCGACAAGACCTACGTGCGCAGCACCCCGAACAGCTGGGCGCCGATGTCCTACGACCCGCTGATGAACACCGTCTTCCTGCCGATAGGCAGCTCATCCACCGACATCTACGGCGTGGAACGCACCGAGCTGAACCACAAATACGGCGCTTCGGTGCTGGCGCTGGACGCCTCCACCGGTGCTGAAAAGTGGGTGTACCAGACCGTCCACAACGACCTGTGGGACTTCGACCTGCCGATGCAGCCAAGCCTGATCGACTTCACCCCGCCGGGCAGCGACAAGGCCGTACCCGCCGTGGTGATCGGCACCAAGGCCGGGCAGATCTATGTGCTCGACCGCGCGACCGGCAAGCCGCTGACCGAGGTCAAGGACGTACCGGTCAAAGCCGCCAACATCCCTAACGAACCTTACTCGCCGACCCAGCCCAAATCGGTAGGCATGCCGCAGATCGGCGCGCAAACCCTGACCGAGTCGGACATGTGGGGCGCCACCCCGTACGACCAGCTGCTGTGCCGCATCGACTTCAAGGGCATGCGCTACGACGGCCTGTACACCGCGCCGGGCACCGACAAATCCCTGAGTTTCCCGGGTTCCCTGGGCGGCATGAACTGGGGCAGCATTTCCACCGACCCGGTGCACGGTTTTATCTTCGTCAACGACATGCGCCTGGGCCTGTGGATCCAGATGGTGCCCGCGCAGAAAAATGCCCAGGCTTCCTCCGGTGGTGAAGCGCTGAACACCGGCATGGGCGCCGTACCGCTCAAAGGCACGCCGTATGCGGTGAACAAAAACCGCTTCCTGTCGGTGGCCGGCATTCCGTGCCAGGCGCCGCCGTTCGGCACCCTGACCGCCATCGACATGAAAACCCAGAAAGTCGCCTGGCAAGTGCCGGTCGGCACGGTTGAAGACACCGGCCCGCTGGGCATCCGCATGCACCTGCCGATCAAGATCGGCCTGCCGACCCTCGGCGGTACCCTGTCGACCCAGGGCGGTCTGATCTTTATTGCCGGCACCCAGGACTTCTACCTGCGCGCCTTCAACAGCGCCAACGGTGATGAAATCTGGAAAGCCCGCCTGCCCGTCGGCAGCCAGGGTGGCCCGATGACCTACGTGTCGCCGAAAACCGGCAAGCAGTACGTCGTGATTACCGCCGGCGGTGCACGCCAGTCCACCGACCGTGGCGACTACGTGATCGCCTACGCATTGCCATAACCCCCCGTTAAGCGCGGTGCCCCCCCGGCACCGCGCCTTCTGCTTTGGAAAAACCCGCATGACCCCCTCTTCTCAACGTTCCCTTGGGCGCCTTTTGTTCGGCCTGGCCTTGGGCGCCGCCCTGCCCGTTCACGCCGACGACACCACAATGACCGGCGACTGGGGCGGCCTGCGCCGTGAACTCGACGCGCAAGGCATCCGCTTTACCGGCGACTACAGCGGCGAAACCGCTTACAACGCCCACGGCGGCCAGCACCGCTCGGCGCGCTACTCGCAAAACCTCAAGCTCGGCGTGCAGTTCGACCTGGGCAAGCTGTACGGCTGGAACAATGGCGACCGCGTCCAGTTGACCATCAACGACCGACGCGGCAACAGCGCCTCCGAGGACCTGGTGGGCAACCGCCTGCCGATCCAGGAAAACTACGGCGGCCTCTACACCCGTCTCACCGAGTTGAGTTACGAGCGCACGCTGTTCACCCCCGCGCTGAACCTCAAGCTCGGCTACATGGCCATGGGCAATGACCTCGGCGGCCTGGACAGCGGCATCCTGTGCAACTTCATGAACGCCGGTTTCTGCGGGCACCCGCTGAACATGTCCGGCGGCAGCGGCTGGACCAACTACCCGAATGCGCGCCTGGGCGCGCGGGTGAAATACGATTTTTCACCGTCGTGGCAACTGCGCGTCGCCGCCTTCAACGTGGACCCGGACAGCAACGGCGACTCCAGCCGCGCCTGGCATCTGGGGCCCAAGCACACCACCGGCACCGTAGTGCCCATCGAGCTGATCTACAAACACGCCGGCACGCTGCCGGGTGAATACAAGCTGGGTTATTACTACGACAGCTCCGATGTCAAACGCATCGGCAGCGATAAAAAGGTCAGCGGGCGCGGCGGCCACTACCTGCTGATCGACCAGGCAGTGTGGGCTTCCGATTCATCCGCCGGCCGCGTGCTGCACGCTTTCGGCCAATACTCCGCCGCCAGCGAAGCGGCTTCGCCGTTCAGCAAGTGGTATGGCGCTGGCGTGGTGCTGTACAAGCCGTTCGAAGGTCGACCACGCGACACCCTCGCCCTGGGCTATGGCCGCGCCGTGCCGAACCCGCGCAGCCGCGAGGTGCAGGAGCAGGCAGCCTTCAACGCCGGGAACGATTATCCCAACCTGAACAACGCCGAGCAGTTGCTCGAACTGAGCTACGGCTACCAGGCCACGCCGTGGCTGACCCTGCGCCCGGATGTGCAATACATCATCGAGCCGGGGGCGTTTTCCGGCGACAACATCGACAATGCGCTGGTGTTGGGGCTGCAAGTCAAGGCAGTGTTCTAATCCCCTGAACACAGTAGATAAAAATGTGGGAGGGGGCTTGCTCCCGATAGCGGTGGGTCAGCTAAATAATTGTTGGCTGACCCACCGCTATCGGGGGCAAGCCCCCTCCCACATTTGGGTCCCCACTGGTCTTGAGTTACAGCGATGCCAGGGTACCCTGCTGATACTCCCTCGGCGTACACCCAAACTCTCTGCGAAACACCGTATGCAGGTACTGCGCCGACTTGAAACCGCACTGCTGCGCAATATCGGCAATCGCCAGGCCCTGGCTTTCCAGGCCCTTGGCGGCGGCGGCCAGTTTGAAGCGCAGGATCTCATCATGCACGCTGCAGCCGCGCGCCTTGCGAAAGTGCGCTTCCAGGGATGAACGCGACACACCGACATAGGCCGCCACCTGCGCGGTCTTGATGCCCTGGCAGGCGTACTGGCGGATAAACAACAGTGCCTGCATCACATACGGGTTGCCCAAAGGTTGATGCAGGCTGGAGGCTTGCACATTGATCGCATCCGGCGGCACCAGAATCTGCGTGCCGGTGCAGGGTTTGCCGTGCAGCATCTGGTGCAACAAGGCCGCCGCCGTGCGCCCCATGGTTTCCGTGCCCTGAATCACTGAGCTCAGCGGCACCCGCGTAAGGGTCCGCGTCAGCGGGTCGTTGTCGATGCCGATCAACGCCACCTGCTCCGGTACGGCGATGCCGGCGGTGAGGCAGGCTTGCAGCAATTGCCGGGCGCGCGCGTCGGTCACGGCGATGATGCCGATGGGCTTGGGCAAGGCTTGCAGCCAGGCGATCTGCTGTTCCACCGCGCTGTCCCACAGCGGTGCGCTGGTGCCCAGGCCGCGATAGACCTCCACCGGCAAACCGTCGCGGTGCATCAACCGCCGAAAGGCCTGTTCGCGCTCCTGGGCCCAGCGGTTGGCCTGGGCGACGGGCAGGCTGAAGCAGGCAAAACGCGTCAGCCCAGCCTCGATCAGGTGTTCGTAGGCCAGTTTTATCAATGCATGGTTGTCGGTGGCCACATAAGGAATGCCCTTGGGGTAGGCGCGCGCATCCTGGTAGGAGCCGCCCACCGCCACCACCGGCAGCGTGCTATCGGCCAGCGCTTCACCGATCAGCGGGTCATCGAAGTCGGCAATGATCCCGTCACCCTGCCAGCGCTCGATGCCTCGCAGGCGGCACAGAAAATCTTCTTCCAGGAACAGGTCCCAGGACACGCGGGTGCTGCTCAGGTAGTTGCCGATGCCAGTGATGATGCCCCGGTCGTAGATCTTGCTGCCGTTGAACAACAGCGCGATGCGATGAACAGGCGGTAGGGTTTTCATTGTTTTTATCCTGAGGCCGGTCGCCACAGGGTAGACCCCGCCACTCAAAATCGCACTACACCTTGGTGATTTTCATAATCGGCAGGCCGGGTGCCGTTGCTAGTATCCAGACACCGCCAAGAACAATAAGGAAAACGCCATGCCGTACTTCCCCGGTGTCGAGAAGGTTCGCTTTGAAGGCCCCAGCAGCGATTCCCCCCTCGCCTTTCGCCATTACGACGCCAACAAACTGATCCTCGGCAAACCCATGCGCGAACACCTGCGAATGGCGGCCTGCTATTGGCACACCTTCGTCTGGCCCGGCGCAGACATGTTTGGCGTGGGCACGTTCAGGCGCCCCTGGCAGCGCAGCGGCGACCCGATGGAGTTGGCCATCGGCAAGGCGGACGCCGCCTTTGAGTTTTTCTCCAAGCTGGGCATCGACTACTACAGCTTTCACGACACCGACGTGGCCCCCGAAGGCAGCTCGCTCAAGGAGTACCGCAACCACTTTGCGCAGATGGTCGACCACCTGGAACGTCATCAAGAACAGACCGGTATCAAACTGCTGTGGGGCACCGCCAACTGCTTCAGCAACCCGCGCTTTGCCGCTGGCGCCGCCAGCAACCCCGACCCGCAGGTGTTTGCCTACGCCGCCGCGCAGGTGTTCAGCGCGATGAACGCGACCCTGCGCCTCAAGGGTTCCAACTATGTGCTGTGGGGCGGCCGCGAAGGCTATGAAACCCTGCTCAATACCGACCTCAAGCGCGAGCGCGAACAGCTCGGGCGCTTTATGCGCATGGTGGTGGAGCACAAGCACAAGATCGGCTTCAAGGGCGACCTGCTGATCGAGCCCAAGCCTCAGGAACCGACCAAGCACCAGTACGATTACGACAGCGCCACGGTGTTCGGCTTCCTGCATGAATACGGCCTGGAGCACGAGATCAAAGTGAATATCGAGGCCAACCACGCGACCCTGGCCGGGCACAGTTTTCACCATGAGATTGCCACCGCCGTGTCCCTCGGGATCTTCGGCAGCATCGACGCCAACCGCGGCGACCCGCAGAACGGCTGGGACACCGACCAGTTCCCCAACAGCGTCGAGGAAATGACCCTCGCCACCTATGAAATCCTCAAGGCGGGCGGCTTCAAGAACGGCGGCTACAACTTCGACTCCAAAGTGCGCCGCCAGAGCCTGGACGATATCGACCTGTTCCACGGCCACGTCGCCGCCATGGATACCCTCGCCCTGGCGCTGGAACGCGCGGCCGCCATGGTGCAGAACGACCGCCTGCAGCAGTTCAAGGACCAGCGCTATGCCGGTTGGCAACAGCCGCTGGGCCAGGCCGTGCTGGCCGGTGAGTTCAGCCTGGAGTCACTGGCCGAACACGCGTTTGCCAACGAGCTGAACCCGCAGGCCGTGAGTGGGCGGCAGGAGATGCTTGAAGGTATGGTCAACCGGTATATCTACGGCTGAGTGGTTGACCCGTGGCAAGTGGGTTTTGTGGCAAATGAGCTCTTTGTGGCGAGCGGGCTTGCCCGCGTTGGGGCGCGAAGCGGCCCCTGTAACCGGCAACGCGTTTTACCTGATAGACCGCGTCGCCTGGTTTTGGGGCTGCTTCGCAGCCCAACGCGGGCAAGCCCGCTCGCCACAACAAGCCCGCTCGCCACATAAGCCTGCTCGCCCGAGGAGACCCACTTGCTACAAAAACCTGTGACATTTGCACGACAAATCTATGCACCGCACGTCGAAACACGCTCTACAGTTCTACCCGCACCACGCTGTGTCTTTCCAACAACAATAAAAGGACGCACCACCATGAAAGCATTCACACGTACCCTGCTCGCCAGTGCCCTGGCCCTGCTCGCCCTGCCAGTGATGGCCGATTCCGCCCACCCGAAAATCGGTTTCTCCATCGACGACCTGCGTCTGGAGCGCTGGTCCCGCGACCGCGACTACTTCGTCGCAGCGGCAGAGAAACTCGATGCCAAGGTCTTTGTGCAGTCGGCCGATGCCAACGAGCAAAAGCAGATTTCGCAGATCGAAAACCTCATTTCCCGCGGCGTCGACGTGATCGTGATCGTGCCGTTCAACGCCACCGTGCTGACCAACGCCGTTGCCGAAGCGAAGAAGGCCGGGATCAAGGTGGTGTCCTACGACCGCCTGATTCTCAACGCGGACATCGACGCCTACATCTCCTTCGATAATGAAAAAGTCGGCGAAATGCAGGCCAGTGGCGTGCTGCAAGCGGCGCCCAAGGGCAACTACTTCCTGCTTGGCGGCGCGCCCACCGACAACAACGCCAAGGTGCTGCGCGAAGGCCAGATGAAAGTGCTGCAACCAGCCATCGACAAGGGCGATATCAAGATTGTCGGCCAGCAATGGGTCAAGGAATGGAACCCGACCGAAGCCCTGAGCATCGTCGAAAACGCCCTGACCCGGAACAACAACAAGATCGACGCGATCGTCGCCTCCAACGACGCCACCGCCGGCGGCGCGATCCAGGCCCTGGCCGCGCAGAAACTGGCGGGCAAGGTGCCTATCTCGGGGCAAGACGCCGACCTTGCCGCGATCAAGCGCGTGATCGACGGCACTCAGACCATGACCGTGTACAAGCCGCTCAAGCTGATCGCCTCGGAAGCGGCCAAGCTCTCGGTGCAACTGGCGCGTAACGAGAAGCCCACCTACAGCTCGCAATACGATAACGGCAGCAAAAAAGTCGACACCATCCTGCTCACCCCTACCCCGTTGACCAAGGCCAATATCGACCTGTTGGAGAAGGACGGCTTCTATACCAAAGAGCAGATTGCCGGGCAGTGACCGTCATGGCCGATTACCTGCTGCAAATGAACGGCATCGTCAAAAGCTTTGGCGGTGTCAACGCCCTCAACGGCATCGACATCAAGGTGCGGCCCGGTGAGTGCGTGGGCCTGTGCGGTGAAAATGGTGCCGGCAAATCCACCTTGATGAAGGTGCTGTCGGCGGTTTATCCGTACGGCACCTGGGAGGGCGAAATCCTCTGGGACGGCCAGCCACTGAAGGCCCAGTCCATCAGTGAAACCGAGGCGGCCGGCATCGTCATCATCCACCAGGAGTTGACGCTGGTGCCTGACCTGTCGGTGGCCGAAAACATTTTCATGGGCCACGAGCTGACGTTACCGGGCGGTCGCATGAACTACCCGGCGATGCTGCACCGTGCCGAAGCCTTGATGCGTGAACTCAAGGTGCCGGACATGAACGTGGCGCTGCCGGTGTCGCAGTACGGCGGCGGTTACCAGCAACTGGTGGAAATCGCCAAGGCGCTGAATAAAAAAGCGCGCCTGCTGATTCTCGACGAGCCCTCCTCGGCCCTGACCCGTTCGGAAATCGAGGTGCTGCTCGACATCATCCAGGGCCTCAAGTCCAAGGGCGTGGCCTGCGTGTACATCTCGCACAAGCTCGATGAGGTGGCGGCGGTGTGCGACACCATTGCGGTGATCCGCGATGGCAAACACATCGCAACCACGGCCATGGCCGATATGGACATCGCGCAGATCATCACGCAGATGGTCGGCCGCGAGATGAGCAACCTCTACCCCACCGAGCCGCATGCGGTCGGCGAGGTGATTTTCGAGGCGCGCAACGTCACCTGCTACGACGTCGACAACCCCAAGCGCAAGCGCGTGGACGATATTTCCTTTGTGCTCAAGCGCGGGGAAATCCTCGGCATCGCCGGCTTGGTGGGCGCCGGGCGCACGGAGCTGGTGTCGGCGCTGTTTGGCGCCTACCCCGGCCGCTACAGCTGCGAAGTGTGGCTGGACGGCCAGGTAATCGACACGCGCACGCCGCTCAAATCGATCCGCGCCGGGCTGTGCATGGTGCCAGAAGACCGCAAGCGCCAGGGCATCATTCCCGACCTGGGGGTGGGCCAGAACATCACCCTGGCGGTGCTCGACACCTACGCGCACATGACCCGCATCGACGCCGAAGCCGAGCTGGGCAGCATCGACCAGCAGATCGCGCGCATGCACCTGAAAACCGCCAGCCCGTTTTTGCCGATCACCAGCCTGTCCGGCGGCAATCAGCAAAAGGCCGTGCTGGCGAAAATGCTGATGGCCAAGCCCAAGGTGCTGATCCTCGATGAGCCCACGCGCGGTGTGGATGTGGGCGCCAAGTACGAGATCTACAAGTTGATGGGCGCGCTGGCCGCCGAGGGCGTGGCGATCATCATGGTCTCGTCGGAGCTGGCCGAGGTGCTTGGCGTATCCAACCGTGTGCTGGTGATTGGCGACGGCCAGCTGCGCGGTGATTTCATCAATCAAGGGCTCACCCAGGAACAGGTGCTCGCCGCCGCGCTCAGCCAAAACAATAACAATCGGAAGACCGCGTAGATGAATCAGGTCAAACACCTTTTTACCCGCTACAAAATGCTCGCCCTGGTGATCGCGGTGGCGGTGATCTGGCTGTTCTTCAGTTGGCAGACCGAGGGTGGGTTCCTGACGCCACGCAACCTGTCCAACCTGCTGCGGCAAATGTCGATCACCGGGATATTGGCCTGCGGCATGGTACTGGTGATCATCAGCGGCGAGATCGACCTGTCGGTGGGCTCGATGCTCGGCTTGCTGGGTGGGCTGGCGGCGATTCTGGATGTGGTTTATCACATTCCGCTGCTGGCCAACCTCAGCCTGGTAGCGCTGGCCGGGTTGATGATCGGCCTGGCCAACGGCTACATGACCGCCTACCTGCGCATCCCCTCGTTCATTGTCGGCCTGGGCGGCATGCTGGCGTTTCGCGGGATTCTGCTGGGGATTACCGGCGGCACCACCATCGCGCCGGTGTCGCCGTCGCTGGTGTATGTGGGCCAGGGGTATTTGCCGCATTCGGTGGGCATTGGCCTTGGGGTGTTGCTGTTTGCCCTGACCCTGTTCCTGACCTGGAAACAACGGCGCAACCGCGCCCTGCATGGCTTGGCCGCGCATTCGCTGGTGCGTGATGTGCTGCGCGTGGCGCTGATTGGCGCGGTGCTGGCCGGGTTCGTCACCACCCTCAACAGCTATGACGGCATCCCCGTGCCGGTGCTGCTGTTGCTGGTGTTGCTCGGGGTGTTCAGCTACGTCACCAGCCAGACCGTGTTCGGCCGTCGCGTGTACGCGGTGGGCAGCAATATGGAAGCCACACGCCTGTCGGGCATCAACGTGCAGGCGGTGAAACTGTGGATCTTTGGCATCATGGGCGTGATGTGCGCCCTCGCCGGCCTGGTCAACACCGCGCGCCTCGCGGCGGGTTCACCGTCGGCGGGCAATATGGGCGAACTGGATGCCATCGCCGCATGTTTTATCGGCGGTACCTCCATGCGCGGCGGCTCGGGCACGGTGTATGGCGCGTTGCTCGGGGCGTTGGTGATTACCAGTCTGGACAACGGCATGTCGATGCTGGATGTGGACAGCTACTGGCAGATGATCGTCAAGGGCAGCATTCTGGTGCTGGCGGTGTGGGTGGATGTGAGCACGCGGGCTGGGCGGCGCTGAAACCTGCCAACGCAAAAAGCCACGCGAATGAATAATGCCGACCAATCAAGCGTGAACACTGTACGTGTGGCGAGGGAGCTTGCTCCCGTTGGACTGCGCAGCAGCCCCCTGTTCAGGGCCGCTTCGCAACCCAGCGGGAGCAAGCGCCCTCGCCACAGGTCAGCGGTTGCCAGTTCTATCTCTTAACTGAGCGGCATTCGCCACTTCGCAACCTTTTTGCCGGGTTTACTGGCTCAGTACAACATCACGCATCGCCGGGATGTAACCGTAGTCGTAGGCCTCCTGCACAAACGAACGGTCGCCCTTCAATACAATCCTCACCGTGGGCGCCTCAGTGCCGCCGATACGGTAGTCATCACCGGTGGTCGGTACGCTGTCGATAAACGAGGTCACCAAGCCATTGGGCATCACGCAATGCGAATACGTCTGGAAGGGCTGCGAGGGTGGGTTGCCAAGCACCAGCCCCGAGGCATTCATGGGCGTGTAGGAACCAAACAGATGCTCGCCAACAAAACCGTAGACGCCATCCGGCCCCGTCACGCCGTCCGCGTAAGTGAACTTGTGGCTGATGGTGAACAGATAGTACTTGTTGTCCTGGAACACATAATGCGGGCGCTCGGTTTGGTCGTTCACGCCCACCGCCGTCACCAGCGGCGGCAGGATTTCCCATGCTTCGCCGCTCAGATCCTTGGCCACGGCGATGCCGATGCAACCCACCTGATAACGCGCGCCGCCAACCTCTTCATGCCCCGATGGCACCAGGCCGAGTTCATCCGGGCCTACTTCGTGAGTACCGCGTTCACCGGCGACATTGCCTTCAAACACCATGTACAGCTTGCCGTCCCTGGGGTCGATAAACGGGCTGGGGTCGCGGAAGTTCCAGGTCGAATTCTGCGCTTCGGTCTGGTAATACGTGCCATCGGCTTCAAACAGCGACTTGACCTCAGTGAACCCTTCCAGCGTAACGCCGGTGTCCGAGGTGACCACCCGGCCTTTGACTTTGGCAATCGTGGCGCCCGGCGTTACGCAGGTGTAATACAGATCGATATCGCCGCTGTTGTTGATGAGGATCGGCGTACCCGCCCATTCACGGGTGGTCGGCGAAACCCCCTCGGCCATCACGCGACCACCGAAGATCCAGTCTTTGCCAGTGCGCGAGTACCAGTAGCAAATGCGCGCATGGCCGTGACGGTCTTCCCAGTCACGCTTGATGTCGTAACGGCCATCGGCATTGATGAATTGTGGGTCGTGGGGGCGACGGTCGGCGGTCAGGGTGAAGATCACCGACCAGCCATTGACCGATACCACGGTGCCGTCCAGCTCACGCAAGGGCATGGTGTCCCAGATAAACACGGTGTCACTCATGACAGGAAAGTCGGGACTCACTAACGGCTGTGTCGTCGTCGGGTCATTTTCATTAACTTTCAGCGCATCGGCCCGAGTCCAACGAGTGGGTGTGTGATTCGCAGGTTTCATGATGATGTCCTTTTACTGACGCTTTAGTGACAAGCGAAGATTAAATAACACTCACAGCCAGCAACTTGATTGCGACTGAAAAGAGCGAGCCGTTGTTGGCTCTATAAGTGCGAAACAAGGTTTAACATGGAACCCTGCTCACCTCAACATGAAGAATTATTTAGATTACAAAGGCCATCACTGTACTTATATCCTTGATATAAAAATAATGGCATGCGCTATTAAGACCTATTTAATAGAAAGCTAGCTAAACAACTACCATCTTTCGTGCGCTCGTATCTTTATCCACGTGTGGGTAAGCAACGCCTCGATCAATCGAGGCGCTCCTGAGGAAGGTCAATCGTTAAAGAAGCGGTTGGATTCAGCCACCGAAGACCAGCGCCGCCGCCTGAGCGCCAGCATTTTTCTGGGTGAAATCCTTGGCCTGGGCCGCGGTTTTCAAGGTGTAGCTGTAGTTGGAGCTTGCCGTCCATTGCGCCTTCGGCGACTTTTGGTTAGTGATCGCGGGCACACTGTTGGTGTCGGTGAAGGTACCGGTGCCTTTATCGTCCAACATGCCTTTATTTTGGCTACCCTCGCCAAAGTAATTACTTTCAGAAAGAATGTTGGCATTCTGCGCCAAGGTAAAGCCAAGGTGGAAGTTGTTCACGTAGTTGTTATACACGTGAAAATAACCGTAACGCATCAAGCCCGGCGCGCGCACTTCCATATTATCGAAGCGGTTGTGGCAAATCGTCAGGCGTGGGTAGCCATTGAACTCCGCTTTGTTGTCATCCGCCGGGTGACCGAAGATCAAGCCATACTTGTGATTACCGAAGAAGCAGTTGCTGATAGTGGCGTAGTCGGCCTTCTCACCGATATACACCAGCTTGTCTTCACTGCCGTCCGTGGTAGACCAGGTGTGGCCGACAAAAGAGCAATGGTCAATCCAGTATTTACTGCCGTAGTTCAGGTAGACCTGAATATCGTCATTGGCCTTAATACTTGCCGAATGCTTGAAGATAATATTCTGCAGAATGATGTTCTGCGACTGCGCCGTGGCACGCAGGTGAATGTTCTCCAAGGTGCGGTTCTGGAAAGATCCGATCAGGGTCTTGTTGGCGCCCATGTTCACTTTGGTCAGGCTCGACGCCGAAATATTACTGTTGATCACCAGCACCCGAGGGGTGGTGTCGCCAATGTTGGCCTTGAGTTGATCGAGCGTGGTGATACTGACCACCGGGCCGGACCAGCCGCCAGTGACTTTTGCCGCAAGGGCGAAACCGGTCAAACCGGTGAGTTTGCTTTCTGGATACGACATGAGTTCCCTCTCTATCAATAAAATGGCTCGGGTTGACGAGCCTGTGCATCAAGTTAATCCGTTAACTTGCACACAGTGTTTGGCATGGCTGAGATTGCCGAGTGATGGTCGGTCAGCGCTTAAACACTGTGTTTATATACAGTATTTGGCAATCACCCAACCGTCAACCCTTACGCGGAAAAAAATGTGGGAGGGGCCTTGCTCCCGATTGCAGTGGGTCAGCCACCTATACAGTGACTGACACTCCGCTATAGGGAGCAAGCCCCCTCCCACATTTGCCCTGCTTTGTGCTTTCAATTCGGCTATTTGGACACTGGCATCGCAAACTCCGCACCCTGCTCGATGCTCTCCGACCAGCGCTGCATGATCGACTTCTGCTTGGTGTAGAAGCGTACGCCTTCGGTGCCGTAGGCATGCATGTCGCCGAACAGGCTCTTCTTCCAGCCACCAAAACCGTGCCAGGCCATCGGCACCGGGATCGGTACGTTGATGCCGACCATGCCCACCTGGATGCGCCGCGCAAATTCGCGGGCGATGTTGCCGTCGCGGGTAAAGCAGCTCACGCCATTGCCGAACTCGTGGTCGTTGACCAGCTTGATCGCCTCGCCGAAATCATTCACGCGCACGCAGGCCAGCACCGGGCCGAAGATTTCTTCGCGGTAGATGCTCATCTCTTGGGTCACGTGGTCGAACAGCGTCGCGCCGAGCCAGAAACCGTTTTCCAGGCCCGCTTCGGTCGGCACGTAGTCACGCCCGTCGAGCAGCAATTGCGCACCGGCTTGCACGCCTTGTTCGATGTAGCCGCTGATGCGCTCCAACGCGGCGCGGGACACGATCGGGCCCATCTCGGCCTTGAGGTCGCGACCATCGGTGATGCGCAGTTGCTTGGCGCGCTCGGTCAGGGCGGCGATGACTTTGTCACCGACATCACCCACCAACACCGCCACCGAGATCGCCATGCAGCGCTCGCCGGCACTGCCGTAGGCGGCGCCCATCAGCGCGTCGACGGTTTTTTCGATGTCGGCGTCGGGCATCACTACCATGTGGTTTTTCGCGCCGCCCAGGCCTTGTACACGCTTGCCATTGCGCGCGCCGGTCTCATAGATGTATTGCGCAATCGGCGTGGAGCCGACAAAGCTCACAGCCTTGACGTCCGGGTGTTCGATCAGCGCGTCCACCGACTCCTTGTCGCCCTGCACCACGTTGAACACGCCTTTGGGCAGGCCCGCTTCGCGCAGCAGTTCGGCCATGAACAGCGAGGCGCTCGGGTCGGTCGGGCTCGGCTTGAGGATGAAGGTGTTGCCCGCCGCAATGGCGATCGGGTACATCCACATCGGCACCATCACCGGGAAATTGAACGGCGTGACGCCAGCCACCACGCCCAAGGGCTGGCGCATCGTCCAGTTGTCCATGCCACGCGACACCTGATCGGAATGCTCGCCCTTGAGCAGGTTCGGGATGCCGCAGGCAAATTCGAGAATGTCGATGCCACGGTCGACTTCGCCCTGGGCGTCGGTGAAGACCTTGCCGTGTTCGGCAACGATGATGCGCGCCAGGTCGTCCTTGCGCTCACGCAACAGGTGCAGGTACTGGAACAACACGCGGGCGCGGCGGATCGGCGGGGTGTCGGCCCACTCGGCGAAGGCGGCTTGCGCGGCGGCAACGGCCTCGGAAACGGTTTGGCGGCTGGCCAGCGCGACACGCCCGGTGACTTCACCGGTGGCCGGGTTATAGACGTCCTGATAGCGATCATCGCGGCTGACGCGCTGGTCGTTGATGTAGTGCTCGATTGTAGTTGTCATGGCAGTCGATCCAGGTGGGTAGCGTTGGTACACACCTTAGGCTTTCGCTTTGTTCCAAACCAGAGCAGAATCCTGAACTTATTGTCCTCATGAGCGAACAATACTCCTATGGAAAAGGCCGAGATCGAAGGGCTGTGGACCCATATCCACTGGCTGTCGGTGCTGGAGGAACAAGGCACTTACACCGCCGCCGCCGCGCGCCTGGGGGTGAGCAAATCGGCCGTCAGCCAGCGTATTTCGGACCTGGAAAAGGCGACCGGCACGCGGCTGGTGACGCGAACAACGCGCAGTGTGCGATTGACCGATGCGGGGCTGTCGTTGACCCGTGAAGTGCGCAGTGCCTACGAACAGATCGCCCGCAGCTTCTCGTCGGTACGCGACTCGGTCGGCGAGATTCGCGGCCTGGTGCGCCTCACCGCCCCGGTGGCGTTCGCCCGGCAACAACTGGTGCCGCACCTGTCGGAGTTTTTGCAGCAGTACCCGCAGGTGCGCATTCAACTGGACGTGTCGGATGCCCTGAGTTCGCTGGCCGCCGAAGGCTACGACCTGGCCGTGCGCCATGGCTTCCAGGTGCCGGAAACCCATGTGGCCTGGAAGCTGTGCAACACCGGCTCGGTGCTGGTGGCCACCCGTGATTATCTGCAACAGCACGGCGAACCCCGCGAGCCTGGCGACCTGTCGGCGCACAACTGTCTGTTCTATCCACGCGGCACTGACCAGCCCGCCTGGACGTTCGAGCGCGGCACAAAAAACGTCGAGCGCCTGACCGTGCCCATCGCCGGCAGCTTCGCCACCAACAACAGCGAAGCCTTGCGCGACTCGGCCCTCAACCACTTGGGCATCGCCCTGCTCCCGGACTTCAGCGCCCACGCCGCGCTGGCCAGCGGCAAGCTGGTGCAGGTGCTCAAGGGCTGGACACTCAAGGGCGCGTTTGCCGATGAGATTTACTTGATACGGCCGTATTCGCCGCATGTGCCCAAGTCGGTGAGCGCGCTGGTGGGTTTTTTGAAGGAAAAATTGTCGGGAGGGTTCAGGTTTACGGGATGACTTAATACGGCATCGTCATAAAGTTCTGAGACTTGAAGCCATAAGGTTGCAAAACGGCTGAGATGTCCGAGATTTGTTGAGGTGTAAGCGCGGGTGTAGATGAGAGGACATTAAACACTTGAACATCCCCTTCAAAGCAGTGCCACTCGACTGTAGTGGTGCTGTCTGCCCACACGTAGCGTGTTGGCAGGACCGTACCGCCAAACCCGAACGGCGCAGCCCCAGGGCTTGCGTTAACAATACTGGCGAGTAAAACAGTGGCCACTGCGTTAGTTGGAATAGCGCGAACCTGATACCACCTACCTGCAGGAGGGAGAAGGCCATAGACGTCAACCGTCCCGTCAGCTAATCCAAGTAGCGCAACCAGTGACGGGAATCTCACCCTTGGCTTGAGTAATAACAGTTGAGCTGGGTCTGTCGCCGGCGTACCTGCGTGGACCTTCTGGTAAATCCATCGATAGTAAGCCGCATTACCAAGGGGCAGGTAGATCCTGAAACCTTGCGGCAACGCCATCAACGCATTGATCAAGGGCGCAGGGTATGTAATCGCAGGCGGCGCATTGCAGGGCCCATCACTGATATCCGGATCATTCCATGCAAGGGGTTGAGCCGATATGAGGGAACAAGCGGCAGCAAAGATGAGGCCTGCGAACAAGACTATGGGTTTCATGTGTTCTCTCCCTGAGTCGTGCTGAATTTATGCCGTCGTCCGGATGCCGTGACCTGTCAACGTTGACAGGTAGCTAGACCTTTTCGCGATGATCGCTGCGGCTGGGTGGCTATTTGCTAAAGGGATGTTGCCCAACAGAACAAAAAGTCCATAATGGACAAATAAGTTTAAAAACGGAGCCTCCCATGCCCAGCACACCCCACGTGATCCACCAAACCCAAGCCCGGCAATTACTCGCCCAGGTTGATGTGCCGCAGATCCTGCGCAAACTGTTCCGCGACCTGGCGGCCGGGCAGGCAGTGCAGCCAGCGCAACAGCTAGTCGAGTTCCCGCAGGGCGCCGGCGACTTCATCAACTACCTGGGCGTGCTGGCTGAAGATGGCGTGTACGGGGTGAAGACTTCGCCCTACATCGTGCGTGAGCAAGGGCCGCTGGTCACCGCCTGGACCCTGCTGATGTCGATGCACACCGGCCAGCCCGTGTTGCTGTGCGACGCCGCCGAGTTGACTACCGCGCGCACCGCCGCAACCACCGCATTGGCGGTGGATGCGTTGGCCCCTCAGAACGCCCGGCGCCTGGCGATTATCGGCAGCGGCAAGGTGGCCCAGGCCCATCTGCATTACGTGAAAAACCTGCGGGGCTGGCAGGCCATCAACCTGTTCTCGCCGAGCCTGGCCGGGGCCAGTTCCCAACTTGAAAACCTGGACCCGCGTTTAAACATCGCTGCAACCTGCGATGCCGCGTTGCATGACGCTGACGTGATCCTGCTGTGCACCTCGTCGGCCGGGCCGGTGATCGACCCGGCGCGCTTGAGCAAACCGGCGCTGATCACCTCCATCAGCACCAATGCCCCGCGCGCCCATGAAGTACCGCCCCAGAGCCTCAACGACATGCAGGTGTTCTGCGACTATCGCCCTACTACCCCAGGCGCGGCCGGCGAAATGCTGATCGCTGCCGAACAGCACGGCTGGAACCCGAGCGCCATACTCGGCGACCTGCCCGAACTGCTGAGCGACCAAGTGCCGCGTCCGTCCTACGACCGCCACGTGTTTTTCCGCTCCATCGGCCTGGGCCTGGAAGACATTGCACTGGCGAATGCCCTCTGGAGACAGCTATGAGCCACGCAGATTTCATCATCATTGGCGGCGGTATTGCCGGCGCCTCCACGGGTTTCTGGTTGTCGCAACACGCCAAGGTGCTGGTGCTGGAGCGTGAAAGCCACCCGGCCTATCACTCCACCGGGCGTTCGGCGGCGCTCTACACCGCCGCCTATGGCACCCCGCAGGTGCGTGCGTTGACCCTGGCCAGCCGTGAGTTTTTCGACAACCCGCCACCGGGTTTCTGCGAGCACCCGTTGCTGACGCCACGCGGCGAGATGACGGTGGACTTCAGCGGCGACCCGGCCGAGTTGAATGCGCAATACCTCAGCGCCAAGGCCACAGTGCCGCAGGTCGTACAGCTAAATGCGGATGAAGCCTGTGCGAAATTGCCGATCCTGCGCCGTGAAAAGGTACATGGTGCGATCTATGACCCGACCGCCAGCGACATCGACACCGACGCACTGCACCAGGGTTATCTGCGCGGTATCCGCCGCAACGGCGGCGAAGTGCGTACCGACAGCCACGTGCTGGGGCTGAGCCGTGACAGCGCCGGTGTGTGGCAGGTAACCACCACAGATGCGACCTTCACCGCGCCAACCCTCATCAACGCCGCCGGCGCCTGGGCCGACCAGATCGGTGCACTGGCGGGCGCCGCCTCCATCGGCCTGCAACCCAAGCGCCGTTCAGCATTTATCTTCGCCGGGCCGCAAGGCGTGGACAGCCATGCCTGGCCGATGCTGGTGGCTCTCGACGAAGCCTTTTACATGAAGCCCGATGCAGGCATGTTCCTCGGCTCGCCGGCCAACGCCGACCCGGTGGAGCCGCAGGATGTCCAGCCCGAAGAGCTGGATATCGCCATGGGGATCTACCAGATCGAAGAAGCCACCACCTTGACCATCCGCCGCCCGACGCGCACCTGGGCCGGGCTGCGCAGTTTTGTGCGCGATGGCGATTTGCTCAGCGGCTTCGATTCAAACGTGCCTGGGCTATTCTGGGTGGCAGCGCAAGGCGGTTATGGCATCCAGACGTCACCGGCCATGGGCCAGGCCAGCGCGGCGCTGGTACGCGGCGCAGCACTGCCGGAGCAACTGACGCGGTTCGGCCTCGACGCTGGTATGCTCTCCCCCGCCCGCCTGGAGCCCCATTGATGAACACCGCTGAACACGACAACGTCATGCACAATTTCCGCGCGATCAGCGATGCAATTGCCACGCTGTTCTTTCCCCACGCGGAGGTGGTGCTGCATGACCTGCGCACGCAAAAAGTCGATTACATCGCCAACAACCTGTCCAAACGCACGATTGGTGATGACTCGGCACTGGAGGACATGCTCAGCGATGACATCAGCGAAGTGAATATCGGCCCGTACGAAAAGCTCAATTGGGACGGTCAGAAAATTCGCAGCCTGAGCACTGTACTGCGCGACGCCAACGATCGCCCCCTGGCAGTGCTGTGCATCAACCTGAATATCTCATTGTTCGAAAACGCCAAGGCGGCGCTGGACCTGTTCCTGTCGCCGAGCAAGCTGATCGCGCAACCGGACTCACTGTTTCGCGATGACTGGCAGGAGCGCATCAATACCTTTTTGCATGCCTGGATGCGCGAGCGCCAGCTGAGCCTTAACCTGCTGACTCGCGACCACAAGCGCGAGCTGGTGCTGGCGCTGCATGCTGAAGGCGCGTTCAAGGGCAAGAGCGCCTCGAACTATGTGGCCAATGTGTTGGGCATGGGGCGCGCGACGGTTTACAAGCATCTGAAAGAACTCAAGAGCTGATGATCCAACGCTGTGGAAATCAAATGTGGCGAGCGGGCTTGCCCGCGTTGGGCTGCGCAGCAGCCCCAGTAAAGGCACTGAGGTTTCTCCTGAAAGCCCTAAGC
>NZ_WKCB01000010.1 GCF_021606685.1 Pseudomonas syringae
CCATGGGGCTGCGGCATGCCTGTCGCGTCTCGCCTGGTTTTCGTCATTGGCTGGACGCCGGTTTGTTGAAAGCGCCCCTGGCAGGCAAACTGCTGCAAAAATCGGCCGTGGCCCGCTACGCCCGCACGCTTTCCACTACCTTTGCCGCCGGTGTTCCGCTGGTACAGGCGTTGGGTTCCGTGGCCGGGGCCGTCGGTTCAGGTCCGTTCAAACAGGCAATCGAGCATATGCGACATGATGTATCTACCGGCATGCAGTTGAATCAATCGATGGCCGCCAGCGGTTTGTTTCCGGGCATGGCGATCCAGATGACGGCCATTGGCGAAGAGTCCGGCACGCTGGACTTCATGCTGGAAAAAGTCGCCAAGCACTACGAGGCCGCTGTGGACGACCAGGTCGATCACCTCACGAGCCTGATGGAGCCGCTGATCATGGTCGTGCTGGGGGGGATTGTCGGAGCGCTGGTGCTCGCCATGTACCTGCCGGTGTTCCAGCTGGGGAGCGCATTTTGAGCCCGCTGTTCACAGAGTTTCCCTGGGCCTTTGTAGCGATGGCCCTGGTGCTGGGGTTGATCGTCGGCAGTTTTCTCAACGTGCTGGTGTCGCGCCTGCCGACCATGCTCGAACGGGAATGGCGCGCACAGGCCCATGACATACTCGGTTTGCCTGCCGACCCCGCCGGGCCGCCCTACAACCTGATGCACCCCAACTCCCACTGCCCGCACTGCGAGCACCCGATCCGTGCCTGGGAGAATATCCCCCTGCTGAGTTACGTGATGCTCAAGGGCCGCTGCGCGCACTGCGAGGGCGCGATCAGCCTTCGCTATCCGTTTACCGAGCTAGCGTGCGCGCTGATCAGCGCCGTGGTGGCCTGGCATTTCGGCGTGGGCTGGCAAGCGGCGGCGGTGATGCTGTTGAGCTGGGGGTTGCTGGCGATGAGCCTGATCGATGTCGACCACCAGTTGCTGCCGGATGTGCTGGTGCTGCCGTTGCTGTGGCTGGGGCTGATCGTCAATGCCTTCGAGCTGTTCGTGCCGCTGCCCGACGCGTTGTGGGGCGCGGTGATCGGCTACGTGAGCCTGTGGTCGGTGTTCTGGCTGTTCAAACTGGTCACCGGCAAGGAAGGCATGGGCCATGGTGACTTCAAGTTGTTGGCGCTGCTCGGCGCCTGGGGCGGCTGGCAGATCCTACCGATGACCCTCTTGATGTCGTCCCTGGTCGGGGTGTTTGTCGGGTTGATCCTGATGCGCCTGCGCAAGGCCCAAGCCTCGACACCGATGCCGTTTGGTCCGTATCTGGCAATTGCCGGCTGGATTGCATTGCTCTGGGGTGGTCAAATAACCGACTTCTATTTGCAGTCTGTCGGTTTCAGATGACCACTTCTGTTGCAACATCCTGGATTCTCGGCCTCACCGGCGGCATCGGCAGCGGCAAGAGCGCGGCGGCCCAGCACTTTATCGACCTGGGCGTTGACCTGGTGGACGCCGACCACGCCGCGCGCTGGGTGGTTGAACCTGGCCGCCCGGCACTGGCGCGCATTGTCGAGCATTTCGGCGCTGGCGTACTGCAGCCTGACGGCCAGCTGGACCGAGCGGCCCTGCGCAAGCTGATCTTTGAAGTGCCCGAGGAGCGCCGCTGGCTGGAAGGCCTGCTGCACCCGTTGATTGGCGAGGAGATTCGCAGCCACCTGGCCCGTGCCCGGTCGCCGTACGCGATATTGGTGTCACCCTTGCTGATCGAATCCGGGCAGTACAGCATGACCCAGCGCATCCTGGTGATCGACGTGCCGCAATCGCTGCAGATTCAGCGTACCCTGCAGCGCGACGGCATCAGCGAGCAACAGGTGCAGGCAATTCTCAAGGCTCAGTCCAGCCGCGAAGACCGTCTGAACCATGCCGATGACGTGCTGGTCAATGACCAGGACCTCGCCTGGCTGCACAGCGAGGTCGAGCGACTGCACCACTTTTACCTTACTTTGCGTGGAGGCCGATCATGAGCCAACCCTTGACCGTCGACTGCCCAACCTGCGGTGCACCCGTGGAATGGAAAGCGACCAACCTCAACCGGCCGTTCTGCTCGGACCGCTGCAAACTTATCGATCTGGGCGCATGGGCCGCTGAGGAACACAAAATCCCGGTAGCGCCGGACGCCGAAGACGAGCTGTTCTCCGAAGACCTGCCGCCGCGCCATTAAGGCCGCATAAAGGCGTACTCCTGCTGGTCGTCGAGGTTCTCTGCAAGGTATTGCAGCTCGTCGGCCAGGTCTTCGAAACTGCGCACGCCCTTGCTCTGCTGCACCACCGCACTGAGCATCGCGCGCAGGGTCAAGCCCGGATCAAAGCCGATTTCCTGCGCGGCGTCCTGGCTTCTGCGCAACTCCTGCCGTGCCCATTCATACACACTCATGATCCGTGCTCCTGAAAAATTCTGCAGAGCATGAGCCTGCCGAGTCGCGCAGGATTTGACCTGGATCAACGCTGCGAATCGTCATCCTTCCACGGTGCCGAGAGATAGCGAGTGCGGTTGAACGTCTCCAGCCATTCCGGGCAAAACACCACCAGCGCACTGATGACCATGCCGTTGATAAAGGCCTCGGGGAAGATGATCAGCCAGAGGTAGCCGACAAAATCCTCCAGCCATTCCGGCATGGCAAAACGGCCGTCGAACCATAACAGCCCCAACCCCAGTAACAGGCAGAGCAGCGCCGAGAGCGCGGCAGCAAAAAAGCCGGAACAGAAGATGTACACGAATGGATTACGCGGTTGCGTGCGCTCGACCAGCAACGCGCAGCCTTCGGTAACCAGCACCGGCAGCCCGATCAGCAGCAGGCCGTTCACGCCAAGGGCTGGCAGGTCCTGACGCCCCAGCGCCATCAGGCCCAGCTGCGCGGCAAACCCACCGACGATTGCCAGCGGCCAGTCCAGCAGCAGGGTCACGGCGGTCATGCCGATAAAATGGTAGGAAACCCCCGTATCGAAATCCCGCCTGACCAACCACAGCATGAACAGCGCGAACACCGTGCCGAACAACAGATGCTGACGCCGTCGGTCGGCAAACAACTCGACCCACGGCGAGCGCAGAACTGCCCACACAAGCACCGGCACATACAGCAGCCAGCCAATGCCGAGGGTGGCCGGCGCCAGCACGGCGGCACTGATCACGGTTTCACCTGCTCCAGCGCTTGGCGAAGCTCAGTGGCCGTGCTGTATTCGCGTTGCGCAACCAATGTACCGTTATTCAGTTGCAGCCACAGCACTTTGTCGACAGCCGCCGGATAGCGCGGGGCGATGCGGGCATCCCGGTCCAGCATGACCCGGTAGTTGTAGGCCTGCATGGCCGGTACCGCGAACAGTTTGGCGATCAGCCTCGGCATGCGCTGGATATCGGCGACAAACACCGCGTGCCGCGCTTCGAGGTAGCCTTTTGGCTGGCCTTGCAGCGCCGCATCCACCTGTTTGGCGGCGTCCATGCTGCGCGCAACCAAGAGAACCTGCGCTTGATCATTCAAGGTGTAGGCCTGGTCGAACTGATCCAGCAGCGTCCAGGGCGCCACGCGCTCCCCCACCTCAATGGCCTGGGCGCACGCAGGCAGCAGGATCAGCAACAGCGCCAGAGAAAACTTCACGGCAAACTCCTCATCGTTTTGGCCTAACACTCGAGCGGCCAGTCTACACCGGCGTTTTAACGCAAGACTTCCTGCAGTCATCATTTGGACGCTAAGCTGCAAATATGGATGACTCAGACTACTTGCGCCTGCTCACCGTAGCGGCCGAACAAGCCAACGCGTTCCTGTCCAATGCCCGCAAATGGGAGCGTGAGCGTTGGGTCTGCCAGCGCCTGCTGCAAGGCCTGAACGTGCCTTATCGCGCCGAAGAGTTCCACGCCGCCGGGCAAGAGCCGCCGGATGTGCTGTTTCGTGACGCCAGTTTCGAGGTGTTTTTCGTGCTGGACGAGGGGCGACGCCTGAACGATGAATGGCGCGATGAATTGCTGCGTCGCCGCAGTGCATTCTCCCTGAGCCAACTGGTACGGCGCGAAGCCAAGCCGCGGCGCATTCCGGCCCATGAGTTCCTGCTGCGCCTGGCGCCGACCCTGCGCAAAAAGGCGCACAACTACAAAGAGCGCGGGATGGACCTGGGTGAGCTGGATATCGTCGCCTTTACCAGCCTCAAGCGCGAAGTGCTGGACCTCAACAGCCACTTCCCACCCCCTACCGAATACCTGCGCCAGGGCTGGCGCTCGCTGTCGCTGGTGGGGCCGACTTTTGCGCGGGTGTTGTTCGCGCACCCGGATGCGCCGGATTTCTTGCGCAACAACCTGGGGCGCAGCATAGTATTCGACGTGGGCATCAGCCTCTGAGCCCCCGGACTGTAACGTGGCGCCCTTTTGCAACGTCTACCTGACGAGGCCTTATATGACCAGCCGCCTGAACCCCGACGACCAACAGCATGTCGAAGAGTACCTGCAACTCTCCCAAAACCGAGTCGAGCGCAAGCCTTTCCGGCCGTGGCTGCTCCTTGGTGTGGTGCTGGTGGTGGTGATCGGGCTCGGCCTGCTGAGCCGCCTTTTGAGTTACCTGACGCTATGAGCTGCCTGGCGCTCGCGGGGGTAACTGCTCCGATTTCTTTTAGCCTTGCGAGATATCCCCATGACCCATCGTATTATTATCGTCGGCGGCGGCGCCGGCGGCCTGGAGTTGGCTACCCGCCTGGGTAAGACTCTGGGCAAGCGCGGCACCGCCAGCATCACGCTGGTGGACGCCAACCTGACCCATATCTGGAAGCCGCTGCTACACGAAGTGGCGGCCGGCTCGCTGAACTCTTCGGAAGACGAACTCAATTACGTCGCCCAGGCCAAATGGAACCACTTCGAGTTCCAGCTGGGGCGCATGAGCGGGCTCGACCGCGAGCAGAAAAAAATTCAGCTGGCCGCCACCCTCGACGAAGAAGGCCGTGAACTGGTGCCTGCACGCGTGCTGGGCTATGACAGCCTGGTCATCGCGGTGGGCAGCACCACCAACGATTTCGGCACCGAGGGCGCAGCGCAGCACTGCCTGTTCCTCGACACCCGCAAACAGGCCGAGCGCTTCCACCAACAATTGCTCAACCACTACCTGCGCGCTCACGCCGGGCAGACCGACACCATTGAGCAGATCAGCGTCGCCATCGTCGGCGCCGGCGCCACCGGCGTTGAACTGGCCGCCGAGCTGCACAACGCGGCCCATGAGCTGGCAGCGTACGGCCTGGACCGCATCAAGCCGGAAAACATGCACATCACCCTGATCGAAGCCGGCCCACGGGTGTTGCCTGCCCTGCCCGAGCGTATCGGCAGCCCTGTGCATAAAACCCTGGAGAAACTCGGGGTGACCGTACTGACCAACTCTGCCGTCAGCGAAGTCACCGCCGACGCCCTGATCACCAGCAGCGGCCAGGTGATTCCCGCCAGCCTCAAGGTGTGGGCCGCCGGTATTCGCGCCCCGGGTTTCCTCAAGGACATCGACGGCCTGGAAACCAACCGCATCAACCAGCTGCAAGTGTTGCCGACGCTGCAGACCACACGCGACGAAAACATCTTCGCCTTCGGTGACTGCGCAGCCTGCCCGCAACCCGGCACCGACCGCAATGTGCCGCCACGTGCCCAAGCCGCTCACCAGCAGGCTTCGTTGCTGGCCAAGTCGCTCAAGCTGCGAATCGAAGGCAAGGACCTGCCGTCCTACAAGTACACCGACTATGGCTCGCTGATTTCGCTGTCGCGATTCTCGGCGGTGGGTAACTTGATGGGCAACCTCACCGGCAGCGTGATGCTGGAAGGCTGGCTGGCGCGGATGTTCTACGTGTCGCTGTACCGCATGCACCAGATGGCGCTGTATGGCTTCTTCCGCACGGCGATGCTGATGCTGGGCAGCAAGATCGGGCGCGGGACTGAGCCACGCCTGAAACTGCACTAACAACATCAAACAATGTGGGAGGGGGCTTGCTCCCGATAGCGGTGGGTCAGTTAAGCAATTACTGACTGACACCCTGCTATCGGGGGCAAGCCCCCTCCCACATTTGTCCTGCGGGGACTTTGAGTTTTCAGCAGGCAAAAAAAATCCCCGTATCTTTCGATACGAGGATTTTTAATATGGTCGGGGTAAGGGGATTCGAACTCCTGACATCCTGCTCCCAAAGCAGGCGCGCTACCGGACTGCGCTATACCCCGGTAAAAAAAAGGCGACCTTTCAGTCGCCTTCTTCGATCAGTGCTTTTGGCCTCTGATCTTAAGATTCGATTCCAGCGTTAACTGGTCTCAAAAATGGTGGGTCGTGTGGGATTCGAACCTACGACCAATTGGTTAAAAGCCAACTGCTCTACCAACTGAGCTAACGACCCAAATATGGTCGGGGTAAGGGGATTCGAACTCCTGACATCCTGCTCCCAAAGCAGGCGCGCTACCGGACTGCGCTATACCCCGGTTTGAAATTGGCTCCGTGACCAGGACTCGAACCTGGGACCCAATGATTAACAGTCATTTGCTCTACCGACTGAGCTATCACGGAACTACATATTTCAAAGTACAACTTTTACTGCGTATTGCCTTCTCATCGACTTGTCCGTATCGCTACGTTCATGTGTCTGAGGCGCGCTATTCTACAATCTTAAAAACCCCTGTCAACCCTTTAAATTGCTTTTAAGACAATGATTTGCGCTTGTTTCTGATTTCTTCTTGGGGAGAAGAAACCCGTGGGCTGACGTTGCTGCGGGGCGCACTTTACAAGCCTTTGCCTTACAGTTCAACGCCCTATCGAAAAAAAAGGCCCCGCAATGCAGGGCCTTCTCTTATTGCCGTAGCGCCAGGGCTCAGTGGAAGACGATTTCGTCGTTTTCCACGGTCGCCGTCACGCTGGTGCCAGGCATGAAGCTGCCCGACAGGATCAACTGCGCCAGCGGGTTCTCGATCCAGCGCTGGATCGCACGTTTCAAAGGCCGTGCGCCATACACCGGGTCGTAACCGACCGCGATCAGTTTATCCAACGCCTCGCGGCTCAGCTCCAGCGACAACTCACGCTCGGCCAGGCGACCACGCAGGCGGCCCAACTGGATCTCGGTAATCCCCGCAATCTGATCCCGCGCCAAAGGCTCGAAGATCACCACTTCATCGACCCGGTTGATAAATTCCGGGCGGAAGTGCGAGGTCAGCGCGTCCATCACAGCGGCGCGCTGCGCCTCACGATCACCCACCAGTTCCTGGATCTGCGCCGAGCCCAGGTTGGAGGTCATCACGATCACCGTGTTGCGAAAATCCACGGTACGCCCGTGGCTGTCCGTCAGGCGGCCATCTTCCAGCACTTGCAGCAGGATGTTGAACACATCCGGGTGGGCCTTCTCGACTTCATCCAGCAGGATCACCGAGTAAGGCTTACGCCGCACGGCTTCGGTCAGGTAACCGCCCTCCTCGTAGCCCACGTAGCCTGGCGGGGCACCGATCAGGCGCGCCACCGAGTGTTTCTCCATGAACTCGGACATATCGATCCGCACCATCGCCTCTTCAGTATCAAAGAGAAACTCGGCCAACGCCTTGCACAGCTCGGTCTTACCCACGCCAGTCGGGCCGAGGAACATGAACGAGCCGCTTGGGCGATTCGGGTCGGACAACCCGGCGCGCGAACGCCGTACCGCGTTGGACACCGCCACCACGGCCTCTTCCTGACCGATCACGCGCTGGTGCAACAGGCTTTCCATTTTCAGCAGCTTGTCGCGCTCGCCTTCGAGCATTTTCGACACCGGAATGCCGGTCCACTTGGAAACCACTTCGGCGATTTCTTCTTCGGTCACCTTGCTGCGCAGCAACTGGTTTTCAGCCTTGCCATGCTGGTCGACCATCTGCAGGCTGCGCTCCAGGTCAGGGATCACCCCATACTGCAGCTCGGCCATGCGGTTCAGGTCGCCTTTACGGCGTGCGGCTTCCAGCTCCTGACGCGATTGCTCGATTTTTTGCTGGATCTGCGCCGAGCCCTGTACTTCGGCTTTTTCCGAGGTCCAGATTTCTTCGAGGTCCGAATACTCGCGCTCCAGACGCACGATTTCTTCCTGGAGTTTTTCCAGGCGTTTCTTCGCCGCGTCATCCTCTTCTTTCTTCAGCGCCTGGGATTCGACTTTCAGTTGAATCAGGCGCCGGTCCAGACGATCCAGCACTTCCGGCTTGGAATCGATCTCCATGCGGATACGGCTGGCGGCCTCGTCGATCAGGTCGATGGCCTTGTCCGGCAATTGACGGTCGGTGATATAGCGGTGGCTCAGTTTGGCCGCCGCAATGATCGCGCCGTCAGTGATCGCCACCTTGTGGTGGACCTCATAACGCTCTTTCAGGCCACGCAGGATCGCGATGGTGTCCTCTTCGCTCGGCTCTTCCACCAGCACTTTCTGGAACCGCCGCTCAAGGGCCGCGTCCTTCTCGATGTACTGGCGATACTCATTGAGCGTCGTGGCACCCACACAGTGCAGCTCACCCCGCGCCAACGCAGGCTTGAGCATGTTGCCGGCGTCCATGGAACCCTCGCCCTTACCGGCGCCGACCATGGTGTGCAGTTCGTCGATAAACAGAATGATCTGCCCTTCCTGCTTCGACAGCTCGTTGAGCAGGGATTTCAGGCGTTCTTCAAACTCGCCTCGGAACTTGGCACCGGCGATCAGCGACCCCATGTCCAACGACAACAAGCGCTTGCCTTTAAGGCCGTCCGGCACCTCACCGTTGATGATGCGTTGGGCCAGGCCCTCGGCAATCGCGGTTTTACCCACACCAGGTTCACCGATCAGCACCGGGTTGTTCTTGGTACGACGTTGCAGGACCTGGATGGTGCGACGGATTTCATCGTCACGGCCGATCACCGGGTCCAGCTTGCCTTCCTCGGCGCGCTTGGTCAGGTCGACGGTGTATTTGTCCAGAGCCTGGCGCGACTCCTCATGGTTGGGGTCGTTGACGGCATCGCCGCCCCGCAGGTTGTTGATGGCATTTTCCAGGGCTTTCTTGCTCACACCCTGGCCCAGCAACAACTTGCCGAGTTTGCTGTTCTCGTCCATAGCGGCGAGCAGCACCAGTTCGCTGGAGATGAACTGGTCACCTTTCTGCTGGGCCAGGCGGTCCGCCTGATTAAGCAGGCGCGCCAGGTCCTGTGACATATTCACGTCGCCGGTAGGATTTTGGATTTTTGGCAGTTGGTCGAGCTCTTTGCTCAACTCCTTGCGCAGGCTGCTGACATCAAAGCCGACCTGCATCAACAAGGGCTTGATAGAACCACCTTGTTGTTCCAGGAGCGCCTGCATCAAGTGCGCAGGCTCAATGGCCGGGTGGTCGAGGCCCACCGCCAGGGATTGGGAGTCCGATAAAGCCAACTGTAATTTGCTGGTTAAACGATCAATACGCATTAGTCACCTTCCTTTTGAGCAGGCCGGAGCTATAAACACACATCCTGAATGAAGAAACCTGCCAGATACCCCTATAGATGCGGTCGATTCTGGGAGATTCAAGCTACAGAGCGTTGACGCAGATCAGAAGAGTCTAGCGTTCGAGCCAGATCAGGGAGGCAAACCGACCAGTGCGAGCGCTGCGGCGGTAAGAAAAGAAACGCGGGTCGGTTACGGTGCACAAACCGCCCCCGTAAACAGCAGTGACGCCGCGCGCAGCAAGGCGCAGGCGAGCCAGCTTATAAATGTCAGCCATGAACTTGCCCGGATTGTGGCTGGGCACAAAAGCCTGGGCGGTGATCGGCAAGTGCTGCATGAAGGCTTCACGCACTTCCGGGCCCACTTCAAAGGCTTGCGGGCCAATGGCGGGGCCGAGCCAGACCAACACTTCATCCGGCTCGGCCTCGAGGCTTTCAACAGCCGCCTCCAGCACACCCGCCGCCAGGCCACGCCAACCGGCGTGGGCCGCGGCCACGCGAGTACCGGCGCGGTTGCAGAACAATGCGGGCAGGCAGTCGGCGGTCATTGAGGTGCAGGCGATACCCGGGGTGCCGGTCCAGCTGCCATCCGCTTCGACCGTGCGCGACGGATCGGCCTCGACCACGGCCACCCCGTGAATCTGGCGTAACCAGGCCGGCTGAATATCAAAGGCATCGGTAAGACGACGGCGATTTTCAAGAACAGCCTCCAGGCTGTCCTCGACATGATCGCCCAGGTTGAGGCTGTCGAACGGCGCCAGACTGACGCCGCCCGCACGGGTGGTGACGCAGGCTTTGACCTGAGTTGGCGCAGGCCAGTCAGGAATCAGCCAGTCACTCATCCGATAAACGCCTCGCGATCCTGCTTGAGGAGCGACAACAACCAGACCAGATCGTCCGGCAGAGGCGATTCCCAGCTCATCCGCTTACCGCTCGTCGGATGATCCAGCTCCAGGAAGCGTGCGTGCAGTGCCTGGCGCGGGAAGGATTTCAACGATTCAACCATGGTCTGACTGGCCGCAGGTGGAATGCGGAAGCGACCGCCGTAGGCCGGATCTCCGACCAACGGGAAGTTGATGTGGGCCATGTGCACCCGAATCTGGTGGGTACGACCGGTTTCCAGCTTGACCCGCACGTGGGTGTGGGAGCGGAAACGCTCCAACACGCGGTAGTGGCTGACGGCCTGCTTGCCGCCCTCCATCACCGCCATGCGCTGGCGCTGCTGGCCGTGACGGCCA
The DNA here is from genome assembly GCF_021606685.1 of Pseudomonas syringae. Taxonomy (GTDB): domain Bacteria; phylum Pseudomonadota; class Gammaproteobacteria; order Pseudomonadales; family Pseudomonadaceae; genus Aquipseudomonas; species Aquipseudomonas syringae_R. The sequence continues at coordinate 10,658 of NZ_WKCB01000010.1, forward strand.
ATCGGTGCGTTGATCTTGCCACCGGCCACCACCACGCCGATCACGATGCACTCGTAGATCCGGCTGACGCTGCGGCTCTGCAATTGCGTAACCAACTGCGTCTGCGCCTGAATGGTCTTGGCCACCACCATCAAACCGGTGGTGTCCTTGTCCAGGCGGTGCACGATGCCGCAGCGCGGCACATTGATGATGTCCGGCACGTGGTGCAGCAGGGCATTGAGCAAGGTGCCATCAGCGTGCCCGGCGGCCGGGTGAACCACCAGGCCTGCGGGTTTGTTGATGACCAGGATGTCGTCGTCTTCATAGACGATATCCAGCTCGATGTCCTGGGCGACCCATTCTCCCTGGGCTTCCTGCTCGGCGGTCAGCTCAAGAATCGCACCGCCATGGACTATGTCTCGCGGGCGGATAACCGCTCCATCCACAGTCAGGCGGCCGTCTTTGATCCAGGCGGAAAGGCGCGAGCGCGAGTGCTCAGCGAATAATTGTGCGGCGACTTGATCGAGGCGTTGGCCGCCCAATTCGGACGGCACCTCTGCGCGAAGTTCAATTTTATCGGACATGCTCAGACTAGGCGTGGCACAGCCTTTGGTTTCGGCTGCGCGCTTGTGGTTAAATACGGCGTCTTTTGCCCCGAGGCTTTCAACGGGGCGCTCATCATAACAGGACGGCCCCGCCCAAGACAGCGGCCGTCATAGGGACGCAAGCCGCCATGCAAGTGAAACACCTGCTGCTGATCGCCATCCTCGCCATGACTGCTGCTTGCTCGTCAACAAAGGAAGTCGTCGACGAAAACCTGAGCGAAGTCGAGTTGTACCAACTGGCTCAGAAAGACTTGGACAACAATAGCTACACCAGCGCCACAGCGAAGCTGAAGGCACTGGAGTCGCGCTATCCGTTCGGGCGCTACGCCGACCAGGCCCAGCTCGAGCTGATCTACGCCAACTACAAGAACGCCGAGCCGGAAGCTGCCAAGTCCGCCGCCGAGCGTTTCATCCGCCTGCATCCGCAGCACCCGAACGTCGACTACGCCTACTACATGAAGGGCCTGACCTCGTTCGACCAGGACGTCGGCCTGCTGGCGCGCTTCCTGCCGCTGGACATGACCAAGCGTGATCCGGGCGCTGCCCGCGACTCCTACAACGAGTTCGCCCAGCTGACCAGCCGCTACCCCAACAGCCGCTACGCGCCGGACGCCAAGCAGCGCATGATCTACCTGCGCAACCTGCTGGCGTCCTACGAGATCCACGTGGCTCACTACTACCTGACCCGTCAGGCCTACGTAGCAGCCGCCAACCGTGGCCGTTACGTCGTAGAGAACTTCCAGGAAACCCCTTCGGTGGGTGACGGCCTGGCCGTGATGACCGAGGCTTACCAGCGTCTGCACCTGGACGAGCTGGCCAACACCAGCCTGGAAACCCTGAAGCTCAACTACCCGGACCACCCAAGCCTGCAGGACGGCCAGTTCGTGCCTCAGGTCGCCGAGGCAGACAACCGTTCATGGCTGAGCAAATACACCCTGGGCCTGATCGAATCCCGTCCACCGCTGCCGCCGGGCGAAACCCGCGCCAACCAGGACGTAATCAAGCAGTACCAGGACGCCAAGGAAGCCATTCCTTCGGAACTCAAGCCGCACGATGAGAACGGCGATGTGATCGAAGAGGAAGAACCGCAGGCCCTGGGCAACAACCAGGACCGCTCGTGGTTCAGCTACATGACCTTCGGCGTGTTCGACTGATCAGTCGACGCAACGCAAAAAGGGAGCCCCTCGGGGCTCCCTTTTTTATGGGCAAGCATTATTGCTCTGTGCGCCTGCCACGTCCTTGGCTAAACTGGCGCATTCCTTGTCGAGAAACTACCTACCATGGTTCGTCTACTGTTCTGGATTGCCGTCATTGCTGCCGCAGTATGGTTCTGGCGCAAATTCAAAAGCCCGGCCGCCAAACAGCAGCGTGGCAGCGAGCCAGGCACGGCCCTGATGGTGCGCTGCGCCCACTGCGGCGTGCACCTGCCGCAGGATCGCGCACTCAGCTCACGTCAGGAGTGGTATTGCACTCAGGCGCATCTGGAGCAAGGCCCCAAGTCTATTCAGCGTTGAGCCGACCGGCGGGGGCATAGGGCGCCGGGTCAATGATCGGCGTGCGCCCCAGCAACAAGTCGACAAACAGCTGGCACGAGGCCGGTGCCAGCACCAGGCCGTTGCGGTAATGCCCACAGTTGAGCCACAACCCCTTGAAACGGGGCACCTGGCCAATATAGGGAATCCCTTCTGGTGAGCCTGGGCGCAGTCCGGCCCAATGCCCCACTACTTCTGCGTCCGCCAATGCGGGAATCAGCTCTACCGCAGATGCCTTGAGGCTTTCCAGCGCGGTTTCGGTGGGGGTCTTGTCGAAGCCTTCATGCTCCAGGGTACTGCCGATCAGGATGTGCCCGTCACGCCGGGGAATCGCATAACGCCCCTTGGCCAGAACCATGCTCGACAGGAAGTCTGAAGCGCACTTGTACAGAATCATCTGCCCTTTGACCGGCTCCACCGGCAACGCCAGGCCCAGCGTGGCAAGCAACTCACCACTCCACGCCCCAGCGGCCAGCACCACCTGATCGCCGAAAACCGGGCCATCCGCCGTGTTCACCCCCACCACGCTGCCACCGTCCCGAATAAAACCGGCGACCTCGCACTGCTCATAAATCGTCACACCCGGCAGCGCCAACAACGCCGCCTTGAGGGATTTGACCAGGCGCGGGTTACGCACATTGGCCACATCGGCCATATAGATCGCCTGGGAGTACCCGCTGCCCAGCACAGGGACTGCATCGTGGGCAGCCGACACATCGACTTTGCTCAAGGGCCGGCCTTCACGGGCGGCCCAGGCCAGGGCCTCGGCCTCATCGTCCAGATCGAGCCAGTACAGCCCGGTGGTGTGAACCTCAGGATCGACCCCAGTGGCCGCAAACAAGCGTGCAGCCAGTTGCGGGTAAAAATCCTGGGACCAATGCGCCAGAGCGGTGACCGCCGGGCTGTAGCGCCAAGGATACAGCGGGGAAACAATGCCACCGCCCGCCCAGGACGACTCCTGGCCTAGCCCTGCACGCTCCAACAGCACTACCGCCTGGCCCTGGGTGGCCAGGTTGTATGCCGTCAACAAACCGATGACACCGCCACCGACAATCACCACTTGCTGTTGCTTAGCCATCATTTGATCCAGCCGAAAAATAGGAACAAGCGCGCCTGGCGCCCAGTCGTCCAGCACTTGCATCTGCATCATTGCCCCCAGCACGCCGTACGCGACATGTGCGGTGCAGCGCCAGGGTTGGCCCGTGCACCGGTGCTGTTCAGGCTGAACTCACCGCACGGGTCGCCAGCCATCACCGAGTCGGCGACAGGCGTGGCCACCAGGCTGAAATCCTGAGGGTTCAATGCAGCGCTGATTCTATAGCGATCGTTGCCCTGACTGACGCCGCTTGCATCAATAAAAGTACCGTTCCTCGTATAAAAACGCTCCAGGTGCTGAGCCTGCTCAATCAATAACCCGACAAGTTCGACGCGATACGCTTTCTTAACGTGGTGGGTGTACCCGGGGTACGCGATCCCGGCCAGAAACGCGATGATCGTCACCGCGATCAGTAACTCGATCAGGGTAAAACCCTGGCTGTCCATGCCCATCTTGTTGCTCCTTATTGAAGTTGCCGCCATGCCACTCGCCGAAACCGCGAGCCGCCCTCCTCCTCCACTCGCGCATACACGCTCTCCAGCACCGTGCGCGCCTGCCCGCTCAGCCCCACGGCCGTCACCCGATACAACGTGGCGGGAGTCAGCGCGGGCAAACGCGCCACCCCAACACCTGGGCCCAGGGATTGAACGCCGTATAAACCGCCTTTCACCGCAACCCAGGTGATACCCGAGAGGTAGCTGCCTCCGGCGTGCACCACTGAAAGCGCCTCATTCGGCGGCGCACAACTGACGATCGAGCGGCACACCGGCCACGTCGCCGACTCTCGCTGCACCGTTGCCTCACCGAACCTCAGGCCACTTTCGGCACGTTGCAGCGATTGGTTGCCATGCCAGAAGCTGCCGGCGATTTTTTGCTGCGTCACCGCCCCTTGCATCGACGACAAACCGACCAACGACAACAGCAGCAGAAACACCAGGCTGACCAGCAAGACCATGCCCGTCTGCCGTACAAACCCACCTTGACCGAGCCTCATGGCGCTAACCCAACCGGTTTCGCAGCGCCGCCACGACGCTGTAGGTTTGATCCTTTACCCGGCCCGCCGGGTCATGCAGCGTCAACACGATGCGCACACTGCGTATCAACGACGCATCCGCCTGGCTTGCGTCGTAGCGCTCCACGCGCGTCGAGTCGAACTTGGCGGCCATGCCGAAACTCACGTCGAACCGCTGCACGTTGTCCACCAACACCGTTTTGGCCGGCGCTGCCAGCGTGCTCACCTTCAGCTGGCCCGCCTCAAAGCTGTAGGTGAGCTGGCGCAGCGCAAAACGGCTCTGCCCGGGCGCCGGCGCCGGTGAGTTCGCGGTGTAAGCCTGGGCGGTACCTGTGCAGTCGGACAGCACTGTCCAGTCAGGCTTGCCGCCTTCGCCCGCCACATCGGCAGTGACCAGTGTCAGCGACGCTGAGCCGCCACCGGCCACCCAGGCAATGGGGCGATCGAAGGCTGGCGGGGCATTCTCGATAAACGCCGGCGCCAAACAGCCGAACATGCCGGCCTGGCGTATGTCCTGAATCAGCTTGCCCAGGGCAAACCGCGCGTCATCCTGCAGTTGCATCGCCGCCTGCTGGCTGGCATGAGTCGCCCGCGCGCTGACCGCCACCTGGCTGACGCCAAGCACCAGTACCAGCCCGACCGACAGCGCCAGCAGCACTTCCAGCAAGCTGAAACCACGAATCGGGTAGCTCATCGCGCCGTCCCCGCTTCGATGCCGATGCGGCTGGTGAGCGTGAAGGTTTCGCGGGCTCCCGGAATGCCGGTGCGCAGGCGGTCATCCCAACTGATGCTGACCGTCACTTCGCCAGCACTGACAACCACCGAGCCGTCGCCGCTCTCCCCGGCAAACCCGCGAATATTGGCCTCGAAATCATGCAGGTCCAGGTCGCGCGCACTGGCGCTTGCAGCACTGGCCGATGCACGCGCGCCGCGGCGCCATGCGTAGTCGGCAGCGGAATTGGCGCGAATCCGGTCGAGCATGTCGTAGGCAATGAAACTCGCCTGGCTGGTCATCCTCGAGCTGTCGGTGAGCTTGAGTGCATTGAGTTGGATCAGCGCCGCGCCCAGCAGGCCGATGGCGAGAATCAGCACCGCCACCAGCACTTCAATCAGCGTCATGCCGGTTTGGTCCTGGTGCGATGCGTGGGAAATACAGGTGTTCGAGCAGGCAAGCATTACCGTCGTCATCCGTGTCGAAGGCCAAAAGAAGCAGGTAAACCCTGCTGTGCGGCCCAAGACTAGCGTCGGTTTTCAGACCGCGCTGCTGCGGGAACAAAGGGAAATACTTTGGACATAAAGGCCATCATCCGCAGTCGCCGGTGGGCGCTATACCTAGGGCAGCACCCAAACACTACCCACGTCCACGGAGGGACGGCCCATGCGCCAACACGGCTTCACACTGATCGAACTGCTATTGGCGCTACTGCTGAGCGGCGTCCTCGCGCACTTGGCAACGCCCAATTTCAAGAGCCTGCTGGAATCCCAGCAACGCCAGGGCGCCGCACACGCCCTGGCGAGCGGACTGCGTTATGCACGCACGGAGGCCATCGCCCGTAACCGCCCGGTGGTCATTCACGCCTGGGACGATGACTGGAGCCAGGGCTGGCGAGTGATACTGGATGTGAGCGGACGCGGTCATCTGGACGACGACAACCCCGTACTGCTGGAACGCCAGGACAGCGGCCGAGTGCCGATTGTGGGCAACGGGCCGGTCAAGAACCAGGTGCGCTTCAGCGGGGTGGGCGAACCGGTATTTTCAGGCGGGGGGTTTCGGGCCGGCACCGTGCATGTGTGCGCCGCGGACCAGGCGCAGAGCCTGCATCAGATCGTGCTGGCGCCAAGTGGGCGCATCAGCCTGCGCAGCGACAGGGCCGAGCAGGCGCTGTGCCGGAGCTACTCCGGCACCCTGGGCATCAGAGCAGCGAACGAACCCGCAGCTCCTTGGGCATCGAGAAGGTGATGTTCTCTTCACGCCCGGCCAACTCATCGGCGCCGGTCGCGCCCCAGGCGTGCAGTTGCTGGATAACACCGCGCACCAGCACTTCCGGGGCCGAAGCACCGGCGGTGATGCCAATACGCTCAACGCCGTCGAACCAGCTGCGCTGCATGTCTTCGGCACCGTCGATCAGGTACGCGGGGGTTGCCATGCGCTCGGCCAACTCGCGCAAGCGATTGGAGTTGGAGCTGTTGGGGCTGCCCACTACCAACACGACATCGCACTCGTTGGCCAGTTGCTTAACTGCGTCCTGACGGTTCTGGGTGGCGTAGCAGATGTCGTCCTTACGTGGGCCGCCAATGGCCGGGAAGCGGCTACGCAGCGCGTCGATAACGCGGCTGGTGTCGTCCATCGACAGCGTGGTCTGGGTCACGAACGCCAGGCGCTCAGGGTTTTGCACCTGCAGGTTGGCGACGTCGTTCTCGTCTTCCACCAGGTAGATGGCGCCGCCATTGCTGGCGTCGTACTGGCCCATGGTGCCTTCGACTTCCGGGTGGCCGGCATGGCCGATCAGGATGCATTCACGGCCATCACGGCTGTAGCGCGCGACTTCGATGTGCACCTTGGTGACCAGCGGGCAGGTGGCATCGAACACTTTCAGGCCACGGCCCGCCGCTTCGGTACGCACCGCCTGGGAAACACCGTGAGCGCTGAAGATGACGATCACGTCGTCCGGCACCTGGTCCAACTCTTCGACAAAGATGGCGCCACGGGCGCGCAGGTCTTCGACCACGAACTTGTTGTGGACGACTTCATGGCGCACATAGATAGGCGGGCCGAAGACTTCCAGGGCGCGGTTGACGATTTCGATCGCCCGGTCCACGCCGGCGCAGAAGCCACGGGGGTTGGCGAGTTTGATTTGCATGCTGTGCCTCGTGTGTTGCAGCGGCTATGGGTCAGGATCGACGCGACTCAAGTGACAATGAAGATCAACGGTGGGAGGGAGCTTGCCCCCGATGGCGGTGGATCAGTTAAACATGTATTCACTGACCCACTGCTATCGGGGGCAAGCCCCCTCCCACACTATCCCGCCCCACACATTAATTGTGTTTCGCCAGTCAGAGCGCTTTAACGTCGATGATTTCAACGTCGAACGTCAAGGTTTTACCGGCCAATGGGTGGTTGAAATCGATGGTCACTTGCGCGTCATCGAAAGTTTTGACCACACCGGGCAGCTCGGTATTCGCCGCATCGTTGAAGATCACCAGCAGGCCTTCCGACAGGTCCATGTCCTGGAACTGCGAACGCGGGATGATCTGCACGTTTTGCGGGTTGGGCTGGCCAAAGGCGTTTTCCGGCAGGATCTGCAGGGTGCGCTTGTCGCCGGCCTTGAAACCGAACAGGGCCGCTTCAAAACCCGGCAGCAGGTTGCGGTCGCCGACCTTGAAGGTCGCCGGGGCTTTGTCGAACGTGCTGTCGACCGTGTCGCCATTCTCCAGGCGCAGTGCGAAATGCAAAGTGACTTCCGTGTTCTGGCCGATGCGTTGCTCAGCCAATACCTGATCAGTCATTGACGGTCTCTCCGGTTTTCTTGCTCTTGAACATGTCCAACGCCAGCATGATTGCACCGACGGTGATGGCGCTGTCGGCAAAGTTGAACGCAGGGAAATACCAGCGGTTCTGCCAATGCACCAGGATAAAGTCGATCACATGGCCCAGGGCAATGCGGTCGTACAGGTTGCCCAGCGCGCCGCCCAGCACCAGGGCCAGGGCAATGGCCAACCAGGTGTCATCGCGGCCCAGGCGTTTGAGCCAGACCACCAGCACCGCACTGACCACCACGGCGATCAAGGCAAACAGCCAGCGCTGCCAGCCGCCACCGTCGGCGAGGAAGCTGAACGCCGCGCCGGTGTTGTAGGCCAGGGTCCAACTGAAGTAATCCGGGATCACCACGATCTGCTGGAACATTTCCAGGGAGCCCTCGAAGTGAGCCTTGCTGACCTGGTCGATGACCAGGACCAGCACGCTCAATACGAGCCAACCCAGGCGTCCAAAACGGCTGGCTGGATTAGGCATAGTGGCGAACCTCGCCATCACCCGAGATGTTGTCGACACAACGACCGCAGATCTCTGGATGCTCAGGGTTCACGCCAACGTCTTCACGGCAGTGCCAGCAGCGGGCGCACTTGGGGAAGGCCGACTTGACGACTTTGAGCTTGAGCCCAGGCACGTCGGTGACCACCGCGTCTGCCGGGGCCTGGGCGAACGGGGCCAGGCTGGCAGTCGAGGTGATCAGCACGAAGCGCAGCTCGTTGCTCAGCTTGGTCAGGTCGGCGGTCAGGCCTTCTTCGGCAAACAGGGTGACTTCGGCTTGCAGGTTGCCACCGACGGCCTTGGCCGCACGCTGCACTTCCAGCTCTTTGTTCACCGCGACTTTGACGGCCATCACGCCTTCCCAGTACTCGCGGCCCAGTTCGAAGTCGGCCGGCAGTTCGGTCAAGCCTTCGTACCAGGTGTTGAGCATCACGGACTCGTTACGCTCGCCCGGCAGGTATTCCCACAGTTCGTCGGCGGTGAAGGCCAGGATCGGCGCGATCCAGCGCACCAGCGCCTCGCTGATGTGGTACAGCGCGGTCTGCGCCGAACGGCGTGCCTTGCTGTTGGCGCCGGTGGTGTACTGGCGGTCCTTGATGATGTCGAGGTAGAAACCACCCAGCTCCTGCACGCAGAAGTTGTGGATCTTCGAGTACACGTTCCAGAAGCGGTATTCGCCGTAGTGTTCCTGCAACTCGCGTTGCAGCAACAGGGTGCGGTCTACGGCCCAACGGTCCAGGGCGAGCATGTCCTCGGCCGGCAGCAGGTCGGTGGCCGGGTTGAAACCGGTCAGGTTCGACAGCAGGAAGCGTGCGGTATTACGGATACGGCGGTAGGCATCGGCGCTGCGGGCCAGGATCTGGTCCGACACGGCGATTTCGCCGGAGTAATCGGTCGAAGCGACCCACAGACGCATGATGTCGGCGCCCAGGGTGTCGTTGATCTTCTTGGGCTCGATCACGTTCTTCAGCGACTTGGACATCTTGCGGCCCGTCTCGTCGACGGTGAAACCGTGGGTCAACAGTTCGCGGTACGGGGCGTGGTCGTCGATGGCGCAACCGGTCAGCAACGAGGAGTGGAACCAGCCACGGTGTTGGTCCGAGCCTTCCAGGTACAGGTCGGCGCGTGGGCCGGTCTCGTGACCCATCGGGTGTGAACCACGCAGCACGTGCCAGTGAGTGGTGCCCGAGTCGAACCACACGTCGAGAGTGTCGCTGATCTTGTCGTACTGCGGCGCTTCATCGCCCAGCAGTTCGGCGGCGTCCAGCTTGAACCAGGCTTCGATACCTTCCTGTTCAACGCGCTGGGCCACGACTTCCATCAGTTCAACGGTGCGTGGATGCAGTTCGCCGCTTTCCTTGTTCAGGAAGAACGGGATCGGCACGCCCCAGTTGCGCTGGCGCGAGATGCACCAGTCCGGGCGGTTGGCGATCATCGAGTGCAGGCGCGCCTGGCCCCAGGCCGGTACGAACTTGGTGTCTTCAATGGCCTTGATCGCACGGTTGCGCAGGGTGTCGCCGCTGGTCGGCTGCTTGTCCATGCCGATAAACCACTGCGCGGTGGCGCGGTAGATCAACGGAGTCTTGTGGCGCCAGCAGTGCATGTAGCTGTGCTTGATGGTTTCGGTGTGCAACAGCGAACCGACTTCGCGCAGCTTGTCGATGATCGGCTCGTTGGCCTTGAAGATGAACTGGCCGCCGAAGAACTCCAGCGACGGCGCATACACGCCATTGCTCTGCACCGGGTTGAGGATGTCGTCGTTGACCATGCCGTAGGCTTTGCAGGTCACGAAGTCGTCCACGCCATAGGCGGGCGCGGAGTGAACCACGCCGGTACCCGAACCCAACTCGACGTATTCAGCCAGATACACTGGCGACAGACGGTCGTAGAACGGGTGACGGAAGTTGATCAGTTCCAGCGCAGTACCGGTGGTGGTGGCGATCACCGAACCTTGCAGCTCGTAGCGCGCCAGGCAGGCTTCGACCATTTCTTCGGCCAGCACCAGCAGGCGATCACCGACGTCCACCAGGGCGTAAGTGAATTCCGGGTGCACGTTCAGCGCCTGGTTGGCCGGGATCGTCCACGGGGTGGTGGTCCAGATCACGATGGCCGCCGGCTTGCTCAGGCTTGCCAGGCCAAAGGCCTCGGCCAGCTTGGCGTCGTCGGCGATCGGGAAGGCCACGTCGATGGTCGAGGACTTCTTGTCTTCGTACTCGACTTCCGCTTCGGCCAGGGCCGAACCGCAGTCAAAGCACCAGTTCACGGGCTTGAGGCCCTTGAACACGAAGCCGCCCTTGACGATTTCGGCCAAGGCGCGGATTTCACCGGCCTCGTTCTTGAAGTTCATGGTCTTGTAGGGGTTGTCCCACTCGCCCAGCACGCCGAGGCGGATGAATTCGGACTTCTGCCCTTCGATCTGCTCGGTGGCGTAGGCGCGGCACAGTTCGCGGGTTTTGTCCGCGCCCAGGTTCTTGCCGTAGGTCACTTCGACTTTGTGTTCGATCGGCAGGCCGTGGCAGTCCCAACCTGGAACATACGGTGCGTCGAAGCCCGACAGGGTTTTCGAACGCAGGATCATGTCCTTGAGAATCTTGTTCAGTGCATGACCGATGTGAATCGTGCCGTTGGCATAAGGAGGGCCGTCGTGCAGGACGAATTTCGGACGATCCTTGCCAATTTCGCGCAACTTTCCGTACAGGCCAATACTGTCCCAGCGCTGCAGGATCTGCGGTTCGCGCTGTGGCAGGCCGGCCTTCATTGGGAAGGCGGTGTCCGGAAGGTTTAGCGTGGCTTTATAGTCGGTCATTTAAGGCTCTTCGGTTAGCGATGGGCGCTAGGTGCGGCTAGTGCACGGGCGGCGGCGACATCCGCATTGATCGCCGTTTTCAACGCCTCAAGGGAGGCGAAACGCTGCTCTTCACGCAGCTTCTGGTGGAAAACCACCGTCAAACGCCGGTCATACAAATCACCGGCAAAATCCAAAAGGTGAACTTCCAGGTGGGCCTTGCCATCACCTGCAACCGTGGGTCTGACGCCTATATTGGCGACTCCCGGCCACGGCTGGCCGTCGATGTCGACGCTCACCAGGTAAACCCCGGTCAACGGTACACGACGGCGCTTGAGTTGCACGTTGGCGGTTGGCGTGCCCAGTTGGCGCGCCAGCTTCTGGCCGTGCAGGACCCGCCCGGCAATGCGGAACGGGCGGCCGAGCAAACGCTCGGCCAAGCCGAAGTCGGCAGCGGCCAGGGCGTTACGCACCTGGGTACTGCTCACACGCAGGCCGTCCAGTTCGACGGTTTGCGCGGCTTCGACGGTAAAACCCTGGGTGATACCGGCGTGTTGCAGGAAATCGAAATCGCCTACACGGTCGCAGCCGAAACGGAAGTCGTCGCCGACCTCCAGGTGCTGTACGCCCAGGCCATCGACCAGGATGCGGTCGACGAACTCTGCAGCGCTGAGGCTTTGCAAGCGCTGGTTGAAGGCCAGGCAGAGAACGCGGTCCACGCCTTCTTCGGCCAGCAGTTGCAGTTTGTCGCGCAGGCGGGCCAGGCGCGCTGGCGCCGTTTGCGGGGTGAAGTATTCCCGCGGCTGTGGCTCAAAAATCACCACGCAGCTGGGCACGCCCAACTCGACCGCACGCTCGCGCAGCCGGGCCAGGATAGCCTGGTGGCCACGGTGAACACCGTCAAAGTTGCCAATAGTGGCGACGCAGCCCCGATGCTCGGGGCGCAGGTTGTGGAGACCTCGAACCAGCTGCATAACGCGCTTCTTGCTCATAAAGTGGTCGATTATAACCACACCCAGCCCCGGACGACAGGCAACAGCGCAGGCCAAATGGATCGAATCGATAAAACAACCGTTTTATCGCGGCAAACTCTCTAGTTCAGTGACTTGCGATTGAAATCGCGCAGGCGAAAGCCCTGCAGCAGCAACATCCCGAAGTACACCACCACACCGGCAACCACCAGCACGCCCAGGCGCATGAAGCGCTCAAGCATATGGCCTTCGTCCCAGGCGGGCATAAAGTGCATCAGGCCCAGCAATACCGCCGACATCGCCGCCACCGCCACCAGCAGTTTGAGGGCAAACAGACCCCAGCCTGGCTGCGGCTGGAACATCTGCTGCTTGCGCAGCTGGTAAAACAGCAGGCCGGCGTTGATGCACGCCCCCGCACTGATGGCCAGGGCCAGGCCGGCGTGGGCCAGCGGACCGATGAAGACCAGGTTGAGCAATTGCGTGACGATCAGCGTGAAAATCGCGATTTTGACCGGCGTTCGGATGTTTTGCTGCGCATAGAAGCCGGGGGCCAGCACCTTGATCACGATAATGCCCAGCAGCCCCACGGAATAGGCGACCAGCGCGTGCTGCGTCATCAACGCGTCGTGCGCATCGAATTGGCCGTATTGAAACAGCGAGACCGTCAACGGCTCGGCCAGGATACCCAGCGCCAGGGCGCACGGCAGCACCAGCACAAAACACAGGCGCAGGCCCCAATCGAGGATGCGCGAGTATTCCTGGCGGTCCTTGCTGGCGTAGGTGCGCGCCAGTGTCGGCAGCAGGATGGTGCCCAGCGCCACACCGAGCACACCGGATGGCAACTCCATCAGACGATCGGCGTAGTACATCCACGACACCGAGCCGGACACCAACAACGAGGCAAACGCGGTGTTGATGATCAGGGAGATCTGGCTCACCGACACGCCGAGGATCGCCGGCAGCATGTTGCGCATCACGCGCCACACGCCGGTGTCCTTGAGGTTAAGACGCGGCAATACCAGCATGCCGATTTTTTTCAGGTGCGGCAGTTGGTAGATCAACTGCGCCAGGCCGCCGGCCAGCACGGCCCAGCCCAGGGCCATTACCGGCGGGTCGAAATACGGCGTGAGGAACAGCGCAAAAATAATCATGCTGACGTTCAGCAGGGTCGGCACAAAGGCCGGCACCGAGAAACGGTTCCAGGTGTTGAGGATCGCCCCGGCCAGGGACGACAAGGAAATCAGCAATATATAAGGAAAGGTCACGCGCAGCAGGTCAGTGGTCAGCGCGAATTTTTCCGGGGTATTGGCAAAGCCAGGCGCCGTGGCCCAGATCACCCAGGGCGCAGCGAGCATGCCGAGGATAGTCACCAGCATCAGCACCAGGGTCAGCAGGCCAGACACGTAGGCAATAAAGGTGCGAGTCGCCTCTTCGCCCTGCTGGGTCTTGTATTCGGCCAGGATCGGCACGAATGCCTGGGAAAACGCGCCCTCGGCGAAGATCCGTCGCAGCAGGTTGGGAAGTTTGAAGGCAATAAAGAACGCATCCGTGGCCATGCTGGCGCCAAATATGCGCGCCAGCAGGGTGTCACGCACAAACCCCAAAACCCGGGAGATCATCGTGATAGAGCTGACGGCAGCCAACGATTTGAGCAGATTCATTGAAAGAGTTTGCGCCTATAGATAAAGAGCAGGCGAACTGTGCGCCTACTTATGCGATACTGCGCGCCTGCAACAGCACAGAGCCAAAGCTCGCGAGTTTACAGGTCAAGCGCCGGAAATAAATCACCCGCCTCTTCAGATCGACCACTCAGCAGTTCGCATCAGCCGCTCTTGACAACCCATCAAGTCATCGGCATGATTCGCGGCCTATTTTGTTTGCTATTTCCTAAAAAGTCTTTCGAGGAGCTCGACGGTGGCCAACACACCTTCCGCCAAAAAACGTGCAAAACAGGCTGAGAAGCGTCGCAGCCACAACGCCAGCCTGCGTTCCATGGTTCGTACCTACATCAAGAATGTAGTTAAAGCCATCGACACCAAAGACGCTGAAAAAGCCCAAGCTGCTTACGTTCTGGCCGTGCCAGTTATCGACCGTATGGCCGATAAAGGCATCATCCACAAGAACAAGGCCGCTCGCCATAAGAGCCGCCTGAATGGCCACATCAAGGCTCTGAACGTCGCTGCAGCAGCCTAAGTGGTAACAACTGCCGCGTAACCCAGGTTGCGTAACAGTTAAGAAATGCCCCGTGCCGAAAGGTCCGGGGCATTTTTGTGTGTGCCGGAAAATCACTACAGGCTGATGTGATGAACAGGCTTGTTGTGGCGAGCGGGCTTGCCCGCGCTGGGGCGCGAAGCGGCCCTGAAACCTGCGACCGCGATATGCCTGAAATAGCGCGGTGGATTTATTGGGGCCGCTTCGCGCCCCAACGCGGGCAAGCCCGCTCGCCACAAAAAAGCACTCGACTTAACTATCAGGCAAAAAAACGCCCCGAACCAGTCGGGGCGTTTTTGCTACCGATTGATCAAACCACGATCAATGGTGGTGACCGCCTTCACCGTGGACGTGGCCGTGAGCCACTTCTTCCTGGGAAGCGTCGCGGATGGCAACGATCTTCACTTGGAAGTTCAGGCGCTGGCCTGCCAGAGGGTGGTTGCCGTCGACGGTAACGTCGTCGCCGTCCAGATCACGGATGGTCACGATCTGCATTTGACCGTCCGGCGCGGAAGCGTGGAACTGCATGCCGACTTCCAGCTCGTCAACACCTTCGAACATGCTGCGGCTCAGGGTGCTGACCAGCTCGGCGGAGTACTCGCCGTAGGCATCTTCAGGTTCTACGGCAACGGTCAGTTCATCACCAACGCTCTTGCCTTCCAGAGCCTTTTCCAGGCCTGGGATGATGTTACCTGCGCCTTGCAGGTAGACCAGCGGCGCGCCGCCGGCGGAGCTGTCGATGACCTCACCAGCGTCGTTGGTCAGGGTATAGTCGATGGAGACAGCCTTGTTAGCGGCGATCGTCATGGGGCGAGACCTTTTGCATAAGAATGAAGAACGGACAAGTCTAAACAAGGATTTGCCCGAAAGCGAACAGAACCCGGACGGACGGGGTCGAACAAACGACTCGACCATCACCGGTTTTCATCAGGATGAAGACCAGCATTGGGTGGTGGAGCTGTCCTGCGGCCACACTCAGCACCTGCGTCATCAACCACCCTGGCAATCCCGGGCCTGGGTGACGGAGCCCGCGCAACGTCTTGAAAAAATAGGCCAGCGCTTTGCGTGTGGCTGGTGTGCTCAAGCGCCGGATAGAGATAACCTTGTCAGCTGATTCCCGCGGTAGGCCATCAGTCATAGACGGCCACCCAAGCCATGCACCTCCAGAGAATTCGCATGCAGACTTTTTTTATCGCGCCCACCGATTTTGGTGTGGGTCTGACCTCCATCAGCCTTGGGCTGGTGCGTACCCTTGAGCGGGCCGGGCTGAAAGTCGGCTTCTTCAAACCGATCGCCCAGCCGCACCCCGGCGACACCGGCCCCGAGCGCTCCACCGAACTGGTGGCCCGCACCCACGGCCTCAAGCCGCCACAGCCGCTGGGCCTGGCTCACGTAGAGCGCATGCTCGGCGACGGCCAGCTGGATGAGCTGCTCGAAGAAATCATCACGCTCTACCAGCAAGCCGCCGTGGGCAAGGACGTGCTGATCGTCGAGGGCATGGTGCCGACCCGCAGCGCCAGCTATGCGGCGCGGGTCAACCTGCACCTGGCCAAGAGCCTGGATGCGGAAGTGATCCTGGTGTCGGCCCCGGAAAACGAAGTACTCACCGAACTATCAGGCCGCGTGGAATTGCAGGCCCAACTGTTCGGTGGCCCGAAAGACCCGAAGGTGCTGGGCGTGATCCTCAACAAGGTGCGCACCGACGAAAGCATGGAAGCCTTCTCGGCGCGCCTCAAGGAGCATTCGCCGCTGTTGCGCAGCGGCGATTTCCGCCTGCTCGGCTGCATCCCCTACCAACCGGAACTCAACGCACCGCGCACGCGTGACGTGGCCGACCTGATGGGCGCGCAGATCCTCAACGCCGGCGACTATGAAACGCGGCGCATGACCAAGATCATCATCTGTGCGCGCACCATGCGTAACACCGTGGAGCTGCTCAAGCCCGGCGTGCTGGTGGTAACCCCAGGCGATCGCGACGACATCATCCTCGCCGTCAGCCTGGCCGCGATCAACGGCGTACCCCTGGCCGGCCTGCTGCTGACCAGCGACACCCTGCCCGACCCGCGCATCATGGACCTGTGCCGTGGCGCCTTCCAGGCCGGGCTGCCGGTGCTGTCGGTGAGCAGCGGCTCCTATGACACGGCGAACCAGCTCAATAGCCTGAATAAGGAAATCCCCATCGATGACCGCGAGCGCGCGGAGATCATCACCGATTTCGTCGCCAGCCACCTCGATGCACGCTGGCTGCACCAACGCTGCGGCACTCCGCGGGAAATGCGCCTGTCGCCGGCGGTGTTCCGTTACCAGCTGATCCAACGCGCCCAGGCGGCCAACAAGCGCATCGTGCTGCCCGAAGGCAGCGAGCCGCTGACCGTGCAAGCCGCCGCCATCTGCCAGGCCCGGGGCATCGCGCGCTGCGTGCTGCTGGCCAAGCCTGCGGACGTGGAAGCCGTCGCCCGCGCCCAGGGCATCGAACTGCCCGAGGGCCTGGAGATTCTTGACCCGGACCTGATTCGCCAGCGCTACGTCGAACCGATGGTGGCGCTGCGCAAGAGCAAAAGCCTCAATGCGCCGATGGCCGAGCAGCAACTGGAGGACACGGTGGTGATCGCCACCATGATGCTCGCGCTGGACGAGGTGGACGGCCTGGTCTCCGGCGTCATTCACTCCACCGCCAACACCATCCGCCCTGCCCTGCAGCTGATCAAGACCGCGCCAGGCTGCACGCTGGTGTCGTCGGTGTTTTTCATGCTGTTCCCCGAGCAGGTGCTGGTGTACGGCGACTGCGTGATGAACCCACACCCAAGCGCTGCGGAACTGGCGGAGATCGCCCTGCAAAGCGCCGATTCGGCCGCCGCGTTCGGGATTACCCCGCGTGTGGCGATGATCAGCTATTCCAGCGGCGACTCGGCCAGCGGTGAGGAAGTCGAGAAGGTCCGCGAAGCCACCCTGCTCGCCCACGAGCAACAAAGCTCGCTGCTGATTGACGGCCCACTGCAATACGACGCCGCAGCCAACGAAGCCGTGGCTCGCCAATTGGCGCCCGACAGCCTGGTCGCGGGCAAGGCCACGGTGTTCGTGTTCCCGGACCTGAACACCGGCAACACCACGCACAAGGCCGTGCAACGCAGCGCCGACTGCGTGAGCCTGGGGCCGATGCTCCAGGGCCTGCGCAAACCGGTCAACGACCTGCCACGCGGCGCCCAGGTCGACGACATCGTGTACACCATCGCACTGACTGCGATCCAAGCCGCCAACCGACCTATGGATATCTAAATGCTGGATTTTCTACCTGCCGCCGTGCGCGGGGTGATCGCGTCAGTGCTGTTGGCGCTGAACACGATCCTGTTGTGCTCGTTCCTGTTTATCGTCGCGCTGTTCAAGGCGCTGCCGTTTGCCAAACGCTTCAGCGAATGGCTGATGAATCACACGCACGAGGCCTGGGTCACCAACAACAAGGGCTGGATGAACCTGGTGCAGCGTACACGCTGGCACCTCACCGGCCTGGAGGGGCTGGACTATGAACACTCCTACCTGGTGACCAGCAACCACCAGAGCTGGGTCGACATCATGGTGCTGCAATACGTGCTCAATCGACGCATCCGCCCGCTGAAGTTCTTCCTCAAGCAGGAGCTGATCTGGGTGCCGGTGATTGGCCTGGCGTGGTGGGCGCTGGGCTTTCCGTTCATGAAGCGCTACACCAAGGCCTACTTGGAAAAGCACCCGGAGAAGAAAGGCAAAGACCTGGAAACAACCCGCAAGACCTGTGCGAAGTTTCGCGACAACCCGGTGGGCATTTTCAACTTTGCCGAGGGCACGCGGTTTACGCCGGGCAAGCATGCCCAGCAGAAATCACCGTTTAAATATCTGCTCAAGCCCAAGGCTGGCGGTATCGCGTTTGTGTTGGATGCGATGGGTGAGCAGTTGAAGTCACTGGTCAATGTGACCATTCACTACCCAGCCGGGCGCCCGGGGTATTGGGATTTGCTGTGTGGCAATGTGAAGGACGTTGTCGTGCAGTTTGAGGAAGTGCAGATTCCGGCCGAGTTCATTGGCAAGAATTATGAACAGGATGGGGAATATCGGTTGGCGTTCCAGGGGTGGATCAACAAGCTATGGGAAGACAAGGATCAGTTGCTGGAGAAACTGCACACAGAATTCCTAGGCAAACGATGATCACCCTGTGGGAGGGGGCTTGCTCCCGATGGCGGCGTGTCAGCCAGTACAGCTGTTACTGATACACCGCTATCGGGAGCAAGCCCCCTCCCACACTTGACCGAGCCCGATCTCTAGACTGTAAAAAGCCCGCCACCGATCACTCGGTGGCGGGCTTTTTTGTGGCGGCGAGGTTTAGATCGCGCCGCGCTGACGCAACAGTTCCAGCACTTGCTTGACGCTGTCTTCCAGCGACAGGGCCTGGGTGTCGATCACCAGATCGGCATTCAACGGCACGTCGTACGGGAAGGACTCGCCCGGGATGTTATCCCCACCGGCAGCGTACAGGCCTTGCGGGTCACGCTCGGCGCACACCAGCGGCGATGCCTGCACGTACACGGTCAGCAAACGCTCGCTGCCGATCAGCGCCTTGGCCTGTTCGCGGCCTTCGGCATCCGGTGCAACGAACGCGGCCAGGGTCAGCAGGCCGGCTTCGTTGAACTGGCGCGCCACGTGCGCGGCACGACGCCAGTTCTCGGTACGCCCGGCACGGTCCTGCGGCAAGCCCTTGTTCAGGTCGTGACGCAGGTTCTGGCCATCCAGTACGAACACCGCACGGCCCATGTCGAACAGCTTGCGCTCAACCGCATAAGCCAAGGTGCTTTTGCCAGCGCCCGACAGGCCGCTGAACAACACGGTAGCCGGTTGCTGGCCGAAACGCTGGGCACGCTCTTCGGTGGCCACGTGGGCCAGCTTGCCGTGCTGCGCCGCGCTGCCGTGGGTCACCGGCGGCGCGATGATCATGCCCGCCGCCACAGTGCCGTTGGTCAAACGGTCGATCACGATGAATGCACCGGTGGTGCGGTTGCTGTCGTAACCGTCCAGCGCGATGGCGGCGTCGAGGCTGACCTTGACGCGACCAATCTCGTTCAACTGCAGCGAACTCGCCGGGCCTTCGGCCAGGGTGTTCACGTCCACGCGGTGCACGATGCTGGTGATGGAACCCGGCACGTAGCTGGTGGCGCGCTTGATGTCGTACTTCTTGCCCGGCAGCATCGGCTCTTCAGCCATCCACACCAGCATGGCGTCGAAGGCGTCAGTCACTTGCGGCACGTTGTCGGCATGCACCAGCAGGTCGCCACGGGAGATGTCGATCTCGTCTTCCATGGTCAGGGTCACGGCCTGGCCTGGGCCTGCGTGCTCAAGTTCACCGTCGAAGGTGACGATGGATTTGACGCGGCTGCTCTTGCCCGACGGCAGCACCACGACTTCGTCGCCTTTGTGCACGATGCCGCTGGCCAGGGTGCCGGCAAAACCACGGAAGTTCAGGTTCGGACGGTTGACGTACTGCACCGGGAAACGCAGGTCGGTGTAGTTGCGGTCGTTGGCAATCTCGACGGTTTCGAGGATCTCCATCAGCGACTGGCCGGTGTACCACGGCGAACGCTCGCTTTTGTTCACCACGTTGTCGCCCTTGAGCGCCGACATCGGCACAAAGGCCATGGTGCTCGGCTTGAAGGCGATACCGTCGGCGAACTTGAGGTAATCGGCCTTGATCTGCTCGAACACGCTCTGGTCAAAGCCGTTGATGTCCATCTTGTTGACGGCAATCACGATGTGCTTGATGCCCAGCAACGAGGCGATAAAGCTGTGGCGACGGGTCTGGGTCTGCACGCCGTAGCGGGCGTCGATCAGGATGATCGCCAGGTCACAGGTGGAGGCACCGGTGGCCATGTTGCGGGTGTACTGCTCATGGCCGGGGGTGTCGGCGATGATGAATTTACGCTTGGCGGTGGAGAAGTAGCGGTAGGCAACATCAATGGTGATGCCCTGCTCACGCTCAGCCTGCAGGCCGTCGACCAGCAAGGCCAGGTCGATGTCGTCGCCGGTGGTACCGGACTTCTTCGAATCACGGGTGATGGCTTCCAGGTGATCTTCGTAGATCATCTTGGAGTCGTGCAGCAGGCGCCCGATCAGGGTACTCTTGCCGTCGTCGACGTTGCCACAGGTCAGGAAGCGCAACATTTCCTTGCGCTCGTGCTGGCCCAGGTAGGCGAGGATGTCCTCGCTGATCAAATCAGATTGATGCGACATTGGTGACAGCCCCTTAGAAATAACCCTGACGTTTTTTATCTTCCATCGAGCCTGCGCCATCGTGGTCGATGACCCGGCCCTGGCGCTCGGAAGTTCGCGTCAGGAGCATTTCTTGAATGATGTCCGTCAGGCTTTCAGCGTCGGACTCCACAGCGCCCGTCAACGGGTAGCAGCCAAGGGTACGGAAACGTACTTTCTTTTTGACGATTCGGGCTTTGTCTTCGTCGGACAAGTGCTCGAGGATGCGGTCGTCGTCGATCATGATCAACGTGCCGTTCTTCTCGATCACATCGCGTTCGGCGGCGAAGTACAGCGGCACAATAGGGATGCCTTCGAGGTAGATGTACTGCCAGATGTCCAGCTCGGTCCAGTTGGACAGCGGGAACACACGGATCGACTCGCCCTTGTTGACGTTGCCGTTGTAGACGTTCCACAGCTCGGGACGCTGGTTCTTTGGGTCCCAGCGATGCTTGCTGTCACGGAACGAGTACACGCGCTCTTTGGCGCGGGATTTCTCTTCATCGCGACGGGCACCGCCGAACGCTGCGTCGAAACCATGCTTGTCCAGAGCCTGCTTGAGGCCCTCGGTCTTCATGATGTCGGTGTGCTTGGCGCTGCCGTGGGTGAACGGGTTGATGCCCTGCGCCACACCGTCCGGGTTGACGTGGGTAATCAGGTCCAGGCCCAGTTCTTCAACCATGCGGTCGCGGAACTTGTACATCTCCTGGAATTTCCACCGGGTGTCGACGTGCATCACCGGGAACGGCAACTTGCCCGGGAAGAAGGCCTTGCGCGCCAGGTGCAGCATCACGGCGGAGTCTTTACCGATCGAGTAGAGCATCACCGGGTTATCGAACTCGGCGGCGACCTCGCGGATGATGTGGATGCTTTCCGCCTCCAACTGTTTCAGATGCGTCAGTTTGTCGACCATGGTTACTCACGGAAAAACGATCTTATGGACGGCCAGCGGGCCGTGTTCGAGCGGGGCATGCTAGCACAGCACCTTCTTCTATTCAGGGAGCTGGCTAGATCGAAACGGTATATGAATATGCTCCCGAGTTTGGCCTGGAATGCAGTCAAGTGTGGGAGGGGGCTTGCCCCCGATAGCGGTGTGTCAGTTGATACATACTTAGCTGACACTCTGTCATCGGGGGCAAGTCGAATCGTCGCACCGCCCCTCCCACATTTGATCCTCGGCGTTACTTAGATCGGGTTGGGGCAGTCGATGAACAAATGCTCCAGGGCAAACCGCCGCGCCAGGTAATCCCCCAGTGCCTGCACGCCGTAGCGCTCGGTGGCATGGTGGCCGGCAGCAATAAAGCTGATGTCGTTTTCCCGCGCGCTGTGGAAGGTCTGCTCGGAGGCTTCACCGCTGAGGTACAGGTCGACACCGGCGGCAACCGCGTCGTCGATGTAACCCTGACCACCGCCAGTGCACCAGCCGACGCGGCGGATCATTTCACTGCCTTCGATCAGCAGCGGCTCACGGCCCATGACGCTCTGCACGCGGTGCGCAAAGTCGCGCGGCGACAGCGGCTCGGCAAGGGAGCCGACCAGGCCGACGATTTTCGGGTTGCTGGGGTCCAGCGGGCCTTCGACGGTGATGTCCAATTGGCGAGCCAGTTGCACGTTATTGCCGACATCGGGGTGCAGGTCCAACGGCAAGTGGTAGGCCAGCAGGCTGATGTCATGCTTGAGCAGGGTTTTCAGACGGCGCTGCTTCATACCGGTGATGCAGGGGTTCTCGCCCTTCCAGAAATAACCGTGGTGCACCAGGATCAGGTCGGCCTGGGCGTCGACGGCCGCGTCCAGCAGGGCCTGGCTTGCGGTCACGCCGCTGACGATGCGCATCACCTGCGGACGGCCTTCGACTTGCAGGCCATTGGGGCAATAATCAGCGATTTTTGCGCTGCCCAGGTAGCGGTCCGCTTCCTCGACGAGTGTGCTCAAAGCAACGGCCATAAAAGACTCCTAAATATCCCGTTCCGAGGCGCTCGCAGCCTCGTATAATGCGCGACATTATGGGCGCTCTCCCGCCCCCTGCAACCTGTCAGGACTTACTTGATGCTCAAGGCACTGCGTTTTTTTGGATGGCCATTGTTGGCTGGCGTGCTGATCGCGATGCTGATTATTCAGCGTTTCCCCGAATGGGTGGGCTTGCCCAGCCTTGATGTAAACCTGCAACAGGCACCGCAAACCAGCGCGGTGGTACAAGGCCCGGTGACTTACGCGGATGCCGTTGTCATCGCCGCTCCGGCGGTGGTCAACCTGTACACCACCAAGGTCATCAACAAGCCGGCGCATCCGTTGTTTGAAGACCCGCAGTTCCGCCGCTATTTCGGTGACAACGGGCCCAAGCAGCGGCGCATGGAATCCAGCCTCGGCTCCGGCGTAATCATGAGCCCCGAAGGCTACATCCTGACCAACAACCACGTGACCACCGGCGCCGACCAGATCGTGGTCGCCCTGCGTGATGGCCGCGAAACCCTGGCGCGCGTAGTTGGTAGCGATCCTGAAACAGACCTGGCGGTGCTAAAGATCGATTTGAAGAGCTTGCCGTCCATCACCCTGGGACGTTCCGATGGCCTGCGCGTGGGTGACGTGGCGCTGGCCATCGGCAACCCGTTCGGGGTGGGCCAGACGGTGACCATGGGCATCATCAGCGCCACCGGGCGTAACCAGTTGGGGCTTAACAGCTACGAAGATTTCATCCAGACCGACGCGGCGATCAACCCGGGCAACTCCGGCGGCGCGCTCGTGGACGCCAACGGCAACCTGACCGGGATCAACACGGCGATTTTCTCCAAATCCGGCGGCTCCCAAGGTATCGGTTTCGCGATTCCGGTGAAGCTGGCGATGGAAGTCATGAAGTCGATCATCGAGCACGGCCAGGTGATTCGCGGTTGGCTGGGGATTGAAGTGCAGCCGCTGACCAAAGAGCTGGCCGAGTCGTTTGGCCTGACCGGGCGTCCTGGCATCGTGGTCGCCGGCATCTTCCGCGATGGCCCGGCGCAGAAAGCCGGCCTGCAGCTGGGGGATGTGATCCTGAGCATCAACGGCGAACCGGCAGGCGATGGTCGCAAGTCGATGAACCAGGTGGCGCGGATCAAGCCAACCGACAAGGTGGCGATCCAGGTGATGCGCAATGGTAAAGAGATCAAGCTGCTGGCGGAAATCGGCCTGCGCCCACCGCCCGCCCCGGTGAAAGAAGAAGAGTAAGCCGCGCGCCTCAGGTACCCGCTTGCGGGTACCTGTAAGCTAATATTTCAAAGCGCAGCCATTCTCATTGGTCATGTTATATTGTTTCAATATCGCTATTGGAACGCTCTATCATGCCGTCTCGAAGATTTGCCCCCTTGGCTGGCCTGGCCTTTGGGTTGCTGCTGGACCCCGCCTTTGCCGAAGACAACACCCTGGAACTCGACACCATCAGCGTCACTACCGACGCCTATGAATCCGCGACCGGCCCGGTCAAGGGCTACCGCGCCACCCGCTCTGCAAGCGCGACAAAAACCGACACGGCCCTGCGCGATATCCCACAGTCGATCAGCGTGATTCCCACCACGGTGCTCAAGGACCTGGGCAGCACGAATGTGGAACGCGCCCTGGAATTTGCTGGCGGCGTGTCCAAGCAGAACAACTTCGGCGGCCTGACCCTCTACGAATACAGCGTGCGCGGCTTCACCACCTCGGAGTTCTACCAGGACGGCTTCAGCGCCAACCGTGGCTACCCGAGCACGCCGGACACGGCCAATATCGAACGCATCGAAGTGCTCAAGGGCCCTGCCGCCAGCCTTTACGGGCGCGGCGATCCGGGCGGCACGGTGAATATCGTGACTAAAAAACCGCAGCCGGAGGCCTTCACCACCCTGCAAACCAGCGCCGGCAGCTGGGACCGCTACCGCACCGCCCTCGACGTCAACACCCCGCTGGACGCCGAAGGCCAGGTGCTGTCGCGGGTCAACCTCGCGGTGGAAGACAACCACAGCTTCCGCGATCACGTGCAGAGCAAGCGCGTGTTCGTCGCGCCTTCATTCAGTTGGCAGCTGGACCCGGACACCAGCCTGTTGGTGGAAAGCGAGTTCGTGCGCCACAGCTCCACCTTCGACCGTGGCATCGTCGACGCCCCTGGTATGTCGCGCGCAACCTTCCTTGGCGAGCCCAATGACGGTGACATCGACAACCACAACAACCGCCTCCAGGCCACCCTCGAACATCACCTCAACGATGCCTGGAAACTGCGCCTGGCCAGCCACTACAAACAAGGCAGCTTATGGGGCGACGCCTCGGAAAACCGCGCGCTGAATGCCGACGGCCATACCATCAACCGCCGCTACCGCGAGCGCTCCATGGGTTGGCATGACAGCATCACCCAGCTCGAACTGCGTGGCCTCTTCGACATCGGCAGTTGGCAGCATGAGCTGCTGGTGGGCACCGAATACGAGGACTACCGCAAGCAAGAGCGCGTCACCGCCATCACCGGCAGCGCCTATGCCATCGACATTTACAACCCGGTCTACGGCCAGCCAAAACCCACCGGCGCGCGCACAGGCACCGACTTCTTCGAGCAGACCAAAAGCCACGCGCTGAACCTGCAAGACCAAATCGTCTTTACCGACCGCCTGCGCGGCATGGTTGGCGCGCGCTTCGAGCATTTCGAACAGAGCATCGATGACTTCACTGGCAACGCCCCACCGAGCCGGCAAACCCACGACGCCCTGACCCAGCGCGCCGGCCTGCTTTACCAGCTCACACCGCAGGTCGGCGTGTTCGCCAACGCGTCCACCTCGTTCAAGCCCAACAGCGGGCTGGACGCCGACAATAAATCCTTCAAGCCGGAAGAAGGCGTGGGGTATGAAGTCGGGGTCAAGAGCGAGCTGTTCGACGATCGCCTCAGCGCCACCCTTGCTGCGTTCCATATCGAAAAGGAAAACGTACTGACGCTGGACCCCGCCACCAACACCAACCGCGCCATGGGCAAGGCGCGCAGCCAGGGCTTCGACCTGCAAGTGACCGGGCAGGTCAGCGACGCCGTGCGCGTGATCGGCGCTTTTGCCTACATCGACGCCCAGGTGACCAAGGGCGACAAGGTTATCCCGACTGGCAGCCGAATCCTCGGCGTGGCCAAGCGCAGCGGCAGTCTGTTGGGGGTGTATGAGTTCCAGGATGGGCTGTTGCGCGGCTCAGACCTGGGCGCGGCCTTCACCTATGTGGGTGATCGCTCGGGTGAAGCCGGCACGGGCTTCGAGCTGCCGGCTTACCACACGGTCGACCTGCTGGCCCATTACAAGGCCACGGAGAATGTCACTGTAGGGCTGAACCTCAACAACCTGTTTGATGAGAAGTACTACGAGCGCTCGTACAGCAACTACTGGATCAACCCCGGCGAACCGCGCAACCTCACGGTCAGCCTGACCCTCAACCTGTAAATACAATCAAAAATGTGGGAGGGGGCTTGCTCCCGATGGCGGTGTGTCAGCTACACATGTATCAACTGACACTCCGCAATCGGGGGCAAGCCCCCCTCCCACAGTTGAATCTAAACTTCACCCGGCGGCTTTTTCACACAGGGTATTAAGCGCCGCCGCCCACTGCGGGTCATCATTCAGGCAAGGCACCAGCAGCAACTCCTCACCGCCAGCCTCGCGGAACTGCTCCAGGCCGCGATCGCCGATTTCCTCCAGGGTTTCGATGCAATCGGCGACAAACGCCGGGCACATCACCAGCAGCTTTTTCACGCCTTGCTGCGCCAGGGCCTCAAGGCGCGCTTCGGTGTAGGGTTCGATCCACTTGGCCCGGCCCAGGCGCGACTGGAAAGCCACCGACCACTTGCCTTCCGGCAAACCCAAACGCTCGGCAACGTCACGCGCAACGCTGAAGCACTGCGCGCGATAGCACGTCTTGAGCACCTCGGCAGACGCGTTCTTGCAGCAGTCGGCATCTTTGAAGCAATGCTGCCCGGTGGGGTCGAGCTTGGTCAGGTGGCGCTCGGGCAAGCCGTGGAAACTCATCAGCAAGTGGTCGTAATCCTGCTCGACATACGGCACCACACTGGCCGCCAGGGCATCCAGGTATTCGGGCTGGTCGTAGAACGGTTGCAGGGTCGAGAACTGCACATTGAGCTTCTTGTCGCGCACGACCCGCTTGGCTTCCTCGATCACCGTGGTCACGGTGCTGTCGGCAAACTGCGGGTACAGCGGCGCCAGGGTAACCTTCTGAATACCCCGGGCCGCGAGGCGGGTCAGCACGCTTTCAATCGACGGTTCGCCATAGCGCATCGCCAGTTCTACCGGGCCCTGGGTCCACTGCGAGGTCATTTGCTGCTGCAGGCGTCGGCTCAACACCACCAACGGCGAACCCTCGTCCCACCAGATCGACGCATAGGCATGCGCCGACTGTTCGGGGCGCTTGATCAGGATCAACGACACCAGCAAGCGCCGTACCGGCCACGGCAGGTCGATCACATAAGGGTCCATCAAAAACTGATTGAGGTAGCTGCGCACATCGGCCACCGAAGTGGACGCCGGTGAGCCCAGGTTGACCAGTAACAACGCGTGATCCGTCATGCAACATCCTATCTCTAGAGGCGGCTGGACAGGTCGTCCAACGCCGCACGCAACTCAGTGAACTGGAAAGTGAAACCGGCGGCCAGCAACCGCTCGGGCAGCGCCTTCTGCCCGCCCAGCAACAGGCCCGACAACTCGCCCAACCCCACCTTCAACGCAAAGGCCGGCATCGGCATAAAGGCCGGGCGGTGCAGCACCTGGCCGAGTGTCTTGGCGAACTCGCGGTTACGCACCGGGTGCGGCGCGCAGGCATTATAAGGACCGCTGGCGTCAGGCTTGTGCAGAAGAAAATCAATCAGGGCGATTTGATCCTTTATATGCACCCACGGCATCCACTGCCGACCATTGCCGATAGGCCCGCCCAGCGCAAGTTTGAA
Source organism: Pseudomonas syringae (assembly GCF_021606685.1). Taxonomy (GTDB): domain Bacteria; phylum Pseudomonadota; class Gammaproteobacteria; order Pseudomonadales; family Pseudomonadaceae; genus Aquipseudomonas; species Aquipseudomonas syringae_R. The sequence continues at coordinate 38,071 of NZ_WKCB01000010.1, forward strand.
CGGCAGCAGCAACCGCGACAAAAAGCCGCCCTCAGCCGCCAGTACCAGGCCGGTACGCACCAGCACCACGCGAATACCCAAGGCTTCGGCGCGCTGGGCGGTTTCCTCCCAGGCGATGCACAGTTGGCTGGGGAAATCGTCCAGCACCGGGCCGCTGGCTTCGGTCAACTCGCGCTCGCCCCCGTCGCCGTACCAACCCACCGCAGAACCTGAGATCAACAGCGCCGGCTTGTGCTCCAACCCGTCCAGCCACGCCAACAGGGTTTCGGTGAGGCTGATGCGACTGCTCCACAGCAACGCCTTGCGCTTGTGCGTCCAGGGGCGATCCGCGATGGGCGCGCCGGCGAGGTTGACCACCGCGTCCACGGCGCCGCTCACCTCCTCCAGGCGCGCCACGCCCAGCACCTCAGCGCCACACAACGCAGCCACCTCTTGGGGATGACGGCTCCACACGGTCAGGCGATGGCCCTGGGCGAGCCAATGTCGGCAAAGTTGGCGGCCGATCAAACCTGTACCGCCGGTCAGCAAAATGTGCATGGGATCTTCCTCATGTAACGTTCGCCGCCCATCACTGGTCTATTTTAAATACAGGGATCATTGGTATCGGGCGTGGCTATTGTTTAACCCCAGGCATTAACAATAGGTCACGCCGTTAGAACAGGTAAGCCAAAACTTATACCAAAAAACAATATTGTACAGCTATTGGTGTCGGCGTAGTCTGTACCCAACGGTAAAACGAGGCCCTCCATGACTGTTCCCATTGCGATCATCGGCACCGGCATCGCCGGTCTCTCCGCCGCCCGAGCGTTACGAGACGCGGGGCACGCTGTAAAACTCTTCGATAAAAGCCGCGGCAGTGGTGGCCGCATGTCCAGCAAGCGCAGCGACGCTGGCGCACTCGACATGGGCGCGCAGTACTTCACTGCCCGCGACCGGCGTTTCGTTAACGAAGTGCAGCGCTGGCAAAGCAACGGCTGGGCCGAGCAATGGAAACCGCAGCTGTACAACTTCAAATCCGGGCAGCTCACGCCCTCCCCCGATGAGCAGATCCGCTGGGTCGGCACGCCGCGCATGAGTGCGATCACCCGCGCCCTGCTCGATGACTTGCCGGTGCAATTCGGTTGCCGCATCACCGATGTGTTCCAGGGCAAACAGCACTGGAACCTGCTGGACGCCGACGGCGAAAACCACGGCCCCTTCAGTCACGTGATCATTGCCACTCCGGCGCCGCAAGCCACCGCCCTGCTGGCCGCCGCACCCAAGCTGGCGAGTGCCGCCGCCGGGGTAAAAATGGACCCTACCTGGGCCATCGCGCTGGCCTTCGACAAGCCCCTGGATACGCCGATGGAAGGCTGCTTCGTGCAGGATAGCGCCCTCGACTGGCTGGCGCGCAACCGCAGCAAACCCGGACGCGACACCACCCTCGACACGTGGGTACTACACGCCACCAGCGCCTGGAGCAGGGCCCACCTGGACCTGCCAAAAGAAGCCGTGATCGAACACCTGCATGGCGCCTTCGCCGAATTGCTGCACAGCGCCATGCCCGCCCCCTCGTTCAGCCTGGCGCACCGCTGGCTCTATGCGCGCCCCTCAAGTGCCCACGAATTCGGCGTGCTGGCCGACGCCGACCTGGGGCTGTATGTGTGTGGCGACTGGTGCCTGTCGGGCCGGGTCGAAGGCGCATGGCTCAGCGGCCAGGAAGCTGCGCGACGCTTGATCGAGCACCTGCAATGAACCGCATCAACCCCGCAAAATTGCTGCTGTCGAAGTGGACAGCAGCCCATCCGCGCAACAAGGAAAAACACTTTCTGGTCACCGAACTGTTTCGCGATGAAGAAGGCACCGTGCTGGAAATCGAGCTGCAAGCCGTCATGACCCGACGCGCCGAGCGCCTGGCATGGCAGACCTTGCAAGACGCCGAAGCCTGGCGCATCGGCTGGAAATAGCCTCGCCGCAAATACTTGTACAAAATATTTGACTTGTACAGCATCACACCTATGATGAGATTTAGTTGTACAAGACCTCAAGCTTGTACAGGAATCTTGCAGAGGTTTGCGCATGTCCAGCACCGGTAGTAAGCCCAAGATCGCCATCAGCGCCTGCCTGCTCGGCGAAAACGTGCGCTTCAACGGCGGGCATAAGCAGTCGCTGCTGTGCAGCCAGACCCTTGCCGACTATTTCGACTTTGTGCCGCTGTGCCCCGAAGTCGCCATCGGCCTCGGCATCCCCCGTGAACCGATCCGCCTGGTGGGTGACCCCGCCCACCCGCAAGCCGTGGGCACCGTGCACCGCGAGCTGAATGTCACCCAACCGCTGGACGACTACGGCCAACAAATGGCCGAGGCACACACCGACCTGTGCGGTTACATCTTCATGCAGAAATCGCCGTCCTGCGGCCTGGAACGGGTCAAGGTGTACCGCGACAACGGCACACCGGTGGACGGCGGCGGGCGCGGCATCTACGCCCAGGCGTTTTGCGCGCGGCACCCCAACTTGCCCGTCGAAGAAGACGGTCGGCTGAATGACCCGGTGCTGCGGGAAAACTTCCTGACCCGCGTCTTTGTGTACGCCAGTTGGCAAAACCTGCTGGCCGAGGGCCTGACCCGCCATCGCCTGCTGGCCTTCCACTCGCGCTACAAATACCTGCTGATGGCCCACAGCCCCGTGCATTACAAGAGCCTCGGCCACCTACTCGGCAGCATGGGCAAGGGCGCCAACCTCGATGAGTTGGCCGACGGCTACTTCACCGACCTGATGACCGGCCTGAAAAAATGCGCCACGCGCGGCACCCACACCAATGTGCTGCAACACATCAGCGGCTACCTCAAGCAGGCCATCAGCGCCGACGACAAACAGGAAATGCAAACCGTCATCGGCCAATACCGTCACGGCATCGTGCCGTTGGTGGTGCCGCTGACGCTGCTCAAACACCATTTTCGCCAACACCCGGACCGCTACATCGCGCAACAGGCTTACCTGCAACCGCACCCGGAAAACCTCAGCCTACGTAATGCGATCTGAACGATGAAAGCTGCCCTGCAAGACCCGCCCGGCGAAGATTTCGCCCAAGCCCTCGAAGAAGGCTGGCTGCCGATTCGCGAAGTGGCGCGCCAGACCGGCGTCAACGCCGTGACGTTGCGCGCCTGGGAACGCCGTTATGGCCTGATCGTGCCCCAGCGCACACCCAAGGGCCATCGGCTGTTCAGCACCGAGCATGTGCAACGCATCCACACCATCCTCACGTGGCTCAACCGCGGCGTGCCGGTCAGCCAGGTCAAAGGCCTGATCGACTCCGCCCAGGCGCTTCCCGATACCGTCGAAAACGAATGGCATGCCCTGCGCCAGACCCTGGTCAGCGCCATCGGCGACTTGACCGAACGCCGGGTCGACGACGCCTTCAACCAAGCCATGGCCCTGTACCCGCCGCGCACATTGTGCGAGCAACTGTTGCTGCCGCTGCTGCAAGAGCTTGAGCAGCGATGGCAGGGACAATTCGGCGCCCAGATGGAGCGGGTGTTTTTCCTGTCCTGGCTGCGCAGCAAATTTGGCGCGCGTATCTACCACAACAACCGCCAACTGCAGGGCGCGCCGTTGCTGCTGGTCAATCAGTCTGACCTGCCGCTGGAGCCGCACCTGTGGCTCAGCGCCTGGCTGGCCAGCAGCGCCGACTGCCCGGTAGAGGTCTTCGACTGGCCGCTGCCCGTCGGTGAACTGGCCCTGGCGGTGGAACACCTGAAACCGCGCGCCGTGCTGCTCTATTCGAGCAAAGCCCTCCATTTGTCGGGACTCGCAAAACTTCTGGGTGGCGTCGGTTGCCCAAAGTTAATCGTCGGACCAACGGTGTGCATCCACCAGGCGGAGTTGAGCGTATTAACCCGTGAAACCCCTGAATTGTTCGTGGCCGAAGACCCCTTGTCGGCCCACCAGATACTGATCCAGCGTGGACTTCTTTAAATGCACTTGATCTGGCTGCGCACCGACTTGCGCCTGCACGACAACACCGCCCTCGCTGCCGCCTGCCAGCGAGGCCCGGTCGCGGCCGTGTACCTCATCACCCCGCAACAGTGGCTGGCCCATGATGATGCGCCGTGCAAAGTGGACTTCTGGCTGCGCAACCTGCAGGCCCTGAGCCAGGCATTGGGCGAGCTGAATATCCCCTTGCTGATCCGCCACGCCGCAACCTGGGACCAGGCGCCCGCCGTACTCGGTGAGCTGTGCAGCGAGCTGTCGGCAGAGTCGGTGCACGTCAACGAAGAATATGGCGTGCATGAAAGCCGTCGCGATGTGGCGGTCGCCAAGGCGCTGGAAGGTGCTGGCGTGACGTTTCACAGCTACCTGGACCAATTGTTTTTCCAGCCGGGCAGCGTGCTGACCAAAACCGGCACGTACTTCCAGGTGTTCAGCCAGTTCCGCAAGGTCTGCTACAACCGCCTGCACAGCGCCCTGCCGCGCCTGGTGGCGACGCCCTCGGCGCAGCGCCCGCTCAAGTTCAAGAGCGACCCGATCCCTTCGCAGGTCGAAGGTTTCGAGCCACCCAGCGACGCCTTGCGTGCGCTCTGGCCCGCTGGCGAAGACGAAGCCCGGCGCCGCCTCGATGCTTTCGCCGACCAGCAGATCAGCTATTACAAAGACGAGCGTGATTTCCCTGCCAAGCCCGGCACCAGCCAGCTGTCCGCCTACCTCGCGGCGGGCGTCGTATCGCCGCGCCAGTGCCTGCACGCCGCGCTACAAACCAACCAGGGTGAGTTCGAAAGTGGCGACATCGGCGCCATTACCTGGATCAACGAGCTGCTGTGGCGTGAGTTCTACAAGCACATTCTGGTGGGTTACCCACGGGTTTCCCGCCACCGCGCCTTCCGCCCCGAAACCGAAGCACTCGCCTGGCGCCAGGCCCCCAAGGACCTCGAGGCCTGGCAGCAAGCCCGCACCGGCCTGCCGATCATCGACGCGGCCATGCGCCAATTGCTGGAAACCGGCTGGATGCACAACCGCCTGCGCATGGTGGTGGCGATGTTCCTGACCAAGAACCTGCTGATCGACTGGCGCGAAGGCGAGCGTTTCTTCATGCGCCACTTGATCGACGGCGACCTGGCGGCCAACAACGGCGGCTGGCAGTGGAGTTCGTCCACGGGCACCGACTCGGCGCCGTACTTCCGGATTTTCAGCCCGTTGAGCCAGTCGGAAAAATTCGACGGCGAAGGCGTGTTCATCAAACGCTGGCTGCCGGAGCTGGCCGCGCTGAACAAAAAGGACGTGCATAACCCCGATGCCGCCGGTGGCCTGTTCGGTGTGGCGGACTACCCGCGATCGATTGTCGACCTCAAGCAATCGCGTGCACGCGCCCTGGCCGCCTTCCGCAACCTGCCCTCACGCCAGGAGGTCGCCGAACATGAGTGACTTCCTGCGCAGGTTTGCCCAGGCCTTTGCCACGCTGGACAAGCACAACCTGCAATTGCTCGACAGCCTGTACAGCAAAGACATCGCCTTCACCGACCCACTGCACGACGTGCACGGCCTGCCCGCGCTGCATCGTTACTTCGCGCAGCTGTACGACAACGTGAGCCAGCTGCGCTTCGACTTTCACGGCTTTGACTGCGTGGCCGAGGGCGAAGGCTATTTGCGCTGGAAAATGAGTTTTTGCCACCCGCGACTCAACAGCGGCAAGGTCATCCGGGTGGAAGGTTGCTCGCACCTGATGTGGCGCGATAACAAGGTTTACCGCCATCGCGACTATTTCGATGCGGGCGCCCTGCTTTATGAGCACCTGCCACTACTCGGCCGAGTCATAACCTGGCTGAAAAGGAGAATGGGATGAGCCCTACACCCCCCCGCCGATATTGGCTGACCGGCGCCAGCAGTGGCATCGGCGCCTCACTGGCCGTGGAGCTGCTCAACAGCGGTGCCCACGTGGCCCTCAGCTCGCGCAGCAAAGGCCCGCTGCAAGCACTCGCCCAACGCTTTCCAGGGCAAGTGCTGGTGGTGGCCGGCGACCTGACCAACAGCCAGACCGTGCGCGAGATCGGCGAGCATATCGGCGCGGCCTGGGGGTCGGTCGACACGGTGATTCTCAACGCCGGCACCTGTGAATATGTGGATGCCAAGCAATTTGATTCTTCCATCGTCGAGCACGTGGTGCGCACCAATCTGCTGGCGAGCAGCTATTGCATCGAAGCCGCGCTGCCGCTGTTGCGCGCAGGCAGCACCCCGCACCTCGTGGGCGTGGCCAGCGCCGTGACCTACCTGCCGATGCCGCGCGCCGAGGCCTATGGCGCGTCGAAGGCTGGGCTGCGCTACCTGTTTGAAGCCCTGCGCATCAGCCTGTCGCCGGAAAATATCGACGTGACCGTGATCAGCCCGGGCTTTGTCGAGACGCCGCTGACCGAACGCAATGACTTCCCGATGCCCTTGAGCTGGTCTGCCGACAAAGCCGCGCGGCATATCTTCGCCAAGCTGGACAAACGCCCGCTGGAAATCGCCTTCCCGGCCATGTTTATCGCCACCTTGTGGCCGTTATCGAAGCTGCCCAACCGTGCGCAGTTGCTGATCGGCAAACGCATGCTGCGTAGCCCGCCACCGCAGAAGGACGACCTGTGAAGATCGCCATTATCGGCAGCGGCATCGCCGGGCTGACCAGCGCCTACCTGCTCAGCCGTGGTCACGACATCACCGTGTTCGAGGCCGGCGACCGCATTGGCGGGCACACCCATACGGTCGACGTGACGGTCGAGGGGAAAGCCTACGCCGTGGACACCGGGTTCATCGTGTTCAACGACTGGACCTACCCCAATTTCATCCGCTTGCTGGGGCAGATCGGGGTGAAGTTCAAACCCACCGAGATGAGCTTTTCGGTGTGCGACCAAAGCGAAGGGTTCGAATACAACGGCAATAACCTCAACAGCCTGTTTGCCCAGCGGCGCAATATCCTGTCGCCGGGCTTCTGGGGCATGTTGCGCGACATCCTGCGCTTCAACCGCCAGGCGCCGCTGGACCTGCAGGAACAGCGCATCAGCGCCGAAATGACCCTCGGCGACTACCTCGAAGCAGGGGGTTACGGCCCGCGGTTTATCCGGCATTACATCGTGCCGATGGGCGCGGCGATCTGGTCGATGTCGCTGGCGGACATGCTCGATTTTCCATTGCAGTTCTTTGTACGCTTCTTCAAGAACCACGGCTTGCTGTCGGTGAACAACCGCCCGCAATGGTGCGTGATCGAGGGCGGCTCCAGCCGCTACATCGAACCGCTGACCCGCAACTTTCGTGAGCAGATCCGCCTCAACTGCCCCGTGCATGGGGTTGAGCGCGATACCGAGGGCGTGATTATCCACAGCGCCGCCGGCACTGAAGCCTTCGACAAGGTGGTGTTCGCCTGCCACAGCGACCAGGCGCTGGCGTTGCTCGCCGACCCGAGCCAGGCTGAACAGGAGATTCTCGGCGCCCTGCCCTACGCCGACAACGACGTGGTGCTGCACACCGACACGCGCCTGCTGCCGGACCGCAAGCTGGCCTGGGCGAGCTGGAATTATCGGCTGACCAGTGCCGCGCAGACTCAGGCCGCCGTGACCTACGACATGAACATCCTGCAAGGCATCGACAGCGCCACGACCTTTTGCGTCAGCCTCAACCAGACCTCGATGATCAACCCTCTGAAGGTGCTTGCGCGTTACACCTACGCCCATCCGCAATACAGCCTGGCGGCGGTGGCCGCGCAAGGTCGCTGGGAAGAGTTGCTCGGCGCGCGAAACACCTTTTACTGCGGCGCCTACTGGGCCAACGGGTTTCACGAAGACGGCGTGGTCAGCGCGCTGCGCGTGGCCCAAGCCTTTGGGGAAAGCCTGTGAACAGCGCCCTGTACAGCGGCTGGATCGCCCATCGCCGCTTTACGCCCAAGGGCCACGCCTTTCGCTACCGCATCGGCCTGCTGTACCTGGACCTCAGTGAGCAGGACCAGGTACTCGGGCTGTCGCCGCTGGCGGGCACCAGTCGCCTGGCGCCCTTTGGTTTTCGCCAGCAGGATTACCTGCGTGAATTGACGCGCCACGGCATGAGTTTGAGCGATGCCGTGCGCCAGGAAGTCGGCAAGGCTCTGGGGCGTACACCCCAGGGCGCTATCTGCCTGCTGACCCAGGCCCGCAGTTGGGGCCTGGCTTTTAATCCAGTGAGTTTCTTCTACTGTTTCGAGGCCGACGGGCAACTGGCCGCGATCCTGTGTGAAGTGACCAATACCCCATGGCGCGAACGCTATCACTACGTGCTGCCGGCCCAGGCCCTCGACGCACATGAGCACCAGCACTTCGCCGTGGCCAAGGCGTTTCATGTGTCGCCGTTCTTGCCGCGCGACCTGGAATACCGCATGAGCTTCAGCCCGCCGGCTGCCAGGCTAGGCGTGCACATGGCCGATTGGCAGGGCGAGCACAAAGTCTTCGACGCCACCCTGAGCCTGGCCAAAGAAGCGCTCAACCGCGCCAGCCTGCATCGCTACCTGTGGCGCTTCCCGTGGATGACCGCCAAGACGTGCCTGGCCATTTACTGGCAGGCGCTGCGCCTGCTGCTCAAACGCACACCGATTTTTTCCCATCAGGCCGCCGATGGCGCCTCTCGCACCGCAGTCGGGTATACCAAGGATCGCCGCCATGAAATCCCCTAACGTATCGGTCAAGGCCAACCGCCTGAACGTCAACGGCGTGACCACGGCGCTGCTGCGCAAGGCCGTGCTGCGTCTACTCAGCCAACTGCGCCACGGCCAGTTGGTGGTCATCGAAGACGGCGAACGTCAGGTATTCGGAGCACGCGAGGCGCACCTGCTGGGCGAAATCCAGATCCTCGACTCGGCGGTGTGGGGCCTGGTGGCGGCCAACGGCTCCATCGGCGCGGGCGAAGCATTTATTCACGGCTATTGGACCACCCCGGACCTGACCGCCGTGGTCCGGGTGATGGTGAGTAACCTGGAGGTGCTGGATGCGATGGAAGGTGGCCTGGCACGCTTGGCGCGGCCGTTCACCCAGGGCCTGCATTGGCTCAATCGCAATACGCGCAAGGGTTCGCAGAAAAACATCGCCGCCCACTACGACCTGGGCAATGACCTGTTCAAAGAGTTTCTGGACCCGACCATGATGTACTCGGCGGCGCAATTTCTGACGCCCGACGACACCCTGGAACAGGCGCAGCTGAACAAACTCGAGCGTATCTGCCAGAAACTTGCGCTGAAACCCAGCGACCACCTGCTGGAAATCGGCACGGGCTGGGGCAGCATGGCGCTGTATGCCGCGCAGCACTACGGGTGCAAGGTCACTACCACCACCCTTTCCAAAGAGCAGTTTGCCTACACCGCACAGCGCATCGAGGCCTTGGGGCTCAACGACCAGGTGACTCTGTTGCTGCAGGATTACCGCGACCTCACCGGCCAATACGACAAACTCGTTTCCATCGAAATGATCGAAGCGGTCGGCCATCGTTTCCTGCCGACCTACTTCAAGCAATGCGCGCACCTGCTCAAGAGCGATGGCCTGATGCTGCTGCAAGCCATCACCATCCGCGAGCAACGTTTCGAGCTGGCCAAACGCAGCGTCGACTTTATCCAGCGCTACATCTTCCCTGGCGGCGCCCTGCCCAGTGTGCAGAACATGTTGCAGATCGTCAGCCGCGACACCGACATGAACCTGCTGCACATGGAAGATTTCGGCCTGCATTACGCGCGAACACTGCGCCTGTGGCATGAGAACTTTCGCCGCGCCCATGGCCGCCTGACGGAATTGGGCTACGACGAGTACTTCCTGCGTTTGTGGGAGTTTTACCTGTGCTACTGCGAGGGCGGCTTCATGGAGCGCACCATTGGCACCGCGCAATTGCTGCTGGCCAAGCCATCGGCCATCACCCCTCCGCTGCTTGGGCGTTTCAGTGCTTAAAACGGCGGCCAATGCCGTGCTGTTCCAGTGCGGCTGGTTTGCCTGCGTGCTGGGTGGAAACAGCCTCTGGCTGCTGGTGGGGCTGGCCGTGCTGGCGATCCATCTGCTGTGGATAAGTGCGTGGTCCAAGGAGGGCCAGGTGATCCTGGCCGTGACCCTGCTGGGAACAGTCATCGACACCTCACTGCGCACCTTCGGCGTATTCCACTTCAGCATGCCGGGGCCGTTGATCCCGGTCTGGCTGATCCTGTTGTGGGCGCTGCTGGCCACGACCCTGCGCCATTGCCTGGCCTGGAGTGCGCAGCCCTGGTGGCGCGCCAGCCTGCTGGGCGCGCTGGGTGGACCGCTGTCCTATTACGGTGGCAGCCAGTTGGCGGGGGTCACTTTCGGCTATGGCACGACGGCCAGCCTGATCGGCCTGGCGGTGTTGTGGGCCCTGGTGTTTCCGCTATTGCATTGGGTCGCCGATCAGTTGGGAAACTGACGTCCGTCAGAGCATTCATACGCACAGCAGCCGCTTGCCTTACACTGCGCGCCTATGACCAACATCCCCCACACCCAAATCACAGAACCCGCCGTCACCTGCTCGACGTGCGCGGCCTGCTGCTGCCAGCTGGAAGTGATGCTGATCACCGACACCGGCGTGCCGGAACGCTACATCGACACTGACGATTGGGGCGGCGAAGTGATGCTGCGCCTGGATGACGGTTGGTGCGCGGCGCTGGATCGGGACACGATGATGTGCACGATCTACGAGCGGCGACCGCTGATCTGTCGGGAATTCGAGATGGGTGCGCCGGAGTGCCTGACCGAGCGCGAAGGGATTGCGACGGCATACCGCTGACCGTGCGTTGAGCAGAGATTCAAATGTGGGAGCGGGCTTGCTCGCGAAAGCGGTGTGTCAGTCAATTCATGTCCGGCTGACACACCGCTTTCGCGAGCAAGCCCGCTCCCACAGGGGGATTTGCAGCGGGTGGGGGATTACAGTGGCAGCGTGTAGTGCACCGCGTAACTTTCTACCCCGTCGTTATTGCTGCTGATCCCGGCGTTGGAATAATGCGTGGCACGAATGCCCACTTCATGCCCGCCGTTGAACCGCAGGCCGAAACCCAAGCGGTCTTCGAACTGGAAAGCCTGGCCGATGTTGTTGTCTTCGACCTTGGTGCGGGAGAACACCGCTACACCGATGCCCGCTTCGATGTAAGGCTTCACCGACTCCCCGGCAAATTCGTACACAAACACTGGCGAGAACGACAGGCTGCTGACGCTGGCGCGCTTGTCGCCATCCCAGTAGGTGTAGGCCCCGCTCCAGTAACCGGTCAGACGGCCGGTATCGCTCTGCCACCAGCTTTTATCCCAATCCGACGTAAGCCCCAACCGATAGGTCATGGTCGAATCGCTGGTGCTCCCCACACCCAATTCCAGGCCGGCGGCCTGGGCCGAAAAAGAGTGTCCCACCACAGCGGCCGCAATCGCGGCCAAACAGAACAAGCGCTTCATAAGAAACATCCTTTCCGAACGAAGTTATTTGGTTTTGTACAGGCAATCTCGCTATAGAAACTGGCGCAGAGGCAGAAGTTCAGCGACATTTCACGAAATTTTCACGCGCCAAAGCTTCGCACAACTCCGGGATGTTTCCATAGTGTCGGTAGGATATTTCTGAAGTGATACACATCGCCACTGGTCCAGAATTGCGCTGGCGCCGGATTACCCCTGCTCAGCAGGTCGCGCTCACCGAGCAAACGCTTGAGTTGGCGGGCCACGGCGGCACCGGTGTCGATCAGGATGATGCTGGGGGGCAGCATCTGCGCCAGCAGCGGCTTGAGGAAGGGATAGTGGGTGCAACCGAGGATGATGGTGTCGCAACCGGCGCTGAGCAGCGGCTCGACATACCCCTGCAGCAACTGGCGCAGGGCGGCGCTGTTCAGGTCGCCGGTTTCGATCAACTCCACCAGCCCTGGGCACGGCTGGGTCACCACCCGAACATCAGTGGCGAAGCGATCCAGCAATGCCGCGAATTTGGCGCTTTGCAGGGTGCCGGTCGTCGCGAGCACCCCTACCACTCCGCTGCGAGTGGCGGCAGCGGCCGGCTTGACGGCGGGCTCCATGCCTACCAGCGGCCAGTCGGGAAAGTCTTCGCGCAAATCGGCAGCGGCCGCGACGGTCGCGGTGTTGCAGGCAATCACAAACGCCTTGGCGCCTTTTTCGCGAAAGAACGCCGCCACACGCCGGGAACGTTCAAGAATGAATGCCGGGGTTTTCTCGCCGTAGGGGATATGCCCGCAATCCGCCACATACAACAACGATTCGTGAGGCAGCAATTGCTGGATTTCATCCAGCACCGACAACCCGCCGACGCCGGAATCGAACACACCGATCGGCGCGTCCTTAACCATGGTGCGTCCCGCAGACACTGCAGCCCGGGTCACGCTTTACGCGCAACTCGCGAAACCGCGTGGTCAGCGCATCGATCAGCAACAACCGGCCCACCAGCGGCTCACCGAAGCCGGCCAGCAGCTTGAGCGCTTCCAGGGCTTGCAGGCTGCCGACCACGCCCACCAGCGGGCCGACCACGCCGGCTTCGCTGCAGGTCAGTTCGGCGTCGCTGCCGTGCCCATACAAGCAGTGGTAGCACGGGCTTTCGGCGCGACGCGGGTCAAACACCGACAACTGCCCTTCAAGGCGAATGGCCGCGCCACTGACCAACGGCGTGGCCGCTGCGACGCAGGCGGCATTCACCGCTTCACGGGTGGCGAAGTTATCGCTGCAATCGAGCACCACATCCACCGCCGCCACGGCCGCCGCCAAAGCGTCGGCATCCAGGGCGCAGCGATGGGCAATCAAGGTGACTTCAGGGTTAATGGCGCTCAGGCGACGCAGGGCCGAGTCGACTTTGGTCTGCCCGACGCTGTCGGTGTCGTGGATGATCTGGCGCTGCAGGTTGGTGAGGTCAACCGTGTCGAAGTCCGCCACATGCAGCTCACCGACACCGGCGGCGGCCAGGTACAACGCCACCGGCGCGCCCAGGCCCCCAAGGCCGATGATCAGCGCACGGCTGTTTTTCAGGCGCAACTGCCCCTCGATGTCGACATGCTGCAACAGAATCTGTCGGCTATAGCGCAACAGCTCCTGGTCGGTCAGCACGGGCGGCGCCCCAGCGTGATGCGTTCGTGGCCACCGAGGTCGATGCGGCTGTGTACTTGCTCAAACCCCTGGTTCAGCAGCAGGTCACGCACCGCCAGGGCCTGGTCGTAACCGTGCTCGAGCAGCAGCCACCCACCCGCGCTCAGATGGGCCGGGGCCTGGCGGATGATCTGGCGCAGGTCATCGAGGCCATCGTGGCCGGCCACCAGTGCGCTGGCCGGTTCGAAACGCACATCACCGGCCACCAGGTGCGGGTCATTGTCGGCGATATATGGCGGGTTGCTGATAATCAGGTCGTAGTGATGACCTTGCAGGTCGCTGAACCAATGGCTGTTCAGCACCGTGGCATTGTTGAGGTGCAGGCGCTGGCGGTTGCGTTCGGCAAGGGCCACGGCCTCCAGCACACGGTCGACTGCGGTGACCTGCCAAGCCGGGCGCTCGCTGGCCAGGGCCAGGGCAATTGCGCCGCTGCCCGTGCCCAGGTCAAGAACCGTGGCGGGGGTGGCAGGCAACAACTCCAGTGCGGCTTCCACCAGCATCTCGGTTTCCGGACGCGGGATCAGCGTGTGGGGCGCAACCTCCAGGTCCAGCTTCCAAAAGCCTTGCTGGCCGAGGATGTAGGCTACCGGCTCACCCGCCCGGCGCCGCTGCAGGTAGTCGGCAAAGGCCAGTGCGTGTTCGCTGCTGACGATCTTTTCCGGCCAGGTGTGCAGGTAGCTGCGGGACTTGCCCAGCGCGGCAGCCAGCAACAGCTCAGCATCCAGGCGCGCGGTGGGCGAGTCCGGCAGGTCGGCGGCACGCAGCAGGCTGGCGATGATGGTCATTTATTCACCTATCGCCGCGAGTTGATCGGCCTGGTATTCGGCGAGCAACGGCTCGATCACCGCGTCCACGCCGCCGGCGAGAATTTCGTCGAGGGAGTAAAGGGTGAGGTTGACCCGATGGTCGGTGACCCGACCCTGGGCAAAGTTGTAGGTACGGATACGCTCGGAACGGTCGCCCGAACCCACCAGCAGTTTACGTTCGCTGGCAATCGCGTTGGCGGCGGCGCTGGTTTGCTGGTCATTGAGCTTGGCCGAAAGCCAGGACATGGCCCGCGCGCGGTTCTTGTGCTGGGAACGTTCTTCCTGGCACTCCACCACGATGCCAGACGGCAAGTGGGTGATACGGATGGCCGAGTCGGTCTTGTTGACGTGCTGGCCACCGGCGCCCGACGAGCGGTAGGTGTCGACCCGCAGGTCCGCCGGGTTGATCTCGATGGCTTCCTGCTCGTCCGGCTCGGGCAACACCGCCACAGTGCACGCCGAGGTGTGGATACGGCCCTGGGACTCGGTGGCCGGTACCCGTTGCACGCGGTGCGCGCCGGATTCGAATTTCAGCTTGCCGTACACGTTGTCGCCTTCGACCCGCGCGATGACTTCTTTATAGCCGCCGTGCTCGCCTTCGTTCTCGGACAGGATCTCGACACGCCAGCCACGGCGCTCGGCATACCGCGAATACATGCGGAACAAATCGCCGGAGAAAATCGCCGCCTCGTCGCCACCGGTGCCGGCGCGGATTTCGAGGAACACGTTGCGCCCGTCGTTGGGGTCCTTGGGCAAGAGCATGCGCTGCAGATCGCCTTCCAGCTCAAGCAGCTTGTCCTTGGCTTCGCGGACTTCTTCCACGGCCATTTCGCGCATGTCCGGGTCGCTGTCCTTGAGCAGCGCCTGGGCGCCTTCGAGGTCGGCCTGGGTCTTCAGCCACTGGCCATAAGTGGCCACAATCGGCTCAACTTCCGCGTATTCCTTGGAATAGGTGCGGAACTTGGTCTGATCGGAGATGACCTCACCGTCGCCGAGCAAGGCGGTCAGTTCTTCGAAACGGTCCTGGAGCACGTCCAGTTTATTGAGCAGTGACGCTTTCATTGCGGTTTTTTATCCGAAGAGCTATCTGACGCGCCCTCACCGAGGGCAAAGAGTTCCTGGGCCATGGCCAGCGCATCGAGGCGGCCTTCGGCAGTCAATTTTTTAAGCTGTACGCTGGGCGCGTGGAGCAACTTGTTGGTGAGGCCACGGGCCAGTTGCATCAATACCTCCTCGGCGCTGCTGCCATTGGCGAGCAAGCGCTGGGCCTTGAGCAACTCTTCGTCGCGCAGGCGTTCGCCCTGCTGACGATACGCCTTGAGCACGTCCACCGCCGCCAGTTCACGCAGGCGCACCATGAAATCTTCGGCGCCGCTGCTGACCATCTCTTCGGCAGCCTGGGCAGCACCCTGGCGGCTCTTGAGATTTTCGGCAACCACTTCATGCAGGTCATCGACGCTGTAGAGGTAAACGTCGTCCAACTCGCCGACTTCTGGTTCGATATCCCGGGGAACGGCGATATCCACCATAAAAATAGGTTTGTGCTTGCGCAGCTTCAGCGCGCTTTCCACCGCGCCCTTGCCAAGGATCGGCAGCTGGCTGGCGGTGGAGCTGATGACGATATCGCTGCGTACCAGTTCGGCGGGGATATCCGACAGCAGCACCGCGTGGGCGCCGAACTGCTCGGCCAGGATGCTCGCGCGCTCCAGCGTGCGGTTGGCGACCACGATGCGCTTCACGCCCAGGTCGTGCAGGTGGCGGGCAACCAGGGTAATGGTCTCACCGGCGCCGATCAGCAAGGCCTGGCTGCGTTGCAAATCGCTGAAAATCTGTTTGGCCAGGCTGACGGCCGCAAACGCCACGGACACCGGGTTTTCACCGATGGCAGTGTCGGTGCGCACTTGCTTGGCGGAATTGAAGGTGGCCTGGAACAGCCGCCCCAGCAGCGGGCCGACGGTACCGGCCTCGCGGGCGACGGCATAGGCGGACTTCATCTGGCCAAGGATCTGCGGTTCGCCCAACACCAGCGAGTCGAGCCCTGCCGCCACACGCATCATGTGACGAACTGCCGCATCGTCTTCGTGCACATAAGCACTGGCGCGCAGGTCCTCAAGGCTCAAATGGTGGTAATCGGCCAGCCAGCGCAGTACCACATCCGCGGAAAGATGTTCCTGCTCTATATAAAGCTCGCTGCGATTGCAGGTCGAAAGGATCGCAGCTTCGCGGCTGTCGGTGAGCCGGCAGAGCTGCTGCAAGGCCTCAACCAACTGCTCTGGCGTAAACGCCACGCGCTCGCGCACGTCTACGGTTGCAGTCTTGTGGTTAATACCGAGTGCGAGGAAGGCCATTCAATATCGCTGATGATGTCGGGAAGCCGACAATTGTCCTACTTCGAAAGATTCAGAACAACCACCGTCGTCTATTGTCCCTATACCTTGTGCCTATAAAGGTACCCACTGAGACTCGGTTATGTTTGGCCGTAGGCTTGTGTCATGATGATCCGACCGCAGGTTAGTCGTCCTCTTCCTATATGAATAGATCCTCCGCGTTGCTCCTTGCTTTTGTCTTCCTCAGCGGCTGCCAGGCCATGGCACCCGTGTCGCCGGACGGTACCCCGCCGGTAGAAGACAGCACCCCCGCCCCTGAAAAGCCCAAGGTTTATTCCTCGTTCAGTGAAGAAACGGTGTTCAGCCTGCTGAGCGCGGAGCTGGCCGGCCAACGCAATCGTTTCGATATTGCGCTGGATAACTACGTGACCCAGGCCATCAACACCCAGGACCCGGGCATTTCCGAGCGCGCCTTCCGTATCGCCGAGTACCTGGGGGCCGATCAGGCTGCGCTGGACACCTCGCTGATCTGGGCCAAAAACGCGCCGGACGACCTCGAAGCGCAGCGCGCAGCCGCCATTCAATTGGCCCGCGCAGGGCGCTACGACGACTCCATGGTTTATATGGAGAAAGTCCTGCAGGGCAAAGGCGACACCCATTTCGACTTCCTCGCGCTGTCGGCCGCCGACACCGACCAGGACACCCGCAATGGCCTGATGAAGAGTTTCGACCGGCTGCTGCAGAAACACCCGAACAACAGCCAGCTGATTTTCGGCAAGGCCCTGCTGCTGCAACAGGACGACGAAGCCGAAGCCGCGCTCAAGCTGCTGGAGCAGAACCCGCCGGAAGACGGCGAGATCGCACCGATCCTGTTGCGCGCCCGCCTGCTGCAGAACCTCAATCGCGGCAAGGAAGCGATTCCGCTGCTGGAAAAAAGCCTCAAGAAGTACCCGGAAGACAAGCGCCTGCGCCTGACTTACGCGCGCACGCTGGTGGAGCAGGACCGCATGGAGGACGCCAAGGTGCAGTTCGCCAACCTGGTCCAGCAATACCCGGACGACGACGAGCTGCGCTACTCCCTGGCACTGGTGTGCCTGGAAGCCAAGGCCTGGGACGAGGCCAAGGGCTACCTGGAGGAGCTGATCCAGCGTGAAAGCCATGTGGACTCGG
This sequence comes from Pseudomonas syringae, assembly GCF_021606685.1. GTDB lineage: Bacteria > Pseudomonadota > Gammaproteobacteria > Pseudomonadales > Pseudomonadaceae > Aquipseudomonas > Aquipseudomonas syringae_R. The sequence goes on from NZ_WKCB01000010.1 coordinate 55,459, forward strand.
CGCATTTGAACCTTGGCCGTATCGCCGAAGAGCGCAATGACCCGCAAGCCGCCCTGCTCGAATACGCCCAGGTCGGCCCCGGCAATGACTACCTGCCGGCCCAATTGCGCCAGGCCGATATCCTGATGAGCAACGGCCGCACCGACGAGGCGGAAAAACGCCTGGCCGCGGCCCGCGATGCCGAACCGGACTACGCGATCCAGCTGTACCTGATCCAGGCCGAGACCTTGTCCGCCAACAATCAGGGTGAGCGCGCCTGGAAGGTCTTGCAGCAGGCCTTGCTGCAATTTCCGGACGATCTGAATTTGCTCTATACCCGCGCCATGCAGGCGGAAAAGCGCAATGACCTGACCCAGATGGAAAAAGACCTGCGCCTGATCATCAAGCGCGACCCGGACAATGCCATGGCGCTGAACGCCTTGGGCTACACCCTGTCCGACCGCACCACACGCTATGACGAAGCCAAAGTGCTGATCGAGCAAGCGCACAAGCTCAACCCGGAAGACCCGGCCGTGCTCGACAGCCTGGGCTGGGTCAATTACCGCCTGGGCAACCTGGACGAAGCCGAGCGTTTGCTGCGCCAAGCCCTGGAGCGCTTTCCCGACCAGGAAGTCGCTGCTCACCTGGGCGAAGTGCTGTGGGCCAATGGCAAGCAGCGCGAAGCCCGCCAAATCTGGGAAAAATTCCTCAAGGAACAACCCGAAAGCCCCATTCTGCGCGGCACCATCAAGCGCCTGACCGGATCCGAGACCCTTTAAACTTATGTTCTTGCGCCACGTTATTGTGTTCAGTTTCATCGCCCTGCTCGCCGGTTGTGCGGGCGTCGGCACCCGTGAGTCGGTTGAAGGCCAGGGCAACCCTGCGCAATGGCAACAGCACAAGGACCAGCTCAGCAGCATCGACGGCTGGCAGATCGAAGGCAAAGTCGGGGTCCGTGCGCCGAAAGACTCCGGCAGCGGCACCTTGTTCTGGCTGCAACGCCAGGACTACTACGATATTCGGCTGTCCGGCCCGCTGGGCCGTGGTGCTGCCCGCCTGACTGGCCGCCCGGGGCAAGTGAGCCTCGAAGTGGCCAACCAGGGCCGCTATGAGGCGACCTCGCCGGAAGCGCTGCTGGAAGAACAGATCGGCTGGAAGCTGCCGGTGTCGCACTTGGTGTGGTGGGTGCGCGGTTTACCGGCGCCCGACAGCAAAAGTCGCCTGAGCCTCAATGGCGACAGCCGCCTCGCATCGCTGGAGCAGGACGGTTGGCAGGTCGAATACTTGAGTTATGTGCAACAGAGCGGTTACTGGCTGCCCGAGCGCATCAAGCTGCACGGCACCGACCTTGACGTCACGCTGGTGATCAAGGACTGGCAACCGCGCAAGCTGGGGCAATAAACGTGAAGGTACCCACGCTGACACTGCCCTCCCCGGCCAAGCTGAACCTGATGCTGCATATTCTCGGTCGCCGTGAAGACGGCTACCACGAGTTGCAGACGCTGTTTCAATTTCTCGATTATGGCGATGAACTCACTTTCGCCGTACGCGACGACGGCGTGATCCAACTGCACACCGAATTCGAAGGCGTGCCCCATGACAGCAACCTGATCGTGCGGGCCGCAAAAAAACTTCAGCAACAATCCGGCTGTTCACTCGGCATCGATATCTGGATCGACAAAATTTTGCCCATGGGCGGTGGTATCGGTGGCGGCAGCTCAAATGCCGCGACCACGCTGCTGGGTCTGAACCACTTGTGGCAACTGGGCTGGGACCACGATCGCATGGCTGCGCTGGGCCTGACGCTGGGCGCCGACGTGCCGGTTTTCGTGCGTGGGCACGCGGCTTTTGCCGAGGGCGTGGGCGAGAAACTCAGCCCCGAATACCCCGAAGAGCCGTGGTATGTCGTGCTTGTCCCGCAAGTATCTGTAAGTACAGCAGAAATTTTTTCAGATCCACTGTTGACACGTAACTCTGCGCCCATTAAAGTGCGCCCCGTTCCCAAGGGAAACAGTCGAAATGACTGCTTACCGGTTGTAGCAAGGCGTTATCCAGAGGTACGTAACGCTTTGAATTTGTTAGGTAAATTTACCGAAGCAAAATTAACCGGAACTGGAAGTTGTGTGTTTGGGGGCTTCCCAAGCAAAGCTGAAGCTGATAAAGTCTCGGCCCTTCTTACAGAGACCCTTACAGGGTTTGTAGCAAAGGGAAGCAACGTTTCGATGTTGCATCGCAAGCTGCAAAGTCTGCTCTAAAAGGAATCGAGTACTGGGTACTCGTTGCAACAGATACAGGGGCGTCGCCAAGCGGTAAGGCAGCAGGTTTTGATCCTGCCATGCGTTGGTTCGAATCCAGCCGCCCCTGCCATTTTCTAATACTCATCCAGGTTACCCTCAGCCTCTAGGTACTGCGCGTGTCCAAGATGATGGTCTTTACGGGGAATGCCAACCCCGATCTGGCTCGACGTGTCGTACGTCAGCTGCATATCCCTCTCGGTGACATCTCTGTCGGTAAGTTCTCCGACGGCGAAATTACAGCCGAGATCAATGAAAACGTTCGCGGTAAAGACGTCTTCATTATTCAGCCGACCTGCGCTCCGACCAACGATAACCTGATGGAACTCGTCGTGATGGCTGATGCCTTCCGCCGCTCCTCAGCGACTCGAATCACAGCTGTAATCCCTTACTTTGGTTATGCCCGTCAGGATCGCCGTCCGCGTTCCGCACGTGTGGCTATCAGCGCGAAAGTCGTTGCTGACATGCTGACCGTGGTAGGCATCGACCGTGTTCTCACGGTTGACCTGCACGCTGACCAAATCCAGGGGTTCTTCGATATTCCAGTAGATAACATCTACGGCTCCCCCGTCCTGGTGGATGACATCGAAGACCAGCGCTTTGAAAACCTGATGATCGTGTCCCCGGACATTGGTGGCGTCGTGCGTGCACGAGCGGTTGCCAAATCCCTGGGCGTGGATCTCGGGATCATCGACAAACGCCGTGAGAAAGCCAATCACTCTGAAGTGATGCATATCATTGGTGATGTCGAAGGGCGTACCTGTATTCTGGTTGATGACATGGTCGACACCGCTGGCACCCTGTGCCACGCGGCGAAAGCCTTGAAAGAGCACGGTGCCGCTAAAGTCTTCGCCTACTGCACACACCCTGTGCTGTCGGGCCGAGCGATCGAGAACATCGAGAACTCCATGCTGGACGAACTGGTGGTGACTAACACCATCCCGTTGTCCGCAGCAGCTCAAGCCTGTTCGCGTATCCGTCAACTGGATATCGCACCGGTAGTTGCCGAAGCGGTTCGCCGCATCAGCAACGAAGAATCGATCAGCGCGATGTTCCGTTAAGGGTCAAACCTTACGAAACATCTCTCTGACGAAAAGCGCCCCGCCCCAGCATTCTGTTGGGGCGGGGCTTTTTTGCCCATATCGCCTTTAGCGCTGGTCGCAAACGCTGGGGCGAATGTGGTTATTTTGGAGATACAACATGAACGATTTTACTCTGAATGCTGAAGTGCGTTCCGACCTGGGGAAAGGTGCGAGCCGCCGCCTGCGTCGTCTCGCAAGCCTGGTTCCAGCTGTAGTTTACGGTGGCGAAAAAGCCCCTGAATCCATCAGCATGCTGGCTAAAGAAGTTGCCAAACTGCTCGAAAACGACGCTGCCTACAGCCACGTTATCGAACTGAACGTTGGCGGCAAAAAGCAAAACGTCATCATCAAAGCTCTGCAACGTCACCCGTCCAAGGGCCACGTACTGCACGCTGACTTCGTACGCGTTGTAGCCGGTCAGAAACTGACCGCTATCGTGCCTGTGCACTTTGTTGGTGAAGAAGCTCCGGTCAAGAAAGGTGGCGTTGTTTCCCACACTACTACCGAGATCGAAGTAACCTGCCTGCCGAAAGATCTGCCTGAGTTCATCGAAGTCGACCTGTCGGCTGCTGAAATCGGCACCATCATTCACCTGTCCGATCTCAAAGCCCCTAAAGGCGTTGAGTTCGTTGCACTGGCTCACAACGACGACAAGGCTGTTGCCAACGTCCACGCGCCACGTGTTGTAGCTGAAGATGAAGAAGGCGAAACCGCTGCAGAGTAATGCTCTCTGCAACGTCGGAGCTTGAGGAAACATCGCGGACCGAAACGTAGCGAGAAAGCGGGCGACAACGCGAAGTTTATCTCTGGATAAGTGAGCTCCTGTCACCCACTTTCGCCGCACGCAGGTGTCGGCGATGTTATCCACAACTCCAAAGGAAGGGCCCCTGTCGTGACTGCCATAAAACTGATCGTTGGCCTGGGAAATCCAGGCGCCGAATACGAACAGACCCGGCATAACGCGGGGGCCCTTTTTGTTGAGCGCATCGCCCACGCCCAAGGTGTGAACCTGGTGGCCGATCGCAAATATTTTGGCCTGACCGGGCGTTTTTCGCACCAGGGTCAGGATGTTCGTCTGCTGATTCCCACCACCTACATGAACCGCAGCGGCCAGGCTGTCGCGGCGCTTGCGGGCTTCTTCCGGATCAAACCCGAAGAGATCCTGGTGGCCCATGACGAACTGGACCTGCCACCCGGCGTTGCCAAGCTCAAGTTGGGCGGCGGGCATGGCGGGCATAATGGCCTGCGCGACATCATTGCGCAGTTGGGTAATCAGAATAATTTTTACCGTCTGCGGCTCGGCATTGGCCACCCAGGCGTTGCCAGTATGGTTTCAAATTTCGTCCTGGGTCGTGCGCCACGCGCCGAACAGGAAAAACTCGATGCCAGCATCGACTTTGCCCTCGGCGTGCTGCCGGATATCTTCGCCGGTGAATGGAACCGCGCGATGAAAAACCTGCACAGCCAGAAGGCCTGACTCTTACCGAGGGGAAACACCATGGGATTCAATTGCGGCATCGTCGGCCTGCCCAACGTCGGCAAATCCACCTTGTTCAACGCTTTGACCAAGTCCGGTATTGCGGCGGAGAACTTCCCCTTCTGCACCATCGAACCCAACAGCGGCATCGTGGCCATGCCGGACCCGCGCTTGCAGGAACTGGCGGCCATCGTCAATCCCAAGCGCATCCTGCCAACCACCATGGAATTCGTCGACATCGCGGGCCTGGTCGCCGGCGCGTCGAAAGGTGAAGGCCTGGGCAACAAGTTCCTGGCCAACATTCGTGAAACCGATGCCATCGCCCACGTGGTCCGCTGCTTTGAAGACGAGAACGTGATCCACGTTTCCAACAGCGTCGACCCGAAACGCGACATCGAGATCATCGACCTGGAACTGATCTTCGCCGACCTCGACAGCTGCGAAAAGCAACTGCAGAAAGTCGCGCGTAACGCCAAGGGCGGCGACAAGGATGCCGTGGTCCAGAAAGGCCTGCTGGAGCAATTGATCGCTCACTTCACCCTGGGCAAGCCGGCGCGCAGCCTGATGAAGAGCATGAATACCGACGAAAAAGCAGTGATCAAAGGCTTCCATCTGCTGACCACCAAGCCTGTGATGTACATCGCCAACGTCGCGGAAGACGGCTTCGAGAACAACCCGCTGCTCGACGTGGTCAAGGCCATCGCCGAGGAAGAAGGCGCGATCGTGGTGCCGGTATGCAACAAGATCGAAGCGGAAATTGCCGAGCTGGATGACGGCGAAGAGAAAGACATGTTCCTTGAGGCCCTGGGCCTGGAAGAACCTGGCTTGAACCGTGTAATCCGCGCTGGCTACGAAATGCTGCACTTGCAGACTTATTTCACCGCTGGTGTCGAAGAAGTCCGCGCCTGGACCGTCAAGGTCGGTGCCACCGCACCACAGGCCGCCGGCGTGATTCACACCGACTTCGAAAAAGGCTTTATCCGCGCCGAAGTCATCGCCTACAGCGACTTCATCCAGTACAAGGGCGAAGCCGGCACCAAGGAAGCTGGTAAGTGGCGTCTGGAAGGCAAGGAATACATCGTCAAGGATGGCGACGTGATGCACTTCCGTTTCAACGTGTAAGTTATACCTGCGGTATTCACCGCGAATAAAAAAGCCGATGCTCCGCATCGGCTTTTTTGTGGGCAACTGTTTAACGTCTAACAGTTACCCTTTAGCAATTGGGCACAATAAAACATAAACCTATCTAATTTCTCCTACATCATTCGCGCAAGTTCCTACTTCAAAGCTCATACGAGAAACCTATAATTTGCACGCCACGGTGAAGTGGCTGATGACGGCTTTTTAATAGCGAAAGAATAATGGAGCACCCCTTCGATGTCGGACGCCTGTCATGGGGAAATTGATACGGACATTTCATTCCTGGAAGACCCGGACATTGAAAATACGCTTCACAGCACTGCGCAACTCAACATAGATATTTTGTTGCTGGGAGAAACCGGCACCGGCAAGGACACGCTGGCTCAACGGGTTCATCGTTTATCGGGGCGTAGAGGGAGTTTCGTTGCCGTGAACTGTGCGGCCATCCCCGAAAGCCTTGCCGAAAGCCAGCTGTTCGGGGTCAACAGCGGGGCCTTTACGGGGGCGATGCAGTCACGAGCAGGCTTTGTAGAAGCCGCGCATCTGGGTACGCTTTACCTCGATGAGATCGACAGCATGCCGTTAAACCTGCAAGCCAAACTGCTGCGGGTGCTGGAGTCTCGCGGCGTCGAGCGCCTGGGTTCAACCCGTTTCATCCCGGTAGACATGCGCGTGATTGCGTCGGCCCAGCAGTCACTGCACCAGATGGTCGAAGCAGGCACGTTCAGGCGTGACCTGTACTTTCGATTGAACATCGTCAGCATCCAGCTGCCCGCCCTGCGGGACCAGCGAGAACGGATCATCCCGCTGTTCCTCAAGATGGTCCGGCAAGAAGCCCAAGCATTCAAATGCCCTGCGCCAACCCCGCCTGGGTCATTGTTGCAACAGATGCTCTGCCATTCCTGGCTGGGGAATATTCGTGAGCTACGTTCCACCGCCAAACGCTTTGTGTTGGGCCTGCCACCGCTCTCAACCCCGAGAAGCACGCAGCACGGCAACGAGATGAGCCTCAAGGCACGCCTGCAACAAATTGAAAAAATCCTGATTGAAGAGTCGCTGCACCGCAATGACCGCTGTGTAGATAGCGTGGCGGTTGAGTTGGGGGTGGTAAAACGCACCCTCTATTACCGGATGAAACAACTCGGCCTATAGCGATTTCGGGACCAGCAGAAATAATTTCAAATATTCCTCCTGTAAGAAAACGGAACGCTTTGTTTTCAATTGACCACATAGAGCCTGAGTGACTTCAACGTCACTCAACCTGCACAGATAGCTGATTATTCGCTATCACCCTTTATTTCAAACTCGGAAGGTGATCTATGAGCAGTTCCTATGGCGTTGGCAGTGGCAGTGGCAGTGGCGGTATCAGTAGCCGTGACGCCGCATCCCAACTGGATGCACTCAACAGACAAAAAACGGAAGATGTTGTTAAAGAGGCACGTGACACAATGGGTCAAGAACTGGTCACCGCTAAAGCGGGTCGCACCAAATCCTTGCGCTTTGCCTAAGTAAGACGAACCGCCCCACCCTATAAGGTGGGGCGGTCTTTACGCTCACTGCGGGCGCAACCCCTGATACGTACGATGGAGGTTCACATGGATATCACCCATGCCGGGTTTCGAAAAAACGCAACCATCGCGGCTCAGGCCGACACACCCGATGCGAGCAATGCGGCGTCTGACATCAGTTTTTTCAACGCGCAACTCAACGCTACCGAGCAGCCTCGTAACGGCATTGCCCCCGCCCTGGCCGCTACTTCGTCGCCTTGGGCCGCCGCTGAGTCGCAAACGTTATCCAGGCGAGTCTCCAAAGGGTTTCGGGAAGCAAGTCAGAACAAGAAGACCAAGGATGCGAACGAGTTCCCCCAAGCGCTCGCCGAAGCGCATGTCGAAGTGGCAGCCAATATCAAGCTCATTGGCGCACTGGCCAAAAGCGTCGATAAAATTTCAAACCTGGGGTAGATGCATGTATCGCCGCCTGATCGCCCTATTGTTTCTTTCATCGGCGTTGATGCTGACGGGCTGTGGTGAAAAAGTAGAGCTACATCGCAACATTTCTGAGCAAGAAGCCAACGAAGTCATCGCAGAACTGGCGAACAAACAGATACGCGCTCAGAAAATCCCAGGCAAAGACGGCGTCGCCGTTCGCGTCAATGCCAGTGACATCAGTCGTGCAGTTCGTACCCTGGACGCCGCGGGGCTGCCCAGGCTGGCCCGCTCGACACTGGGTGATGTATTTCGCAAGGAGGGCGTCATCTCCACTCCCTTGGAAGAGCGCGCGCGCTACATCTACGCGCTGTCCCAGGAACTCGAATCGACCCTATCCAACATAGACGGAGTCATCGTCGCCCGTGTGCACGTGGTGCTCCCTGAGCGGGTAGCGCCAGGCGAGCCGGTACAACCGGCGTCCGCTTCGGTATTCATCAAGCACGACCCGCGACTGGAGCCGGACAAAATAAACCCGCGTGTCCGCAGGATGGTAGCCAGCAGCATCCCAGGCATGGCCTCCGCCATAGACAACACCGCAAAACTGACCGTGGTTTTCGTACCGGCTACCGCCTATAAGGAAGAACAGCAGCTCATCTACCTGGGCCCTTTCCTGGTTCCGGAGCATGAACTTGGGTTCTGGCGCGCGAGCATTTTTTTGCCTCCGGTCGCCCTTATTCTGGGTGGCGTTGGCTGGCTGCTCTGGCGCCGCCGGAAGCTGTCCAGCGCTGCAGCGGAGCCTGCAATGGCGCAGGCGCATGAGTGAAGAACTCAGCTGGGTAACGTGGTGGGCCTTCCCATGGAGGAATGCCCACATCGACTGGCTCACCCAAACGGGCTTTGTAGAAACGCCAGCGCTCTCACGTAGCCATCATCGCCGCGTGAGCAGCCTGTTCGGCATCGAGCCCGGGCTGCCCCCGGCCAGTTCTTCGGCGTTGTTGCAACTGGTGCTAAGCACCGCGCAACAACGGGACCTTGTGCTCATTCTCGTCAATGAGGTGTACAACACGCCTCATGACAAGCGGCTGAGTCAGGATCAGTTGCTTTGGTGCCAGCGCTTGGCCAAGGCACTCCCACCTGGCCCGGTATCGGCACGCATCGACGAGCCCTTGCACTACCTGCGCGCGTGGGTCTCGCCGGCCATCTGGCAGCGGCTGCGCCTGGGCTTTGCTCGCCCACGGGTGCTCGAGTTGGAACAACACCCCAAGCCTGCGGACACCCATGGCCGGCTGGATACCCTGTGGCAAGCCACTATCTGGCGCGCAGCCTCTGCCACCGTCAATGGCGCCCCGCACGCCCCCCAAGAGAACCCCAACCATGTTTTGCGCCCGCAAGATTGAGCTGCAAACCCCGCCCCACGATCTGCCAACGGCACTGATCCCCAGGCAAATGCTGGCTGACCATACCCAGGCGCGGCACTTGCTGGATCACGCCGAAGCTCAAGCGCAGGCGCTCATACGCCAAGCGCACGACCAATGTGAGCAGATAATCGAGCGGGCAAGTGATGAGTTCTGGCAGCGCGCCAACGCCCAACTGCATCGTTGGGAGTGTGAGCGCCAGACGATGGTCGACCATCTGGAACACACCGCGACATCCGTCATTAATGCGGCCAACCACTTCAGGCGCCTGTATGCCAAGCCGGTGCATTGCGAATTTGATGAGTCGCTGTGGCATGGCCAAGAAGAAAACAAAAACCTGGACTGGGAGTTCGAAATCAACCGTCGCCTGGAAAACACCCTGAGCGCCATTGACCACCTACCCACGGAAATGCGCAAAACGCTGTACGCCTCACTGGAAACCGACGGCAGCTACCAGGACACTGCCGACGTGCTGGACATTCCTATCGGCACTGTTCGCTCACGCCTCTCACGGGCGCGCGAACACTTAAAGCGCGTCACCCACAACTCGAAATACCCGTAAGACCGGACACGTGTTGGGCGGCAGGGATATTGCCCAACTTGATCAAGGTTTCCGCTACAGGCCAGGATATTCGCCAGCAGCGCCACGCCGATCCTCTCCCCCCAAAAGAACACGCCCCACCGGTAAGCCGAGAAACCTGTGGCAAGAGCGCTTGCGCCCATTGAGCTGCGCAGCCGCTTCAAAACCAATCGACACAGCGCCCCCAGCCGAATCCTAAGCCAACCCCCTTGCCCTACCAGGCCGCGTCACCCTGCCAGTGAACCGCCCGCCACTCGTCGCCGAAACCGGCATTTCCGGTTAAACAGTTGAAAGCGTAGATAAAAATTAAAAATAAACGCTTGACGCATTCCCGTTCTACGCGAATAATGCGCGCCACTTGGCTACATAGCTCAGTTGGTTAGAGCATAGCATTCATAATGCTGGGGTCCGGGGTTCAAGTCCCTGTGTAGCCACCAAGTACTAAAAACGGCTTACCGAAAGGTAGGCCGTTTTTTTATGCCCGCAGAAAAGTCCGGCAAGCTGTTACCCTCCCCGCCCTCCCCAACACTAAACGGAATCAGTGTTCGATGGCCTCCCAGCTCCTGCTCCTCGCTCTCGCGCTTTCAAGCCTGCCGCTGGTCGCCAGTGATGGTGAAAACAGAAGCCCACTGGAACGCGCAACGATGGTTACCACCGGCGCGCCCTTCCTGCTGACCTCCGGCACCGCATGGCTCACCTCCAAACCCTTTGAAATGCTCAAGGCCGCCAAGAGCGACGCGCTGGCCTTCATCGGCTCGGACGGCGATATTCGCGGCGCGCAATTCGAACTCGCGGTGAGGACCTACCACCGCGCCTATCCAGCGCCGCATATGGACGATATGCAGCTGGCGCAAGCCATCGCCGTCACCGATTGAGCGCACTGCCAGCCGCACCCTCTTCCCTCCTTGCAAATTCATCCAGCAGGCACGAAAATGAGATTGATTATCATATAAACCTTTCAGGTTTGGGCCATGTCCTCCGTCGACCCCGTGCATCAACAGACCGTACACACGCTTTATGCCGATCATCATGGCTGGCTGTGTGGCTGGCTGCGCAAACGCCTGGGCTGTGTCGATCACGCGGCGGACATGGCTCAAGATACGTTTGTTCGGGTGCTGACCCAACGCAAGGCCCCGGAGCTGCGTGAGCCGCGCGCGTATTTGAGCACTGTCGCGCGCAGCCTGATGATCGACATGTTCCGCCGCCGAACGGTGGAGCAGGCCTATCTGGAAACCCTGGCGTCGCAGCCCCAAGCGCTGGATATTTCGCCGGAAACGCGCTTGCTGATCATTGAAACATTGCTGCAGATCGACCAGATCCTGGATGGCCTGGGCCCGCGCACCCGGCAGATCTTCCTGATGGCCCAGCTGGATGGCTTGAGCTATGTCGAGATCGGCCGACAGCTGCACGTGTCAGTCAACACGGTCAAGAAGCACGCGGTACGCGCGTTGATGCATTGCCTGCTGGCAACCGAGGAATAAGGCGTGGCGATGGATCATCAAACACTCGAAGCCGCCGCGCGCTGGTACGTGGACTTGCGCTGCGATGACGCCAGCGAAGCCACCCAGGAAGCCCACCGACGCTGGCTCGAGGGCGCGCCGGGGCACCGTCAGGCCTGGGAACGGCTGATCCAGCTGCAGGAGCGTTTCGATCGGGTAGGCCCCGGCATCGCGCGACCTACGCTGAACAACGCCCGGGTCAATCGCCGCGAGGTGCTCAAAGTGCTGTCGTTATTGCTCGCGGCTGGCGGTACGGGCACCTTGGCCTGGCGCACCACCTCGCTGCCGTCACTGGTGGCCGACCAACGCACGGCCGCCGGCGAAAGCAGAAACCTGCGCCTGGAGGATGGCAGCCAGGTCACCCTCAATACCGCCACCGCGATGAACATTCACTACAGCCCAAACCTTCGCGAGCTGCAATTGCTCAGCGGCGAAATCCTCGTCGAAACCGCGCGTGATACCCAGGCCCGGCCCTTTGTGGTGCACACCCGCGAAGGCAGCATTCGCGCGCTGGGCACACGCTTTATCGTGCGCAGCGAAGACGCTCAGACGCGGGTCTGTGTGCTCGAACATGCCGTCGAGGTGCGCACCGCAACCCATACGCCGACGCTGCGCGTAGACGCGGGTCAACAGGTGGTGTTCAGCCAGGATCAACTGGGCGGCGTGCAACCTGCGAGCCCCGACGCCGATGCCTGGACCCGTGGGATGCTGGTGGTCAACAACTGGCGCCTGGACGCGCTGATTGATGAACTCCAGCGTTACCGTCCTGGCCATCTGGGCTGCCAGGCAGAGGTCGCGGGGCTGCGTATCTCGGGTGCCTTCCACTTGAGCAATATCGACACCATCCTGGAAAACCTGTCCTCCACCCTGCCGGTGCGCATCCGCCAATTCAGCCGCTATTGGGCACGCGTGGAAGCGGCGTAACCGCGCATCAAAAAATAAATACCACCCTGGGGTTGTTGATTCGAATTCTCATTCGACTTGGTAGATAGAGGCGTCTCAGACGCCGCTCCACTCTACTGCCACTGGGCGAAAGGAAACGGTATGTCCACACACAAGCCAACGGCTCAACGACCCCCTTCACTGGCCTGCATCGCGCGCCGGACATTGCTCGGCATGGCCCTGGGCGCGCCGCTGACATCGATCATGATTGCCACACCGGCGTGGGCGCAGACCACCGCAACCCGCCCGTTCGATATTCCCGCAGGCTCGGTCAACACTGCACTGGCGCAGTTTTCAGCCACGGCGGGGGTCAACATTTCGTTCGACTCCGCCCAGGCGCAGGGCCAGCGGTCTTCGGGCTTGCACGGGGTCTACACGGTGGATGCAGGCTTGCGTCAATTGCTGGCCGGCAGCACGTTGCAAGCGGTATTGCTGAGCAATGGCAGCTATTCGCTGATTCCCGTCGTCGACGCAGCGCTGCAATTAGACCCCACCAGCATCACCGGCAAAGCGCCCGAATCAGGCGCAGGCCCAGTGGAAGGTTACGTGGCTACGCGCAGCAGTGCCGGCACCAAGACTGACACACCGATCCTCGAGATCCCGCAGTCCGTATCGGTCATCACCCGCCAGCAGATGCAAGCCCAGGGTGCGCAGACCGTGACCGACGCGCTGCGTTATGTCCCCGGCGTCAAGGTCGAAGCCTACGGCCTGGACCCCAAGGGTTTTGACTGGCTGTACATTCGCGGCTTCAACGGCCAGGCCAGCAGCGACTACCTCAATGGCCTGCGCCAGCAAAACAACAGCTATGCGTTTTTCCGCAGCGAGCCCTATGCCCTGGACCGCATTGACGTGGTGCGTGGCCCGGCCTCCAGCCTGTTCGGCCAGGGGGATGCGGGCGGCATCGTGAACCGCGTCAGCAAGAAACCTTACGCCAATCAGGTCAACGAGGTGCAGTTCACCGGCGGCAACCATGATCGCCTGCAAGGCCAATTCGATGTCGGTGGTGCACTGGATGACGATCAACACCTGCTCTACCGCGTGGTCGGCCTGGCACGTGACGCCGAAACCCAAGTGGATTACGCGGATGGCCACGCGCTGAAGGATGACCGCCTGTACATCGCGCCGTCCCTCACCTGGGCGCCGAACGATGACACCAGCCTGACCCTGCTCAGCGACTTTATGCGCGATTCGAACGGCGGTTCGCTGTTCGCCTACAGCACACCGAGTGGCCACACCACCAATACGCTGATGGGCGACCACAGTTTCAATCACCTGGACCAGCAGCAATTCAGCCTGGGCTACGAGTTCCGCCATCGGCTGGATGACACCTGGGAGTTCCGCCAAAACGCACGTTACGGGCAGGTCGACCTGATCTTCCAGAACCTGTTGCCCACCGCGGTCGACACCAGCACCGGCATCGTATCGAGGCTCGCCGACCGCTTCGACCAGCATCTGGACACGTTCAACCTGGACAACCAATTGCAGGCCGACTTCAGCACCGGCCCGCTGAGCCACACGCTGTTGATGGGCGTCGACTACACCTGGCAAGACGCCGATATTTCGCGCTGGCGCACCCAAGCCCCCGACCTGAACCTCTACGCGCCACAGTACGGTATGGCCATCACCCGCCCCTCCGCCGCCAACAGCACGAGTCCGATTGATTACGACCAGACCATCGAACAGGTCGGCGGTTATGTTCAAGACCAGATCAAGTTCGACGACCACTGGATTGTCACGGCAGGCGGGCGCTATGACTATGTGCGCAATGCCCTGGACAACCATGTCGGCGCCCCTTCCAACCAGAAGGACAATGCGTTCACCGGGCGCCTGGGCCTGACCTATCTCACGGAGTTCGGCCTGGCACCCTATGTCAGCTATGCCGAGTCGTTTACCCCCAACACCGGCACGGATCGCAACGGCAGCGCCTTCGACCCGAGCATGGCGCATCAATGGGAAGTGGGTGTGAAGTACCAGCCTACCGACGCCATCCTGATGACCCTGGCGGCGTACGACCTGACCAAGACCAATGTGCTGACCACTGAAATCGTGAACGGCGTGAACACGCGTTTCACCGTGGCCTCGGGCGAGCAGCAGTCACGCGGCATCGAAGCCGAAATCAAGGCCCGACTGGATCAACATTGGGACCTGATCGCGTCGTATACCTACACCGACGCCGAGATCACCAAAAGCAATAACGGCGACGAGGGCAAACGCCCAGCCAACGTCCCCAAGCACATGGCGTCCGCCTGGCTGAACTACACGTTCAACAACGGCCTGCTCGGCGGCCTGAGCCTGGGCGGTGGCGCGCGCTACACCGGCGTGCTGTACGGCGATAACGCCAACACCTACCACATCGATAACTACACCTTGTTCGATGCAGGCGCGAGCTACCCGATCAACAAGCACGTGACGGTCTCGGTCAATGCGCAAAACCTGTTGGATACCGAATACGTGGCGACCTGCGATGACACCTACGAGTGCTACCCGGGCATGCGCCGGACGCTGCTGACCAGCGTCAAATACGCGTGGTGATCAGCGGCTCTTTAACCGTGGCGTGACGCGCAAGGCACAGAAAAACGGCTTACCGAAAGGTAGGCCTTTTTTATCCCCACAGAAAAGCGCTGAGGCATACTCGCAGCGGTCCACCTCTACGACGCTGACTTGAGCCCGACAGGAACCCCCTTCATGAGCTTTGATGTATTCGCGATCATCATGCTGGGCGCCGCCCTCCACGCCACCTGGAACGCGGTGGTCAAGGGCGGCGACGACAAGCTGCTGACCACCTGCATGATCACCGCGTTTGCCGCCCTGCTCGCGTTGGCCATCATCCCGTTTCTGGACGTGCCTGCGCGCGCGAGCTGGCCGTTCATTGGCGCGTCGGCGATTTTGCAGGTGCTGTATTTCGTGCTGGTTGCCTCGACTTACCGGATCGCCGACATGAGCCAGACCTACCCGATCATGCGCGGCACCGCGCCGCTGCTGGTGGCGACGGTAAGCGTGTTCCTGCTGTCGGAATCGCTGTCGGCGTTTGCCTGGGCCGGCATTGCGGTGATCTCCATCGGCATCCTGAGCATGGCCGCAGCACCGTCGACGGGCCAGCGCAAAGGGCTGACCCTGGCGCTGATCAACGCCGGCGTAATCGCCGCCTACACCCTTATCGACGGCCTGGGCGTACGCAAGTCCGCTGCGCCTGCGGCCTACACGCTGTGGATATTCCTGCTGACCGCCATCCCACTGGCCGCCTGGGCGCTGGGCACCCGGCGGTACGCATTCTGCCGCTACGTAGCGGGCAACTGGCGTGCGGGAATCGTCGGCGGCGTTGGCACGGCGGCCTCTTACGGCCTGGCGCTGTGGGCAATGACGGCCGCGCCCATCGCCACGGTGTCGGCGCTGCGCGAAACGTCGATCCTGTTTGGCGTGGTGATCTCGGCGCTGGTGCTCAAAGAGCAACTGACCCGTGTGCGTATCGTCGCCGCCTGCATCATTGCCGCTGGCGCTATGGTGTTGCGCCTGGGCTGAGAAAGCCGTCATGCGGCGCTTATCATTTACGTGTAAAAAGCACGTCATCCAAGGACAACAGATCATTCTCACAATGAACGGAGTTCAGCGCGTGTTTTCGATTTCCCGCCTCCACCTGTCACTGATTGCCACCGCCCTCACCCTGGCGGCCTGCCACGCTCCCCTTACCGAACAACCACCGGCACCGGAGCTGGGTTCGGGCTATCGCAGCGACCTCACCACCCGCCACGCCGAGCGCCATATGGCCGCCGCCGCCAACCCGCTGGCGGCCCAGGCCGGGCGTGAGATGTTGCGCCACGGCGGTTCGGCCATTGATGCGGCGATTGCGATGCAGGCCGTGCTGACCCTGGTGGAGCCGCAGTCTTCCGGCATTGGCGGCGGCGCATTCATCATGCTGTGGGATGGCAAAAACGTGCACGCCTACGATGGCCGCGAAACGGCCCCGGCCGGTGCGACAGAGCGCTTGTTCCTGAATGCGGACGGCACGCCGATGGCATTTCCCGAGGCGCAGATTGGCGGGCGTTCGGTGGGTACGCCGGGCGTGTTGCGGGCGTTGGAAATGGCGCATAAAAACACCGGGAAGCTGCCATGGGCCCAGTTGTTCGAACCGGCGATTCGGTTATCGCAACAGGGCTTTGCGATTTCCCCGCGCCTGCACGCGCTGATCGCCGCCGACCGTCATATCGCTCAATCACCGGAAATGGCCGCGTATTTTCTGAATGCCGATGGCACCCCCAAAGCCACCGGCACGCTGTTGAAAAACCCGGCGCTGGCCAACGTGTTCAAGCGCATCGCCAAGGAGGGGCCGGATGCGCTGTACCAGGGCCCGATTGCCGATGAGATCGCGCGCAAGGTCCAGGGCCATCGCAACGCGGGCAGCCTGTCGCTGGCAGACCTCAAGGGCTACACCGCCAAGGAGCGCACGCCGCTGTGCACCGACTATCAGCACTACCAGGTGTGCGGCATGCCGCCGCCGTCGTCAGGCGGTATTGCGGTCGCGCAGATCCTCGGCACCTTGCAGGCGCTGCAAGCCCGCGATCCAGGCTTGGCCATTGCGTCGATGAAACCGGTTAAAAGCCCCACACCCGCCGGCCTTGAGCCGACGCCCCAAGCCGTGCACCTGATGGCCGAAGCTGGCCGCCTGGCCTTTGCCGACCGTGCCCTTTACGTGGCCGACGCCGACTTCGTTCCCGTGCCGGTCGCCGGTCTTGTCGCCCCCGACTACCTGGCCAGGCGCGCCGCGTTGATTGGCGAACGCAGCATGGGCGTCGCCAAGCCAGGCACGCCTGCCGGGATTCAAGTGGCCTACGCGCCGGACCGCTCGCCGCTGCGTATCTCGACGTCGCAAGTAGTGGCCGTGGATGACCTGGGCGGCGCCGTATCGATGACCACCACCGTGGAGGCTGCGTTCGGTTCGCATGTGATGGTCCAGGGCTTTTTGCTGAACAACCAGATGACCGATTTCTCGTTCATCCCCGAGGAAAACGGCCAGCCGGTGGCCAACCGCGTCGAGCCCGGCAAACGCCCGCGCTCGGCCATGGCGCCGACCCTGGTGTTCGACCGCAAGAGCGGCGAATTGCTGGCTACGCTGGGCTCCCCGGGCGGTTCGCAGATCATTGAGTACGTGAGCAAATCCCTGGTGGCGATGCTCGACTGGAACCTCGACCCGCAAGCCGCCATCAGCCTGCCCAACTTCGGCAGCCGTAATGGCGCCACCGAACTGGAGCAAGGGCTGTTCAGCCCGGCAGTGATGCAGGCACTCAAGGACAAGGGCCATGCCCTGAGCGAAATCGATATGACCAGCGGCATCCAGGCCATCGTCCGCACACGGGATGCCCAGGGCAAGGTATCGCTCAGCGGTGGCGCCGACCCTCGGCGTGAAGGTGAAGCGCTGGGCGACTGAAACCGCCCTTTAGGGCGATGGCGGTCGGGCCCACCACCTGGGCCACCTGGGCGTCGATGTAGTGGCTGTGGTACATGAGCCGTCAGCGATTCGCTACCAGATGCGCGCCAAACAGCACGTAGCAACCGCCGGCAAAGCGGTCGAGCCATTTGCGCGAGCGGCTGTAGAGGTTGGCCATGCGTTCGCTAGAAAACACCAGGGCCACGCAGGTGTACCAGCTGAACGACAAGCTGGCCATGGTGATCACGGCCACGGTCAGCTGCGTCGGCGACGGGGACGGCGGCATGGTCGATGCAAAGATCGTGGCAACAAACAGCGCGGCCTTGGGGTTGGACAGGTTACCCAGCAGGCCCAGGCGCCAGGCGGAGAACAGCGAGCGGCGCGGCTCATCCGGCAACAGGCTCTGGCCCATGGCCGGCGCCGAACGCTTGAACAGCTTCAACCCGAGGTAGATCAGGTAGCAGCCGCCGATGATCTTGAATGCCAGGTAGAGCATCGGTGCCGCGGTAAACAACGACTTGATGCCCAGGCCGCCCGCCAACCCCCACATGACCGTACCGGTGGCCACACCGGCCGACGCCACCACCCCATGACGGCGCGAAACGCTGGCGGCCAACTGTGCGGTATTGAAGAAGTTGGGGCCGGGCGTTACCACCGCAACGGTCCAGAGCAGGGCCAGCGAAACCAGCGGCGCCACATAGGCGGGGGTGAAAAAATCCATGGGGGGCAGCTCCATCAGCGCTAGGCACGAACAGCGATCATAGGCCTCGTCCCTGGCCTGCACAATCGTACAAGACCCCGGCAGACAAGGAATGCAGACTCGGTTAACGTGTTTCAACCTCTACGTGTGACAAGCGACCATGGGCCACCCCATTTCCCCCCTCGACTGGCTGCACCGCGCCCCGCACGCCAGCGGCCTGGACCGTATAGAGGCGTACTTTGCCGGCTACGCCTTCGACCCGCATCGCCATGACACCTACGCCATCGGGCGCACCCTGTTTGGCGTGCAGAGTTACCACTACCGGGGCTGCATGACCCACAGCATGCCCGGTGCGACCATGGTGATTCATCCCGATGAAAGCCATGACGGCCGTGCCAGCAGTGTAGAAGGCTTCAAGTACCGCATGATTTATGTGGAACCGGCACTGATCCAGCAGATTCTCGGCGGCAAGCCGCTGCCGTTTATCCACAACGGGTTGTCGTCCGATCCACGACTGTTTCGCGCCAGCGAGGTGTTGCTGCAAAGCCTGGACTGCCCGATTGATCCGATGCAGGAGCAGGACGCGCTGTACGACCTGGCCCAGGCGCTGAACGTGGCATCGGGCGCGATCATCAGTCGAAAATCCTTTGACTACATCGCCGCTGAACGTGCCCGCGAATTTATCCACAGCGCACTGGGCCGCAGCATCACCCTGGATGAAATGGCCGACCATTGCGGCCGCGACCGCTGGGCGTTGTCGCGGGACTTTCGCGTGTTGTTCGGCACCAGCCCCTATCGCTACCTCACCATGCGCCGCCTCGACCTGGTGCGCACGCTGCTGGCACAAGGCATGTCGCTGGTGGACACGGCACTGGCCGCCGGTTTCACCGACCAGAGCCACATGACCCGACAATTTCGCAGCACCTACGGCATGCCGCCGTCGCGTTGGGTGAAGATGTCAGGCCGCGTCCAATACCGGTAAACCCGCCGATTGCCTGAGGCGCAACGCCAACACGGCACCGGCCAGGGCAATCGCCGCGCTCCACCACAACGCCAGCTCGATCCCGCCGCTATTGGCCACCGACACCAGCACCGCCAGCCCCAGCGCGCCACCGATCTGCTGGCTGGTGGACGCCATCCCCGCCGCTACGCCCTGCTCGCCCGGACGGATGCCCAGGCCCGCCGCCACCCACATCGCGGTCCAGGTCATGCCCTGGCCGATGCTCAAGATAAAAATCCCCGGCAGCAACGACCAGAACCCCACGCCCGTCGGCAATGCCCAGCACACCAGCGCAATGCCCACCGCGCCCGCCAGTTGCCCGCAGACCAGCGTGTTGCGCAGCCCCAACCGGGCCAGGGAGCGTTCCGCCAGCCAGATCCCGAACGTACACACCAGCGTCGCGGGCAAGAACGCCAACCCCGCCTGCAACACGCTGTAGCCGTAGACCTGCTGGTAGTACAGCGCCAGAAAGTAGTACTGCACGCCAAAACTGCTCATGAACACCGCCGTCAGCACCATGGCCATGCGCAACTCGCGATAGGCCAACAAACGCAGGGGCATCAAGGGGTCGCGACCACGGTGTTCGATCCAGGCGAACAGCCCCAGCAGTGTCACGGCCAAAGCCAGGCAAGCCAGGGTCGATGGCGACGCCCAGCCCCATTCCGGGCCTTGAACCAGGGTAAACACCAGCAACGTCGCGCCGACCGTCACCGTCAGTGCTCCGCTGATATCGAAGCTGCGCCCCTGGGCACGCGGCGCATCGGCGGGAATCCAGTAACGCGCCGCCCAGGCACAACCGCCCGCCAACGGCACGTTCACCAGAAACACCGCCTCCCAGCCCCAGGCCTGGGTCAGCACGCCGCCAAGCAAGGCGCCGAGTGCCAGGCCCGCCGCCGATGCGGCGCTCCACACCGCAAACGCGCGGTTGCGCGCCGGCCCCTGGGCGTAGTGAGTGTTGATCAATGCCAGCGTGGCCGGAAACAACAATGCGCCGCCCACGCCTTGCACCGCCCGCGCCAGCACCAGCAGCATCGCGCTGCCGCCGAGTACGGCCGCCAGCGACGCCAACGCATACAGCGACTGGCCAAGCCGATACAAACGGCGCTTGCCGAGCAGGTCCGTGGCCCTGCCGCCCAGCAACAGAAAGCCGCCAAAAGCCACGCTGTAGGCACTGACCACCCACTGCAGTTGCTGGGCAGAGAAGCCCAGGTGCGCGCCGATCTGCGGCAAGGCCACAAACACAATGGTCGCATCCAGGGCAATGATCAGTTGCGCAGTTGCCAGCAGCGCCAGCATCCAGCCAGAGGGTCGAGAGGGAGACATCACAGCGTCCTGTCCGAAAATGAGTGGCCGCCAGTGTCTTTCATGCTCAACAGATGATAAATAGCCTGATCACTCTTTCAGTAATGACATTAATCATGGATCTGAATGCTGTCCGCCTATTGGTTCGCGTCGCCGAAGCCCGCAGTTTTACCCGCGCGGCCGGTGAGCTGGGGCTGACCCAGTCGGGCCTTTCCCGGGCTATTTCACGCCTGGAAAACGAGCTGGGCGTACGCCTGCTGCAACGCAACACCCGCAGCGTCAGCCTTACCCCCGACGGGCAGCTGCTGTACGAGCGCAGCGCGCCATTGCTGGCCGAGCTGGCCGAAACCGAAAAGCTGATGCTCGACCGCAGCAGCCACCCCACCGGCCTGCTGAAAATCAGCACGCCGTCGCTGTTCGGGCGCAAGGTGGTCATGCCGGTGATTGGTGAACTGACCTTGCGCTATCCGCAATTGCGCATCGAGGCGGTGATGACCGACCGCCTCGTGGACATCGTCGACGAAGGCTTCGACGCCCTGCTGCGCACCGGCGAAATCCACGACCAACGCCTGATCGCCCGAGCCCTGTCACCGTTGCGCTGGGTCACAGTCGCCGCCCCCGCCTACCTCGCGCGTTTCGGCACGCCACACAGCATTGAAGAACTCCGCGACCATCACTGCATTACCGTGCGTAATCTGCGCAACGGCCGCATGGTGGATTGGCAATTCATGCGCGATGGCCGGGTGCAGGACGTCAGCGTCGAGGGGCGGCTGATCTTCGATATCGGCGATGGGATGGTGGATGCCGCCGTGGGAGGGTTCGGCATCGCTCAGGTGATGGATTTTGCCGTGCGCGACGACCTCGCCGCCGGGCGCCTGGTGCCGGTGCTCGAAGCGTTTGCCGGGCGCAGTCGGCGGATCTCGTTGGTCTACCCGCCGTCGCGGCAGTATTCACCCAAGCTGGTGGCGTTTGCCGAGGCACTGGCAAACGCACGCTGGTAAGGCTTAGCTGACGCCCATCAGTGGGCTGGCCGATGCGCCGGAAACGCCGGCAGGTCTGCGGGTTGCCGTGGTTCCTGCGTCAGCTCGACAGTTGGTTGGCGAATTGCCCGACCGCGCTGACCACCTTCTGTGCGCCGTCCTGGATTTCCACAATCACTGTGCCAGCTTCCGCCGCCAGGGCCAGGCCGTGTTCGGCTTGCAGGCGGCCGTCGGTCATCAGGGCGACGGCATCGCGCGCCATGTCCTGGTTCTGACGCACCACACCGACAATTTCCTCGGTGGCTTTGCTGGTGCGAGACGCCAATTGGCGCACCTCATCGGCCACCACCGCAAAGCCCCGGCCCTGTTCACCGGCGCGCGCCGCTTCGATGGCCGCGTTGAGCGCCAGCAGGTTGGTCTGCTCGGCAATACCGCTGATGGTCTTGACGATGCTGCCGATCACTTGGGACTGGGCGTTCAGTGCCTCGATGCCTTCGCCAGCCTGCTGCATGTGCGTGGCCAGGTCGCGCATCACGTCCACGGCCTGGGTGACCACGGCGGTGCCGCGCTGGGCGCTGCTGTCGGTGTGCAACGAGGTGCTGTAGGCAATGTTCGCCGCCTCTGCGACCGCTTGTTCCTGGTTGACCTGGTCGGTGATCACCGTGGCGAACTTGACCACTTTGTACAGCTGATCATTGGCATCCATCACCGGGTTGTAAGTGGCTTCCAGCCACACCGTACGGCCGTGGCTGTCGACCCGTTTGAAGCGCGCCGCAACAAACTCACCGGCATTCAAACGTTTCCAGAAGTTTTGGTATTCGGCGCTGTTGTACTCCTCCGGTGCGCAGAACATGCGGTGATGTTTACCCTGGATCTGCGCCAGGCTGTAACCCATGCCACCGAGGAAGCGGTCGTTGGCCGTCAGCACGTGCCCGCCGAGGTCGAACTCGATCACGGCGGTGGAACGCACCAGCGCGGTGATCAGGTTTTCATGCTCGCGGGAGGCCTCGATCGTGCGGGTGAGGTCGCTGGAGTAAATCGAAAAATGCCGGATGCGCCCGTCAGAACTGCGCACCGGTTGCACGATCGAGCGCAGCCACGCTTCCTCGCCATTGCCACGCATCAGGCGCACGGTGCCGGCGAAATGTTCACCGCGCACCAGGGCATTCTTGAAACGCTGCTGGAACTCGTCCTTGCGCACGTGGGCCGGCACCAGGTCATCAATGGCGCGTCCCAGCAACTGACCGCTCTGATAGGCCAGTTCCTGCAGGAAGTTGGCGTTAGCCCATTCAACCCGACCTTCGGCGTCCAGCGTCAGGCACAACATTTCACTCTCCAGGCTCTCCTTAACCTGTTGCAAGCTGGACAATTCTTCGCGAAGAGCCGACAGCTCCTGCTTCAAACGGGTGTTAAACATGGGGCACCGATGGTCATTGGGAGCGTTGAGATCTGACCTTAATCGGCGCTGTCGGCATTTTCTGAAGAGCACTTGAGTGCCGTGCCTGAATGTTTTTTTGGATCCATTAGTTGCCGTTGTTTCGGCATACGCCCATCACTTGATATTCCACAGTATTGAGCGTGCCGCTGGAGTCCTCATAGGTCATCCGCGAGGGCACTGGGTTGCACGATTTGATCGGTGGCGTCACGTTCACGACCTTGGCAATGTCCAGCTTCATGCCATAACGATAGGTCTGCACGAGGGGCGCCGGCTTGCCTTTTTTCATCGCGTAAGCGGCCATGGCTTGCTCATTGCGCTCCATCATCAGGGCAAAGTTGCGAGTGCGATCAATATCTGCGAACGCACTGAATGACAGGACTGCGGTGAATACACCCAGGGCGATTTTAGGGAAGTTCATAAAGGGTTCCTCGACTGAAAAGTTCAGTGACAAGACTAACCAGGCGACCCTGACGCCAACTTCACCAGAAAATTACTTATTTGTTAGGTAACGGCGAGTTTCCAGAATTGTAATGTTCGCGACATGTTGCCGTTATTCGCTACTTGCAACTATCAGCCCGGGCCAAATCAATAAAAACGCCCACCTCTATAAGAAGCTGATAACTGCCACTAGCGAGGAGCGAATCATGAACATTGCTTACTACACCCTTCCCTTTTACCTGTTTGCCGCACTGCCCCTGGCAGCCGTGGCCGTGGAGGACGAGCCCGAGGGGTTCATCGAAGGCAGCAGCATGAACCTGCTGATGCGCAATTTTTACTTTAACCGCGATGACCGCAAGGGCCAGTCCAGCCCCACCGGCAATGGCTATTCCGAAGCCTGGGCGCAGGGCTTGATTGGTAAGTTCGAATCGGGCTTTACCCAGGGCAGCGTCGGGTTCGGCCTGGATGCATTTGCCATGTATGGCCTGAAACTCGACTCTGGCACCGGCCGCAGCGGCGCCAAGGGCTCATTCGACGTGCTGCCGGTGGACAGCGATAACCATCCCGAAAGCGGCTACAGCAAGTTCGGCGGCGCCGCAAAAATGCGCGTGCTGGACACGGTGATCAAGGCCGGCGACGTGTTCCCGGCCACCCCCGTCGTGGCCGCAGGCGACTCGCGTTTATTGCCGCAAAGTTTTCGCGGCGTCACGCTGCAGAACAACAGCCTTGAAGGCCTGACGCTGCAGGGCGGACGCCTGAGCGGCATGAGCCAACCCACGCAGAGCGGGATGAACAAAGGCTTTGCGACGTTCTATGCCGGCAAGGTCGACTCGCCCTGGGTCGGCTATTTCGGCGGTGAGTACGCCGTCAACCCATACCTGAGCGTCAGCCTCTACAACAGCCGTTTGAAGGACGCCTGGGACCAGTACTACGTCGGCAGTGCCGCAACCTACCCACTGAGCGATGACGTCTCGTTGTTCGGCGACGTCAACTATTACAAGGCAGTGGATGAAGGCAAACAGCTGCTCGGTGAACTCGACAACACCATCTGGAGCGCCAAGGTCGGGGTCAAGATTGGCGCCCACAGCCTGGCCGTATCGCATCAGCGCAACAACGGCAATGACGACTTCGACTACTTGCGCCAGTCGGACTCGATCTTCCTCAACAACTCGATCCAGTACAGCGACTTCAACTCCCCCAAGGAGCGCTCATGGATGCTGCGCTACGACCTGGACATGCAGCCATTCGGCATTCCCGGCCTGTCCTTCATGGCCCGCTACGGCCAAGGCAGCGGTGCCGACTACAGCAACGCGAATGCGGTGTATATGCGCCGCGATGCCGCCGGCAACCCACTCACCGACCAACGTCGCTGGGAGCGCGATATCGAGGCTAAATATGTTGTGCAGGGCGGCAACTTGAAAGATTTGTCAGTGCGACTGCGCCAGGCGACGGTGCGCTCAAGTTCATTTGAATCGGACCTCGAAGAAGTGCGAGTGATTGTCGAATACCCACTGGCGATTCTTTAAGTCGCACATACATTCACGTGCCGATGCACTTCACCTGTTCACATCTTTCAGAACTGTAATATTGGCCTCACGTTCACGTTAAGTTGCACTTTTATACTGCGTGTCGAATACACCTCATCTCTGCAGCTTTTGTGAAGCTCCTTTGGAACAGAGATGATTTTTACGCCCCGCATGGGGCGTTTTTTTTAAGCGCGGGTTCAGCGGCAAATCGCCGCACCCGGCTTGACCCTGAAGCTACTCCAGCGTTCAGAGTCCAACGCCCAGAAAAGTCCTAAAGCCTACTTAATGCCTCTATGAGGTCATGCCCGTTTCGTTTCCCTTGAAGGTAATTCCCTATGCGTATCCTTGTGGTTGAGGACGAGCAGAAAACCGCCGACTACTTGCAGCAAGGCCTGACCGAAAGTGGCTACGTCGTCGATTGCGCTGCCAGCGGTGTCGATGGCCTGCACCTGGCCAGGCAGCACACGTATGAACTGGTGATCCTCGACGTGAACCTGCCCAACACCGACGGTTGGGAAGTGCTGGAGCAACTGCGCCGCGACGGCAACCAGCGCGTGATGATGCTGACTGCGCGTGGCCGGCTCGCCGACAAGATCAAGGGCCTGGACATGGGCGCCGACGATTACCTGGTCAAGCCCTTCGAATTCCCCGAACTGCTGGCGCGTGTGCGCACCTTGCTGCGGCGCAGTGAACATATTCCGCTGCCGGACGTGCTGCGAGTCTCGGACCTGGAGCTCGACCCACGCCGCCATCGCGCCTATCGCGGCAGCCGGCGCATCGACCTGACCACCAAGGAATTCGCCCTGCTGCAGGTATTGATGCGCCAGTCCGGCGAAGTAATGACCCGCACACAGATCATTTCGCTGGTGTGGGACATGAACTTTGACTGCGACACCAACGTGGTGGAAGTCTCCATCAGCCGTCTGCGCGGCAAGGTCGATGACCAGAGCGAGGTCAAGCTGATCCATACCATTCGCGGCGTCGGTTATGTGCTGGAGGCGCGTCAATGAGAACCAGCAGCCTGTCGATGCGCCTGGGCCTGACCGTCAGCCTGATGGGCGCCGGCCTGGTCGTGCTGTTGGCCACCCTGGCCTACCTGGCCCTGACCCACGAGCTGGAAAACCTCGCGCGCAAGGGCCTGGAAAACAAGCTGGAACAGCTGCAACACAGCCTCTCCCAAGGCCTCAACCCCAACGACATCACCGCCCGCCCCCACTCGCTGCTGGACCTGGTGATGGGCCACGACAATATCTACCTGACCATCATCGGCACATCACCCGACGCGCCCGTGCTGCTCAGCGTCGGTGCCAGGCCCCAGCAGCCGCTGTTACTGGATGTGCCGGCGAGCAACACGCTGGCGTATCTGAACTGGGTCGACGGGGCTGGCGACCGTATCCTCAGCGCCACGCGCCTGCTGCCCTTGCACAGCGGCGAAAACGTGCGCGTGCTGCTGTCGCTGAACCGCTCCGATGACGAGGCCTTGCTCAGTGCCTACTTGCGTTCCACGGTGATCGCCTTGCCGATGTTGCTGATCCTGATCGGCATGGGCGCCTGGTGGCTGGTGCAACGCGGGCTGGCGCCGCTGCAGCAATTCAGCCGCGTGGCGGCCAAGGTCAGCACGCAGGACCTGACCCATCGCCTGTCGCTGGACAACCTGCCCAAGGAGCTGGGCGAGTTGGCTGAGGGCATTAATTTCATGCTGCATCGCCTGGACGCGGGGGTGCAGCAACTGTCGCAGTTCTCCGACGACCTGGCCCACGAACTGCGCGCGCCCTTGACCAACCTGATGGGCAAGGCCCAGGTAACGTTGTCCCGCGAGCGCCCCTCGGAGGCGTACAAGGCGGGCCTCGAATCCTGCACCGAGGAGATGGAGCGCCTGTCGCGCATCGTCTCCGACATGCTGTTTCTCGCGCAGGTCAGCCACCCGGCGGCGCGGGCCGGCTTTGGCCCCGTATCGCTGGGCGAGGAAGCGCTGCGGGTGATGGAGCTGTTCGCTTTGAGCGCCGAAGACAAACACGTGAGCCTCAGCCTGCGCGGCGATGCGTGGGTGGCCGGTGATCGCCTGATGATCCAGCGCGCCATTTCCAACTTATTGTCCAACGCCATCCGCCACACACCGGAGGGCTCCAATGTGTGGCTGCTGGTGGAAACCTACGACCACTGCGTGTCGCTGTCGGTCGGCAACCCTGGCCGTGGTATCGAAGCCCACCACTTGCCACACCTGTTCGAACGTTTCTACCGCGCCGACAGCAGCCGTACCCGCTCCGAAGGCGGCACCGGCCTGGGGCTGGCCATCGTGCAGTCGATCATGCATCTGCATCAGGGGCATGCCGACGTGAGCAGCCAGCCCGGGCGCTTGACGCGCTTCAGCCTGGCGTTCCCCCTTCCCTGACCACAAAAAAGCGTCTCGCCTTGCCTGCCGATGTCAGGTGCTTTGCTCTTCTTTGCGATGCGCCCACTGGTACAACGCCGGCAACACCAGCAACGTCAGTAACGTAGAGGAAATAATCCCGCCGATCACCACCGTCGCCAACGGGCGCTGCACTTCGGCGCCGGTGCCGGTGGCCAGGGCCATGGGAATAAACCCGAGGGAGGCCACCAGTGCGGTCATCAACACCGGGCGCAGCCGGGTCAGCGCACCTTCGTTGATCGCCACCGCCAGTGGGCGCCCCTCCTCACGCAGGTTGCGGATGAACGCGATCATCACCAGGCCGTTGAGCACCGCCACGCCAGACAAGGCGATAAAGCCCACACCCGCCGAGATCGACAGCGGAATATCGCGCAGCCACAAGGCCATGATCCCACCGGTCAACGCGAACGGAATCCCGGTAAACACCAGCAGCCCGTCCTTGAGGTTGTTGAACATCATGAACAGCAAGCCAAACACCAGCAGCAAGGCGACCGGCACCACAATGCGCAAACGCTCGGACGCTTCCTGCAACTGCTCGAACTGGCCGCCCCAGGTGGTCCAGTAACCTGCCGGGACGGTGACCTGGGCGGTAATCGCGGCTTGGGCCTCGGCCACAAACGAACCGATGTCGCGCCCACGCACATTGGCACTGACGATTACCAGACGCTTGCCGTTCTCGCGGCTGATCTGGTTAGGGCCGAGTACCAGGTCCAGGCTGGCGACCTGGGACAACGCAATAAACCCCAATTGCCCCTCGGCATTCCCGGCCAGCGCCGGCACCGGAATCAACAGCCGCGACAAGCCATCGATATCGGTACGTAGCGCGTCGGACAGCCGCACGACCATGTCGAAACGGCGGTCACCTTCGTACAACGTACCGGCCTGGCGCCCACCGACCGCCACGGCGATGGTGTCCTGCACATCGCCGACATTCAGGCCAAACCGCGCCGCCTTGTCACGGTCGATATTGATGGTCAGCACCGGCAGGCCGGAGGTTTGCTCTACCTTGACTTCCGAGGCGCCCTCGAGCTTTTCCAGGGTCTCGGCGATTTCCCCGGCGGTGCTGTTGAGCACCGCCATATCATCGCCAAACACCTTCACCGCCACATCGCTGCGCACGCCGGAAATCAGCTCGTTGAAACGCAGCTGGATCGGTTGCGACAGTTCATACGCGCTGCCCGGCACGATCGCACTGGCGCGCTGGATATCGGCGATCAGCGTTTCGCGGGGTTTCTCAGGATCCGGCCACTGCTCCTTGGGCTTGAGCATCACATAGCTGTCGGAAATATTCGGCGGCATCGGGTCGGAGGCGATTTCCGCGGTGCCGGTGCGCGCAAATACCCGCTCGATTTCCGGCACTTGGGCCATCAAGGTTTTTTCCAACTGCTGCTGCATCTGCACCGATTGCGTGAGGCTGGTGCCGGGTACGCGCAAGGCTTGCTGGGCAAAGTCACCTTCACTGAGGCTGGGGATAAATTCGCTGCCCATACGGCTGGCCACCACGCCCGAACCGAGGATGGTCAGCAGCGCCAAACCGAACACCAGCGGTCGGCGCGCCATCACCCAATCCAGCACCGGTGCATAGGCCCGGCGTGCGGTGCGCATCACCAGGTTCTCGTCTTCCTTGACCTTGCCGGTGACGAACAGCGCAATCGCCGCCGGCACGAAGGTCACCGACAGAATCATCGCGCCCAGCAAGGCGATCACCACGGTGAAGGCCATGGGGTGGAACATCTTCCCGGCCACCCCGGTGAGGGCGAAAATCGGCAGGTACACCACCATGATGATCAGTTGCCCGAAGATCAACGCACGGCGCGCTTCCTTGGCGGCGGCGAATACTTCATGCAGGCGCTCGCTGCGCGTGAGCAGGCGGCCATGGCGCTGCTGCGCATGGGCCAGACGGCGAATGGCGTTTTCGACGATGACCACCGCACCGTCGACAATGATGCCGAAATCCAGCGCGCCGAGGCTCATCAGGTTGGCACTGACCCGGTTGGTGAACATCCCGGTAAAGGTGAACAGCATCGCCAGCGGGATCACCATCGCGGTGATCAGCGCCGCGCGGATATTGCCCAAAAACAGGAACAACACCGCGACCACCAGCAGTGCCCCTTCAAAGAGGTTTTTCTTGACGGTGGCGATGGCTTTTTCGACCAGGTTGGTGCGGTCATAAACGGTGACCGCTACCACGCCCTTGGGCAGCGAACGGTTAATGGTTTCGAGTCTTTGCGCCACCGCCTGGGACACGGTTCGGCTGTTTTCGCCAATCAGCATGAACACCGTGCCCAGCACCACTTCACGGCCGTTTTCGGTGGCGGCACCGGTGCGCAGCTCACGGCCGATTTCGACCTCGGCCACATTGCTCACACGGATCGGCGTGCCACCCGCGGTGGTGATCACGATGTTGGCGATGTCTTCAATCGACGCCACTTGCCCCGGCGCGCGGATCAGCAACTGTTCGCCGCTGCGTTCGATATAACCCGCGCCGACGTTGGCATTATTGCGTTCCAGCGCTGTGACCAGATCCCCTAAGGTCAGCTTGTAGGCCGCCAGGCGCTTGGGGTCCGGGGCTATCTGGTATTCCTTGGCGAAGCCGCCGATGGTGTTGATCTCGGCCACGCCGGGCACGTTGCGCAGTTGCGGCTTGATGATCCAGTCCTGGATCACCCGCAGGTCCGTCGGCGTATAGGCCGTGCCGTCGTCCTTGAGTGCGCCCTCTTGGGCCTCCACGGTCCACAGGAAAATCTCCCCCAGGCCGGTGGAAATCGGCCCCATCTGCGTGTCGATGCCGACGGGCAATTGGTCACGCGCCACTTGCAGGCGCTCATTGACCAGTTGGCGGGCGAAGAACAGGTCGGTGCCGTCCTTGAAGATCACCGTGACCTGGGACAAGCCCGAACGCGACAGTGAACGTGTCTGCTGCATGCCCGGCAAACCCGCCATGGCAGTTTCGATCGGAAAGGTGATGCGCTGCTCGGTTTCCAGCGGCGAAAAACCGGCTGCCGACGAGTTGATCTGCACCTGCACATTGGTGATGTCAGGCACTGCGTCGATGGGCAGTTTCTGATAGCTGGCGATGCCGACACCGGCCATCAACAGCACCGCCAGCAGCACGATAATGCGCTGCTCGATGGCGAATTGGATAAGGCGCTCAAACATGGGGAATCACTCGCAGGATCAATGGGCGTGCTCGGCGGAGCCTTTGCCCAGTTCGGACTTGAGGATGAAGCTGCCGACCGTCGCCACCTGTGCCCCGGCTTCGAGGCCCTGGCGCACTTCGACGTAGCCGTCTTCACTCACCCCCAGCTCGAGGTGGCGGGTGATAAACCCTTCCGGTGTGCGCACAAAGACCGAAGGTTTATCCTCGACGGTCTGTATCGCCTCTTGGGGTACGGCAACCTTGGCTTGATAGGTATCGGTGGCCAGTTGCACGCTGACAAACAGCCCGGGACGCCAGGCGTCGTCGGGGTTGGGTACCGTCACGCGGACAGTCGCGGTGCGCGTCTGCTCGCCCAATAGGTTGCCGACGTAGGCCACGGTGCCGCGCACGTGCGTGCCCATTTCGGCGGAGCTGACCGTCACCGGTTTACCGACCCGAACCTTGCTCAAGTCCTTGGGAAACACACCAAAGGTGACCCACACCTGGGACAGGTCCGAGAGGGTGAAGGCGTTGCTGGTTTCGCTGACGACCTCACCCAGGGCCAGGTGTTTTTCCACCACCACGCCGTCGAATGGCGCACGCAGTTCGTAACGATTCCCCCCGACCAATACCGCGCTGCCACTGAGGGCGCTCATCTTCTGGCGAGCGTTGTTCAGGGCAATTTCAGCTTCCTGCAAGGTCTGGCGCGCCAGCAGGTAATCCTGCTCGGCGGAGATCTCCTCCTCCCACAGCTGACGTTCGCGTGCAAAGGTGGTGCGCGCCAGTTCGACCCGGCGCTGGCTGGCCGCCAGCTCGCTGCGCTGGTCGGAAATCTGCTGGCTGGCGATTACCGCCAGCACCTCGCCTTTTTTCACTGCCTGGCCGAGATTGACCTTCACCGCCTCCACCACTCCCGCCACGCGCGGGACGATGTGCGAGGTACGGTCCTCATCGAAGCGCACCTCGCCTGGCAGGGTCAGCAAGGTGCTGATGGCGCGCGGCTGGGCCGGGGCCAGTTGAATGCCGGCCGCCTGGACCTGCTGTTCGGTCAGTTCGATCACGCCTTCTTCTTCATCAGCGCCCGCCAAGCCGGGCAGCATCAGGCCCAGGGCGACGGCAAGCGCCACGCCGTATCGTGTGTTCATAAGGGACTCCAGAAAATATCAAAACCGGGCGAGGTCGCCGTAAATCCGTTCGATACGCACCCAGGCGTCGGTGGCCTGGGCGGTCGCCGTGAGGTACTGGTTGCGCGCCGCGATCAGGGTGCGTTGGGCGTCGAGCACGTCGAGGAAGTTGAATTTGCCCATCTCGAAACCACGGGTGGCGCTGTCCACCGCGCTCTGGGCGGCAGGCAGGATCTGCTGGTTGAACGCGAGCACTTCGGTGTTCGCGGTTTGCCACAGGTCCAGGGCCTGGCGGGTTTCGGTGCGCAGGCGCAGTTCGGTGGCGTTGCGCAGGTCGCGGGCCTGGTCGGCGCGGCGGCTGGCCGCGAGCACATTGCCCTGGTTGCGGTTGAACAACGGGATCGGCATCGACACGCCGACCAGGTTCACCCGCTCGCGCGCACCAGCGTCGTACTGGCTGCCGATGGACACATCGAGGTCGGGAATCCGCTGGGCCTTTTCCAGGCCGACGTTGGCTTCGCCTTGCAGTATCTGCAGCTCGGCCAAGCGCAACTCCACGGTTTGCTCAAGGCGCGCCAGCAGTTGGGCGGCGGCTGGCAGAGGCGGTGTGGATTGAGGGTTCGTGGCAACCGCCTGGAAGTCCGGCACGGCGCTGCCGGTACTGGCGGCGAGGCGGCGGTAGGCGTCGCTGAGGCCGACTTGGGCGCGGTTCAGTTCCAGGCGAATTTCCGACAGCTGCACCTGGGCGCGCGTGGCTTCAACCGGCGAGGTTTTACCCGCGGTCACACGCCCCTTGGCAACCACCAGGCCGCGCTCGGCCAGGGCCAGGGATCGTTGCGCGAGGTCGAGGCGCTCCTGGGCACGCAGGGCGCCGTAATAACTGTCGATCACCTCGGCACGCAACAGGTTGCGGCGCTGTTCAAGCGTCAGCGCGGCGGCGTCCTGACCGCGCGTGGCGACGTCAATGCGTGCGCCGCGTTTGCCGCCCAGTTCCAGGGTCTGGCTGAGTTTTATGCTGGTGGTGCGGCTGTTGCGGCGGGTGTCTTCAGCGTCCCAGGAGGCGACCGGATTGGGCATCAATCCCGCCTGCTGCCGCACGCCTTGGGCGATGTCGATCTCCCACTGCGCCGCCGCCAAGTCCGGGTTGTTGGCGAAGGCGCTTTGCAAGGCTGAATCGAGGCTCAGGGTTTGCGCCTGGGTAACACCGGCGGCCACCCATAACAGCGTCGCCCCGACGAGTTTTCTAACGGAAATTGCCATAACGAGAGTTCCACGCCAATGAAGTCCAAGCGGGGGCAATGTAGCGTTCACGACCTATCAGGGCGGTGGAGCAAAGATTACAAATCCGACAGTAAAGGCTCTGCGGCGGGGCTGCCGGGCCAGCACGGCGGGTTGCACCAAAACGGTACATCAGCACTGGGCCACTGCGGGATCAGGTATGCTTTTCAGACAGGAAACAAAAAGAAACAATTTTCCCAACCTGTTCGATAAGGAGTCCCGTTTTGGAGTTATCGACTGCTGCGTGGATGGTTCACGACACCCGCCTCATGCTCTGCGTTCTACTGGCTATCGCCAGCATCATTGTGCTGATCAGCGCGACCAAACTGCCACCGTTCCTGTCGATCCTGATCGGCACCTTCATCGCCGGTGTCGGCGCCGGGTTGCCGCCGGAAGAAGTGGCCAAGGCGTTCAGCAAAGGCGCGGGGGCGATCCTCGGTGAAGCCGGGATCATCATTGCCCTGGGCTCGATGCTCGGCGCGTTGATGGCGGAATCCGGCGCGGCCGACCGCATCGCCACCACCTTGCTCGGGCTCGGCAAGGGCAAGTCATTGCCGTGGGTGATGGCACTGGTGGCGATGGTGATCGGCCTGCCGCTGTTCTTCGAGGTGGGCCTGGTGATGATGGTGCCAATCATCTTCGTGATGGCTAAACGTTCGAACCAGCCGCTGCTGAAAATCGCCATCCCCGCACTGGCCGGCATGACCACCCTGCACGCCCTGATGCCACCGCACCCGGGGCCGCTGATCGCAGTGGGCGCGCTGCACGCCGACCTGGGCCTGACCATGCTGCTGGGCTTTTGCCTCGCGGTGCCTGCGGTGATTCTGGCCGGGCCGCTCTACGGTAACTGGCTGTCCAAACGCCTGCACGTGGACGCACCAGCCGACATCGGCGCGCTGTTCAGCGCACCGCCAAAGGCACCGCGCCAACCGAGTTTTGGCGTGTCGTTGCTGATCATTCTGTTGCCGGTGATTCTGATGCTGGGCAGCACTTTGGCCAAAGTCGCACTGCCGGCGGAAAGCAGCGTGGGCCTGGTGCTGAAATTTCTCGGCGAACCGCTGATCGCCCTCGGCCTCGCCGTGATCGCCGCCGTGATCTGCCTAGGTTGGGCCGCCGGCATGCCGCGCGCCGACGTCGGCAACACCCTGCGCAAAGCCCTCGCGCCCATTGCTGTTTTGCTGCTGACCATCGGCGCCGGCGGCGGCCTCAAGCAAACCCTGCTGGACGCCGGCGTCAGCCAGGCCATCAGCAAGGTCGCCGAAGGCGCGCACATGCCGTATCTGCTGCTGGCCTGGCTGATTGCCGTGGCCCTGCGTCAGGCAACAGGCTCGGCGACCGTCGCCACCACCACGACCGCAGGCATCCTCGCGCCGATGATGGCCGGGCTGGCCGCCACGCAAAGCTCACTGGTGGCACTGGCGATTGGCGCCGGCTCGGTGTTCTTCTGCCACGTCAACGACGCCGGGTTCTGGATGGTGCGTGAGTACTTCGGCTTGCAGCTGAAGCAGACGATCTGGGTGTGGTCGGTGTTGCAGACGATTGTTTCTGTGGTGGGGCTGGTCGGTACATTGGTGCTGTGGCACTTCTTGACCTGAAGATGCCGTTGAGGGGAGGGTTTCTTCCCCTCGCTGTGTCAGTGGTGCAACACGAAGCGCGCGTCAAGCTTCCCGAGTAAATCGAAAGTGTTCATATAAGGGACACCAAACAAAGAGCACACATTGGGAATAGTGTATTTGCGCTTGATGTCAGGGTTATAGACCTCGTGCGTGACAACCACTGCGCCCGTCGTCATTGCCTTGGCTATCAACCAAGCATCTGCGCCCTCAAGAAACTCTTCCAAAGCACCCGCCTTCATCATCGGTACTTGCTCGGCAATTCTTGAGACGATATTCCCAAAGGCAGATTGGGTCTGTTGATCACTCGAGTCTTCAAACAGGCCGGCATTACTCTTTACCCATTGGGTCAACTCGTCGTTGCCTTTGGCTAGTTCGTCCCTGACCGGAACAATACTGGCGATTTCCAAGGCCTGATGCTGCTGAAGTATCCATGCCCAATAGCCTGGGCAAATCGTCATTGCGTAATAACGGTTTTTGGCCTCAATCAGCGTATTCGAATCCAATAGGTGCTTCATGCCGACAGCTTCATCCCATAAGTCTTCAACTTGGCGGGCTGAACACCCAGCAGTTTTCCTGCGTCTCGCAACAAAATCCGCCCGCTCTGTGCTTCTGCGAGAACGGCCTTGCTTAACCGGGTGCTGTTCCTGATAGCCGCGGTGCGATAGTAGTCCCCGCCATTACCGTCTTTATCTCGAAACTCCTGCAAGATCCGACGATAGTAAGCGCCGTATTGATCATTACTGATGTAGCCAAGATCAAGGGCTCGCCGGGCAATTACAAGCGTGCTGACGCGAAAGCGCCCGGCCAGGGGCACGAGGTTTTCTTCCCAGTGAACACCCAAATCCCAGTGCACTCGAAAAACATGTTCCGGCGCCAGAAACTCTCCCGCCACCGCGTTGCAGAAGGCTTCTTCTTGGCGGGCACTTTGACTGCTGCCATCAGGCACGCCCGTGCTACCAATCCAGATATGCGCCAGTTCATGCATCAATGTAAAAAGCCGTGCCGTAGGCGCGTCCGCACTGTTGATGAAAACTACGGGGGCCATAGCGTTGCTGATCGCAAACCCTCGAAACTCACTGACATCAAGCTTCCTGTGGGTGTTGCCCAAGGCAACACCGCTGCGCATGATGAGAATTCCGGCCTCCTCCGCACCGCTCACCAGAGCCCTCACATAGTCCTCATAACCCATTCGAGCAAAGGCATCCGTTACGCCAAGTACGCGACGAATATCTGCCACCACATCTTTGATGGGCGAACGGCAATTGAAACTTCCCACGAAGGACAGAGGGGAACGCTCGTGATCCTGCAAATACTCCAAGTACCAGTCTTGCTTACGGAGCACGTCTCTCACCGTGTCCATCAGGTTCAAGCTGGGCTTGTCTGGGAAAACGCCACCCACAGTACGCAGGTCAGGAAGAGGGAGATGCTCGGGCGGAGGTGCACTGAGAAAGAGATAGCCAAAGGGGACATGCACAAGGGCGGCCCACTTTTGCGCCTGGTTGAAGGTGGGAAAGCTCCGACCGCCTTCCCACTCCTTCAGCCTTTCCAATTTGACCATGAGGCCTTTGGCAACCTGCGCTTCAGACAGCCCCGCCCGCTGGCGAGACCAAGACAGGATTGCATGGTTGATATAGGCGGTCTGAGTCATGGAGGAAGATGTGCTCGTCAGGAATGGACGTGACTATAGGAGCGCCCCCCCTACCCGTCAATTAATGGCCCCAAGTGCCATTTGTAACAGCATCTACCGTGTGGCGCTTGCCAAACAGCGCCACACTCCCCACCCCTACCGCGCCCATCACCACGCAATAGCCCACGCAAATCCACGGGCTGGTGGGCATCAGCGCAATCAGCAGCAGCGGCGTGGTACTCGCCCATAGTGCGTAGGCAATGTTGTAGGTGAACGAAATCCCAGACACCCGCACCGGCGCCGGAAACAGCCCGACCATCACCGACGGCACCGCGCCCACCACCCCGCAACTCAGGCCCGCCACGGCATACGCCGCGCCGAGCCAGATGCCACCACTGATCAGGCTGGCGTACAGGACGGCAATGCCCACCGGCAGCAACAGGCTGTAGACCAGCACCGCGCGCCAGGCGCCGATGCGGTCCACCAACAGGCCGGCGAACACGCAACCGATATTCAGAAAGACAATGCCCAGCGCGCTCAAGGCGAAGGTGTGGCTGGGGCTCATGCCGAAGGTTTTCTGCATCATGGTCGGGGTGATGACGACGAGTACCACCACGGCCGAGGTGAGCACGCAGGTGAGGATCATTGCCGGCAGCAGCACGGCGCGGTGGTCACGCAGCACGGTGCGCAACGGCAGTTCGGCGGCGGCCTGGCGGCGGGCCTGCATTTCGAGGAACACCGGGGTTTCGCTGAGCCAACGGCGCAACCACACGCCGATCACGCCGAACACACCGCCGAGCAGGAAGGGAAAACGCCAGGCGTAATCGAGGATTTCCGCCGGGGTGAAGACTTGTGCCAGCAGCGTCGCCGTGAGCGCGCCGAGCAGGTAACCAAAGGTCAGGCCGGCTTGCAGGAAGCCCAGGGCGTAGCCGCGGTGGTGGCGCGGCGCGTGCTCGGCCACGAAGGTCCACGCGCTGGGCACTTCGCCGCCGACAGCCGCGCCCTGTAGCACGCGCAGCGCCAGCAGGATCAGCGGTGCGAAATAGCCGATTTGCGCGTAGGTCGGCATGATCCCGATCAGCAGGCACGGCAACGCCATCATCAGGATGCTCAGGCTGAACACGCGCTTGCGCCCCAGGTGATCGGCAAAGTGCGCCATCAGGATGCCGCCCAGCGGGCGGGCCAGGTAGCCGGTCACAAAGATGCCGAAGCTTTGCAGCAGGCGCAGCCATTCGGGCATTTCCGGCGGGAAAAACAATTGGCTGAGGGTGAGCGCAAAGAACACGAAAATAATGAAGTCGTAGATTTCCAGGGCACCGCCCAGGGCGGCCAGGCCCAGGGTTTTGTAGTCGGAGCGGGAAAATCGCTGCGCCTGTGGAACAGAGGTGGCAGTCATGAAGAAGCTCGGCAGACAAACAAAATGGCGTGCAGGTTATGAGCTGAACCGAATGATGGCAATCACAGCAGATATATTTGTTTTCCTCATGGATCGATGAAGATAACTGCATTCCCATATCAATGGCCGTGGAGGAACATGCGCGCAAACTGCCCCCCATAATAAATACAAGAGGTACGACTCGTGGCCGATGCTATCGAAGAAAGCCGCTATGCCCGATTTGCCCTGCGTTGTTCCAACTTCGCCGAACGCTGGTTCCCTGACTCCTGGGTGTTCGCCGCCCTCGCCGTGATCATCGTGGCCGTAGCCACCCTGGGCATGGGCGCCGCACCGACCGAGGCCGCCAAGGCCTTTGGCGACGGGTTTTGGAGCTTGATCCCGTTCACCATGCAGATGGCCTTCGTGGTGATCGGCGGGTATGTGGTCGCCAGCTCGCCGCCCGCCGTGAAGCTGATTGACCGCCTGGCGCGCATCCCGAAAAACGGCCGCTCGGCCGTGGCCTGGGTGGCGTTGATTTCCATGCTGGCCTCATTGCTCAACTGGGGGCTGTCCCTGGTGTTCGGCGGTTTGCTGGTACGCGCACTGGCCCGTCGCACCGATTTGCGCATGGATTACCGCGCAGCCGGTGCTGCGGCCTACCTGGGCCTGGGCGCGGTGTGGGCGCTGGGGTTGTCGTCGTCGGCTGCGCAATTGCAGGCCAACCCGGCCAGCTTGCCGCCGTCGATCCTGTCGATCACCGGGATGATCCCGTTCACCGAGACTATCTTCCTGTGGCAATCCGGCGTGCTGTTGCTGGCGCTGATCGTGGTATCGCTGATCATCGCCTACGCCACCGCTCCCGGCCCGAACAGCGCCCGTGACGCCAAGGCCTGCGGCGTCGACCCGGCCTTCAACCTGCCCAAGCCGCAACCGCCGACCCGCCCCGGCGAATGGCTGGAACACAGCCCGTTGCTGACCATCCTGTTGGCACTGCTGGCCGCCGGCTGGTTGTTCCACGAGTTTTCGACCAAGCCGGCGATCAGCGCCATCTCGGGGCTCAACACATATAACTTCCTGTTCATCATGGTGGGTGCCCTGCTGCACTGGCGCCCGCGCAGCTTCCTCGATGCCGTGGCCCGCGCCGTGCCGACCACCACCGGCGTGCTGATCCAGTTCCCGCTGTACGGTTCGATCGCCGCGCTGATGACCGTGGTCAAGGGCGGTGACGGCCAGACCCTGGCGCACCATATCTCGACCTTCTTCACCTCCATCGCCTCCCACGACACCTACGCGCTGCTGATGGGCGTGTACTCGGCGGTGCTGGGCTTCTTTATCCCGTCGGGCGGCGGCAAGTGGATCATCGAAGCGCCCTACGTGATGCAGGTTGCCAACGACCTGCAATACCACCTGGGCTGGGCCGTGCAGATCTATAACGCGGCCGAGGCGCTGCCGAACCTGATCAACCCGTTCTATATGTTGCCGCTGCTGGGGGTGCTGGGGCTCAAGGCGCGGGACTTGATCGGGTTCTCCTTTGTGCAACTGCTGGTGCACACCCCGCTGGTGCTGTTTTTGCTGTGGGCACTGGGCACGACCTTGAAGTATTTGCCGCCCGTCATGCCATAACGCGGTCAGTGTGGGAGCGGGCTTGCTCGCGAAAGCGGTGGATCATTCAGCACATGTTTCGCTGACAGACCGCCTTCGCGAGCACGCGCGCTCGCACATTTATAGTTGCGCGGTGTCAGGCGCACAGGCGCTGAAAGCCGCTTTTCTGACGAGATATGTGGGACTTTCCCGCCCCCGGCAACCGCCCGCGCTGACTTCCCCCGCCAGCACCTTTGATTAACCTCTCTCGGATGCCCCTTCACACACGCCAAGGACAATCCGATGACGCCCATCTCCAAATCGCTGGAAGAGTTGATCAATGCTATTTACAAGGACGGCAGCGTGTCGTTCGTCGAATATCAGGGCCTGCGCGACAACGCCGATTGCCGCATGGCCACCGTTATCAAGGAGTTTGGCCTGCACAACAATGTGACAGCTTTCCAAAAGGCCATGGACGTAGCCATGCAGCTGCTGCAGACCAGTGTCATCGATGCCAAAAAAGCCAAGCTGACCGACACCGGGGAGGCCATCGTCAAGGATGCGCTGACGGCCCAGGTGGAGTATTTGCGCGCCGGCAGCGAATTGGCGCTGCGCTTGCTGTGACCGGCCTGTAGCGTGCAACGCTTTGTCTTCGTTGCGTCACATTCGATTGCTACCGTCCTGCGAAATATTTTGAAACATTCACCCGCAGGGACTCCCAGTAATGAGTGACGAGCACGAAGACCGCCCTTCCCACGATTGCGCCGCCCAGCCGCCAGTGGACACCAGCCGCCGGCGCTTCCTGGGCGGCGCGGCGGTGCTGGGGGTGGGCGCGACCTTGAGTGCTTGTGGCAACACCGGCGAAGCACCAAGCAAACCGGCGAAGCGGCCGCTCACCGCCAAAGAACTCGACAACGCCCTGCACGAGCAGGTGAAAACCGTAGTGGTGATCTACGCCGAGAACCGCAGTTTCAACAACCTGTTTGCGGATTTTCCTGGCGTAGAGAAACCGCTGTCGGCGCTCTCCGCCAGCGACGCCCTGCAACGTGATCGCGACGCCAGCGTGCTGCCCAGCCTGCCCCCCGCCTGGGGCGGCGTATTGCAAGTCGGCCCACAAAGCGTGGACGGGGTGACCTACCCCAGCGACGTGCAATTCCAGGAAAACCTGCCCAATGCACCGTTCGCCCTCAAAGGCCCGAATGCCGAAGACCTGCCCTTGAGCCTCGTCAC
Source organism: Pseudomonas syringae (assembly GCF_021606685.1). GTDB lineage: Bacteria > Pseudomonadota > Gammaproteobacteria > Pseudomonadales > Pseudomonadaceae > Aquipseudomonas > Aquipseudomonas syringae_R. Next base: position 95,981 of record NZ_WKCB01000010.1, read on the forward strand.
CCGTGATCTGTGGCACGTGTTCTACCAGAACCAGATGCAGATCAACGGCGGCAAGAACGACGGTTTCGTTGCCTGGGCCGATTCCGGCGGGCTGGTGATGGGCCATTACGCCCAAAGCCGTTATTCCCTGCGGCTGTGGGATGTGGCCAAGGAGTTCGTGCTCTGCGACAACTTCTTCCAGGGCGCGTTTGGCGGCTCGTTCCTTAACCATCAATACCTGATCAGCGCCACCGCGCCGTTTTATCCGAATGCCACGCAATCGGTAGCCAAGGCGCAGATTGCCACGCTGCAAAGTGACGACCCCACCGACCCGCGCCTCAAGCCGATGGAGACATCCCCGGCCAGCGCCATGACCGGCCCACCGCAGTTCGGCCCCAGCGCGCTGACGCCCGACGGTTACGCCGTGAACACCCTGGCCCCGCCCTACTGGCCGACCTGGATTCGCGACCCGCAGAACCCGGATTACTCAAAGCCCGACCTGCCCAACGTGCTGGTGCCGCAAACCCACGAGCATATCGGCGACAAGCTGTCGAAAAAAAACGTCGACTGGGCCTGGTACGCCGGGGCATGGCAGGCGACGCTGGATCAGTTCAAGGATTCGGGCGGCATCCCGAAAATCCCCAACTTCCAGTACCACCACCAGCCATTCAACTACTTCAAGCAACAAGGCCCGCAACACCGCGCCGAGCGCGACAAACGCCTGCGCGACGGCGGGCTGGGGGACGAGTCGAGCACCAACCGGTTCTTCGCCGACGCCCAGGCCGGCAAGCTGCCCGCCGTTACGTTCTACAAACCCCAGGGCAACCTCAACATGCACGCCGGTTACGCCGACGTGGCGTCGGGCGACCGCCATATCGCCCGCGCCCTCAAGGTGCTGCAGGAAAGCCCGCAATGGAACAACATGGTCGTGGTGGTGACGGTCGACGAAAACGGCGGTTGGTGGGACCACGTAGCGCCGCCCAAAGGCGACCGCTGGGGCCCGGGCACGCGGATACCGGCGCTGGTCGTTTCGCCCTTCGCACGCAAAGGCACGGTGGACCATACGGTGTACGACACCGCGTCGATCCTGCGCCTGATCACGCGGGTGTTCCAGCTGGAAAAACTCGACGGCCTCAAGCAACGTGATGACGCGATGCTCGCCCGTGGCCAGAAGCCCATGGGGGATTTGAGCAACGCATTGCAGTTCGACCTGTAGGTTTTCTTATCCAATAGCGACACGCCCGGCGATTTAGTACGCGGGTTTCCTGGTCAGCCGCTACTGTGTGGAAGTGGGCTTTCATCCCGCGCAGACGGGCTTTCGCTGACAAGGAACCAACTATGTTCAAACCGACCAGGCTCTCCCTGACCCTGGCCGCACTGCTGACCAGTGCGGCCGTGCAGGCCGACATCGAAGTACCACTGGGCAGCACGCAACGGGTCACCCAGTTGTTCGCTTACCCCAATAACTGCAACGTGATCTGCGTGCGGCCATGGACGCTGGAGCAGACCGCCGAGCACTACCTGAACCAAAGCCTGCAGCGCGACGGCTACAGCCGCGCCAAGGTCAGTGTCAAAACCCATGATGGGCAAGTCTCGGCGACCTTCAGCGGGGTTCCCGATGCTTACGGCCAGCCATTGACGGCCTTGCTCAATACCGCCGACCTCGCCTACCAAGGCGCGAGCACACTCAACAGCGATGGCAAATGGGCCTACAACTGGTACCTGTTCCTGCCGCTCGGTATGGCTTTGGAGAACCGCAAAAGCATTGAACTGCTGCATTTCCCACCCGATTACTCGCTGACCCAGGCCCAGGACTACCTGGAATCGGCCACCACCGACCGCTGGGCCGCGCTGCTCACCGACAATGGCGTACCGGCCACCGAAACCCCGGCCTACCAGACCATCATCGACATCGCGCCCATCGCCGCGCCGTCCAATGCGGGCAAGGACCTGGAAAACGTCTACAGCTACTTCACCGACTACCAGACACGCATGGTCCAGGAGCTGAGCCTGCATGCCAACGGCTCGTTGCCGATGGTCGCGTTCGGCACGCCGGTGCGTAACTGGATCAAACAACAATACGGCCAAACCGTCGGCGTTCTGGGCCTCACGCAGATCAGCCCGACGGCGGGCAAAACCGTGTCGGTACTGGGCTCCAACCACCCCAGCTACATTTGGTATGCGGCGGACCCGGCCAGCTATGACGGCAATGAGCAAAAAGCCGATGAAGCCGGCCTGAAAGTGATGGGCCAGGACCTGAGCGCCGCGTGTTGGCAGGCCGGCATGGGACAAAAACCGGCGAGCGATCCGAATGTGCTGCTCAAAGCCTGCATGAACACCTGGCAGGTCACGCGTAAAGAGCAGACCTGCGAACTGTTCTACACCTCGGTACGCAACCTGAGCCCGGAAAAAGCGAATGCGATGTGCGCCACCGCCGCGATCAAGACTCAGCTCAAACAGCTCAAAAACCCCGCTCCCGCCCCAGCCGTCAGCAACCCTGCACTGTAACCGCGCACAAAAAAAAGCCGATTTCTACTGTCAGATCTGACAGTAGAAATCGGCTTCATCTTCAGTGAGTCTTGAGCCGCGCCCATACGCTGCAAGACTGGTTGTCAGCCACCCCCCGCAGGTCGATGCAGCCCCACCAAGGAGAGTTATGAAAACTCAGGCCATGGATAAGGCTAAATCCGCTGTGAGTGAATGCCTGTACCCCTTCAAGATGCTACTGGCTGAACAGGGCTACCCGTCGTCCGAGCACTTTCAGATGATCCCAGGCACGGCTGACATGGCGGCGGGGGGCCAGGCTCGCAAAGACTTCGACACCCGTGTGCGCATCGCCAAAGTCTCCGGCTACGCCGTGAGCGAGCGACGCGCGCATACCTTGCAGCTGTCTACACGCATCCACTTGTACGATTGCTGGTTCTGCGGCCTGCTGCGGCACTCCTGCAACCCGAATGTGTTTTTGGACACTACCTACCTCGAGCTTTGGAGCGTACAGCCGATTGCCGCCGGCACGGCGCTGACGCTGGATTACGCCAGCACCGAGGATGAGCTGTTCCGGCAGTTCGCCTGCCAATGCGGCGAGCTGAACTGCCGGGGTTGGATCACCGGCAGCCAGGAGCCTCTGAACGCCCAAGGGCAGGCGTTCATGGCACAGTGGCGGACGCGCAAACGCCCTTAGGCTTCGCCCAACGGGCGCAGGCGATATTGCGGCGGCAATTGCTCGAAGCCACTGATGGTGGTGTTCAAGCTCTTCCAGCGGCCATCCTTGATGCCGTAGATGCAGCCATGGATCGATAGGCTCTGCCCACGGTGCCAGGCGTTTTGCACAATGCTGGTGTGGCCGACGTTGGCCACTTGCTGAATCACGTTCAGCTCGCACAGGCGGTCGACACGCTCTTCTTCGGTGGGCAACTGCGCCAGCAGGTCGCGGTTTTCGTAATACAAGTCACGAATGGTGCGCAGCCAGCCGTCGATCAGGCCGAACTGACGGTCCTGCATCGAGGCGCGCACACCGCCACAGCCATAGTGGCCGGTGACGAGGATGTGTTTGACCTTGAGCACGTCGACGGCGTACTGGATCACCGACAGGCAATTGAGGTCGGTGTGCAACACCACGTTGGCCACGTTGCGGTGCACAAACAGATCCCCCGGCAGCATGCCGACGATCTCGTTGGCCGGTACGCGCGCGTCGGAACAACCGATCCACAGGTACTCAGGGGTTTGCTGGCGGGCGAGCTTGGCGAAGAATTCGGGATCTTCCTGTTTGATCGCATCCGCCCAGCGTTCGTTGTTATCAAGCAGGTCTTGTAGTTCGTTCATCAGGGAAAGCCTCAGGAATGATGCGCAGTTTTGTGACTGACAACCCCTCGTTCAGGTCACGCCACGCGCAAATTAGCTTGAATCTTTGGTGCGGGCGGCCTGTCCACACACTATAAGCCCCACAGTATGAGGATTGGCCATGACTGAATCACGACGTCCCTACGGAGCTACACAGCCGGAACCCATCGACGACAACGAAGACCGCATGGGCGAGATGCGCGAGCTGGATTTTGATGAGGAAGAACCGACGGCGGAAATCGGCGAAGAGATCCCGCGTCGCGAACGCGAGCACTTGATGCCCGACGAACGGGTGCGCGAAGCCGGGCTGACCGGGGCTTCGACGGCTGACCATGAGTCGACCGACGATGACATTAGCCCCGAGACACTGATCCATGAAGATGGCGCGCGGGATGCGCGGGAGGCAGGCGAAGACTACCCGGCAGACTTTGACCTAAGCATCGTCGACGAGGATGAGATTGGCGGCGGGAATGGCTTGGATGAAGCCGAACTGGCCGATATCGACCCCGTCGACGGCAACCGCTGACACACGGTAGATCCAAATGTGGGAGGGGGCTTGCTCCCGATAGCGGTAGATCAGTCGGCACATGCATTGACTGACAGCCTGCCATCGGGAGCAAGCCCCCTCCCACAGTGGTTTTGTGACTTAGTCGACCAGGGTGCAAGCCATCACGACCGCATCTTCGCGCCCCCCCACGGCGGGGTAGTAGTCGCGCCGACGGCCGATTTCGTTGAAGCCGTAACGTTCGTACAGGCGGAACGCGCCGGTATTGCTGTCGCGCACTTCGAGGAAACATTCACGTGCATTGGCGGCGTAGGCGCGGGACATCAAGTGTTCCAGCAGCGCCAGGCCCAACCCACGGCCCTGGTTTTCCGGCTTGACGGTGATGTTCAGCAAATGCGCTTCATCGAGGATGATCTGCACCACACCATGACCCACTTGCTGCTCACCCTCGAACATCAGCCAGATCTGGTACTTGCCCAGCCCATCGAGAAAGATCCCACGGGTCCAGGGGTGGCTGAACGCCGCGTATTCGATTTTCAGCACGGCGTCGAGGTCAGCCTCGGTCATCGGGCGGAAGGATAAAGCCTCACTCATCGGTTGTTTTCCAGCGCGCCATCAGCCGGCGCATGGCTTGCCAGACATCAGCCTTACGCTGTGGCTCTTCCATTAATAATTCCAGGCCCGGCAGGGCCCATACCGACCCCAGGCCTTCGACCTGCAGTTCGCGGTACCAGGCCTCGGCGTTGGCTTCGCCGGCAAACCGCACGGCGGGCAGGCCGATCAGCCACAGGCACACGCAGGGTTCGTCTTCCAGGCGCGCCGAGACAAAACCTTGTACAAAATCCCGTGCAGCCTCCGGGCCCTGGTCCATGGTGCCGCGCACCAGCAGTGGCCAGCGCACCGGGTCACCGACGATTTGCGGGCTGTCGGGCAGGCCGGCGGCGCGCAGCATGTCCTTGAGCAGCATGTAGGCCGGGTCGCGGGTCTGGAAGCGTTCGCCAGTGGGCAATTCCACCAGCAGCAGACAGCGCCCGGCCCGCAGCAATTGCAGGGCAAAACGCGGCGGCGGCACTACCGGGGCCTTGACTACCGGCGCAACCTCTTCGGCCACCACCGGCTTGGCCACCGGCGAGGGGCGTGGCACTTCGATCTTGGCGCGCTCAACCACCGGGCGCACCTGCGGCTCGGGCTTGACCACCGCCACCGGTGCGGCGGACTCCTCGCCCGACGTCTCAAACGCCTCATAGGGCTCAAGCGCCTGCAGCAGCTCGGGCCGCGACGGCGCGGCAAACGGCAGTTCGGTGCGGGGCAGCCAGTTGACCACCTGCATGGCGGTCAAGTAAGCGCGACGTCGGGACTCGATAAGCACAGCTCGGCCACTTGTGGATAACTAAAGAGCGGGGATTCTACCGCTGTTCGGCAACAATCGCCCACTGCGCACTGACCGGCTGTGGATAAATCCCGCGCTTGATGCAGTACAATCGCGACTTTTAATCGCCAACCAGCCGGCCATTCCGATGATCGAACCCAAGCGCGTCTTGCGCGCCCTCGCCGAACACTGGGCCCTGCTTGAGCCACTGTGCGAACACTTCGACCAAGGCACCCTGAGCCTCAGCGAGCTGCGCGCACAACTGGCCGCCCAACAACTGGACAGCACGCCCCAGGACATCACCAGCCTGCTGGACGTGTGGATTCGCCTGGATATCCTGGTGCCTGTCGCCAAAAGCCCGAACCGTTTCGAGCTGAACGCGCAGATCCACGACTTCCTGGCCTATCTTCGCAAGGAGCACCGGCTTGGCCTGTGCCTGGAAATCGAAGCCTACCTGCGCCACCTGGAGCGCCTGGCCGGTTACATCCAGGACGCCTTCGACATCCGCGACGGCCACGACCTGGCCCGTCAACTGCGCCTGCTGGATATGCGCGTGCGCGACGTGCTGAAAAAGCTCGCCAACGACGAACAGGCCCTCGCAGCCGTGGCCGACCGCGCCAAGACCAGCGACCGGCAGATCCCGTTGCGCCAGCGTTACGCCGAGGTATTGGCGACCTGGGATGAATATGTCGAACCGATGATCCAACTGGTGAACGCCGACGGCGCGTTCGAACAGGGCGTGCGCAAGGTCGAGAATGTGCTGCTGCGCATGCTCACCGAACAGCAGCGCCTGGGCCACCTGGTGGACGACGACATGCTGCTGCGCACCCACGCGCGCATCCTCGAAATGCAGACCAGCGCTCAGTTGACCTTGCGCCACGCCCGCGAGCTGTTGCTGCCGCTGCGCGAAGAAGCGCGGCGGCACAACGCCGTGACCCGGGGCGCGGCGCTGGCCTTGTCGGCCATCCGCCGTAAAGGTCTGGACGCCGTACCGCAGGCGGCGATGCCGATGTTCACTCGGCCGCAAAGCACTTTTCTCGGGAGTGCCAGCCAGGTCGAGGCTTATGTGTATGCATTGGCGAATTTCGAGCCGAAACCGGCACGTTTCCCCAAGGCGCACAAATCCCACAAGGGCGACGCCCAGCGTGCGCCGCGCACGGTCAAGGAGATGCTCGAGCGCTGCGAAGACGCGCTGCCGATGCCCGACCTGATGACCTGGCTGCTGGAGCAGGAACCGGACGGCGCCACCGACGAATTGCTGTACTGGTTTTCACGGCTCTCGCGTGAAAAACGCTTCAAGCGCGAACGCCTGGAACGCCGCGATTACCACACACACGAGCACCAGGTCAGCCTGCGCTCATTCGCCCTGCTCCCGGCCAGCACCGACTCCGCCGAGAATTCTGCGAGCACGCCTTATGCATCTTGATCTATCCGAACTGTCACAGCTGGCGCCGATCTTTCGCGAGCTGTTCAAGGGTTACCACGTCAGCCGCCGCGACCCGGAGCTGTACGCGCAACTGTCGAACTTCCAGGACCAGTACCGCACGCTGTTCAAAGCCCTGGGCTTTGAGCTGGTGTGCGATACCCGCGGTTTCTATTACTTCGTGCCGGACTCCGCCATTGCCAGCGCGCAGGTGAACAAGACCGCCCAGCGCCTGGCGTTGTTCACCTTCATCCTCGTCGAGCACCTGGCCGACCAGGGCCGCGACCCGATCGCCGTGCTCGACGGTGGCAGCCTGGGCCGCGATGAGCTGCCGTCGTTGCTGGAGAAGTACCGCGACCTGTTTATCCAGGCCGAAGTACAGACGCAGGAAGAACTCGAAGAGAAAATCATGCGCCGCATGACTCAGCTCGGTTTCGCCAGCGAAGACAACGGCATTTACCGCTTCCTGCCGCCGATGCACCGCTTCCTCGACGTGTGCCTGTCGGTGCAGCAGGACCGCGACCTCGCGGCCAGCGTGCACAGCGTGTTGCCGCTACCGGCGCCGGTGATCATCGATGAAGACAGCGATGAGAAACTGCTGAAAACCGATGACCCGCTCGATCTCAGTGACTTCTCTGACGAGAGCGAAGAAGACGCCCTGGCCCGTGCCATTGCCGAAGAACAGGAGACCGATGCATGAGCAAGGAACGCTACGGCATCCGCCGCTTCGCCCTATTGAACACCGCAGGTTACAGCCTGGGCCTGTTCCCGCTGGAAGAACCGTTGTCGGTGTATGGTGCGAACAACCTGGGCAAATCCGCCTCGATCAACGCCTTGCAGTTCCCGATCCTGGCGCGCATGTCGGACATGAGCTTCGGCAAGTACACGCTGGAGCAATCGCGGCGCTTCTACTTTGCCACCGACACCAGCTACATCCTCGTGGAAGTCTCGCTGCCCCACGGCCCGCATGTGATCGGCGTGGTCGGGCGTGGCCCGGGCGGTGGTTTCGGTCACCAGTTCTTTGCCTACGCAGGCAAGCTGGACCTGGCCCACTACCAGAAAAACGACACTTGCCTGCGCCAGAAAGAGCTGTTCACCAACCTGGAGCGCGAGGGCCTGAAAGCCTACGAGCTCAAGCCGGATGAACTGCGCCGTTTGCTGGTCGGCGGCCACACGTCGATCCCGCTGGACCTGACCCTGATTCCGCTGCGCTCCACCAGCGAGCAGAGCCTCAAGACCTTCCGCGCGCTGTTTATCAACTTGCTGCACATGCGCGAAATCACCGCAGCCAAGCTCAAGCAGCTGTTCCTCGATGCGTTCGAACACAGCCTGCGTTCCGGCAGCGTGGATTACATCGCCGCGTGCGAAGAAGCCTTCCGCGATGTGCGGCGCATGGAGCAGGACTACAACTCGCTGGTCGCTGCCGGCCCGTTGGTCGAGGCACTGGCCAATGGCGTGCGCCTGCGCGATGTACTGCGCGGCAAACTGCATCGCCTGTCGCCGCTGCTGGACTCGTTGCTGGGCACCTGGTCGGACTACGCCAGTGCGCGCAAGGAAGAGCTGACCATTCAAGCCGAGCACTACCGTAATGAGCAGGACGCGCTGCAGAACGACCAGCGTGGCGGCACCCAGGAGCTGATGCGCCTGGAGCGGGAAATCAGCGGCATTCAGCGTTGGCTCGGCGAGCTGTCGGTGCTCAAGCATCGCTTTGCGCTGGTGGACGACGTCAAGGTGCTGGAGCAGCAATTGCTGGCGGCCAAGGATGCGCACGATGAACTGGCGGGCGCCCTGGCGCAGTCGCGGCAGTTCAGCGCCGAGGACTTGGACGAGCGCTTGCGCGACCTAGAAAAACGTCTCAAGTCGGTCAAGCAGCAGCTCGACCACGCGGACAACAACAGCTACGCCAAGCTGCGCGAAGAGTTCTCGCAGCAAGATGTCGAGCGTCTGATGCGCCTGTTCAACAGTTCGCTGTTCAGCCTGCCGTTGGGCGAGCATGGCATCACGCTGGATGAGGACGGCCAGTGGGTCAAATCCCTGGAGCAGATTCTCGATGGCTTCAAGGGCGAGCGTTTTGAAGTGCCGGGGCTGTCCATCGACATCTCGCACATCGAGCCGCCAGCCTTGCAGGCCCTGGCCGATCGCGCGGCGTTGCGTGACCAGAAAGAGCGCCTGGAAAAAGAACTCAAGCAACTGAAAACCCAGCAGGCCGTGGCCTCTGACCGCGCCGCGAGCAAGACCCAGACCGAAGCGTTGTACCAGCAGGTGCTGGATGCGCAAAAGGCCCTGGAAGACTTCCGTCGCGCACAGACCCTGAGCGCCGAAGAAGGCGAGAAGCTGGAAAACCTGGCGCAGATGGAAGCGGCGCAGGATGAGTTGAAGCGCTCCAGTGATGCCTTCACCGAACGCGTCCAGCAACTGTCGGCCAAGCTGCAACTGGTGGGCCGGCAGATCGGCGATATGGAAGCCAAGCAGCGTACGCTGGATGACGCGTTGCGTCGTCGTCAGTTACTGCCAGCGGACCTGCCGTTCGGCACACCGTTCATGGACCCGGTCGACGACTCCATGGACAACCTGCTGCCGCTGCTCAATGACTATCAGGACAGCTGGCAGGGCTTGCTGCGCGCCGATGGCCAGATCGAGGCGCTGTACGCCCAGGTGCGCCTCAAGGGCGTGGCCAAGTTCGACAGCGAGGATGACGTGGAGCGCCGTCTGCAGTTGCTGATCAACGCCTATGCGCACCGCACCGATGAGGCCCTGACCCTCGGCAAGGCGCGGCGTGCGGCGGTCACCGATATCGCACGGACCTTGCGCAATATCCGCAGCGACTACGACAGCCTGGAACACCAGTTGGCGTTGTTCAACCGCGAGATCAACAAGCGCCAAGTGTCCAACCTGCAGAGCTTCCGTATCGTGCTGGCGCCGAACAAGGAAGCCCTCAAGCATATCGACCAGATCATCCACAGTGCCGGTCAGTATGAAGAAGGCGAAACCCTGTCGGTGTTCGACCTCAGCCAGAGCGCCGAGCAGGACAACAAGAACGAAGAGGCCAAGGAATACCTCGCGCGCCTGGTGGCCGCCAACCATAACCAGTTGGGCCTCAAGGATCTGTTCGAGCTGGCCTTCGAGATCACCAAGGTGCATGGCCAGCCGGTGATTCATACCGACATCGATGGCGCCGCGTCCAACGGCACCACCATGACCATCAAGGCGCTGACCAACATGTACTTGTTGCTGCACTTGATGGACCGCGATCAGGCCGGGCGCGTGCGCTTGCCGTACTACCTCGATGAGGCGGCGGACATCGACGAGAAGAACCAGGCGGCGTTGCTGGAAACCAGTTTGCAGCTGGGCTTTGTGCCGATCCTGGCCAGTGTGAAACCGCAGGTGTCGGCCCAGGTGGCAATCGACCTGGAAGGTGGCAGCGGGCCGAACGGGATCTACATCGATGAGGCGGACTGGAAGTACATCCGTCGTCACGATGCGGTGAAAGCGACGATGAATGTACAGGCGGACGAGCCGGAGTTGGATGAGGTCTGATCCACTGCGCTGAAATGCGAAAAGGCCGCGATCTTCTGGATCGCGGCCTTTTTTGTGGGGATTGTGGTGGTGTTGAGGGCCTCATCGGGGGCAAGCCCCCTCCCACATTTGACCGCATTCCAACGTTGGAACTCGGTCAAGTGTGGGAGCGGGCCGAACGGGATCTACGTCGATAAGGCGCACTGGAAGTACATCCGTCGTCACGATGTGGTGAAAGCGACGATGAATGTACAGGCGGACGAGCCGGAGTTGGATGAGGTCTGATCCGCTGCGCTGAAATGCGAAAAGACCGCGATCTTCTGGATCGCGGCCTTTTTTGTGGGGATTGTGGTGGTGTTGAGGGCCTCATCGGGGGCAAGCCCCCTCCCACATTTGACCGCATTCCAACGTTGGAACTCGGTCAAGTGTGGGAGCGGGCCGAACGGGATCTACGTCGATAAGGCGCACTGGAAGTACATCCGTCGTCACGATGTGGTGAAAGCGACGGTGAATGTACAGGCGGACGAGCCGGAGTTGGATGAGGTCTGATCCACTGCGCTGAAATGCGAAAAGGCCGCGATCTTCTGGATCGCGGCCTTTTTTGTGGGGATTGTGGTGGTGTTGAGGGCCTCATCGGGGGCAAGCTCCCTCCCACATTTGACCGCATTCCAACGTTGGAACTCGGTCAAGTGTGGGAGCGGGCTTGCTCGCGAAGGCCGCGCCTCGGTTATTTGCCGAGTGGAATTTTAGGCGCCCACGTCAGCCACTCATCTTCAAACTTATCGAACAACGGGAAAGTCTGCTGCGGCCGGGCGGCATTGCCCATGCGCTCGCCGTCCGGCGTGGCGAAAGCGATACCACCGACAACCAGGGTTTCCAGGGATTCGGTCCGCACAGTCGCGCCCTTGAACAAACCGAAGTCCAGGTCAAAGCCGCTGGTGTTCCAGAAACGGCTGCCACCGCGTACCAACGGTGCGTACTTGGGTTCGATCAGGATATGCACCAGCACGCGGTCGGCGGTCTGGCCCAATTCGTAACCAGTAACTTTGCCCACGGTGACCTCACGGTAGGTCACCGGTACGCCCTCCTTGAGCGAGCCACGGCGTGCAGCACTGAGCACCAGGCGCAAGCCTTGCTCTTGATGGACGGCTTCGGGCGGCTGGTCCAGGGCGACGAAATTCTTCTGTGGCCCGGCATTTTTTGCCGCCGGCTGCACTTCGATGTACTGCCCGGTGACCAAGGTTTCCAGGTTGGAGGTTTTCATCAGGCCCAGCTCAGGCTTGACCACCCAGAACTGGCTGCCGGCACGCGCAATGCGATCCGCCACTTGGGTGATACGTGCGCTGAGCAGCACTGACTGCATGTCGGCGCTGAGGTCGACGCTCTCGATCTTGCCCACGTCCAGGCCCTTGAACCGCACCGGGGTGCCAGGGCGCATGCCGTCGGCGCGATCGACCTTGATGGTCACCAGGGTGCCGTGTTGATTGGCCGCCTCGCGGTCGGCGAAAAGGCGGAAACGTGGGATGCGCTTTTTCAGCGGCACATTGGGTTCAGGCGTTTCGAACGCGATACCGCCGGCCATCAGGCTGGCCAAAGACTCACTCTTCACTTGAATGCCGCCGGTGAGCCCGCCCGTCAAGGTAACCCCGCTGGCATTCCAGAAACGTGTCGAGCCATTGACCAGGTTTTCATATTCCTTCTCGATATGAACACCGATCACCAGCTGCTTGTTCTTGCGCGAAAATTGGTAGCTCTGCACCGAACCGACCTTGACCTGCTTGTAGAGGATCGGGCTGCCGACATCCAGGGAGCCTAGGTTGTCGGTGAACAGGACCATGTGCAGGCCCGGGGAGCGCAGGTCCAGCGGTGGCGCCTTGGCACGCGCGACGAATTCGCGTTGCGGGGCGCTGCCTTTGTCACCCGGGCGGATGGCGATGTAGTTACCCTTTACCAACGCTTCCAGGCCGGTGATGCCCGCCAGGGAGATGGAGGGTTTGACCACCCAGAACTGGGTGTCCTGCACCAGGTAGTCTTCGGCCAATGGGTCGAGGGTCAGTTCGGCGTTGGCGCTGGACAGGTCCGGGTCGATCTTCAAGGTTTTCAGGCTGCCGACCTGGATGCCTTTGTACATGACCGGGGTGCGCCCGGCCTGCAGGCCTTCGAAGTCGGTCAGTTTGACCTTGACCCTGATGCCCGCCGCGGCGGCGTCAAAATCTTCGTACAGACGGAACGGCAGGCTCGGGTCTGTTGGCGGGCTGTCCTTGCGATTCTCCGGCGTGGCGAAGGCAATACCGCCGGCGACGATGCTGGAGAGGGACTCGCTACGCACCTTCACACCGGAGAGGTTGGCGTCGATGCTGATGCCGCTGGCGTTCCAGAAACGCGTGTGTTTGCGCACCAGGTTGGCGTAGGTCGGTTCGATATAGACCTTGATCTCGACGGTGCTCTGGTCTTCAGAGAGCAGGTAGCTTTTGACCTGGCCAACCTGGATCTGCTTGTAGAACACCGGGCTGCCACGGTTGAGCGAACCGAGACGATCGGCCTTGATGGTCAAGTGCAGGCCCGGCTTGGCGTCGGACAACGGCGGCTCTTCAGAGAGCGCCTTGAATTTGCGCGAGGGCTCACCGTCACCTGGGCTGGCGGCAATATAGTTACCCGACACCAGGGTTTCCAGGCCAGTGATACCCGCCAGGCTGACACTCGGCTTGACCAACCAGAAACGGGTGTTGGTCTTGAGGTACTGGTCAACGTCCTTGTTCATCTCGATGGTAGCGATTACCCCGCGATTGCTGCCCTCGTCATCCAGGGCCAGGGCCTTGACCTTGCCTACGGGCATGCCTTTGTAGACCACTTCGGTTTTATTGACCTGAATGCCCTCGCCGCTCTCAAAGCGAACCTGGATCTCGATGCCCTGCTGGGAATAGGCACGCCACCCCAGCCAGCCGCCGATAATCAGGGCAATCAGGGGCAGCACCCAAATGGCCGACCAGTTGGAGGCCGGGCGGGTTTTAGCTTTAGGCAAATCACTCATGGTCGTCGTCCGACTCCGTGTTATCCCAAATCAGTCGGGGATCGAAAGTTACTGCGGCAAGCATCGTCAAGATGACCACACTGGCGAACGCCGCGGCGCCGAGGTTGGCCTCGACACTGGCAAGTCGCCCAAAGTTTACAACCGCCACCAGGATGGCGATCACGAAGATATCCAACATGGACCAGCGGCCAATGAATTCAATAAAGCGGTACATCACAATGCGCTGCTGCGCGGACAACGGCTGATGACGCTGCACCGAGAATAGCAGCAAGCCGATGCCCACCAACTTGAAGGTCGGCACCAGGATACTAGCGATGAATACCACCGCCGCGATCGGAAACATGCCGTGCTGCACCAACTGGATCACGCCGGCCATGATGGTACTGGGATCGCCCTGGCCAAGGGAGTTGATGGTCATGATGGGTAACAAATTAGCGGGTATATACAGAATGGCTGCCGTGATCAGCAACGCCCAGGTGCGGGTGAGGCTGTTCGGACGACGGGCATGGATCAACGCGCCGCAACGGGTGCAGAGTTGCTCGTCGGTATGCGGTTCCTGTTTGTTCAGCTCGTGGCATTCGGTGCAAATCAGAATGCCCGCATCAATCGCCCGCATGATCATCTTCTCCTGACAGCGCTTGCCAGATCTGGTGGGGCGACATCACCACCTCAAGCAGTACTTGAACCATTAATAGACTGACGAAACAGACCAATCCCAAGCCGATCGTGATGGAGGCCATGTCGGCGAGCTTTACGATCGCCACCAGCACGCCCATCAAATAGACCTCCAGCATTCCCCAATCTTTCATGTGATGGTAGATGCGGTACAGCAGCAGCCCATAACTGCGACCAACCTTCCAGCGGATGCTGAGCAGGACGGCGAGCTGACAGAGCAGCTTGAGCAGGGGAATCCCCATGCTGCACAGAAACACCACGGCGGCGACGCCTTGCATACCGGTATCAAACAGACCGACCACGCCGCTCCACACGGTGTCTTCCGAGGACTGCCCGAGTAGATTGAGCTGCATGATGGGCAAAAAGTTCGCAGGGATATACAGCAACAGCGCGGCGAGTACCAAGGCGAGGCTGCGCTCTACGACATTGTGGCGGTGAGCGTACAGCTCATAACCGCAGCGCGGGCACTGAGCTTTTTCGCAGAGGGCGAGCGTTGGTTTGCGCATCAGCAAGTCGCACTCATGGCATGCCACCAGGTCGTCCAGTGGTAAATCCGACACCTCAAGGGCATCAACCGGATCGGGCATAAGTAGGGCTCTGACTCTAAAAAAGGTTAGGTGCCTATTCTAGTAGTCTGGTTCAGAAATAACTGCGCAAATTTGTCGGAGGGTTTGTGTCGAATTGGCTTTTCGACCGCCCAAAACAAAACCCCTGTTTGCGTTAGCAAACAGGGGTTCTGGAATTTAATCTTGACGATGACCTACTCTCACATGGGGAAACCCCACACTACCATCGGCGATGCATCGTTTCACTGCTGAGTTCGGGA
>NZ_WKCB01000100.1 GCF_021606685.1 Pseudomonas syringae
CGCCAAGGCGCAAGGCGGCGCTGATGGCGGCCGTGCGATTGTCCACCGACAGCTTGGCGAATACGTGCTTGAGATGGAATTTGACGGTGTTCTCCGAGATATCCAGCGCCTGGGCAATCGTCTTGTTCGGCTGGCCGTTGGCGAGCAGGGCCAGGATCTGGGTTTCCTTGGCGCTGAAGGGCAGCCGTGCGCGCACCGGATGGGCGCGCCAGCCGCGTAGCCGGGTCAGCAGCGCGGCCTGGCCCGGGAAGGTTTCCGGGCACGCTTCAAGGGCGGGCAGCAGGCACGGGCCGACTTCCAGCAGCAGGCCCGGCAGGGCCTGGGGTGAAACCTGCGTGAGGGTCGCCGCCAGCACCGCCGGCTCGACCCTGAGTTGGCCTTTGCTGTAGGCCGCCAGACCGAGCAATTGCAGGCGCCAACTGGGCAGCATCAAGCCTCTGTCCCGCAACCGTGTGCCGGCCTGTTGCAGGCGATTCAAGGCGGCGGCCGAATGCCCCGTGGTCAGCTCCAGCCTTGCCAGCGCAAGGGTTGCCGCCTCGTGGTTGCGCCAATCGTCGAGGTTGGCTGCCACGCGCTCAAGGCCTGCGACGTCGGCCGCCTGGCGCGCCTGGGCGGACGAACCGCATTGCAGCAGCAGGTCGACGCGCCAGGCCTTGACCAGTTGGTTCAGCCGTTGCCATTGGCGTGCCGTCGCCAGTTCGTCGACCTGTTCCAGCTCGCGCAGGGCCGCGTGCAAGCCCTGATTACGCAGGGCTGTGCGCCATGCCACTTCGGCGGTGACCGCGGCGATATCCAGCCAGCCATCGGTATGCTCGATGGAGGCCCAGCCGTCTCGCACCCAGGGCGTGGTGTCGGTCCAGGCGCCTTGCCAATACAGATGCTGCGCCTTGAGGCAGCCCACCAGCGCCTTCATCGAGCTTTCACAGCCAAACCGAGCGAGGGTAATCGCCAGGGTTTCATCGACCATTCGACTTGCGTGATCAATATGGCCGGACAGGGCGAGTGCCTGTGCCTCGTGCACGCGGCAGTAGTTTTCGCCACGTGGGCTGTCGATCGAACGCATCTTGATATGCGCGCCACGCACTTTATTCAGCGCCAGGGCCAGGTCGCCACGGGCAATCGCATTCAACGCCTGCACGCACGCTAGCGTTGCCAGGGCCATCACCTCGTCGCCCTGCAACTGCTGGGGGTCGAAGGCTGGCGCATCGCACGCCTCAAAGCGGTCCACATAAGCATTCGCCAAGGTCTGGATAACATGGAAGTCGCGGGTGAGGCGCCTGTCACCGTGGATGAGGCCCTGGGCCAGTTGCAGCAGGTGGTCGGCCATGGCGTGGTCGCCGAGCTTGGCATGCAGATACGCCTGCAACAGCAACAGGTCGGGTTCACGGCGTCGGGTCGGCTCGTCGAATTGTCGCAGCAGGCTCTGGGTGTAGCGGATGCCGTGGTGCAGCACCGTTTCCCAGCCGCCGGCACGCACCACCAGGTCGGTGGCCAGGCGTGTATCCCCGGCACGCAGGGCATGGCTGACAGCCTGCGCCCAGTCTTTTTCCTGCGCCAGCCACTGCGCGGCGGCGCGATGGATACGCCGGGCGTTTGAGGTGTCGATGCGCGTCATCAGGAAGTCGCGCAGCAGGCGGTGGTGACGGAACCACTTGCGACCGCTGTCCAGCGGCACCAACAGGGCGTCGAGGTGGCGCAATTGTGCGAGCAGTTGCGCGGTATCGCCGCACCCGCGTACGGCATCGGCGAAGCGTGCGTCGAACCGCTCCAGCAAGGCTGTGTCGAGCAGAAAGGCCTGGCAGTCCGGCGGCAGCCGCTCCACCACTTGTTCGGTCAGATAAGCGGCCATATCAGTGACGCGCCCGGAGAACTCCTTGAGGTCATGCAACGACCCGCTGCCGCTGCTGCGCCACAGTCGGGCCAGTTGGACGGCGACCACCCAGCCTTCCGTTGTGTCGTGCAGGTGTTGCAGGTCTTCGTCTGAAAGCTCGGGGCCGAGTATGCCGCGCGTTTCGTGCACGCAGAGGGTCAGGTCCTGTGCCGACACTTCGTGCACCCACCCCAGGGTTTTCCAGCGTGCCAGTGGCCACCTGGGGCGCGCACGACTGGCCACGACCCACTGCAGCCAGGGAGCGGCCTGTTCCAGCAGCGCTTGAACCAACTGGTCCACGGGCTCGTTGGGCGTACTGGAGTAATCATCCAGTAAGAGGGTGACGGGGCGGTTTTCCCGGGCCAGGGCGTGCAGCAGCGCGGTGAGGGTGCGCTGGGGTTGAGGGTCCAGCGATTGCGACTCGGCCAATTGGCGCAGAGGCCCGAGGTCGAGGCCGGCATGGTCAAGTGCCAGGATCAGGTAGGCGAGGAAGCGGTTGGGCTCTTCATCGGCCTTGTCCAGGGAGAGCCAGGCCACGGTCGCTGCGGGGGAGGCTTGCAGCAGTTCGTGGCGCCATTGCATCAGCAGGGTGGTCTTGCCGTAGCCGGGCGGCGCGACCACCAACACCAGGGGGCCTTGGATCCGGGTATTCAACGAGGCCAGCAGGTGCTGGCGAGGCAGAGACATCATCAAGGTCAGCGGTGGCGTCAGCTTGCCGATACTGCGCCAGCTGTGGGGCTGGGTCTGGAGTAAATCGTGCGAGGGGGCGTGAGTCACGGCGGCGAGTACCGAGGCAGAGGAACCCAAGGCTTTATCAGCTAATGCCGGGTCATGCTGAGCCGTTGAGTTACGGGATGTTTGGTCGCTGCGGGGCATATCGCCTGCCATAAGGTCACTGAGGCGTTGGCCTTAGTCTCATCACATAGGTGCAGAGCAGCTTATGGTCCCCTTCCTACTCCCCTTGCAGGAGTTTTCCGAAACTTCCCGAGTGTGCATTTTGCAGCGCGAAAGCGCCCGACGCCGCACGCGCAGCTGACATCGAAAGCGGCGCTTCAGCCTTCAGCAGAAGAGTTGAGCTACCGACAGCAGGCAAATCAGTTGGACAATCACTTGTGCTCGAATGGGATGCTTCATCGCCGCCGACCTCCTGTACAGCTGCTGGTTGTGAGAGTGCCATGGGTGAGCGGCAAGGCCGCGCCAGAGCGTTTCAGGCACACGCAGCGGCCTGGATTTCCATACGCACAGGCCACTGTCATTTTCAGTATAGGTCTTGAAGTGGATTCTTCGCGAATGCCCGTTTGAAACTGCCCGGCGGGCGCCCCTGACAACTATCTGCCTGGGCCCATTGCACTTTTTTTCATTTCTCCAATCTATCTTTGTCGCAGCCCCGCCGATCCCCCGCGTGGGCAACAGAATCAGACTGGGTGCCGATGGATCGCACGTTACTTGTATTCAACCCTCGAGGCCTGTGTCGGCCACTGGTGCTGGCCGCCATGCTGATGCTCTGTGCTGGCGGTTGTACCCAGCAACAGGGGCGCGACATCGCCAAGCAGTTCAGCAACGGCAAGCCCGATGAGTTCTTCCAGACCAGTGTCGATCGCATGGCGACCCTGGGCATGCGCGACAACCTGCAGAGCCTGTACCTGCTGATGAACAAGCTCTACCTGCGCAACCCCAACCAATGGCGTCAGTCGGGCTACCCGGATGCGATAACCGCCGCGCGCGAGATTCGCCAGGCGATCGAACAGCGCCGATCCCTGCCTGCCCTGGGCGATCGTCGTGACCTGGCGGCCCTGAGTTATTCCTTGAGCCCGGAGTTCAAGGGCGACCGTGTCGGCGCATTCATCTATGCCATCGGCAGCATGCTGGTGACGGCCCACGGTGGGCGTACCGAGTTCTACATGACCGACTCGATCGACCCGCAGTTCGTCAGCAATGCCGCGCGCAATATCGAAAAGGCCACGTGGCTGCTCAGCAAACGCCAGGACGCGAATGGCGTGTTGCTGCTGTTTTCCAACGAAATTTCGGAGGAGGGCAGCAACCTCAGTTTCGCCGTCGAGTTCGGCAAGATCGTCGCGCGCCTCGACCTGCTGACCCAGATGCTCGATGAGCGCTATCGGCGTATCGGGCTCAATTACGCGCAAAGCCTGCTGCTGATGAATTTCCTGCCGGTGCAGTAGCGCTGCCGATCCCGGTTGGTCGGTACGCGGTTTCGGTTTCGCGTGTAGGAAACGGCCTATCCTGCATTCCGATGCTTGAAACACCCCCCTGTGCGCAATAGCCTCGGCCTTTTCCGGAAAAGTGAGGCCTGACCTTGGGTAAGCGAAAAACGCTGTGGCCGACAGACCGCGAAATACGCCTGCGCTTTATCCTCTTCGCGGTAATCGATGCGGCGAGCGCCCAGGCGGTTGCTGCCGAGCTGCTACTGCCCGCGCACAAACTGCTGCGCGAATCGCCGACCGAGGCGCAGTTGCTGGTGGCTCTGCATGAAATTCTTGCTGCTGATGAAATGTATGGGTTCAGGTTTCCTCCAGGCTCGGAGGCGGAAGAGCTGATGCGTGCGCTGGAACAGCCTGGCTGATAGCCGCCTTCGTTAGACCGATTATTTCCTTACGGTTGGATGCCATTCCACAATCGAATATCCATGACGTCACTGGGTTGCACACAGCAGACGGGAGGGGTGCAGTAACGACGGTAAAACCGCTATAACAGCCGGCAAGGCTGTTTTGATCGACTAAGCTTGGTTGCGAACATCCATTCCTGCTGCTGTGTCGCCGTCTTGCGCGGCGGCCTGGCGTCTCTAGAATCGGCGCCAGAACTTAGCCATTTCCTGTCGATTACGGAGTTTCGAACATGATGAATGCAATGCAGATGCCGATGAACACCTCGATGCCAATGATGCCGATGATGGGCATGCCGATGATGATGGCCACCATGAAATGCGAAATGGCCGGCGACGCCATGATGTGCACCATGAAGCCGGCCGCTGGTATGGACATGGCTCAGTTCAAGACCAACGCCGAAATGATGTCGATGATGATGAACTGCGGCATGCCGATGATGATGCAGTGCGCCAACATGTCGATGATGTGCATGTCGGCTGACGCCATGGCCATGATGTCGGGCATGAACATGCAGATGATGCCGATGATGGGCATGCAGATGCCGATGATGAAATGCGTGATGGAATGCACGATGCAGGCTGACGGCATGCAGTGCAAAATGATGCCGATGCCAGGCATGAGCATGGCCATGATGACCAACTGCTGCATGCTCATGAACAAACTGATGAACGACTGCGCCATGCCCATGATGATGAGCTGCAACGGCATGCCGATGATGTGCTGCACCTGCTGACAGGTCGCGCACCCGCAAAAACGCCCCGATCATTCGGGGCGTTTTTTTTCGCGCGAATTAATCCAGCCGTTCGGGGTAGGTGATTACCAGGAAAGCCACCGCCTCGCTGTCCGCCGGGTTGCGGTAGCGGTGGGGCTGGTCGGCGTAGAACAGGATCGAATCACCGGTGGAAAGCAGGTAGCGTTCCTCGTTGACGCTGACTTCCAGTACACCTTGGGCCACCACCAGGTTTTCCTGGATACCCGGGCCGTGGCCTGCGGAGACTTCCTCGCCCAAGGCGCGCAGGCGGATCTCGTAGAATTCGGATTGGCGTGCCGTGTCGTAGGGGAATAACGCGCGGCTGATAAACGCACCATCGGCACTCACCAGGCGCTTGCTCTGGTGTGCCGGCAACACCTCCACCCCTTCAAATGCGCGGTCCTCCAGGAACGCTGCGACCGACACCTTCAAGCCCTTGGCAATTTTGCACAGCACTTTGATCGACGGCACGCTGCGCCCGGATTCGATCTGCGCGAGCATCGCGCGGCTCACGCCGCAGGCGCGCGCCAGGCCATCGAGTGACAAGTGCCGTTTGCTGCGCAGGCGTTGCAGGTTGTGCGCGACGCACAGGCTGATCACGTCGTCGTCGGTGGTTGGCTTGGGCAAAGGTTCGGGTGGTTCAGGCAGCACGTGAAGGAAGTTCATCGGCCTTACGCCCGGCGAGTATCGCTGGACGCAGCCGCCTGTGCGGTAAATACCGCAAGCCCGGCACGCGCGGCGTACATCGCCCACATCAACTCGGCCGCTGCTCGCGCCTGACGGCGTTTGCGGTGGAGCGTGAAGTCGATGACGGTGGCGGATGTTTGCATGGGGGCAGTCTCGTGGGGCGTGGATGACTCAGTGGCTCCACAGTAATGCGTGTCGGTTATTTCTTTAAATACTGAGTTTGCATGTGGTAATTCGATTTCGGACTTAGCAATAAATCCACTCCCACCCTGTTGTGGCCAAGCGCTGATCCGTTAATAAGGCGTGACCTGGCGGGTGCGCCTGTCTTCCCATCACTGTTCGTGCGCCAGCCCAGCCTGGTGTGCCCCCGAATTCCAAGGACCCGCCCCATGCTGCTGCGTCAACCTCCGTTCCTGTTTGCTGCCCTGACTTTAAGCTCGCTGGTACACGCCGAAGGCCTGCAATTGGCCCCGGTAGAAGTCACCAGCAGCGAGGCCAGCGCCGGTGAAGTGGCCCAGGCGCAGCTCAAGAGCGTGCCCGGCGCCACCAATTACATCGACATGGACAGCGTGCAGCAGGGCCGCGTGAGCAGCAACGAAGACGTGTTCAAGTACCAGGCCGGGGTGTACGCCAAGGCCGCGAATAATGAAGGCGTGAAGCTGTCCATTCGTGGCTCGGGCCTGAACCGCAGCCCCGGTTCCCATGGCTCGGGGCTGTATGAGATGTTCGATGGCCTGCCACTGACTGGACCAGGCGGCACGCCCTACGAACTCAAGGACCCGCTGTGGCTGAGCCGCGTCGAGGTGCTGCGCGGCGCCAACGGTTTTGATCAGGGCGCGCTGGCTCTGGGCGGCGCGGTCAACTACGTGACCCGCACCGGCTATGACGCGCCAAAGTTGCAGTTGCGCTATGAAGCGGGCAGCCGTGGCTATGCGCAGCGCGAAATCAGTTCGGGTCAGGTGCTGGGCGATGCCGACTACTACATCAGCCTCACCGACTCCGAATCCGACGGCTACCAGCGCCAGAGTGCGGCCACGGGCAAGGGCGTTGCCGCGAACTTTGGTTACCGCTTCACCCCGGACCTGGAAACCCGTTTTTACTTCCGTTACCGAGAAACCACCAACGACACCCCCGGCAAGCTCACCCGCGCGCAGATCAGCCACGACCCGCGTGCCGCCAACAGCCTCAACGCCGCCCGCGACTCCAAGCGCCTGCAACCGGGCTCTACCTGGATCGCCAACAAAACCACGCTGCAGTTGGACGACAGCTCGCGCCTTGAAGTCGGGTTGGCCTATCACGATTACCCGATGGACCTGCGCGAAGGCACCAACCGTCTCAAGGTCGCCTACACCGACATCAGCAGCACCCTGAATTACATCCGCCAGGACACACTGTTCGGCCATGACAGCAAAACCACCCTTGGCCTGCGCACCACTCAGGCGATGCCCAACAACGGTGGGGCCGAATACGTGCGCATTCCCGCAGGCAACACGGCCAGCTACGCACCGGGCACCAAGACCCGTGACTACAGCTACCTCGGCTCCGACACCGTGCTGCATATCGGTAACGACCTGGAACTGGTGCCGGACCTGTGGCTGACCACTGGCCTGGCCGCGATTTACACGCGCCGCGAAACCCAGGTCAGCTACCCCGAGGGCCAGGCGCCGCTTAGCCAGCACGATTGGGATTACGCGCCGCGCGTCGGCCTGCGCTATGACTTCAACCCGCAATTGCAGGTGTACGGCAACCTGAGCCGCTCGGTCGAACCGCCGCATGCGTGGTCGATGATCTGGGGTTCCAACAAGTACTTCGGCCCAGGCAGCGGCCCGGCTACGGGCTTGCAGCGAGAAGGAGTGAGCCTGAAAAACCAGACCGCCACCACCCTGGAAATCGGCGGCCGGGGCGAGGCGTGGCTCGGCCAGTGGGACCTGGCGCTGTACCGCTCCGAGGTGCGCCACGAACTGCTCAGCGTGGAAACCCAGGCGCAGACCTCGACCAGCAATGCCATCATCGCCGAATCCAACGCCAGCCCCACCGTGCACCAAGGTGTCGAACTGAGCCTGCTCAGCCCGCTATGGGACGGCGGCCGCAGCGGCAAGCTCGACGTGCGCCAGGCCTACACCTTCAGCGATTTCCACTACCGCGACGACGACCGTTTCGGCGATAACACCTTGCCGGGCATCCCCAAGCACTATTACCAGGCGCAACTGCGCTACAGCCTTCCGACGGGTTTCTACACCAGCCTCAACACTGAGTATTCATCGAGGCTGGCGGTGGACTACGCCAATTCCTACTACGCCGCGTCCTACACCACCCTGGGCGCAACCTTCGGCTACAACGCGCCCAAGCAGGACTGGCAAGCCTGGGTCGACCTGCGCAACCTCACCAACCGGCGTTACGCCAACACCGTCACCCCCGGCTACGACGACAAAGGCCTGGATATGGCGCGCTCCACGCCAGCAGATGGCCGTGGCGTCTACACCGGCGTGTCGTGGAGCTGGCGCTGAGAGAACGCACGCTTCCAGGCGCAGCAATACAAATGTGGGAGGGGGCTTGCCCCCGACAGCGGTGGTTCAGTTAAAGAATTATGTGCTGACACTCCGCCATCGGGGGCAAGCCCCCTCCCACATGTGCACTGGGGTGCTTTCAGAGAATGGGAACCCTTGCCCCTGCGTGGATTTACTGGCATTGTTTGCGCAATTGGTAATATTTCCCATTTGAGATACTTTTGCGCATGCATGACATTCCGGCCGCGCTGGGCGATTCAGTGCGTCAGCAGACCCTTACGGCGATGTACAGCGAGCACCACGGCTGGTTGCATGGCTGGCTGCGCAAAAAGCTCGGTTGCTCCCAGCATGCCGCCGATCTGGCCCACGACGCCTTTATCCGCGTGCTGATGCTGGCCGAGCCGCAAAATATCAAAGAACCCCGGGCCTTCCTGGCGACCACGGCAGGGCGCCTGTTGATCGATGGCGCCCGGCGTCGGCGCATCGAAAAAGCCTACATGGAAGCCTTGGTGATCCAGTGCGAAGACGCCGGCATGCCCGACCCGGCCGCCATCCATGTGGCCCTGCAAGCCCTGGAGCGCATCGCCGAAATGCTTGCCGGGCTGCCGACCAAGGCCCGCGAAGCGTTCCTGTTGAGCCGCCTCGACGGGCTGACCTACAGCGAAATCGCCACCCGCCTGGACGTGTCTTCCAGCAGCGTCAAAAACTATATTTCCAGCGCATTGGTGCACTGCTACCACAGCCTGCACGCGGCAGACCCGCTGTCGTGAATTCCGAGCAGATCATCCAGCAAGCCGCAAATTGGCTGACGCGCCTGCACGACGAAGACGTCAGCGACGCCGAGCGCCGTGCCTTCAACGCCTGGTGCGAGGCCGACCCGCGTCATGCCGTGGCCATCGAGCGCATGCGTTCGCTGTGGGGCAGCCTGGATACCTTGCCCGCGCAACCTGCACGGGTTGCCCTGAACCGCGCGTTTGCCCCGCAGCGCTCGCGCACAGCCCCGGTAGTCGGTGTACTCGGCGTATTGCTGTGCGGCTGGCTGGGCCTTGAGCACCTGCCGGTGTGGATGGCCGACCAGCGCACCAGCGTCGGCGAGCGCCGCCAGATCGCCCTCGACGATGGCAGCCAGTTGCAGCTCAACAGCAACTCGGCGGTCGACGTTAAATTCGACGGCCAGCAGCGCGTCATCGAGCTGCTCCAGGGCGAGCTGTGGGTTGACGTGGCCAAGGACGCGCAACGGCCGTTCGTGGTCCGCACCGACCAAGGCACGGCGACGGCGCTGGGCACACGGTACCTGGTCAAGCGCGCGCCGGACGGGACAACCGTGGTCACCGTGATCGAGTCCACCGTGGCCGTCAAAGGTGACGCTGACGCGGGTGTCAACGTGACGGCGGGCCAACGCGCCATTCTCGACCACGGCCACGCCACGCCGGCCCAGGCGATTGGCAATGCGGACCCGGATGCCTGGACGCGCGGCCTGCTCAAGGTCGACGACCAACCCCTGAGCGAGGTGCTGCAAACCCTGGCCAGCTACCGCCACGGCCTGGTGCGCTTCGACCCCCAGGCCCTGCAGAACCTGCGCGTTTCCGGTGTGTTCAAACTCGATGACACGGCGGCGGCGCTGTCGGCCCTGGCGGATAACCTGCCGATCCAGGTGGAGTACTTCACCGACTTGCTGGTGGTGGTCAAGCCGCGCTAGGTCTCGTGCTGGCGCAGGCGCTTGTACAGGGTGTTGCGGCTGACCCCCAACTCCCGCGCCAGGTGCGAAATATTCCCGCCGGCTGCTTTCAGGCGCTGGGTCAGGTCGATGTTGTCGTCCAGATACTCGCTGGCGGGCAAGGGTGGCGCCACGTTCAGATCCACGAAGAAATCATCCGGCAGATGCTCTGCTCGGATCGGCTGTTCTTCGGCCATCGCCAGCGCCACTTGCAACACGCTGCTGACCTGGCGCAGGTTGCCCGGCCACGGGTGCTGCGCGAACAGCGCGAGCACCTCGGGGCTGAGCCCGGCCCATTGGCTCGGTTCGCGGTGCTGCTGCCACAGCTGCTGGAACAGTGCCTGCTTGTCACTGCGCTCGCGCAACGGCGGTAACTCCAGGGTCAGGCCGCCGATGCGGTAGTACAAGTCCTCACGAAAGCGCCCGGCCTGCACCAGCTCGCGCAGGGCGCGGTTGGTGGCCGAGATGATGCGCAGATCCACCGGGAACACGTCGCTGCTGCCTACGGGTTGCACGCAACGTTCCTGCAATACCCGCAACAGGCGCGCTTGAGTCGGCAGCGGCATATCGCCGATTTCATCGAGAAACAGCGTGCCTTTGTCGGCTTTGCGGATCAGGCCGATGCTGCCTTTTTGATTGGCGCCGGTGAACGCGCCTTTTTCGTAGCCGAACAGTTCCGATTCCACCAGCTCGGCCGGAATCGCCGCACAGTTCACCGCGATAAAGGCCTGGTGGCTGCGCGAGCTGGCCTGGTGCAGGGCTTTGACGAACACCTCCTTGCCCACCCCGGTTTCACCGTGAATCAGCAGCGGGATGTCCTTTTCCAGCAGGCGTTCGGCCTGGCGCACGGCTTTTTCCACGCGAGCATCGCCAAAGTGCAGAGTTTTCAGCCCGATCGCCGTCGGTTTTGGCGCGACCGGCTCGCTGAACACGCGGGCCTGCACCGGCATTTGCTTGGGCCGTTTCAGCAAGCACTGGAAGCGATTGCGTCCCGCCGCCTGCAGCGAAAACGGCAAGCCTTCCGGCTGGTTGAGCAGCTCCAGCAGCGACACCTTGAACAAACTGTCGATCATCACCCGCGACAAACTGATGCCCAGCAGGTTGTCGGCCCGACGGTTGGCCGAGAGCACCTGGCCGCTCTCATCGAAAATCAGCAGCCCGGCCCATTGGCTGTCGAGGTTGCTCAGGCCGGTGTTGAAGGTCAGCTGGAAGTGTTCGCCGCGAAACAGGTTGAGGATCAGCCGGTTTTCCACGGTCTGGCTCATCATCTTGACCATGCCCAGGGTGTGGGAGGGCGGCAGGTAGCTGTCGCTGGACACATCCAGCACCGCGATGATCTCGCGCTGGGCATCGAAAATCGGCGCCGCCGAGCCGGTCATGAAGCGGTTGGCCTTGAGAAAGTGTTCGTCATGCTCGATGTGCACCGCCTGCGCACAGGCCAGCGCGGTGCCGATGGCATTGGTGCCGCTGGCACGTTCCATCCAGCTGGCGCCGGCGCTGAAGCCACGGGCCAGCGTGGGCTCGATAAATCGCTGGGTACCCCATGTGGTCAGCACCTGGCCCTGGTTGTCGGCCAGCATGATCAGACAGTTGGAATTGCTCAGGATGTTTTCGTAGTAGGGCAGTACTTCCTGATGGGTGGTCTGCACCAGCGAATGCTGGCTCTCCAGCAGTTGGCTGATGCCCTCGGCAGGCAGTTGGTCGAAGCTGGGCGTGCTCTGGTGGTCCAGGCCGAAGGCGCGGCAACGGCGCCAGGATTCCTGGATAAGGGTGTCGTGAGCCAGTGGTTCGGCCATGGGGTGACCTGCGTTTTTATTGTTATTGGGTCTTGCACAATCTACCTGAAGAAACCGGTTCAACATGTGGGAGCGGGCTTGCTCGCGAATGCGGTGGACCAGTCGACATGGGTATTGACTGCCCCGGCGCATTCGCGAGCAAGCCCGCTCCCACATTTGCCCTGTGTTGAGCATGAGAGTGTTGTTCAGAACTGTTCATTGTCAACCCCCGGATTGTTCAGTTGTTCAGTCCGATTGTTCACTCCCGAACATCAGCTTTACCCCATTTCCTTGTGGATCAAGTACCTACCGTTTTGGCACGAAACTCGCTCTGTCGACTGGCCAGATTCATTCCAATAATAAAAAGGTCGTGTCATGTCATTGACCCTGGAAAATGTCTCCCGCGTTGTCGAAGGCCAAACCTGGATCGACGATGCCACCCTGCGTTTCGAAGCCGGTTCCTTCAACGTGTTGCTCGGCCGTACACTCTCCGGCAAGACCAGCCTGATGCGCCTCATGGCCGGTCTGGACAAGCCCGACAGCGGCCGCATCCTGATGAACGGCGTGGATGTCACCCACAAACCGGTGCGCCTGCGCAACGTGTCGATGGTGTATCAGCAGTTCATCAACTACCCGACCATGACCGTGTTCGAGAACATCGCCTCGCCGTTGCGCCAGGCCGGTGTGTCCAACGAGGTGATCCAGAGCAAGGTGCTGGAAACCGCCAGGATGCTGCGCATCGAGAAGTTCCTGCAGCGCCACCCGCTGGAGCTGTCCGGTGGCCAGCAGCAGCGCACGGCCATGGCGCGGGCGCTGGTGAAAGACGCTGAATTGATCCTGTTCGATGAGCCACTGGTAAACCTGGACTACAAACTGCGCGAAGAGCTGCGTCAGGAAATGCGCGAGCTGTTCAAGGCGCGCCATACCATCGCCATTTACGCCACCACTGAGCCCAACGAGGCCCTGGCCCTGGGCGGCACCACCACCATCCTCCATGAAGGCCGGGTGATCCAGAGCGGCAAGGCCGCCGAGGTGTATCACCAGCCGCAGACGGTGCTGGCTGCCGAGCTGTTTTCCGAGCCGCCGATCAACCTGATGCCGGGGCGTATCAGTGGCAACGAAGTGAGCTTCGCCAACTTTGTGCACTTCCCGCTGAACGTCGACTTGCGCCCGATTGGCGAAGGCGAATTCCGCTTTGGCGTGCGTCCCAGCCATATCAGCCTGGTGCCGAGCAACGACGATGACCTGGAGCTGGCGGTCACGGTGGAAGTCGCTGAAATCAGCGGCTCGGAAACCTTTCTGCATGTGCGCAGCGAGCACTTCCTGCTGGTGCTGCACCTGCCGGGGGTGCACGAGTACGACGTCGATGCGCCGATTCGCGTGTACATCCCTACCCATAAACTGTTTGTGTTCGATGGTCAGGGACGGTTGGTCCAGGCCCCCGGGCGCCGTGTCGCGAGGGTTGCCTGATGGCCGAGATCCATTTGCAGAACCTGGCGCACAGCTACAGCCCTACGCCGAGCGGCCCTGAAGACTACGCGATTCGGGAAATGAACCACGTGTGGGAGCAGGGCGGTGCCTACGCCTTGCTCGGGCCTTCCGGCTGCGGCAAGTCGACCTTGCTCAATATCATCTCCGGTCTGCTCAGCCCGTCCGAGGGCCAGGTGCTGTTCGACAGCAAAGTGGTGAATGACCTCACACCGGAAAAACGCAACATCGCCCAGGTGTTCCAGTTCCCGGTGGTGTACGACACCATGACGGTGTTCGACAACCTGGCGTTCCCGCTGCGTAACCAGGGCATGGCCGAAGCGAAAATTCACAGCAAAGTGCAGGAAATTGCCGAGGTTCTTGACCTGCAAAACCTGCTGAGCAAAAAGGCGCGCAACCTCACTGCCGATGAAAAACAAAAAGTCTCCATGGGCCGTGGCCTGGTGCGTGATGACGTGTCGGCGATTTTGTTCGATGAGCCGCTGACGGTGATCGACCCGCACCTCAAGTGGAAGCTGCGGCGCAAGCTCAAGCAGATCCACGAGCAGTTCAATATCACCATGGTCTACGTCACCCACGACCAGCTTGAGGCCTCGACCTTCGCCGACAAAATCGCGGTGATGTACGGCGGGCAGATCGTGCAGTTCGGTACGCCGCGTGAGTTGTTCGAGCGGCCGAGCCATACGTTTGTCGGCTATTTCATCGGCAGCCCTGGGATGAATCTGATCGAGGTGCAGGCCGAGGCGGGCGGTGTGCGGTTTGCCGGCACCCACCTGCCATTGTCCGAGGCGCTGCAGCAACGCATTGCCAGTACCGATTACAAGAAATTGCAGGTGGGCATCCGCCCGGAATTTATCCACGTATGGGACGAGTACAACCCTGACGCTTTGCAAGCTGATGTCACACACCTCGAAGACCTCGGCACCTACAAGATCATGACCCTCAACCTCGACGGCGCCCCACTGAAAATACGCCTGGCCGAAGACAAGCCGGTGCCCGAGGGCAAGGCCTGTATCAGCTTCCCCGCGCAGTGGCTGATGGTCTACGCCGACGATTACCTGCTGGAGGTGCTGCCATGAACAAGGTGCAGAACAACAAAGCCTGGTGGCTGGTGTTGCCGGTGTTTCTGCTGGTGGCGTTCAGCGCGGTGATCCCGATGATGACCGTGGTCAACTACTCGGTGCAGGATATTTTCGACCAGTCCAGCCGCTATTTCGTCGGCGCCGACTGGTACAAGCAAGTGCTGCTCGACCCGCGTCTGCACGACTCGCTGCTGCGCCAGTTCATCTACTCGGCCTGCGTGCTGCTGATCGAAATCCCTCTGGGTATCGCCATCGCGCTGACCATGCCGACCAAGGGCCGCTGGTCGTCGTTGGTGCTGATCGTGCTGGCGATTCCGCTGCTGATTCCGTGGAACGTGGTGGGCACCATCTGGCAGATTTTCGGCCGCGCCGATATCGGCCTGCTGGGCTACAGCCTTAACGCATTGGGCATCAGCTACAACTACGCGGCCAACACCATGGACGCCTGGGTCACGGTGCTGGTGATGGACGTGTGGCACTGGACCTCACTGGTGGCGCTGCTGTGCTACTCCGGCCTGCGGGCTATCCCGGATGTGTACTACCAGGCCGCGCGGATTGATCGCGCATCGGCCTGGGCGGTGTTCCGACATATCCAGTTGCCCAAGATGAAAAGCGTGCTGCTGATTGCAGTGATGCTGCGCTTTATGGACAGCTTCATGATCTACACCGAGCCCTTCGTACTGACCGGCGGCGGGCCGGGTAACGCCACCACGTTCCTCAGTCAGACCCTGACCCAGATGGCCGTAGGCCAATTCGACCTGGGCCCGGCGGCCGCGTTTTCGCTGGTGTACTTCCTGATCATCCTGTTGGTGTCCTGGCTGTTCTACACCGCCATGACCCACTCCGACGCCAACCGCTGAGGCCGCCAACATGAGCAAGCGCAAGGTTATTCCGCTGCTGATCTACATCCTGTTCCTGCTGGTGCCGATCTACTGGCTGCTGAACATGTCCTTCAAGAGCAACACCGAAATCCTCGGCGGGCTGACGCTGTTTCCGCAGGATTTCACCCTGGCCAACTACAAGGTGATCTTCACCGACCCGAGCTGGTACACCGGTTACCTCAACTCGCTGTACTACGTGAGCCTGAACACGGTGATCTCCCTGAGCGTGGCGCTGCCGGCGGCCTACGCGTTTTCGCGCTACCGTTTCCTCGGCGACAAGCACCTGTTCTTCTGGCTGCTGACCAACCGCATGGCGCCACCGGCGGTGTTTCTGCTGCCGTTTTTTCAGCTGTACTCATCCATCGGCCTGTTTGACACGCACATCGCCGTGGCCCTGGCGCACTGCTTGTTCAACGTGCCGCTGGCGGTGTGGATCCTAGAGGGTTTCATGTCCGGGGTGCCCAAGGAGATCGACGAAACCGCCTACATCGATGGCTATAGTTTTCCCAAGTTCTTCGTGAAGATTTTTATCCCGCTGATCGGCTCCGGCATCGGTGTAACGGCGTTTTTCTGCTTCATGTTCTCCTGGGTCGAGCTGTTGCTGGCGCGCACGCTCACCTCGGTCAACGCCAAGCCGATTGCGGCGGTGATGACGCGCACGGTGTCGGCATCGGGTATCGATTGGGGCGTACTGGCGGCGGCGGGGGTGTTGACTATCCTCCCAGGCATGCTGGTGATCTGGTTTGTTCGCAACCATGTGGCCAAGGGCTTTGCCCTCGGCCGGGTCTGAGGAATCGATGATGGAATGGATGGCCTGGACTACCCCCACCGCCCTGTTCTTTGGCGGCATCGCGCTGATTCTGGCGGGCATGACCACCTGGGAACTGCGTTCGCCGAGCATCCCGCGGCGTGGCTTTTTACCGATCAGCACCACCCGTGGTGATCGTTTGTTTATCGGTCTTCTCGGCAGCGCCTACCTGCATTTGCTGGTCATCGGCGTTACCGACTGGAGCATCTGGGTGGCGTCCGCGTTGTCCCTGGTATGGCTGTTGAGTGTGATGCGTTGGGGCTAGTGCCCTTGTGAACAAACAATCAGGAGGTCTCTATGTTGAATAAAAACAATAAGCTGCGACATAGCATTTCATTGGCCGCCGTATTGGCCCTCAGCGGTTTGAGCGCCTCGGCGTGGGCCGATGCATATGAAGATGCCGCAAAAAAATGGATCGGCAGCGAGTTCAAACCATCCACCCTCACGGCCGACCAGCAGCTTGAAGAACTCAAGTGGTTTATCAAGGCATCGGAGCCGTTCCGTGGGATGAAGATCAACGTGGTGTCGGAAACCCTCACCACCCACGAGTACGAGTCCAAGGTGCTGGCCAAGGCCTTCAGCGAAATCACCGGGATCAAGCTGACTCACGACCTGCTGCAGGAAGGCGACGTGGTGGAAAAGCTGCAAACCCAGATGCAGTCCGATAAGAACATCTATGACGGCTGGGTCAACGATTCCGACTTGATCGGTACGCACTTTCGCTATGGCAAGACCGAATCCATTACCGACCTGATGGCCAATGAAGGCAAGGACTTCACCTCGCCGACCCTGGATATCAAGGACTTTATCGGTATCTCCTTCACCACCGCGCCGGACGGCAAGATCTACCAGTTGCCCGACCAGCAGTTCGCCAACCTCTACTGGTTCCGCGCCGACTGGTTCGAGCGCCCGGAGCTGAAAGCCAAGTTCAAGGAAAAATACGGCTATGACCTCGGCGTGCCGGTGAACTGGTCGGCCTATGAGGACATCGCCAAGTTCTTCAGTGAAGACGTCAAGGAAATCGACGGGAAGCGCATCTACGGGCACATGGACTACGGCAAGAAAGACCCGTCCCTGGGCTGGCGCTTCACCGATGCCTGGTTCTCCATGGCCGGCGGTGGCGACAAAGGCTTGCCCAACGGCTTGCCGGTGGACGAGTGGGGGATTCGCGTGGAGGACTGCCACCCGGTGGGCTCCAGCGTCACCCGTGGCGGCGACACCAACGGCCCGGCGGCCGTGTTCGCCACCCAGAAATACGTGGACTGGATGAAAGCCTACGCGCCACCGGAAGCGGCGGGCATGACCTTCTCCGAATCCGGCCCGGTGCCGTCCCAAGGCAACATCGCCCAGCAGATCTTCTGGTACACCGCGTTTACCGCCGACATGGTCAAGCCGGGCCTGCCCGTGGTGAATGCCGACGGCACGCCAAAATGGCGCATGGCGCCGTCGCCGGTTGGGCCGTACTGGGAAAAGGGCATGAAGAAGGGCTATCAGGACGTAGGCTCCTGGACCTTCCTCAAGTCGACGCCTGAGAAACAGAAGCTCGCGGCCTGGCTGTACGCGCAGTTCGTGACGTCGAAAACCGTGTCGCTGAAGAAAACCATCGTCGGCCTGACGCCGATTCGTGAGTCGGATATCAACTCACAGGCCATGACCGACATGGCGCCCAAACTCGGTGGCTTGGTGGAGTTCTATCGCAGCCCGGCGCGCACCGAATGGTCGCCAACCGGCACCAACGTGCCGGACTACCCACGCCTGGCGCAACTGTGGTGGAGCAACATTGCCGCCGCCGCCAGCGGCGAAAAAACCCCGCAGCAGGCGCTGGACAACCTGGCCAAGGAGCAGGACGCGATCATGACGCGCCTGGAACGCTCTAAGGTGCAACCGGTGTGCGGCCCGAAAATGAACCCCGAGCGTGACGCGCAATACTGGTTCGACCAGCCTGGCGCGCCTAAGCCTAAGTTGGCCAACGAGAAGCCCAAAGGCGAAACCGTGGGCTACAACGACTTGCTCAAACAGTGGGAGGCCGCGCGTAAATAATCGCGTTGAGTTGGCAAATACAGAACGGCACGCCAGCGTGCCGTTCTGCTTTTGTGGCGAGCGGGCTTGCCCGCGTTGGGGCGCGAAGCGGCCCCAATACCCACCGACACACCGCATTCAGCGCTACCGGGGCCGCTGCGCAGCCCAACGCGGGCAAGCCCGCTCGCCACAGGGGGTGTGGATTTAGCCCTGGAACGTCGGCTACAACGACCTGCTCCAGCAGTGATAGGCAGCACGTAAATAACCGCGTACTGCTTTTGTGGCGAGCGGGCTTGCCCGCGTTGGGGGGCGGAGCGGGGCCCCCCACCCACCGCACCCCCACCTACGCGC
>NZ_WKCB01000101.1 GCF_021606685.1 Pseudomonas syringae
CCGCTGTGCCGGCACGGGCTCCCGCCACCCGCCCGGAAGCCGCACCCACCGTCGCCACAAAAAGGCCGTCCACCCATTGGTATCCATGGCCATCAATCCATGAAGCCCTGGAGCTTCAATTCGATGGAGCGCGGGTTCTCGCCCTCGGCAATCGACAGAATGCCTTCGAGCAGCATTTCGCGATAACGCGACTGGCGCATGGCAATCGACTTGAGCTTGCTGGCCACCGGCAACAGCACCAGGTTGGCACTGGCCACGCCGTAGATGGTGGCCACAAACGCCACGGCAATCCCGCTGCCCAGTTGCGAAGGGTCGGCCAGGTTGCCCATCACGTGGATCAGGCCCATCACTGCACCGATGATGCCGATGGTCGGCGCGTAGCCGCCCATGCTTTCGTAGACTTTGGCGGCGTTGATATCGCGGCTTTCCTGGGTGTAGAAATCCACCTCGAGGATGCTGCGGATCGCTTCGGGTTCGGCACCGTCCACCAGCAACTGCAGGCCTTTGCGCGCGTAGCTGTCGGGCTCGGCATCGGCCACGCCTTCCAGGCCCAGCAGGCCTTCCTTGCGGGCGGTAAGGCTCCAGTTGACCACCCGGTCGATGCCGCCCGGCAGGTCCACGCGCGGCGGGAAGATGATCCAGATCAGGATCTGCATCGCACGCTTGAACGAACTCATCGGCGACTGCAGCAACGCCGCGCCCACGGTACCGCCGATCACGATCAGCGCCGCCGGGCCGTTGGCCAGGGCACCGAGGTGGCCGCCTTCGAGGTAGTTGCCGCCGATGATCGCGACAAACGCCATGATGATGCCGATCAGGCTCAAGACATCCATCAGAGGCAGGCCTCCACCAGGTGCTTGCCGATGTCGTCCAGGCTGTAGACGGCGTCGGCCAGGTCTGCCTTGACGATCGCCATGGGCATGCCATAGATCACGCAGCTGGCTTCGTCCTGGGCCCAGATGGCGCT
Organism: Pseudomonas syringae; assembly: GCF_021606685.1. Classification (GTDB taxonomy): domain Bacteria; phylum Pseudomonadota; class Gammaproteobacteria; order Pseudomonadales; family Pseudomonadaceae; genus Aquipseudomonas; species Aquipseudomonas syringae_R. The sequence continues at coordinate 968 of NZ_WKCB01000101.1, forward strand.
GCCGCCCTGCTTGAGCAGGCGCGCGCCTTCACGGCCGTCGGCGCCCATGCCGGTGAGTACCACCGCCAGAACTTTGTCGCCGTAGGACTTGGCCGCCGAACCGAAGGTGATATCCACACACGGTTTGTAGTTCAGGCGCTCATCGCCCGGCAGGATTTTGATCGCGCCACGCCCGTCCACCATCATCTGCTTGCCGCCAGGGGCCAGCAACGCCAGGCCAGGACGCAGGATGTCGCCATCCTCGGCTTCCTTGACGCTGATGCGGCACAGCTTGTCCAGGCGCTCGGCGAAGGCCTTTGTGAACGCCGCCGGCATGTGCTGGATCAACACGATCGGCGCCGGGAAGTTGGCCGGCAATTGGGTCAACACCCGTTGCAGGGCCACCGGGCCACCCGTCGAGGTGCCAATGGCAACCAGCTTGTAGGCCTTGCGCTTGGGCGCCGGCGAATGCGCAGCAGCAGGCGCCGGCGTGCGCACTGGCGGCGGCGCCGGCCGTGCAACCGGTGCGGGGGCCGGGGCCGGGCGACCGAATGAGGAGGCGGGTGCAGGCGCGGGTGCAGCCACCGGCGCCGGGGTCGGGGCTGGCGTGCTGAACAGGCTGCGGCGGTTACTGCGGGAAATACTGTGGACTTTCTCGCACAGCAGTTGCTTGACCTTCTCGGGGTTGCGCGAGATGTCTTCGAAATTTTTCGGCAGGAAGTCCACCGCACCGGCGTCCAGCGCATCCAGAGTGACCCGGGCACCTTCGTGGGTCAGCGAGGAGAACATCAACACCGGGGTCGGGCAGCGCTGCATGATATGGCGCACAGCCGTGATGCCATCCATCATCGGCATCTCGTAGTCCATGGTGATTACGTCAGGTTTCAACGCAATGGCCTGATCAATCGCCTCTTTGCCGTTTGTGGCCGTGCCGATCACCTGAATCGTTGGATCGGCGGAAAGAATTTCCGAGACGCGGCGGCGGAAGAAACCCGAATCGTCCACCACCAGGACCTTGACTGCCATAAACACTCCGTTAGGCGGGGCGGGCGAACCGCCCTGCCCCACCAGAATCAAATACGCCGAGCGGCGTAACGCTTGAGCATGCTCGGAACATCGAGAATCAGCGCGATCCGACCGTCACCGGTGATGGTCGCACCCGACATGCCCGGGGTTCCCTGCAGCATTTTGCCCAAAGGCTTGATGACCACTTCTTCCTGACCCACCAGTTGGTCGACCACAAAGCCGATACGCTGGGTGCCCACGGAGAGAATCACCACATGACCTTCGCGCTGCTCTTCATGGGCAGCCGATGCCACCAGCCAACGCTTGAGGTAGAACAGTGGCAACGCCTTGTCGCGCACGATCACCACTTCCTGGCCGTCCACCACGTTGGTGCGCGACAGGTCGAGGTGGAAGATCTCGTTGACGTTGACCAGCGGGAAGGCGAACGCCTGGTTGCCCAGCATCACCATCAGGGTCGGCATGATCGCCAAGGTCAACGGCACCTTGATGACGATCTTCGAGCCCTGGCCCTTGGTCGAGTAAATGTTGATCGAGCCGTTGAGCTGGCTGATCTTGGTCTTCACCACGTCCATGCCCACGCCACGACCGGACACGTCGGAAATCTCGGTCTTGGTCGAGAAGCCCGGGGCGAAGATCAGGTTGTAGCACTCGGTATCGGTCAGGCGGTCCGCGGCGTCCTTGTCCATCACGCCACGCTTGACCGCGATATTGCGCAGAATGGTCGGGTCCATGCCCTTGCCGTCATCGGTGATCGACAGCAGGATGTGGTCGCCTTCTTGCTCGGCCGCCAGGATCACCTTGCCGTTACGCGACTTGCCCGAGGCTTCGCGTTCTTCAGGGGTTTCCACGCCGTGGTCGACGGCGTTGCGCACCAAGTGGACCAGCGGATCGGCCAAGGCCTCGACAAGGTTTTTGTCGAGGTCGGTTTCTTCGCCCACCAGTTCCAGGTTGATCTCTTTCTTGAGCTGGCGTGCCAGGTCGCGAACCAGACGCGGGAAGCGACCGAAGACTTTCTTGATCGGCTGCATCCGCGTTTTCATCACGGCGGTCTGCAGGTCGGCAGTCACCACGTCGAGGTTCGACACGGCTTTCTGCATGGCTTCATCGCCGCTGGTCAGGCCCAGGCGGACCAGGCGGTTACGCACCAGTACCAGTTCGCCGACCATGTTCATGATGTCGTCCAGGCGCGCGGTATCGACCCGCACGGTGGTTTCGGCTTCACTCGCAGGTTTCTCCGCCACTGGCGCCGCAGCGGCACGCGCTGGGGCCGGGGCTGCTGCCGGGGCAGGCGCAGGCTTGGCGGCCGGCGCTGCGGCTTTGGCGGCAACCGGTGCCGCCGTGGCAACGGCTGCAGCAGCGGCCGGGGCCACTTCGGTGAACTTGCCCTTGCCGTGCAAATCGTCCAGCAGCGCTTCGAATTCGTGATCGGAGATCAGCCCGTCGCCAGCCGGTGCGGCATTGGCAGATGGCGCAGAGACTGGCGCAGGGGCTGCCGCGACTTCCGGCAAAGCGTCGGCCGCAAACGTGCCTTTGCCATGCAGTTGGTCGAGCAACGCTTCGAATTCGTCATCGGTAATGTCGGTGCTGGCCGAGGCGGCAGGCGCTTCGGCGGCAGCAGCAGGTGCCACGGCGTCGGCAGCGAACTGGCCTTTGCCGTGCAACTGGTCGAGCAGGGATTCGAACTCTGCGTCAGTGATGTCTTCGCTGGTCGGCGCGGCCGGTGCAGCAACTGCCGCCGGTGCTTCAGCCTCGGCTTTGACGGCATTGAGGGAGTTGAGCAACTGCTCGAACTCGCTGTCCGTCACATCCGCTTCAGGCTCAGCCACAGGCTCTGGCGCAGCTTCAACGACCGGCGCAGCGGACAGGTCGGCCGGCTCCGCATAGCGCGCCAGGGCGGCCAGCAGTTCCGGCGTCGCGGCCGTGATCGGTGCACGTTCGCGCACTTCGCTGAACATGCCGTTGACCGCATCCAGTGCTTCGAGAATCACGTCCATCAATTCCGAATCAACGTGACGCTCACCCTTGCGCAGGATGTCGAACACGTTCTCGGCGATGTGGCAGCACTCCACCAGCTCATGGAGCTGGAGGAAGCCGGCGCCCCCTTTTACAGTGTGAAAACCGCGAAAAATTGCATTGAGCAGGTTCGCATCATCCGGGCGGCTTTCCAGCTCGACCAGTTGTTCGGACAGTTGCTCTAAAATTTCGCCGGCCTCTACAAGGAAATCCTGAAGGATTTCTTCATCGGCGCCGAAGCTCATGTGGGTGCTCCTTAGAAGCCTAAACTGGATAACAGGTCATCTACGTCATCCTGACCTGACACAACGTCTTCACGTTTATCGGCATGAATCTGCGGACCTTCACCCTTGGCGAGATGTTTTTTTGGATCTTTTTCCGAGAGGATCGCTTCGCGGTCATGTTCGATGCCGGCAAAACGGTCAACCTGGCCTGCCATAAGCACCAATTTGAGCAAGTTGCTTTCCACTTCGGTGACCAACTGGGTCACACGCTTGATCACCTGACCGGTGAGGTCCTGGTAATCCTGGGCAAGCAGAATGTCGTTGAGGTTGCTGGAAACCGTGCGGTTTTCCTGCTCGCTGCGTGACAAGAACCCTTCGACCCGACGCGCCAATTCACGAAACTCTTCAGCGCCCACTTCACGGCGCATGAAACGGCCCCAGTCGTGGCTCAGGGCCTGGGCTTCAGTGGCCATGCCGTTGACCAGGGGCGTGGCGTTTTCTACCAGGTCCATGGTGCGGTTGGCCGCCGCCTCAGTCAGCCTGACCACATAGGACAGGCGTTCGGTGGCATCAGTGATTTGCGAGATTTCTTCGGCCTGGGGCATATGCGGGTCAATCTGGAAATTGACGATCGCACTGTGCAGCTCGCGTGTGAGCTTGCCCACTTCCTGGTACAGGCCGCGGTCACGGGTCTGGTTGAGCTCATGGATCAACTGCACCGCGTCGCCGAACTGGCCTTTTTCAAGGCTGTCGACCAACTGGTGAGCATGCTTTTTCAGGGTCGACTCAAAGTCTCCCTGTGACGTTTCTTTATGCTCCATAGCTCCCCCGCGATGGCATTAGCCGTGGATGCGTTCGAAGATTTTTTCGATCTTCTCTTTCAAGGCCAATGCAGTGAATGGCTTGACCACGTAACCGTTAACCCCGGCTTGGGCGGCTTCGATGATCTGTTCACGCTTGGCTTCGGCGGTCACCATCAGCACAGGCAGGCTGCGCAGCTTTTCGTCAGCGCGCACGTGGCGCAGCAGGTCGATACCGGTCATGCCCGGCATGTTCCAGTCTGTTACCAGAAAGTCGATGCTCCCGCTGTTGAGGATCGGAATCGCCGTAATGCCGTCATCCGCCTCGACCGTGTTAGTGAACCCAAGGTCACGCAACAGGTTTTTTATGATCCGCCGCATCGTTGAGAAGTCATCAACGATGAGGATTTTCATGTTCTTGTCCAATTCGACCTCCAAGCAGTCTTAAACGCGCCCAGCACCTGGACGCGCCATTTCAATCAACAGGCATTACACAAAAAGGACTGCCGGGGACACAACGGGTCGAACCCGCGAAGGTCAATCACCCTCGCGGTCTCGTCTGCAGTGCTCCCCAACACTGCCTGTCAGCGCGCTCGCCACTCTCCCAAACGCCCCCGCAAGCGGGCTGCGCACTGGCTGTGCAACTGGCTGACCCGCGATTCGCTGACCCCCAGGACCTCACCGATTTCCTTGAGGTTCAGCTCTTCGTCGTAGTACAGCGCCAACACCAGCCGCTCACGCTCCGGCAAATTGGCAATCGCGTCCGCCAGGGCGCCCTGGAAGCGTTCATCTTCCAGGTCGCGCGATGGCTCCATATGAGCGCTCGCGCCGTCCTCGTGCAGCCCCTCGTGTTCGCCGTCCTGCAGCAGGTCGTCGAAACTGAACAGGCGGCTGCCCAAGGTATCGTTCAAAATCCCGTAGTAATCGTCGAGACTCAATTGGAGTTCGGCCGCAACTTCGTGATCTTTAGCGTCGCGACCGGTTTTTGCTTCAATTGCGCGAATTGCGTCACTGACCATGCGCGTATTGCGATGCACCGAACGCGGCGCCCAGTCACCTTTGCGCACTTCGTCGAGCATCGCGCCACGTATGCGGATACCCGCATACGTCTCGAAACTCGCGCCTTTGCTCGCGTCGTATTTGGTCGACACTTCGAGCAGGCCGATCATGCCCGCCTGGATCAGGTCTTCGACCTGAACGCTGGCGGGCAGGCGTGCCAGCAAGTGATAGGCAATGCGCTTGACCAAGGGCGCATAGCGCTCGATCAACTCACCCTGGCTGTCACGGGCAGACTTCTTGTACGCGTTGTAGCCGGTCGCTGTCATAGCACGGGTCCTGCGCTCGTCTGATGCACCAATCGCTCGACGAAAAACTCCAGATGCCCACGCGGGTTGGCAGGCAACGGCCAGGTATCGACCTTCTGGGCAATAGCCTTGAACGCCAATGCGCATTTGGAACGAGGGAACGCTTCGTAGACTGCACGCTGCTTTTGCACAGCCTTGCGCACACACTCGTCGTAGGGAACTGCGCCGACGTATTGTAAGGCGACATCGAGAAAGCGATCCGTGACCTTGGTCAACTTGGCGAACAGGTTTCGCCCCTCTTGCGGGCTTTGGGCCATGTTGGCCAGCACCCGGAAGCGGTTCATGCCGTAGTCACGGTTAAGCAGTTTGATCAGGGCGTAGGCGTCGGTGATCGAGGTGGGTTCATCGCAAACCACCAGCAGCACTTCCTGCGCGGCGCGCACGAAGCTGACCACGGACTCGCCGATCCCGGCGGCGGTGTCGATCACCAGCACGTCGAGGTTGTCGCCGATATCACTGAAGGCCTGGATCAGGCCGGCATGCTGCGCCGGGCTCAGGTGCACCATGCTCTGGGTGCCGGAGGCAGCCGGCACGATGCGGATGCCACCCGGGCCTTGCAGCAGCACATCGCGCAGCTCGCAGCGGCCCTCGATCACATCGGCAAGCGTGTGTTTGGGCGTCAGCCCCAGCAGAACGTCGACGTTCGCCAGCCCCAGGTCAGCATCCAGCAGCATGACGCGACGGCCAAGCTCTGCCAGGGCCAGGGACAAATTCACTGACACGTTAGTTTTCCCGACGCCACCTTTGCCGCCGGTCACCGCGATCACCTGTACGGGATGCATGCTGCCCATTTTATTTCTTTACCTTGTCTTGCTTAGACGCAGGCTACATGGCTTGGCCGCGTGAATCGCTTGCAGACCATCAATGTAGGTACATTTCACGGTGTTCATCCTGACCTCAACCCACCCGCTTTGCCGGGTTGTGGTAAAGGTCGGCGAACATATCGGCCATCGCTTCCTCGCTAGGCTCTTCTTGCATTTGCACGCTGACTGCGCGGCTGACCAACTGATGACGGCGCGGCAGATGCAGATCATCCGGGATCCGTGGCCCGTCGGTCAGGTAGGCGACCGGCAATTCGTGGCTGATGGCCAGGCTCAAGACCTCGCCCAGGCTCGCGGTTTCATCGAGCTTGGTGAGAATGCAGCCGGCCAGGCCGCAGCGCTTGTAACTGTGGTACGCAGCGGTAAGAACCTGTTTCTGACTGGTGGTTGCAAGCACCAGGTAATTTTTTGACTTGATGCCACGCCCGGCCAGGCTTTCCAGTTGCATGCGCAACGCCGGATCGCTGGCTTGCAGGCCGGCGGTGTCGATCAGTACCACGCGCTTGCGCAGCAGCGGGTCGAGGGCGTTCGCCAAGGACTGGCCCGGGTCTACGTGGGTCACCGGCACATTCAAAATACGGCCCAGGGTCTTGAGCTGCTCCTGGGCGCCAATGCGGTAGCTGTCCATGCTCACCAGCGCGATGTTCGAAGCGCCGTACTTGAGCACATACCGCGCCGCCAGCTTGGCCAGGGTGGTGGTCTTGCCCATGCCGGCAGGGCCGACCATGGCGATCACACCGCCCTCTTCCAGCGGCTCGATTTCCGGGGTGACGATCATCCGCGCCAAGTGCGCCAGCAACATGCGCCAGGCCTGGCGAGGCTCTTCGATTTCAGTGGTCAGGGCCAGCAGGTCACGGGACAACGGGCCGGACAGGCCAATGCGTTGCAGGCGACGCCACAGGTTGGCCTGTTGCGGCTTGCTGCCTTGCAACTGGGTCCACGCCAACGAGCCCAGTTGGACTTCCAGCAGCTCGCGCAGGCCATTGAGTTCAAAGCGCATCGAGTCGAACACACGCTGGTCGACTGCGGCAGCCTGGGCTGGCGCTGCAGGACGTGGCGGTTCAACGAACGTCGGCTCAACCAGCGGCTCGGCGGCGGTCAACGGCAAGCCGGCAAACAACTGACGGTTGGTGCTGGCATCGCTGTCGCCACGCATGCTCAGTTCGGCCTGGGCCGAGACAATGCGCGAGGCGGTCTTGCGCAACTCGTCTTCGAGTTCCATGTTCGGTACGCGCGGCGCCAGCGCCGAGGGGGTGTAGTCCAGGGCAGCCGTCAGTTCGACACCGCCGGCAATACGACGGTTACCGATAATCGCGGCGTCGGCGCCCAGCTCGTCACGTACCAGTTTCATGGCCTGACGCATATCGGCGGCGAAAAAACGCTTAACTTGCATAACCCACTACCCTCAGCCGTTGGGCCCTACTGTCGCGACGATAGTCACTTGCTTGTTGTCAGGAATTTCCTGATAAGCCAAAACGTGCAAATTCGGTACTGCCAGACGCCCAAACCGCGACAACATCGCCCGGACGGGGCCGGCCACCAGCAGAATCACCGGTTGGCCCTGCATTTCCTGGCGCTGTGCGGCGTCGATCAACGAACGCTGCAGTTTCTCAGCCATGCTTGGCTCCAGCAGAACGCCCTCTTCCTGGCCTTGTCCTGCCTTCTGAATACTATTGAGCAATATTTGTTCCAACCTTGGTTCCAAGGTGATCACAGGCAGCTCGGAGTCAAGCCCTACAATGCTTTGGACGATTGCACGGGACAATCCGACGCGCACCGCAGCCACCAGCGCGGCAGTATCTTGACTCTTGGCGGCATTGTTGGCGATGGCCTCGGCAATGCTGCGGATGTCGCGCACCGGTACCTGTTCGGCCAGCAGCGCCTGCAACACCTTGAGCAGTTGCGACAACGACAACACGCCCGGCACCAGCTCCTCGGCGAGTTTTGGCGAGGCTTTGCCGAGCAAACCCATCAATTGCTGGACTTCTTCGTGGCCGATCAGCTCGTGGGAGTGCTTGTACAGAATCTGGTTGAGGTGGGTGGCGACCACGGTGCTGGCGTCCACCACGGTGTAGCCCAGGGACTGCGCCTGGCTGCGCTGGCTGATTTCGATCCAGACCGCCTCCAGGCCAAAAGCCGGATCTTTGGCGGTAATACCGTTGAGGCTGCCGAATACTTGCCCTGGGTTGATCGCCAGCTCGCGGTCCGGGTAAATCTCGGCTTCGGCCAGGATCACCCCCATCAGGGTCAGGCGGTAGGCGCTGGGCGCCAGGTCGAGGTTGTCGCGGATGTGCACGGTCGGCATCAAAAAGCCCAGGTCCTGGGACAGCTTCTTGCGCACGCCCTTGATCCGCGCGAGCAATTGGCCGCCCTGGTTACGGTCTACCAGGGGAATCAGGCGATAGCCGACTTCCAGGCCGATCATGTCGATCGGGGTCACGTCATCCCAGCCCAACTCCTTGGTTTCCTGGGCGCGGGCCGGCGATGGCAGCAGCTCCTGCTGGCGCGCGATCTCTTGCTGAGCGATCACCTTGACCTGGTTCTGCTTCTTCCAGAACAGGTAGGCGCCGCCACCGGCCAATGCCGCCATGCTGAGGAACGACACATGCGGCATGCCCGGCACGATACCCATGATCGCCATGATGCCCGCCGCCACAGCCAGCGCTTTGGGCGAGGCGAACATCTGACGGCTGATCTGCTTGCCCATGTCTTCGGAGCCCGAAGCACGGGTCACCATGATCGCGGCAGCTGTGGATAACAACAGTGATGGCAATTGCGCCACTAAACCGTCACCAATGGTCAGCAGGGCGTACACCTTGCCCGCATCGCCGAAGGTCATGCCGTGCTGGAAGATACCCACCGCCATGCCGCCGATGAGGTTGATGAACAGAATCAGCAGGCCGGCAATGGCGTCACCGCGCACAAATTTGCTGGCACCGTCCATGGAACCGTAGAACTCGGCTTCCTGGGCCACTTCCAGGCGGCGGGATTTGGCTTGGTTCTGGTCGATCAGGCCGGCGTTGAGGTCGGCGTCGATGGCCATTTGTTTGCCGGGCATCGCGTCGAGGGTGAACCGCGCACTCACCTCGGAGATTCGCCCGGCACCTTTGGTCACTACGACAAAGTTGATGATCATGAGGATCGCGAACACCACGATACCGACCACGTAGTTACCGCCGATCACCACTTCACCGAAGGCCTGGATCACCTTACCGGCGGCGGCATGGCCGTCCTGGCCGTGCAGCATGACCACACGGGTGGAGGCCACGTTGAGCGCCAGGCGCAGCAAGGTCGCCACCAGCAGGATGGTCGGGAACACGGCAAAATCCAGCGGCCGCAGGGCGTACACGCAGACCAGCAGCACCACGACCGACAAGGCAATGTTGAAGGTGAAGAACACGTCCAGCAGGAACGGCGGCATCGGCAACATCATCATTGCCAGCATCACCAGCAACAACAACGGCACACCCAGATTGCCCCGCGAGAGGTCAGTCAGGGTGGTACGGGCCGTGCCGAGCATTTGAGAGCGATCCACCACCGGTATTCCTCGTTTCCTTGAAGCAAACTTTTGACGCCGGGAGGCGTCCTGGAGGCGGTATTGCAAGAAGCCTTCCAACTTTTGCTTCAGCACGTGGATCGCTAACAACCACCCAGGCTTTATCGGCTGTAAACCAATCAAAATGTGGGAGGGGGCTTGCCCCCGATGGCATTGGGTCAGTTAAAGATTTATCCACTGACACACCCTCATCGGGGGCAAGCCCCCTCCCACATTTGGCTTTGTACGCGTCCAGCACTAGCGGGGGGACGAGCAATCAGTGAGTTTTCACGCGAGTCGCACGTTCACAGCCTGAGGCCCTTTTTGTCCGGTCTCGACATCGAACTCAACCTTCTGGTTGTCTTCGAGCGTCTTGAACCCGTCACCCCGGATCGCCGAAAAGTGCACAAAAACATCCGTGCCACCGCCGTCCTGGGTAATAAACCCAAAGCCCTTTTCCTTGTTAAACCATTTCACAGTGCCCGTTGCCATTGCCGCTCTCCGCACACTTCGTTCAAGGACCCGCACAGGTGCGGCTAGATCAGCCTGAGGCTCGATGCGTACACACCCGTAGGCCGATGGATCATTTGAAGCTCCACTTTAAGCCCCGCTGAAAGCTCAATGTCCTTCGAGCCGAGGCCATCTACCCACACTTCCTCTTCTCCACCATCCAGCACGATCAAGCCTTCGTGGGTCAGTTGATCATAGGATTTGACTGTTCCCGTCACCACGTTCATAGCCACTTCTCCTGAATCTGCTAACAGCGCGCGCACAGTTGAGCGGGTATAAAACCGCCATACCGGAAGGCTGGCTACTGTCAAAGTTGACAGGGTGGGGGCTTTTCAGATGAATGACACGGTGGCAATCAAGAATCGCGGCGCAGGTCCGGCGGAATCGGCAGGTCTTTGAGCGGATCAGGCCGCTTGCCCTTGCCGGCGCGGTATTGGCGGATCTGATAGACGTACGCCAACACCTGGGCAACGGCCAGGTACAGCCCGGCGGGGATTTCCTGGTCAAGGTCGGTGGAATAGAAGATCGAGCGCGCCAGCTCCGGCGACTCCAGCAGCAGGATGTCGTTGGCCACAGCGATTTCGCGGATTTTTAGCGCGGTAAAGTCGCCGCCCTTGGCCAGCAGCATCGGCGCACCGCCCTTGTCCGGGTCGTACTTGAGGGCCACGGCGTAGTGGGTCGGGTTGGTGATGACCACGTCGGCGTCGGGCACCGAGGCCATCATCTTGCGTTGCGACATTTCGCGCTGCAGCTGTCGAATGCGCTGCTTGACCTCGGGGCGGCCCTCTTGGTCCTTGTGCTCGTCGCGCACTTCCTGCTTGGTCATCAGCAGTTTCTTGTGGCTTTCCCACAGCTGGATCGGTGCATCCACCGCCGCAATGATGATCAGCCCGGCGGCCATCCACAGCGCGCTCCAGCCCACCACCTGCACACTGTGGATGATCGCCGACTCCAGCGGCTCATGGGCGATGCGCAGCAGGTCGTCGATGTCGGACGACAATACCGTGAGGGCCACGAACAGAATCAGGATGAACTTGGCCAAGGCCTTGAGCAGCTCCACCAAGGCCTTGGCGGAAAACATCCGCTTGAGCCCGGCGGCCGGGTTCATGCGGCTGAATTTGGGCGCCATGCTGCCGGCGGCGAACAGCCAGCCGCCAAGGGCGACCGGGCCGATCAGCGCGGCCAGCAGCAAGGTAATCAGGATCGGCTGCACCGCCAGGATCGCGATCTTGCCCGAATGCAGCAGGTACTGGCCCATGGAGTCGGGGTTGAGCAGCACTTCGCGGGGCAAGGTGAAGTTGTGCTTCATCAACTCCAGCAGGTCCAGGGCCAAGCCGCCGCCGTAGATCAGCAAACCGCCCGCGCCGGCCATCATGGTGGCGACGGTATTCAGCTCTTTGGAGCGCGCAATCTCGCCCTTTTCCCGGGAGTCCTTTTTACGTTTCTCCGTGGGGTCTTCTGTTTTGTCCTGACCACTCTCGCTCTCGGCCATGGCTCAGCGCGCCCGTGCCAGGTCACGTAAAAACTGCAAGGCGTCGGTCGCCAGCGGTTGATACTGATTGAGAATGTCAGCCAGGCCGACCCAGAAAATCCCCATGCCCAACACAAGGGTCAGCGGGAAACCAATCGAGAAAATGTTCAACTGCGGCGCCGCGCGGGTCATCACGCCAAACGCGATGTTGACCACCAGCAACGCGGTGATCGCCGGCAACACCAGCAGCAAGGAAGCGCCCAGCACCCAACCGAGGCGCCCGACCACTTCCCAGAAGTGATTGACCACCAGGCCCGAGCCCACCGGCAACGTGGTAAAGCTTTCGGTGAGCACCTCGAACGCCACCAGGTGGCCGTTCATCGCCAGAAACAGCAAGGTCACCAGCATGGTCAGGAACTGCCCGATGACCGCCGCCGACACGCCGTTGGTGGGGTCGACCATCGAGGCGAACCCCATGCCCATCTGGATCGAAATGATTTGCCCGGCAATCACGAACGCCTGGAAAAACAAACTCAGGGAGAAGCCCAGCATGGCGCCGATCAGCACCTGTTCGGCAATCAGCATCAAGGCGCTGAGGTCGAGGGCGTTGACCGGCGGCATCTGCGGCAAGCCAGGCACAATCACCACGGTGATTGCCACGGCGAAGTACAGGCGCACGCGCCGTGGCACCAGGGTGGTACCGATGACCGGCATGGCCATCAACATTGCCGTCACGCGAAACAGCGGCAGGATGAAGGACGCCACCCAGGTGCTGATCTGGGTGTCGGTCAATGCCAGCAAGGACTGCATCGGGTCAGCCGATCAACTGCGGAATACTGCCGTACAGCTGCAGGATGTATTCCATGAAGGTCTGCACCAGCCACGGGCCGGCAACGATCAAGGTGACCAGCATCACCAGCAGGCGCGGCAGGAAACTCAGGGTTTGTTCGTTGATCTGCGTCGCGGCCTGGAACATCGCCACCAGCAGGCCCACCAACAGGCTTGGCACCACCAGCACGGCGACCATCACGGTGGTCAGCCACAGCGCTTCACGGAACAGGTCGACTGCTACTTCTGGGGTCATGCGGCTTCACCTAACAAATCACACCCCTCCGAAACTGCCGGCCAGGGTACCGATAATCAGCGCCCAACCGTCCACCAGCACGAACAACATAATCTTGAACGGCAACGAGATGATCAGCGGCGACAGCATCATCATACCCATGGCCATCAACACGCTCGCCACCACCAGGTCGATGATCAGGAACGGAATAAAGATCATGAAGCCGATCTGGAATGCGGTTTTCAGTTCAGACGTCACAAACGCCGGCACCAGGATAGTCAGCGGCGCCTGGTCCGGGGTGGCGATGTCGGTACGCTTGGACAGGCGCATGAACAGCTCTAGGTCGCTGGAGCGGGTCTGCGACAACATGAAGTCCTTGATCGGCACCTGGGCCCGGTCGATTGCGACCTGGGCGGTAATGGTTTCCGCCAGGTAAGGCTGCAGGGCTTGCTGGTTCACCTTGTCGAACACCGGCGCCATGATGAACATGGTCAGGAACAAGGCCATGCCGGTGAGGATCTGGTTCGACGGCGTCTGCTGCAGGCCCAGGGCCTGGCGCAGGATCGAGAACACGATGATGATCCGCGTGAAGCTGGTCATCAGCATCACGAACGCCGGGATAAAGCTCAGCGCGGTCATGATCAGCAAGATCTGCAGACTGACCGAATACTCCTGCGCCCCCGCCGCGTTGGTCCCCAGCGTAATCGCCGGAATCGACAACGGGTCGGCGCCGAACGCCAATGGCGCGGCCAGCAACAGCATGAGCGTCAATAAAACGCGCATTACTTCTTATCCTTCTGATCCTTGCCCAGCAACTCCATCAGGCGCTGGGCGAATTCCGGTGTGGCGGGCTTGGACTGGTCAACACTCACCGGAGTCTTGAGCACGTGCAGTGGGGTGATGCGCCCAGGGGTGATGCCCAGCAGGATCTGTTCTTCACCCACTTGCACCAGCACCAGTCGATCACGCGGGCCCAGCGCACGGGAGCCGATCATTTCGATCACCTGCCCATTGCCCGGGCCCACGTTCTGCACGCGGCGCATCAGCCAGGCCAGCACAAAAATCAGCCCGACCACCAGCAACAGGCCCAGCACCAGCTGAGTCAGTTGCCCGCCGATACCACTGTTGACCACCGGCGCGGCAGCCGCCGCTTGCGCGATCGGCTCCGCGGCCAGGGCGCTCAATGGCAGCGCCAGAAACAGTCCCGCCATCAACCCCTTCATCTCAGCGCAACTTCTTGATGCGTTCGCTCGGGCTGATCACGTCGGTCAGGCGGATACCGAACTTCTCGTTGACCACCACCACTTCGCCGTGAGCAATCAACGTGCCGTTGACCAACACATCCAGCGGCTCACCGGCCAGGCGGTCCAGCTCGATCACCGAGCCCTGGTTGAGTTGCAGCAGGTTGCGGATGTTGATTTCGGTACTGCCCACTTCCATGGAAATCGACACCGGGATATCCAGGATCACATCCAGGTTCGGGCCGTCGAGGGTCACCGGGTCGTTGTTTTTCGGCACGCTGCCGAATTCTTCCATCGGCAGGCGATTGCTCGACGGCGCGGTGGCGGCGTCGGCGGCCAACAGGGCGTCGATATCGTCCTGGCCAACATCGCCGGTTTCTTCCAGGGCCGCAGCCCATTCGTCAGCCAGGGCCTGGTCTTCGGCGGAAGTGTTTTCGTGTTCGGTAGCCATTACATGTCCTCGGCGAAGCAAGCATTCATAAATAAGGGATTAGCGGCGGTTGATCGGCTCAACCACTTGCAGCGCCAGGTTGCCCTTGTGGGAACCGAGCTTGACCTTGAACGACGGCACGCCGTTGGCGCGCATGATCATTTCTTCCGGCAATTCGACGGGGATGATGTCCCCAGGCGCCATGTGCAAAATATCGCGCAGGCGCAACTGGCGACGGGCCACGGTGGCGCTCAGGGGTACGTCGACGTCCAGCAGGTCTTCGCGCAGGGCCTTGACCCAGCGCTCGTCCTGGTCGTCGAGGTCGGACTGGAAACCGGCGTCGAGCATCTCGCGCACCGGCTCGATCATCGAGTACGGCATGGTCACGTGCAGGTCGCCGCCACCGCCATCGAGTTCGATGTGGAAGGTGGACACCACAATGGCTTCGCTGGGCCCGACGATGTTGGCCATGGCCGGGTTCACTTCCGAGTTGATGTACTCGAAATTGACTTCCATGATCGCCTGCCAGGCTTCCTTCAAGTCGATGAAGGCCTGCTCCAGCACCATGCGCACTACCCGCAACTCGGTGGGGGTGAACTCACGGCCTTCGATCTTGGCATGACGGCCGTCGCCGCCGAAGAAGTTGTCCACCAGCTTGAACACCAGTTTGGCGTCGAGAATGAACAGCGCGGTGCCGCGCAACGGCTTGATCTTGACCAGGTTGAGGCTGGTGGGCACGTACAGCGAGTGCACGTATTCACCGAACTTCATCACCTGCACACCGCCCACCGCCACGTCCGCCGAGCGGCGCAGCATGTTGAACATGCTGATACGGGTGTAACGGGCAAACCGTTCGTTGATCATTTCCAGGGTCGGCATACGTCCACGGACGATGCGATCCTGGCTGGTCAGGTCATAACTTTTGACGCTGCCGGGCTCGGCAGCCATTTCGGTCTGTACCAGACCATCGTCGACGCCATGCAACAGCGCGTCGATTTCATCCTGGGACAGCAGGTCTTGCACGGCCATGTCGTGATCCTACTGCAATACGAAGTTAGTGAAGAGCGCCTGCTCGACCACGACTTTGCCGAGTTCCTTCTGGGCCACTTCCTGCACGCTGGCAGTGACCTTCTGGCGCAGCATTTCCTGGCCCACCGGGGTGGCCAGGGTGTCGAAGCTTTGTGCGGAGAACAGCATCACCAGGTTATTGCGGATAACCGGCATGTGCACCTTGAGGGCATCCAGGTCCGAGGCGTTGCGCGCCAGCAAGGTGATGCTCACCTGCAGGTAGCGTTGACGGCCATTCTGGTTGAAGTTGGCCACGAAGGCCGGAAGCATCGGCTCGAAGATTGCCGGTTGCTTGACGTTACTGGCGGTTTCGGCGGCGGGTGCCGGTTTGCTTGCACTGCTGTGCATGATGTACCAGGTGCCACCCACCGAGGCGCCGATGGCCAGGAGCAGGCCCACCACTATCAACAGAATAAGCTTGAGCTTACCTTTGCCTGCGGGTGCTTTTGCTGCGTCGTCGCTCTTCGCCATGCCAATAATCCGTCACTATTCGGGGATTCATAGATCTACGGAAAGGCAAGAGCAAGTGTTATGCCAGAGTTGTCTGGTAGCAGCAGCACCGCACATCAAATGTGGGAGGGGGCTTGCCCCCGATGAGGGGGTATCAGTCTATTAATCTGGTGACTGATACACCGCTATCGGGGGCAAGCCCCCTCCCACATTTTGGCCGTTGTACGGCTTGAATCAGGCGTAGTAGTCGACGGCGCTGGAGCCGATCACCGTGGAGGTTACCGGCGTGACTGCCTCAGCCACATCAATGTGGTTGCCGCTGTCGCCGTCAGCACCGCTGCGCCCGTTGCTGCCGCTCACGCCACGGGTCTGGGCCTGCTGTTGCTGCTGCTCCTGGCCACGCGACTGGTCGGACACGTTCACGTCCACCTGGCCCATGCCCTGCTGCGCAAACATCTCACGCAGGCGGCCGGACTGGCTTTCCAGCGCTTCACGCACCACCGGATGGGCGCTCATGAAGTTGACCTGGGCCTGCTGGTCGGCCGTCATGTTGACTTTGATATCCAGACGACCCAGCTCGGCTGGCTGCAACTGGATCTCCGCCGACTTGAGGTTGGCGCTGGAGAGGTACATCACACGGTTGACGATTTCGTCAGTCCAGCCGCTCTGGTGCATGGCCAACGGCGCATTCGTCACCGGCGGCAAAGCGTTTGCGGTTTTTGGCGTAGCTGCCTGGGTCAGCGCGGCCAGGCGATTGGCGAAGTCATCGACGCGGGTGTCGCTGCTGGCGTTCTTGAGGTCTTTGAGACCGTCTTCGATCAGGCCGCTGAAGGCCTTGTCGCCACCCGAATCCGTGCTGTCCTTGGTGGCTTGCTGGTCGACCATGGTGGCCAGGCCGGCGGCGAAGTTCTGCGCGGCGGTCGGCTGATCCTGGGTCGGCGCCGGGGCGGTTTTTGCCGGGGCCTGGCTGCTGGCGGACACATGGCCACCCTGCTCCATCGCCAGGCGCACGGCCGGCATGGCATCCAGGGGGTCAGCCTCGGGGTCGAAGACCGGCTTGGCCTCCTCGGTCACTGCAATCGGCGCCGCGACCACGGGTTGAGCCTTGTCATCGTTGGCGGCAGCAACCGGTGCCGGGGTTTCCACTGGGACCGGTACCGGCACGGCCACTGGCGTTACGGCGGCAATCAGTGCCGGGTCGACGACGGGGTCAGTCGGGGGTTGCTGTACCAGGGTTGGGTCGACCGGGGCGTCATTCTCTTGGCTCGCGCTGTCGTCGGCCTTGGCTGGCGGCGTGGCAGGCAAGGTATTGCCGCTATCGGCAACCGCTGGCGTGCCGGCGGCAGGCTTGTCGTTACTGGCGGCGGGTTTTGCACTGGTGTCGGACGGCTTGTCCCGCGCGGGTTTGGGCGAGTTGTCGTCGGCCTTGACGGTGGGTTTGGGGCCTTGGTTGGCGAACACTTGAGCGAAGCCAGGGCCCTTGTCCCGTGGGTCCGCAGCCGCAACCGGTTGAGTGGTGGCGGGGGCCTGAGGCTGTCCTCTATACCCATTTCCGAG
>NZ_WKCB01000102.1 GCF_021606685.1 Pseudomonas syringae
CTGATAACCTGACTATCCAAACGCCTCCCTCCTCGCGCGCGCACTCTCTCGAGCCCCCACCATGAACCCACTCTCGTTTCTCAAAAAACCCCGGGCTGCTCGTCAAGGCACCTCTACCCTCACCTGCACCGCCAATGAGCTGGACGCTGCTCTCGCCGCGCTGCGCATCACGCCCACCCTGATCACGGGCTTTATCTCCCCTCACCTCGATATCGACGCAATCGCGGGCAAGCTCAAGCGGCGTTTTGCGCAAGCCACCATCAGCCTGTGCACCACCTCCGGTGAGTTGTGCAACGCTGCCAGTTCGCTGTATTGCGCCACGGGCGAGCGTTGGGATCGGATGGTGTTGCAGCTGTTTGACGACAGTGTGATCGCCTCGGCCGAGGTGGTGATGGTGCCGCTGGAGTGTGAGGACATTCGCAGTGGCGGCAAGCGCCTGGGAATGCAGGAGCGGATTGCCAAGTTGGTGGGCAATATCAAGCGGGTGCAGGTGCGGACCTCGATTGATCATCGCGATACGCTGGCGTATGTGGTGTTCGATGGGTTGTCGGCGTCGGAGTCGTTCTTCATGGAGGCGCTGTATGAGTCGGGGCGTTTTCCGTGTTTGTTTGTGGGCGGGTCGGCCGGGGGCAAGGCGGATTTCCAGAAGACGCTGATCCATGACGGTCAGCGCAGTTATCAGAACCATGCCCAGATTGTGTTCTTGAAGACGGCGGCGCAGGTGCGGTTCGGGGTGTTCAAAAGCCAGAACTTCAAGCCGGCGGATCTGACGTTCAGTGTGCTGACCGCTTCGGTGGAGGACCGCACCATTGACCAGGTGATCGACAGCGCCGGCAATATCAAGAGCATGGTGCAGGCGCTGTGTGAGGCGTTCAATTGCGCGCCCCAGGCGCTGGAGTCGAAGCTGGCGGATTACTCGTTTGCGATCCGGGTGGGCAGTGAGTTGTTTGTACGGTCCATCGCGCGTATCGATTTCGAGCAGCAGATCGTGCAGCTGTTTTGCGACGTGGCGCCGGGCGAGGAGTTGGTGATGGTGCGGCGTACGCCGCTGCGTGAGGCCACGCGCCTGGACTACGAGCAGTTCTTGCGCGGCAAGGGCGGCCAGCCGGTGGCGGGTATCTTGAATGACTGCATTTTGCGCCGCCTGAACAACGCTGCCGAGCTGGGCAGCATGGCCGGCACCTTTGGCGATGTGCCGCTGGCCGGGTTTTCGACCTTTGGTGAAATTCTGGGGTTGAACCTGAACCAGACGCTCACGGCGATTTTCTTCTTCCGCGTGGCCAAGGGCGCAAGCTTCAGTGATGAGTATGTGGACAATTTCATCGCCCACTACGGCGAGTTCAAGGCGTTTTTCCTGCGCCGCCAAGTCAAGAAGCTCGCGGGCTTGAACCATGTAGTGGTCAAGCAGATTGCCGCGTTCAAGAACAATGACTTCAGCACCACCCTGAACACGCGTGGGCTGGATCGCAATATCCTGCCGGTGTTCGAAGGCCTGGCGGACCTGGGCCAGGTGCTGGCCCAGGCCGAGCGTCAGCAGGAGGACATCGCTGCGCAGCTCAAGCATTACTCCGGTGAGTTGCATGCGTCGATGGATGACCTGGTGGGCACCATTGACCGGCAGAACAACGTGTCTGCCCAGGCCGGGGCCACGGTGGAAGGGCTGTCGAGCCAGGCGGACGTTGCGGTGGAAGGTGCACGCACGTTGGCCGGTTCGAGTTTGCGTATCCAGTCGATTGTGCAGGTGATCCAGCAGATCGCCGGGCAGACCAACCTGCTGGCGCTCAACGCCGCCATCGAAGCGGCCCGCGCGGGCGACCTGGGCCGCGGCTTTGCGGTGGTGGCGGACGAGGTGCGTAAGCTGGCAGAGATCACGCGCAAGAATGCTGCGGAAATCGGCGTGGATATCGACTTGCTGTCCAGCGAGATCCAGCGCGTCGCCCAGCAGATCGAAGACCAGTCCACCGGCGTCGGCGCGCTGCGTGAAATGCTCGATGCGCTGGAGGCGTCAAGCCGCGCGACCGAGGGCACGGCGCAGCGCACCAAGACCATCGCGGATACGTTAACGGGGCTGACCCACGCGTAGGCGTTAACAGGGGCACGGCCGAGCAGAAGCTGGCGCGGCGCACATGGCACTGAACGGGCGATTCAGTGCATGATGCGCCACCTCTATCAAGGACGATAAAAACAATGAAGAACACCCTCGCCTGCCTGTTTCTGCTCTGCCTGACAGCACCCGCCTTTGCCGTCCAAAGCCCTATCGGCTTCCAGACCACGACCCTGCCCGACGCGAACCACCAGCGCCCGCTGGAGCTGAGCGTCTGGTACCCCGCCGCGGCCACGTCTGCCACCCCCGAGTTGATCGCCAACAACGTGGTGTTTATCGGCGCGCTCGCCGTGCCCAATGCGCCAGCGGCCCGTGGTGAACATCCCCTGGTGGTGCTCTCCCACGGTTACGGCGGCAATTGGGGCAAACAGGCGTGGCTGGCCAGTGCGTTGGCCCATCAGGGTTATATCGTGGCGGCGGTGAACCACCCCGGCACCACCACCAAAGACCGCAGCCCGCTGGCGGCCGCGCAGTTATGGCAGCGCCCGGCCGACCTGAGCCGGGCCATCGACGCGGTGCTGGCTCAGCCCGCGTCATTTGGCGCAGTTGCGCCGCAGCGGATTGCTGCAATCGGCCACTCCCTGGGCGGCTGGACCGTGCTGGAAATCGCCGGCGCGCGCTTCGACCCGGACCTGTTCGCCAAGGACTGCAGCGTCCACCCCAAGCTGGGCGGGTGCATCGGCTATCACGAGATGAACCCCGCCGGCACCCCGGAGGGCAAAGCCAAACTGGCGGCTGACCTGAGCGACACACGCGTGCGCGCCATTGTGTCGCTGGACCTGGGCCTGTCGCGCGGCTTCACCAACGCCAGCCTGGCCGCCTTGCCAGTGCCGGCGCTGGTGATTGCGGGCGGCGTGCCAAGCGAGGATATGGCGCCTGAATTGGAGTCGGCAGACATGGTCAAGCGCCTGCCCACAGCCTCCACCACCTATGTCGAGATCCGCGACGCCACCCACTTCAGCTTTATGTCGATGTGCAAACCCGGCGCGGTGGCGTTGATCGAAGAAAGCTCGCCGGGCGATGGCATGATTTGCCGGGACGGTGAAGGCGCGCGGCCCCGGGCGCAGATTCAACAACAAGTGGTAGGGTTGATCACGGCGTTTTTGGGGTGGACAACCCATCCTTGAAAAAAAAGTGGCCCGGCCGCCTCACAGCGCCGGGCCTTTTTACCGCTGACTCAGAACGGCTTGGTCGGCAGGTATTTGCCATCCAGGGTAATCACCGCGCGCGAGCCTCCTTCCGGGTCCTCGACCTTCTTGATATCGAGCTTGAAGTTGATTGCGCTGATGATGCCGTCGCCGAATTTTTCGTGTACCAGCGCCTTGAGCGTGGTGCCGTAGACCTGCAGCATTTCGTAGAAACGGTATACCGTCGGGTCGGTCGGGATGCCATTGCCGAGGCTGCCGCGCAGCGGAATGGTTTGCAGCAGCGCCACGGCGTCGGCATCCAGGCCCAGGGTGTCGGCCACCGCCTGGGCGGCGCTGGCGGGCAGTGGGTGCTGGCCGAGCAAGGCGGCGGTGACGAAGGCTTCGTGCAGGCCGGTGCCTTGGGCGATCTGGGCGAATGACAGGTCTTTGCGGGCCTTGGCCAACAGGATGATGTCGGTCAGGGCAAGGCGCGTGGTCTGGCTGATTTGCGAGTGGATAATGGGGGTTATCTCCGTGGGTAAAAATAGGCGTAACACAGGTTTAAAAGCACAGACTGTGCCCTGTGGCGAGCGGGCTTGCCCGCGTTGGGGTGCGCAGCGGGCCCTCGAAAGGCACTGCGGTTTTTCCTGAAGTAACTCAGCGTGTGGTTCTGGGGCCGCTTCACAGCCCAGCGCGGGCAAGCCCGCTCGCCACAAGAGCGCATCTGTCAGGGATTTGCATTGCTCTTCGATTCGGGCGGGTGGGTTTTATACGGCGCGTACGCTCGGGTTTGCGGCCAGGGCTACGAACTGGCCGCTGCGGCCATCGAACGCCTGGATGCAGCCACTTTCGATGTCGTAGACCCAGCCGTGCAGCGTCACGCGTTGCTCTTCGAGCGCCAGGCGCACCGAGGGGTGTGTCTGCAGGTTGGCCAATTGCGCGATGACGTTTTCGCGCACCATCGACGCCACCTTGGCCTGGGGGTTCGGGTGCTGACGGGCTTCGTTGACTACGCGGCCGGAGTCGGCATAGCGCAACCAGCCGGCCACGGCGGGCATGTGGTCCAGGCAGGCGCAGGTGGCGATGGCGGTCATGGCGCCGCAATCGGAATGCCCGCAGATCACGATGTCGCTGACCTGCAAGGCCGCCACCGCATACTCCACCGAGGCCGATACCCCGCCCGGCTCCGGCCCGTAGGAGGGCACGATATTGCCGGCGTTGCGGATCACGAACAGATCGCCCGGCTCGCGCTGCGTGACCAGCTCAGGCACCAGCCGGCTGTCGGAGCAGGAGATGAACAGCGCCCGCGGGCTCTGCTGGTTGGCCAGGCCTTTGAACAGGCCCGCGCGTTCGGGGAAGGCAGTGCGCTGAAACTTGAGAAAACCGTCGATGATGTCTTGCATGGCGTGGCTCCTTGGAATCGCGAGGCGATGACGCCAAGGTACGCAGCCGAACACATAAGGTAAAAGTCTGATATATGATCAACCGCATCAGATAATCTTATGGATACAACCATGCTGGCCCGACACATTCAGTACTTCCTGGCCGTGGCAGAGCACCAGGGTTTCACCAAAGCGGCGGCGGCCCTGCATGTCTCGCAACCGGCGCTGTCCCAGCAAGTGCGCCAACTCGAGGAGAGCCTCGGCGCGCAGCTGTTCGACCGCTCTGGGCGCACGACACGTCTGACCGACGCCGGTGAGGTGTACCTGCGCCATGCGTTGCAGGCGTCTCAGGCCCTGCAGGCAGGCCAGCGGGCGATCCATGACGTGAGCGATTTGAGCCGGGGCACATTACGCATCGCGGTCACCCCCACGTTCACCACCTACCTGGTCGGGCCGTTGGTCGAGGCTTTTCACGGTCGCTATCCGAACATCCGGTTGACGGTGCGTGAAGTCGCCCAGGAACAGATGGAGAGCCACCTGCTGGCCGACGAACTGGACGTAGGCATCGCGTTTGATCAAGCGCACGCCCACGACATCGACGCCTCTGTACTGCTGGTGGAAACCCTCGCGCTGGTGGTGGGCAGGCAGCATCCGCTGGCGCAGGCGCGGGCAATCGGGCTGGAGGCATTGAATGGCGAATCGCTGATTTTGCTCAGCAAGGAATTCGCCACCCGCGAGCAGATTGACCGCTACTGCAACCAGCATGGCATCCGCCCGCACGTGGTGATGGAGGCGAATGTGATCGGTGCGCTGCTTGAAGTGGTGCGCAGGACCACGCTGTCGACCCTGCTGCCCGCCGCCATCGCGCGCGCGCACCCGGCGTTGGTGGCGATCGAGTTGGGGCCGCAGCGGTTGCAACGCACCGCAGTAATGATGCAGCGCAAAGGCGCTTACCCGTCGGCGGCGGCGCGGGCGTTTATTGAGGTAGCCAGGGACGTGGTCGCAGCGTTAGCCGGTGACTAGGGCAACGCATCGATAGCACTGATGATTACTATCGAACCGCTCGCCTATGGGCTCTGCTACACCGATTCCTATAATCGCCTCCCCTTTCTTCCCTGCCGCCTGGTTTCAGGCGGCATTCCTCATGGAACCCAACACCATGCCAAGCGTCAGCCAGGCCCCCAGCGGCCGCCCTGAACATAATCAACAAAGTGTCAAACAACAGTGGTTGGCAATTCTCTCGGTTGCCGTGGGCGCGTTCGCCCTGGTGACCAGCGAGTTTCTGCCGGTGGGTGTGCTCAACGACGTCGCCAGCGACCTCGGCATCAGTGCCGGCCACGCCGGGCTGATGGTGACCCTGCCCGGCATCATGGCGGCCCTCGCCGCGCCATTGCTGTCGGTGAGCATTGGCGCCATGGACCGTCGCTACCTGCTGATCGGCCTGACGCTGATCATGATCATCGCCAACTCGGTGGTGGCATTTGCCAGTGACTTCAACCTGCTGCTGTTCGGCCGCGTACTGCTGGGCATCAGCATCGGCGGTTTCTGGGCGACGGCCATCGCCCTCAGTGGCCGCCTGGCCCCCCAGGGCGTGGGCGTAGCGAAGGCCACGTCGATCATCATGATGGGCGTCACCCTCGCCACTGTACTGGGCGTGCCGGTCGGCACCTGGCTGAGTGGGTTGATGGGCTGGCGCATGACCTTTCTGGTCACCGCGCTGGTGGGCATACCGGTGCTGCTGGCACAGGTCTTCCTGCTGCCGCAGCTCAAACCGGAAAAAGCCATTCACATCCGTGATCTGCCAGCCTTGTTTATCAACCCGCAAGCGCGGGTCGGGTTGATCGCCGTCTTGTTGATCGGCCTGGCGCACTTTGCCGCTTACACCTATGTCGCGCCGTTCTTCAAAAACAGTTCGGGCTTCGACGGCCCGACCATTGGCTCACTGTTGCTGCTGTACGGCGTGGCCGGGGTGATGGGCAATGTGTTTGCCGGTTTCGCCGCCAACCGCAGCGTGCGCCACACCTTGCTGCTGGTCGCCTTGATGATCGGCACCAGCACCGCCCTGTTCCCCCATTTCGCCACGGGCATGACCGGCGCCGCGATGCTGATCGCACTCTGGGGCTTTGCTTTCGGCGCCTTCCCGGCCTGCGCCAGTATCTGGATGTTTGTCGTCGCGCCCAAGGATGTCGAACGCGGCATGCCGCTGTTCGTCGCCCTGTTCCAGGTGATTATTGCGCTGGGTTCGTTCTTTGGCGGGCAGATCGTCGACCAACTGGGCAGCGCGGTGCTGCTGAGCCTGGCCACGGCGTTGGTGGGTTGTGGGTTTGTGACCGTGCTGGTGCTGGGCCGTAATATCAGTAACAACCTGGCAGCCCAGCCCGGTTAACCCCGGCTGAATGCGATGAGGGCAACGACGGTTCACGGGGCCTTCATCGCCAGCCGGCAGGGCCCAGAGGCGCGAGCAGGAACGCTTGTCGGGCGCTTGGCGTGGGCGCTGGAGCCCGTACGATCAGTGGCGTTTCGCTGCACGGACCGGCGCTAAAACGCGACCCAGCTGGTATCATCCGCGCCTGCACCCCCCAGGTAAAACCTCATGAACCGCCAGAAAAAACTCCAGCAGCTCTTCAAGGCCAAGGCCAAGAAGGCCAGCGCCAAATTGGCGCCCAAAAGCAAAGACAAATACATCAGCAAGGCTGACCGCGCAAAGCTTGAGGCTGAGGCCGATCAGCCCTCAACCACTGGCACGGACGCGTCCAGCTGAAGGCGTCCCCGCTTCGAATTTCCCCCAGATACGCCGCAGGTGCCGCGCCGAGCCGAAGCCCGCGCGCTCGGCCACCGTTTCGACGTCCAGGGTCGACTCCGCCAGCAGCTCACGGGCCACCGCCAAACGCAGTTGGTGCAGGTAATCCAGCGGGCTGATACCGACATGCTCGTGGAACAGTCGCGCCAGGTGGCGACTGCTGGTGCAGGCCAGGCTGGCCATGCGGGTCACGGTCCATGCCTCACACGGCGCCGCCGCGATCGCATCCTGCACCCGATGCACCGCTGGATGCAGGTGATAGCGCCCAGCGATCCACGGCGACAGCTGCGGGTCGGCGCCGCTGCGGCGCATATACACCACCATATCCCGTGCGATTGCGCAGGCCAGCCGCGGCCCGGCCAGTTCGGCGACCAGGTGCAACATCAGGTCGATACCTGCGGTGACGCCGGCGCTGCAACTGACCGGGCCATCGGTGACGTACAGCCGGTTTTCCAACACCCGCGCCTTGGGCGCGATGGCCTGCAAGGTCGCGCACAAGGCGTGATGGGTGGTGCATTGGCGGCCGTCGAGCAACCCGGCCCTGGCGGCGCTCAATGCGCCTGCGCAGACGCACACCAAGCGCGCGCCCGAGGCGGCGAACACGCGTTGCAGCCACTCGGTCAGCCGGTCGCTGGCCGCGTCGAATGCCTGGCGCTGCGCATGGGTCACCTTCATCGTAGACCCCACCAACACCACCAGGGTGCCGGGCGCCAGGGTCGGCGGAAGCGGCGCCAGCCCGCTCAGCGGCAGGCCGATGGAGGTGTGCAGGGCGGCCACCGGGCTGACGTACTGCAAGTCGAAGTCGATGGCCGTGGCGTCCTCGATCTGGGCGGCGAGGCGCAGCACTTCGGCCGGGCCTGCCAGGTCGAGCATCAGCGCGTTGGGCAGCAACACGAACAGCACCGGCAGGCTCACGCGCTCACCCCTCCAAGGCCTGGGCGACGCTGACGATGCGCGCAAAACGGTCTTCCAACACCAGCTCTGTGCGCTCGCGAATCTCGGCCGGGGTGTAGACCCGGCCGCTGCGCGCATGCGACATCGCGAAGGTCAACGTCGCCTCGCTGACAAAGTCCACGCTGAAGCCGCTGTCCGAGGCCTGCCGGGTGGTGGTCTCGCAGCACTGTTCGGTGCGAATGCCGCTGATGATCAGATGGGTCACGCCACGCTCCGTGAGCCGCGCAGCCAGGGGCGTGCCGGCGAAGGCGCTGTGAAAGCGCTTGTGAATGATCAGCTCCGGGTTGATCGACAATTCGCTCAAGGTTCTGACGTTGCCGGATGCCATGGAAAAATGCCCCTGGTCTTCAACATGGAAGACTTGTATCACCGCAATGCCGCGTTGAACACAGCCGTCGATGAGTGCCTGCTGTTTTTCCAGGTACGCCGGCAGGTCGTTTTCGGACCAGTAGGTGGAATGGCGGAATGAATGCTGGGCATCGATAACGATAAGGGCTTTGTGGCTCATGGCTGGTCCTCTGGCTTGCACCTGGCTAGGTGGATGCAAGCCATGGTAGGCACGCTAGCGCATTGGCGACAGACGCGCGCCGGACCACATGAGGACGGATTCGGACATACCCTGCCTCAGCAACCGCTCAACGCCACCTGCGGCCGCTCGCCCGCGAAGAAGAATGGCCGCAGACGCACGCCCACGCTGTTGCCGATAAACGCTGCCACCAACCACATCCAGCCATGCAGGCTGCCCGAGGCGATGCCGCTGAAATACGCGCCGATGTTGCACCCGTACGCCAGGCGCGAGCCGTAACCCAGCAGTAACCCGCCGATCACCGCCGCCACCAGCGAGCGCGCCGGGATCTTGAGGCTCGGCGCGAAACGCCCGGCCAGACCAGCAGCCAGCAGCGCACCGAGGACGATGCCGATGTCCATGACGCTGGTGATGTCTTCCCACACTGGCGCCGCCAGGGCCTTGGCGTTGCCCGGCATCTGCCAGAACGCCCAGCTGGCAACATCCACGCCCAAGCCGCTCGCCACTTTGGCGCCCCACAAGGCGAACGCCGAGGTAATGCCCCATGGCCGCCCGGCCAGCGCCAGCGTGGCGTAGTTGAGCAGAGCCAGGCCAACCGCGCCCCACACCAGCGGCCACGGCCCGCGCAGGAAGCGGCGCAGCCCCTGATGCTCGCTGGTCACGCCCGCTTCGAGCTGGCCATGCCGGGCCTTTTCCAAACGCACGGTGACTGCGGCGATCACGCCGAACACCGCCAGGCTGAGGACCAGGGCCGGCACCACGCCGAAACTCTTGACGATGGACACCGCCGGGAACGCCGGCAGCGCGAACCACCAGTCAACGTGGTGAGTGGCGATCAGCGAACCGCAGATAAAAAACAACAAGGTCACCAGCATGCGCGCATTGCCGCCGCCCACGGTGAACAGCGTGCCCGACGCACAGCCGCCGCCCAACTGCATGCCGATGCCGAAAATAAACGCACCGAACACCACCGACACACCCGCTGGCGCCACCAGCCCGACCACCGGCTGCCCGAACAGCGTGCCCGCCCCCAGCGCCGGGAAAAACAGCAGCACCGCCACGGCCAGCATGACCATCTGCGCACGCAGGCCGGCGCCACGCCGATCCTTGATAAACACGCGCCAGGCCGAGGTAAAACCAAACGCGGCATGGTAGAGGGTCAAGCCCAGCGCGGCGCCGACCACCAGCAACAGCACCTGGCGCGAGCCCACGCTGTTCTGCAGGAACAGGGCGCCTAGTACCAGGACAATAAAGGCCACCAGCGGCGCGACAGACTTGCGCGCCGGGGCGATAGGAAGAGAGGTGCTCATGGGGTATCTCGGTTCGTTTGAAAGGGTTGATGGCGAGGGGCGCAAGTATAAACCCTGAAAGGACGATGATTGGCGGCGCATTGGTTTTAGCTGGCCGCGCCCAGTTGAGGGTACTCTTTGCGCCGGGCTCAATTTAACCAGGCTTACGGGAAGCAGCAGGCAATGTCAGAAAGGATCAAGGCAGGATTGAAGCTGGCGGGCATGTTCACTTGCCTGTGGCTGGTCACCAACGTGTTCAGCTTCGACACCACCACCGTCCTGCTTTATGTGGCGGCGTTTGGTACGAGCACGGTGTACCTGGTGTCCAACCGGGCAACGATCATCGCTTTCGTTCGGGCGTGGCCGAGTTCGTTCGCAGGCTCCGTGGTGGTCTTTTACATCTGCAAGATCCTGGTCGAAAAAATCATCAATTCGAGCATGGGCATCGAAGTCGACTACCTCAGGCACGCCTCGATCGTGGGCGGATTTCTACTCAGCGTGCCGGTTTCGCTAATGGTAGTGAGCCTTTATCTGTTCTTGCGCAGTGCCTACCAAAAGTGCCGCGAGCCCTTTACACAACCGCGCGGTGCACGCCTTACAGCGCCGGACTCAGCGGGTAGCGCGGCAGAGCACACCGCACCCGAGTACTTCCCTGGCCTGAGGCCGATGTTCGCAGCCACCCTGCTCATGCTCGCGACGTTTATATTCTTCCACGCTGACGCGGGCATACGCTTTGTGGTCATGCTCGATTCGATGATGTATTCCGACTGCGGGCCGCCACAGCCGGAGATAGGCTACGTGCGCAAAAACGCCAACGCCTGCTACCGCTTCGACACCCGGATATTCCACGGCTCCCTGGTGCCGACTGAAATTGCCAGCCGAAAACCCGGCTAGTCGCGCAGCTTGCTCACGTGCGCCCCACCGACCCCGACACCGGAAGATTGCCCAGCAGCTTGAGCCCGGTGCTTTTCACAAACGTGTCGTAGTCCATGGGTTTCTGGATGCGGGTTTCGGCGTTGGGCAGCACGTAGGCCCAGGCGCGCTGGCTTTTGGCGTCGTACACCAGCTTGAACAGGCGCGTCGGCACCCAGACCTGGTTATCGCCGACGGTGCCGTGGCCCGCGTCGAACAGCGGCCCGGTAAACACATACACATCACCGCCGGCGCGCTTGGCAAACTTGCGCACGTCGGCCTCGACCTTGCTCCAGATCTTGCGGTTGTTGGCAGGGTCTTGCGGCACCATGTTCGACAACGCGAAGGATTGGGCCATGGCGTGGGCATTCGGCGCATCGGCGGCCGGGGCCTGGTGGCCACGGTCCACGGCCGGGTGCTGGCTGCGGTAGTCGCTCAGCTCCGCGCGGCCTGCCTTGGGGATGCGCGGGTCGGGGTAGAACTGGTTGGTGCGCTCCTCGCCCTTGGCGTCTTTCAGCTGCGCAGCGTTCAAGCGTTCAACCACCACCAGCGGGGTCTTGCTGGTTTGCGAGTACAGCACGGCAAAGGTATCGGAACACAGGGCCAGGGGCTTCATCGCCGCCGCAACGGTGGCCGTGCTGATCGGCTTCGTGGCAGGGAAGAGGTCGGCGCAACCTTCAAATGAGCGGCGTTGCTGCGTGGGGGTATAGGGGTTGGCCAGGCTGCGTGCATCTACAGCGGTGGAGAGTAAAACGAGGGCCGAGAGCCCGACAGCAATGTTGCGTAGGTACATGAGTTGAATCTTCGAAAAGGAGTGAAGCGGCAGGTTTAGGCTAGTAAAGCCAACTATATGATATTTATGGAATTACTGACCTTTTAAAGTCACCTTAGTGCCAAGCAGAGGCCAGCTCTTTGAAGTAATTTGTATTGTCCTTGAAAACACAGACTGGAACGCCCGCATCCATCGGCGCCACGGAGAGAATACTTACACTTCAATGGAAGAAAACCTCATGCGAGTCGAGCCAATACACACCCGCAAACTCTCCGATTCGCCTGCCCCCACCGACAACCAATCCGAAAAAACCTACAGGACTCAAGAAGGTATCGAAACGGCCGGTGCCGTGGTGAGCCTGGAAATCAAAAAGGTCGCAACTGAACTGATCAGAAGCGGCGATGAGGCTCTCTCATTCAAGTACAGCGTGGCGCTGAAGGATCAAACTCTTTTCGGTCCAGGGCAAAGGCAAGGCAGGCCGGCTGCCAGAATTATTTCCGATATCCCCGCGCACTCGACGTTCGGCATGGCCTGGGCCCAGCTGACGCACGCCATTCACAACGAGCCATTTGCGAGTTTCGCCAGCGAACACAAGATCGACACTTCAACCCTGCGCTTGAATACCGAGTCGGGATGGCAGCTTGAATGCATTGCCGACGGCAAACCTGCGACCTTTTCTGAATACGATCCCGGCTGGTGGCAGGCTACTGCAGCGGTGACCGCCGCCGCTCAAGCGCTCACGCCGACGCTCAAATTGAACATTGACTATACCGACGCAAACAGTGCACCTGCCGATGTGATAGGCGACTTCTACGCAGCGAGCACCAACGGTACAATCGGCGAAAATCTCTATTCAATCTTCCAGCAGAACCAAAACCGAACGTTCGAATCGCTGCGCGAACCAGACTCCACAGCGCCAGAGTTCAACCTCCCGGCCTATAGCTACATCCGCCAACGGCAACAGGAGGCGATAGCAGATCTTTCTGCTCAAATCGCGAAAACCCCCACACTGCTTGCACCTTCTCAACGCCCGCCCATCCCAGGCACGTCTGCCCCCCTCCCCCCGACTATCAACCCGATGGCCGCTATTGCAAGCCGCCAGTTCGCCGGTGAACCCACGCTGCATACAGTGATCGCACGACTACTCGGCGACACGATAAAAGCAAGCGCGCCAGGGTCGGATGTGGATGTCAATCAACTCGCCATTGCAATACCTGATCCGGCGAACCCGGGGCAGTTCAAACGAACGCAACTGATGACGCTGGCCATGGACTACCTCACTGAGGGCGACGCCCCGGACTTCACCAGCAGCAATAGGGCGTTTGATACTCGCCCTGATTTGTTGGCGCACACAGGCAACCCAACCGATGCCCCGCTAGCACTCGATTTGTCGGCCCTCAGCGCAGCCATACGGGCACTGCCGAGCCAACTCAAGGAAGCCCTCAGCGCTGACACCCGTGAATACTGGAGCAGCCCCGCCTTCAGCACGCCGAGCCATGCCGGCACCGTCTTCCCCGGCAGTCACCGCGCGCTGGTCAGCCGTATTCTGCGCAGTAACCTGCAACAGGCTGGGCTGAAACAACCTGGGCTCGACGACGAGCAGCGTAAAACCGTGAACATGGTCGTGAGGCATCCCCAAGGCTCGACGCGCCCCGCACCGCCTGACCCGATGAGCTCCGGCGCCACCGTCTACGCCTTGCCCGGCTCCACGCCGAACTTGCTGATTCATCGCGGCTTGTCGCAACCCGACCGCGAAATTCTCTTGCTAGTGGAACCTGGTGGGAAAATTACCCCGTACAAGGCCTGGGATGAGTTGCCAAACGAAAGGCGCCACTTGGAGGCGCTGACCGGCAATATGTTCGACGCACAGGCCGACACCCTGATCAAACAGCATCAAGGTGACAGTCTGGCCAACGTCCCGCCACTGATTGGCGCACCGCCCGCGACGCAAGCAAAAACCACACTGCCCGAGTGGCTGGGTCAAGCCGGCGAAGCCGAACGTTTTGTGATGCATGAACTCAGTCTCGGCCTGGCCAGCTTCATCCAGAGGAACAATGGGCACACGTATAACCAAGATATCCAGGACATCCGTACATTTGCGCAGGAGCAATTCGACAGGTTGCCCGAACGCCAAAAACTGACGCAGTACGCTGCCAAAGACTTGGAAGTGGTCTTCAAGGTGCCCTACGGGACCCTGAGTTCCGGCGGTATCGACCGCCAGACGATGAGCCTGACCGACATGCTCCTCAATAATCTGTCGGGCCTGCCGGATGGCCAGATAGAAGTCTTCTTCAAGACCGGACTCAAGGAAAACGGCGTAGAAATCAAAACCAGGGTACCCGCTCTGGAGAAAGAGCGGGTGCTCAAGACGCTGGTCGACAACCTCGATACCGGCAGGGCCTACCCCGCGTTGCTCAAGGAAAAACTGCTCGATAATCCGACCAAAAAAGCCGAGCGCCAGGCACTGTTCGCCCAACAAGTGCCCATCGAACTACAGATGAAGGCGCTGGAACTGAGCATTAAGGGAGAATCCGGTTTCAACTCCACGGGATTCCGCTACATCCAAGAGAT
The DNA here is from genome assembly GCF_021606685.1 of Pseudomonas syringae. Taxonomy (GTDB): domain Bacteria; phylum Pseudomonadota; class Gammaproteobacteria; order Pseudomonadales; family Pseudomonadaceae; genus Aquipseudomonas; species Aquipseudomonas syringae_R. The sequence continues at coordinate 14,438 of NZ_WKCB01000102.1, forward strand.
CTTCAAACCAGGCCCCGGCCCCAGGACCGTTGACGGCAAGGGCATCACCATTCGCCCGCTGGCCTTCGATAACAAAGCCAATGGGAAAATCGACAGGGTCGAAGGTGCCTATCTGATCGAGCCCAAAGACAGCGCAACCGGCCCGCATATCCTGTATCGCCCGCTGATCGCCGACGCACCGCTTCTGCAGTTTCCTTCGCGCCAGGCACTGCTGGAAGCCATACAGAAAAAGGGCAAGCTGCAAAACGACACCCTTGCCTGGCTGCCCGACGAACATACGCGACAGCTCTACAGCGGCAATGGCTTCAAACATCCCAATCTGGTGTTATTCGGTTTCAACCTGGGGTCGGTTCCGCTCAACGAGACCATCCCCCTGGCGGAGGACACCCGCCTACAGCAGACGCTGCAAGCAGGGACATTGATGGAACACCTGTACGAAGCCAATGCTCGAAACCTGATAACCCTGGCTGAGCAACAATCGACCTCCGATGCAAAGAGTCGCTGGGCATCGCTCAAGCAGGGTGGTTTCCTGTTACTCAATGCGCTGCTGCCGGCGCTGCGTGGCCCCGCTGCCACGCTTGGCCTGCTGCTGCAGGCCCAGGCCATCCTCCAGGACGTTGAGGCACTGGGCGGCGATAACACAACGAACAAAGAGGCCGCCCTGACCGACCTGTTGCTCAACCTCGCGACCTTATTGGTGCATTTCAAGGCGCGATCATCGACTGAGCCGAACAGCGTCCCCTCCGCAAGGCCGACAACCAACACAAGCCGGTTGGTGGACAACGTTGTCGCCCCGGTCCCAGCGTCGCAAACTGCGGTTCAATTGGGCGCGCCTGTAGAGATCAGCACAGCCGGCCGCTCGACTAACGTCCCGCGCCTCATGGTCATGAAAGGCGCCATGAAGGAAACAAAATTGATCAAGGACGACCTGTTTACCTTTGTCGATGAGTACAAAGGCAAACCACGCCTCAATATCAACGCCCATGGCAGAGATCTTGGCCTGCGCGAAAGAGTGTCTGGCAGTCCGTCCACTATCCTCTACGACGGAGCCGAGCACAGCGCCGCCGAACTGCACGCTCACTTGCTGGCCAAAGGCATCGACCCTGCCCAATTCGACAATACTCGATTACTCGTGTGTTACTCCGCCAACGGTAGCGAAAACTCGTTTGCCGCCGATTTCCAAAGGCTGATCAACAAGCCGGTCAAGGCCTTCATCGGCACGGTCACCGTGACGCCAGCGCCGGAACTCGTTACCGCCGAGTTTGAACGTGGCAATCAGCAATACGGACCGCTTCAAGGGCCGATGCTGGTGAGCGAAACCTACGAAAACTACGATAACGTGGACATACTCAAAAACCGTCGGGAGATTTCAATACTCAATAACCCTCTCGAGTTTTTTCTCTTCACCTACTACCCCGTCTACTTCCCTCCTCGCGCAAGCGCCACACGTTAAGTCAGCGAAGCGCCCTTGGTCCGAGGGGCATGAATCACCCGAAAAAACAGGCAAAGCTTGCGTACGCCGGGCGATTCACCCCTGGGATTATTCTTAATGCCCAGCCACCGACGGCTTGCCCGCACCCCGCGCACCCGGCTTGAAAGCATGCGCGTGCGCCGCCCAGGCAATCAGCAGCGCCACGCCGATCAACCCGAGCATCGCCCACGGAAACGCTGCAGCGCCCCAGCGATCCAGCAACACCCCGCCGACCACACCGCTGCCGGCAATCGCGCTGTTCCACGCCACCACGTTCAGCGACAAGGCCACATCCGCGCCGTCACCCGCTGCATCCGCCAAGGCCGTTTGCAGCAAGGTCGCGGCACCGCCGAAGCTCAGGCCCCAGACCGCCACGCCCACGTAAACCACCGCAGGCAGGTTGCCCAACAGGCCGAACACCAGGCTGACCGCGGCGAACGTCAGCAGGCTCACCAGTACGGTTTTGCGCAGCAGGGGCTCGACCCACCTGGCGGCGATCCAGATCCCGGCTAACGCCGCGACCCCGAACACCAGCAATACCAGGTCCACGCGCTCGGCCAAGCCCGCCGGCGCCACGAACGGGGCGATGTAGGTGTACAAAATGTTGTGGGCCAACATCCAAGTGATCACCACCGCCAGCACCGGCCGCACACCCGGCGTGGTCAACACGCTGCGCAGCGACTGGCGTTGGTGCGCAGGCTGGGGCGCGTAGTCCGGGACTTTCACCAGCACCCAGGCAATCAGCACCAGGCTGACGGCCGACATCAGCCCGAAGGTGGTGCGCCAGCCGACCCAGCCGCCGAGCCAGGTGCCCAGCGGTACGCCCAGCGACAGCGCAATCGGTGTGCCGACCATCGCCAACGCCATCGCCTTACCCTGTTGGTGCGGTGCGACCATGCGCCGGGCATATCCGGCGAGCAGGCTCCAGGCCAACCCCGCCGCCACACCGGCGAAAAAACGCGCCACCAGGGTCACGCCATAGTGGGACGACAGCGCGGTGATGGAGTTGAACAGCAAAAAGCCGACGATGGTCAGCAACAGCACATTGCGTCGGCGCCAGCCACGGGTGGCGATGGTCATGGGGATCACCGCCAGCAGCGAGCCCAGTGCGTAGGCGGTGACCATCTGCCCGGCCATCGACGGTGAAATCGCCAGGCCCTCGCCGATCAACGGCAACAGGCCGGCGGGCAGGGTTTCGGTGACGATGCAGATAAATCCGGTCATCGCCAAGGCCAGCAAAGCCCCGACGGGCAGGCGCTCGGATGAGGCCGATAAGGTCAGTGAGGGGGTCACGGGAAACTCCTTGAGGGGTACTTAGATACTGATCGATATAGATGTTGCGGGCAGCTGACACACGTTGTCAACGACTTATGTATCGACTAGTATCTATCTCATTCTTGACCGGAGATCCCACATGGCGCAGATGGGCCGCCCCCGCACCTTCGACCGCGAACACGCGGTGGAACAAGCCATGCACCTGTTCTGGCAGCACGGCTACGACGCTACTTCCCTTGCTCAGCTCAAGGCCGGCCTGGGTGGCGGCATTTCCGCGCCGAGTTTCTATGCGGCGTTCGGCTCCAAGGAGGCCTTGTTCGAAGAATGCGTGCAGCGCTACCTGGCGACCTACGCCCAGGTCACCGAATGCCTGTGGGACGACGCCCTGCTGCCGCGCAAAGCCGTCGAAACGGCGCTGCGCCAGTCGGTGCGCATGCAGTGTGAAGACGGGCACCCCAAGGGTTGTATGGTGGCGCTGGGCGTGATGAGCGCGCCCAGCGTGGAAAATGCGCGAGTGGCCGACGGCTTGACGCAATCGCGGCTACGCACACGCGCAGGGATAGTGGCGTGTGTGGAGCGCGCGGTGCGGCTGGGCCAGTTGCCGCCGCACATTCAGGCAGCCGTAATGGCCGCGGTGTTTGACAGCTTCCTGCAAGGGGTGTCGATACTGGCCCGCGATGGCGTGCCGCATGCCACCTTGGACGCGGCGATCAGCCAGCTCCTGCTGACCTGGGATGTGGCAGCCTCCATCACCCCGCTCCGCACATCGTCGGAACAACCGTAGCC
>NZ_WKCB01000103.1 GCF_021606685.1 Pseudomonas syringae
CCACAAAGGAGAGGGGCTGCAGCGCTCAGCCCAGGCGGAAGCGTGCGGTGTTGTCACTCAATGCCTGGCTGCCCGTCCGCCGCGCGGTTGACCGCCCGCGCGCCTTCCAGCAGACGGCCAGCGGCCTGGTCCACTTGCTGGAGATTAAACGGCAGGCCCCCTCCCCCGTGGCGAGCGGGCTTGCCCGCGTTGGGCTGCGCAGCGGCCCCTATAAAGGTACTGCGTTTTTCCTGAAAGAACTCAGCACCTGGTTTTGGGGCTGCTACGCAGCCCAACGCGGGCAAGCCCGCTCGCCACAAAAGAGAGGGGGCTGCAGCGCTTAGCCCAGGCGGAAGCGTGCGGTGTTGTCACTCAATGCCTGGCTGCCCTTGCTCAGGGTGTCCGCCGCGCGGTTGACCGCGCGCGCGCCTTCCAGCAGACGGCCAGCGGCCTGGTCCACTTGCTGGATGTTGCCACTCACCTCATCTGCCGTCGCCGCTTGTTCCTCCACCGCCGTGGCGATCTGCGCCAGGGTGTCGGTCACGTTCTGAACGGCGCCGGCAATCTCGCCCAAGCGCGTACCCAGCCCAGTGACGGACTCGGCATCGGTGAGTGCCTGTTCGCACGCGGCGCCCATCAGGTTGACCGCTTGGCTCACGGTGGCGCGCAGGCTGTCCACAGTTCCGGCGATCTGCGCCGTCGAAGCCTGGGTGCGTTGCGACAGGCTGCGCACTTCATCGGCCACCACCGCAAAGCCACGGCCCTGCTCACCGGCGCGCGCCGCTTCAATGGCCGCGTTGAGCGCCAACAGGTTGGTCTGCTCGGCGATGCCGCGAATGGTGTCGACCACCGACTGAATCTGCTGGCCCTGCTGGCTGACCTGCTGCAGGGCGTCGGCGGTGTCGGTCAGGCGCTGGTTGAGCTGCTGGATGCTGGCCGTGGTGCGCTGGCTGTCGCGGCTGCTGTCTTCAGCAATCTGTCGGGTCTGCTGGGCACTGCCCGAGGCTTGCTCGCAACTTCTGGCGACGCCCATGGAGGTGGCGGCCAACTGGGTAGCGGCGGCGGCAATCTGGCTGATTTGATGCTGCTGGTCCTCGACTTCGCTGAGGGTGCTGCCCGACTGTGAATTGAGGGTAAGAACGGCGGAGCCCAGCTGCTGAGTCTCATGGTTGACACCCAGCAGACTCGCGCGCAATTGCACCACCGCGACGTTCAGCGCCGTGCTGATGGCCGCCAGTTCGTCGCGCCCTTCCACCGCCACTTCCACGCACAGGTTGCCGTCGCGCAGGGACTCGGCCAGGGTGGTGATGCCGCTGGCGCTGCGGCGGATCGAGGCTTGCAGGCACATGAACAGGTACAGCGCGGCCAAGGCCAACAGGCTGAACGTCAGCACCAGGGGAATGAACCGCGCGTTTGCATGGCCGTGGTAGTAGCTCAGGCGCGCATCAAGCGAGGCCAGCGATTGAATGCGCAGCGCACCCACCGCCTCGAGTGTGGCGTCGACGCTGCGCTCGAAGCCGGCCGTGTCGAGCTTGATGGTGCCGCCGAACACGCCGTCGTCGAGCACTTTGAGTTCGTTATCGAGCAATTGCAGAGTGGTGTCGTACTGCGCGGTCCAGGGCTCCATGCCCGCGTATTGCTTGGCCTTGAGCGAGGCGGCAGCCTTGGCCAATTGATCGCGCGCGTCGCCGATGCGGCTGCGCAGGTCGCGCATCTGCAAGCGGCTCTGCAAGGTGAATTGCCCCGACGCGATAGACGACTGCCCCACGCTGGCCATCCGGCCGATGCGCTCGATCAAGTCGGGGGTGTGCTGGGTGCCCATCTGCATGAGCATGTAGGTTTCCAGCCAGGGGTCGAGGATCAGGCCGGCGTCCAGGGTGATCTGCTCGCGCAGGGTTTGCATTGCGCTCAGGGCCGAGGTGAAACGATCGTAGCCATCCGGCCACCAGCCCACGGTGCGTAACGATGCCGAATCCATGCCCTTGACCGTGGCCTGCAAGGCTTCGAAGCGGGCGAGGATATCGGCGCTGGCGTTCTGGGTCTTCAGCGTATCACCCAGGGTTTGCAGGCTCTGCTGGATCAACGGGAAATTCGCATCGACCTTGTCCATCGCCGCCTTCGCGGCCGGGGTCGGGGCATGCAGGATGTCGGCGGCTTTCCAGCGCGCCGCCAGGTTGCGCTGGGCAGTCAGTTGGCCGTCCAGCGAATCCAGGGCCTGCAGTTGGTGAACGCCGGATTGCTCGGTGGAGATCACGCCTAATTTGTCGCGATAGTCCTGCCCGATCATCCACAGGCTGCCGGCCAGCGGCAGCATGAACAGGAAAAACAGGATCTGGAATTTGCGTGCGAAACCGAAACGTCCGAGCAGGCGGATACCGGGTGATAAAAGGCTGTGCATGTCCGACCACTCCCCAAAACAACCCACGCGGTGCAACGCGGGGCAAAACCTTGAAATGACTAACGGCAAAGTGCCATGTCATTGATTGAGAAGGCTCTAGCAAGATACGGGCCGTCGGCACACAGCCCTGAAACAGGGCGCCTGGTGCGCCGATGCACCCCGCTGCGTGCGCGAAAATGGGGCAAAAGCACTCAGGACCGAGGGCACACCTGTAACCATTGGCGCAGGTCGCGAAACCACGGAAAAGGTTCCTGCTGATAACGGCTTTTGCAGCTGCCCACACTGCAATCTCCTAAACACCACTGGAGATTCATCATGGCACGTGCACTCAACAGCTCTGAAAACAGGACCTTCCGGGCCGCCCGCTACGCGGCACTGCGCTCGTTGCGCTTCACCATTGACCAGCTCAACAGCGGCAATGCCACGGTTGCGCAGGTGTGGATGGGGGTCCAACAACCGGGCAACCTGCACACTCTGGCGCAATGCCTGGAGCGGATTTTCGCGGCGCTTCAAGGTATTCACCAGGGGCAGATCAACGTCGAACCCAACGGCCATTGGTTTGCAGAAGTCCACCCCAACGACCCCGCGCACCACATCACACTCGGGAGGGATTTCTTCACCACCGAGACGTACGGCAATGACTCACGTGCCGGCACCCTCATCCATGAAACCAGCCATTTCAACGACGTCCTGGGCACCCACGATCACGCCTACGGCCAGGAGGCCTGCCTGCGTCTGGTGCAACAAGCCCGGCAATACGACGGCAACCTGCAGACCGTGCTGTCAAACGCCGACAACTGGGAATACCTGGTAGAAAACTCCTACTGAGTGACCCGGCGCACACGGAAAAGCCTGTTTTCGAACAGGCTTTTTCATCATTGATAGACAAGGAGTTGATCATGAACCGTCGATTTTGGATGGCCGCTTCAATGGCCGCGCTTTACTTGAGCGCAGCCTCCGCACACGCACTCACAACCAGCACGGTTGAACCGCGCAAGCTGAAGGAATACGCCGTCACATTGGCAAGCAATGCGAGTCAATTCCAGTGGCAGCAACTCTGGCAAGCCACACGCAAAGCGGGGTATTTCAACAAGGCGTCGGGCGTTCACTTCACCACGGGCATGCCCCAGGTGACGGACTATGTACACGGCGTGTTAAACCAGGCCACGCAGGTCACCCCCTATGCCTCGACGCGTGCCACTTACCGGTATGCCTTTACCCAGGAAATCGGCATCGTCAACAAAGTCGCGGTCAAGGCCCTGTGTGTGGATGTCGACTGGCGCACCCTGCCCCCGGGAACCGACACCCAGGATGCAAGCAAGATGGGCGCCGTGAGCCTGCTGCTGGCAAGACCCTGCCGGTGATGAAAAACAGCCGTCCGAGGTCATCTCGGACGGCTGTCGCGTGGTATTACAACGCGCTCGCCAACAGATCCGCCTCCTTGCAACGGCGCGTCGCGTAGCGATCTCCGAAATTCCTCAGGTTACTCTCGGCCGCTTTCCAATCCGCCTTCACCACCTGCGCCCAGAATTTCGGCGTGCGGCTGGCGAGGTTGCCATATTGGAAGGCCACCGAGGCAATCACCGTCTGCATGGGTGCCGGCAACGAAGCAAACGCAACCCCGGCGGCCTGGCTGTAGGCATTGGCCAGGCGCTCGATGAAGGGCGCCTTGTAAGCCTCATCGATCCTGCGCGCATCCTCCGCGCTGACGGTCAGCGGCCGCGCCTGCAGGCAGGCCACGGCCTGGGCCCCGATCAAGCCAAGGTAGGGCGCCAACCGGTCACGCAGGTCCTTGGGCAGGGTATCGAGGTTTTTTTGCTGGCCGAGGTCAAAGCCGGTGCCGATGGTGACACCGCTGCGACTGTGTTCAGGGTCCGGCACATAACCGCGCGTGGCCGGCCCTCCTTCGAGCCGAGCAATAAAAGCCATATCAATCGAGTGAGTGGACATGGGTAGTTTCCTCTTGGGTTTAGGAAACCGCAGTCCATCACTCGCACTCCAACACGTTCAGCAGGTAAAACTTCCTTACTTTCATGGGTAAAGTTTCCTACTGATTATCGGCTGCCATTACTTCCTAAGCTCTGATCAGCTTTCGCACCCAAGGAGGTAAGACCGATGGAACCTAAAGACCTGGAACACATTGATGTTCATCAACTCCCCCATTCGCTGCAAGTGCTGATTGCCTGCGTTGGGCTGGAGAGCGCTTTCCGCCTGACGTGCGTATATGGCGGGCGCCCCAAGTACATTCCCAAGCATGCCCAGCGCACTTCGCTGGCGTTGATTTTGTCACCGGAATCACTGCAGGCGCTGATAGATGATTTCGCCGGAATCTCATTGGAAATTCCCAAGTCCGATCATTTTTTCCGGCAGATTCGTAACCAGAATATACAAATGGGTATTTCCGACGGCTTATCACGAAGTGCGTTAGCCGAGAAGTACGGTTTGAGCCTGCGGCAAATAGCCAATATTCGGCGCCAGGACAATTGTTGTCCTCGGTAATTACTTCCTACTGAACTAACACACCCAGCCTGCATAGAGTGAAGTTGCGCACTTTCGCGCAATGACGATAAGGATATTAAAAATGGCAGATATTGATAAAGGTCTTATTGGAGGCGTGATTGCCGCACTTCCTCTGGACAAGATGATCACCGGCCCGCTGATGGCAATGATCCAGGCGCAAGTCGCCGCGAGCAAAGCCTATGCGGACTTCCTGATGGGGGTGTGCATCCAGGACGGCAAGGCCGTTTCGGTGCAGTTCGACTATGACGAAACCCTCGTCGACGACCAGGGCGTCTACAAGGGTACGGTCAGCAAGAGCATGCGCATTCCGCTGCTGGCCGCCATCAGCCACCCGAACATCACCATCGAAGAAGGCAGCATCGAGTTCGAGCTGACCATCACCCAGATGGCCGAGGACACCAGTTCCAACGATGTCTCCGGCAGCTTCGGCGCCAAACTGGGGTGGGGGCCGTTCAGTGTTTCGGTGAAAGGCGCCGCCAGCCACAAGTCGTCCCAGACCCGCAAGACCGATACCCGCGCGCGCTATGAAATCAAAACCAAAATCGTTCGCCAGGACCCACCGGAAGCCCTGATGCGCGTGATCGACTTCCTCACGGATGCCGCCACCAAGCCGGTCATGCTGCCGAGCGCCACCGCCACCAGCCCGACCGAGCTGCCAAAAACAGGGGTACTGCCTTTGCCTGACGCTGCGTCGGGCGCCAAGCCTGATGCCAAGCCTGATGCCAAACCTGCAAAAACCTAATAACCCACCTCGCCCCGCCTTAGGGCGGGGCAACCCACTCGACTTGAAAGGAGCGCACCATGGCATTTTTTTCTCGCCCCAAGGAGCCCATGTCGGCCAGCGACTTGAGCCATATCACCCGAGGCCTGCACCAGGCGGCGGCGGCCACGCATAACCTGATCGCCCAGCAATACATCGCCTTGTTCGACCAGTTTTTCGATTACAACATCGAAGAACTGGGTACGCCCATGAAAGCCAAAATGGTCGAGATCGCCCTGAACGAGGGGCACACCATCTGCGTGCCGCTGATCGCACTGGTGGCGCCAAAGGGCTTGGCGCTGCACAAGATGGACGTGGACCTGTCGGTAAAAATGCACAGCACCGAGGTACAGAAAGCCACCCATGACCTGGAAAACGGCGACCTGCACAGCGAGAAATTTTTCGTGACCTTCGGCACAACCAAACGCGAAGGCCACGACCGTGACCCCGATGAAGTACAGATCCGCATCGAGTTCAAAGCGTGCGAGCCGCCAGAGGCGATCAACCGGATCATCGAGGAATACACCAACCTGATCAGCCCGATTGCGCAAGCCCCGACGCAAGCGCCAGCAGCCGCGCAACCGGCCCCGCAGGCGCCTTCAGACTTCGCACCGTGAGGCTGGGCACGCCAGCATCGCCGGCCTATTTGGCCAGCATGTATTGACTGAAATTATTGATGTGATCGTCCAGATTATCCTCAAGCATCATCCGGTACTGATCACAGAAATACTTCAACATTGCCTCGCGCGCCTCAGCCATTTCCGCGCCGGACTTGAAGTTACGCGCACTGGCCCAGGCATTGAAGCGGGTGGTGCCGAACATCATTGAGGCGCTGACCTCGCCGAGGTTTTCACAGGTTTTAAGCTGCTCGTTGGACAACTCGATGTGCGCGTCGGCACGGTCGTAGAAGGCTTGGTCGGTGGCGTCGGCCATGCTCGCGGTTCCTGAATGAACAAATGATGGCGCCATTGGAGCATAAGGCGCTGTGGTGGCGCAGCCCTTCTGTGGTGAGCGGGCGCGGTGGGTGCTGAACTGCTGCGCAGTCCAACGCGGGCAAGCCCGCTCGCCACGCTGTTTGGCTTAGGCGAGCAGCTGGGTAATCCACTTCGCCTGCTGGGTCAGCGCCTTGGTTGTTTCCTCCGGCACGGCTTGCCGCGCGTGCTCAAGGCTGGCCAAGGTTTTGTGTTTCTGGCGCAACATGCGCTGCCATTTGGCGATAAATTCCGGGCTGCGCGCCTGCATCTGCAGCGGGCCGAAGTACAGTTGTTCGGCGGTGTAGCTCACGGGTTCAGCGCGCTCGGCGACGATGATTTCGTAGTAGAAGCGATTTTCTCGCAGCAGCTCTTCGCGAACGATGGCATAGCCGTTGTCCATCAGCCATTGGCGCAGCGGTTGCTCGCCGCCGTTGGGTTGCAGGATCAGGCGTTCGTGACCGCGCAAGTAGGTCTTGCCGCTGTCGAGGATGTCGCGGATCGTCTCGCCGCCCATTCCGCACAGGCTGATCGCCGTGATCGCGTCACCCGGTTCGATGGCAGCCAGGCCATCGGCCAAGCGCACGGTAATCTGCGGCTCCAGGGCATTTTCACGCACCGTACGCTGAGCCGCGTGAAACGGCGTGGTTGCCACCTCACCCGCCACCGCCGCTGCGATCGCGCCACGGCGCAGCAATGCCACCGGCAGGTAGGCGTGGTCCGAGCCGATATCGGCCAGGCGCGCGCCCAACGGGATGTTCGCTGCCACGCGCTCCAGGCGCATGGATAAAGTGTGTTCGTTCAACGGTTGTTCCTTTGCATGTTCAAGCGCCCTGCTCTCCCGAAAACCGATCGCGACTGTTGGTCAGGTGCAGCACCATCGCAGCGCGGGCGGCGTCCGGGTCCTGGCGCTTGATCGCGTTGAAAATCGCCTCATGCTCAAGGTTCGCCAGCTGCCCCAGCTTGGCGAAGTCCGCGCCCCCGCGCTCGGCGCCCCTGACCTGGGTGCGCGGGATCATCGCATTGCCCAGGTGCAGCATGATTTCGGTGAAGAAGGTATTGCCGGTGGCTTCGGCGATCAACTGGTGAAAGCGTTTGTCCGCCTCCACGCAACTGTCGTTGTTGGCCAGGCATGCCTGGTAGTCGTCCAGCGCGGCACGCATCTGGGCCAACTGCGTGTCGGTCCTGCGCACCGCAGCCAGCGCCACCGCCTGCACCTCCAGGCCCAGGCGCAGCTCAAGCATGTTGCGCACGCTGGCCACCGTGTCCACGTGCAGGCGCAAGCCCTGCTGGGCGTGTTGCTCCAGCACAAAGGTGCCGATGCCATGGCGCGTCTCGACCAACCCCGAGGCCTGCAACTTGGACAACGCCTCGCGCACCACCGTACGGCTGACGCCGTGCTCAAGCACGATGGTGGATTCCGACGGCAGTTTTTCACCTGGCTTCAACTGCCCGAGCAGGATGCGCTGGGTCAGGTCTTCGACCACACCCTGGGCCAGGTTGGTGGAGCGTCTACGGGTAGGGGTTGCAGGTTCACTGGGCATTGCGACAGGTCCACGGGGCTGGGCTGGTGGGAGCTTAACACCCCACCCGACGGCCTCGCTGGGTTGAATAAAAAAATGACCAACTTGTATGACAAGTAACTTTTAGCCCGCCGAACACTCATTCAGCGCGGCCTACGCAGCAAGAGCCTCGTGCCCTATGAACGCGCTTAAAAAACCGCTTAAATCCCAGCAAATACTGTGCAAATAACCAAAACACTGAAAAGCCAGCGGCGTTATAAGCACAAAAACACTACGCACCGCATTGCGGACCCCAGAAAAGCACTTGTATGATGTCTATCAACAAGACACGCAATCCCGCATAAAAATAATCAGGGGGAGTTTTGAATTGTGAACAATTCAAGCCACGCATCTGCCGCTCCAAACAGTGATCCGGTCCTCGCGCGCGCCGTGCGCAAAGTGAAGAGCCATGTGCTCCCACTGTTCGTGATCATGTTCATCCTCAACTACATCGACCGGGTCAACATCGGCTTCGTGCGCACGCACATGGAGCACGACCTGGGCATCGGCGCTGCGGCCTATGGCTTTGGTGCCGGGCTGTTCTTCATCGGCTACGCCCTCTTCGAAGTGCCCTCCAACATGCTGCTGCAAAAGGTCGGCGCGCGTATCTGGCTGACCCGCATCATGTTCACCTGGGGCATCGTCGCCACGCTGATGGCGTTTATCCAGAACGAAACCCACTTCTACATCCTGCGCTTCCTGCTGGGTGTGGCCGAAGCTGGCTTCTTTCCAGGGGTGATCTACTACTTCACCCGCTGGCTGCCGGGCGTGGAGCGCGGTAAAGCCATCGCAATTTTCCTCAGCGGCTCGGCGGTGGCCTCGCTGATCTCCGGCCCGCTGTCCGGCGTGCTGCTGCAGATCGAAGGGTTTGGCTTGCACGGCTGGCAATGGATGTTTGCCATAGAAGGCCTGGCCTCGGTGGCCATCGGCTTCTTTGTGTGGTTCTGGCTGGACTCCAAACCCCACGACGCCAAATGGATGACCCGCGAAGAACAGGACGCACTGGTCGACGCCATCGACCAGGAACAGCGCGACCGCGAAGCCCTCACCAGCGTTAAACCGAGCCTCGGCAAGCTGCTTAAAGACCGCCAGATCATGCTGTTTTGCGCGCTGTATTTCTGCATCCAGCTGACGATCTACGCAGCGACGTTCTGGCTGCCGAGCATCATCAAGAAGATGGGCGACTTGAGCGATGTGCAGGTTGGGTTCTTCAACTCGATCCCGTGGCTCATCTCGATTATCGCCATGTACGCCTTCGCGTCGCTGTCGGGCAAGTTCAAGTTCCAGCAGGCCTGGGTCGCGGCAGCCTTGTTGATTGCGGCGGCAGGCATGTTCATGTCCACCACCGGCGGGCCGATCTTCGCGTTTGTGGCGATCTGCTTTGCGGCCATCGGGTTCAAGTCGGCATCGTCGCTGTTCTGGCCGATCCCCCAGGGCTATCTGGATGTGCGCATCGCCGCCGCCGTGATCGCGCTGATCAACTCCATCGGCAACCTGGGCGGTTTCGTCGCGCCCACCACCTTTGGCTTCCTGGAGCAGACCACCGGCTCGATCCAGGGCGGCCTCTACGGCCTGGCCGGCACCTCGGTGCTCGCGGCGATCCTGGTGTTCTTCGCCAAGACCGCGCCCTCGGCGGTGTTGACCTCGCCCAGCGCCACCCCCACCGGCGCCGCCCTCAGCAAACCTCTTTGAGCCTTTTTAGGAAATTGCCATGAATACTCCTGTAGTCACGCACCTGCACGTTATCCCGGTCGCCGGCCACGACAGCATGCTGCTCAACCTGAGTGGCGCCCATGGGCCCTACTTCACGCGCAACATCGTCATCCTCAAAGACAGCGCCGGTAACACCGGGGTGGGCGAAGTGCCCGGCGGCGAGCGCATTCGCGAAACCCTGGAGGACGCGCGCAGCCTGGTGATCGGCCAACCCATCGGGCACTACCAACGCATCCTCAACCAGATGCGCAGCACGTTTGCCTCACGGGATGCCGCCGGCCGTGGCCTGCAAACCTTTGACCTGCGTATCACCATCCATGCCGTCACCGCCATGGAAGCCGCCCTGCTTGACCTGCTGGGGCAGTTCCTCGACGTACCGGTGGCAGCCTTGCTCGGCGAAGGGCAGCAACGCGACGCGGTGAAAATGCTCGGCTACCTGTTCTATGTCGGCGACCGCCAGGCGACCGACCTGGCCTACCGCAACGAGGCCGACGCCGACGACGACTGGTTCCGCCTGCGCCATGAAACCGCCCTGACCGCCGAGGCGGTGGTGCGCCTGGCTGAAGCCGCTCAAGCCAAATACGGCTTCAATGACTTCAAGCTCAAGGGCGGCGTGCTAAGCGGCGATGAAGAAATCGAAGCGGTCACGGCACTGGCCGAACGCTTCCCGGATGCACGCATCACCCTCGACCCGAACGGCGCCTGGTCGTTGAAAGAAGCCATCCGCCTGTGCCGCGACCAGCACCACGTGCTGGCCTATGCTGAAGACCCTTGCGGCGCTGAAAACGGCTATTCGGGCCGCGAAGTCATGGCCGAATTCCGCCGCGCCACAGGCCTGAAGACCGCCACCAACATGATCGCCACCGACTGGCGCGAAATGGGCCACGCCATCCAACTGCAATCGGTCGACATCCCGCTGGCCGACCCGCACTTCTGGACGATGCAAGGCTCGGTGCGCGTGGCGCAGATGTGCAACGACTGGGGCCTGACCTGGGGTTCGCACTCCAACAACCACTTCGATATTTCCCTGGCGATGTTCACCCACGTGGCCGCCGCCGCACCGGGCGACATCACCGCCATCGACACCCACTGGATCTGGCAGGACGGCCAGCGCCTGACAAAGGAGCCGCTGAAAATCGAAGGCGGCTACGTGAAAGTACCGGCCAAGCCTGGCCTGGGTGTGGACATCGACATGGACGCCGTGGCCAAGGCCCACGAGGTGTACAAAGGCATGGGCCTTGGCGCGCGGGATGACAGCGTGGCGATGCAGTTTTTGATTCCGGGTTGGAGCTTCAACAACAAACAACCTTGTTTGGTACGGTAACCCAGGCACTGACGGACAGCGCCCCTACAGGGGCGCCTTGAATATCAGGGTTTACCGGCTACTGCCCGCTTTTGCGCGGGTAGGTTTTTTTCAGCGCCGTTGCAGCAATCGGCTGCACCGTCAGCTCCACGCCTAACGCCAGCATCAGCTTCTGGATGGTTTCATAGCGCGTTTTCGAGCCGCCCTTGAGGGTTTTATACAGGCTCTCCCGATTAACCCCTGCAGCCTCGGCCACCTTGTTCACGCCCTGGGCCTTGGCGACCTCCGCAAGCGCCTTCATCAATATCTGCGGGTCTTGAGACTTCATGCTCTGCGCCAGATACGCACTGATGGTCTCCGGGCTGTCGAGGAAGCGCGAAGCCTCGTAGACGCGGGTGCCGGAGGTATCAACATCGAGGATCGGCATGTCCTCGGGTTTGAATTTCGCTTCACTCATTTCATCTACCTCTAAGGGCGTCGAGGATCTCTTTTGCCCTTTTGATCCCTCTGTTCTGGTCAGTTTTATCACCGCCCCACAGCATCAAATAGGCGGTGATACCCGTACGGACAAAGTAAATTCTGTAGCCGGGGCCGATAAAAACACGCATTTCACTCAGGCCGTGGCCGACCGGTTCGCAATCGCCAAAATTGTTTTCCTCGGCCCGGTCCAGGCGAGCCAGAATTGCCGTTTTACCCCAGATATCCCTCATACCATCGAGCCATGTAGAAAACTCTGGCGTCCTGCCGATCAAGTTAGTCACAGATTCACATGTAGCCTACTGGCTACTCCTTGCTGAGGCTAGAGATTTTTTGTTCCAGCGATAGCCGGAATAAAAAACCCTAGCCCAGCCCGCGCAGTATCGGCCTGTCGATACTATGAGCGGTTGTGTCCCCAACGTTTAAAGCACCCGATCAAACAACGGCGCTACGTCATACCGCTGCTTCAACATCTGCGCATCCACCAGAAAATCCGCCGTGGCCTGGGCCTCGCTGACAATCGTCGGCGAAATCGGCAGCACCTTGATCGCATCGCGCTTGAACCACACCTTGGCGATTTCCGGTGCGGACTGGTTGGCCTTCGACCACGCCTCGGCATACTCATCGACGTGGGTGTTACTCCACACGCGCGCGCGCGTGAGGCGTGCAATAAAGTCCTTGATGATCGCGCTTTTTTGCGCCAGCGCCGGTTCATAGGCAACGATGTAGGTCGGCGCGCTCATCAGGCCCTTGGCATTGCGGATCAACGTGCTGCCTTCTTTTTCCTGCAGCGACACATAGGGTTCCCAAGTGCCAAAGGCGTCGATGTCGCCTTGGGTCAGTGCCAGGCTGGCTTCGGCCGGCAGCAGGTATTTGAAGTTCACACTGCTGCGCGGAACACCGGCTTCATCCAGGGCTTTGTACGCCAGTTGTTGGCTCCATGAGCCGTTCCAGATCGCAACGGTTTTGCCTTTGAGGTCGGCCACCGAGTGAATGCCCTTGCGCGCCACAATGCCGACGCCGTCGAGGCTGGTCTGGGTGCTGGCGACCACCTTCACCGGCGCGCCGTTGGCGGCCAGGCTGATCACCGGTGTATCGCCGACGATACCCACGTCCAGCGCACCGCTGGCCACCGCCGAGGCAACCGGCGAGCCGGTGTTGAAGCGCTTGAAGTCGATTGTATAGGGCAAGTCTTTAAGCTCGCCCGACAGCTCCAGCACGATGCGGTTGGAGAAGAACTGATCGCCCACTGTGAGGGTCTGGGGCTGCGCCGCCCAGGCCAGCGGGCCCTGCAACGTGAGGGAGGCCAGGCCGAGCACGGCGAGCAAGTTGCGACGATTGATCATGAAGGAAATCCACAGGGTTAATGGCTGACTCAACCATCTGTGGGCGTGCAGTCTGGTAGTGAGAAAAGGGGGTTTTCGGTCGCCGAGCGTGGCGCTCCTAGAAGCTAACGCAATCAAGGCGCGGCGGTTAATACTGTTGGGCTCTATCGATAGAACCGCAGCGCAGTTCGATAGCTAATTTTCGTATTAAAAACTTCGCGCCCCCTGGGTTAGGGTGGCGTCACCAGACCACTGGACCCCCGCACCTGAACCACTTTTTTGCAAGGTCCATTGCATGTCGACTCCCGCACTGAATATCTGGGGCGCACCGCCCTCCGAACGCTACGAACAGCTGGCAGCACCGTTTCGCCCGCTCTTTGCGCAGATCCTCGCGCACGCCGCCGAGGCTGACCAGACACGCGCCAGCCTGGCCGCCGTGATCCAGCAACTGAATGCCCTGGGCCTGCCACGCTGGCGCTTGCCACACAGCTATGGCGGCCACGGCGCCAGCCTGGTTGAACTGCTGGCCTTGCTCACCGAGCTGTCCGCCGCCGACTCCAACATCACCCAGGCGCTGCGCGGGCATTTCGGTTTTTGCGAAGACGTGCTCAGCGCCAAGGACCTCGATTGGCGCGCCAAGTGGCTCGACCGGCTCGGCCAGGGCGCCCTGCTCTCGCCCGGCAGCACTGAAGTCGGCAACCAGACCCGCGGCGATTTCGAGACCCGCCTGGTCCGCGACGCAGCCGGGGCGCTGCGCATCAGCGGCAGAAAGTTCTACACCACTGGCGCGCTCTACAGCGACCTGATCAACACCATTGCCACCGGTGAAGACGGCACGACTTACAGCGTGGTCGTCGACCTCAAGGCGCCCGGCGTGCAGATAGTTGATGACTGGAACGGCTTCGGCCAACGCCTCACCGCCAGCGGTACGTGCATCTTCGACAATGCCCCCGTGGTGGACGACGATGCACGCCCCACCCAGCAGCGGTTCGGCCATGGCCAATCGTTCTTCCAGCTCTACCACCTCAGTACCCTCGCCGGCATCGCGCGCCGTGCGGCCCTGAGCGGCGCCGAAGAACTCAGCCGACGCGCGCGCACCTTCACCACCGGCAACGCCGACATCGCAGGCCAGGACGTACAACTGCTGCAAGTGATCGGCGAAGTCGCCAGCCACGCCTACGCCGCCCAAGCCATCGCCCAGCAAGCGGCGCAGCGCCTGGAACAGACGGCGCAGTATGTGATCAGCCATGACCAACCCCTGCAGGATAACGACCCGCAGGTGGCACTGGCGGAATTGGAAGTGTGCCTGGCGGTCAACCCGGTGGTGGACGCCACCCTCGCGGCGACCACCGCGCTGTTCGATGCGCTGGGCGCCAGCGCCACGGCCAGCGACAAGGCGCTGGATCGGCTATGGCGTAACGCACGCACCTTGGCGAACCACAACCCGCGCGTGTACAAGTCGCGGATCGTGGGCAATTACCTGGTCAATGGGCTGCTGCCGCCGGCGCAGTGGCGGGTCGGTGTCGCCAACGTTTGATCAAGCAACACAGAGCAGATGCGGGAGAGTTTGACTGACTCACAAACGCCAACACCCGCGCCAAACACGTAAAAGAGCGTGACCGGTTCGAAATCGACAAACACCGCAGTGAGGGCTGGCAGGCCCCCCCTTCAGCCAACCGGCTCGAACCGCCGCCGTTTCAGAAACAATCCCACCCCCAGCGCCACGGCAAAGATCGACAGCAGCCCCAGGTCTGCCCCCCACAGGCGGACCTGGCTGGCAGCCACGCAGCCTATCGCGCCCACCACCACCAGCAGCCCCCCCAGCCACGTGCGAAGCACGTAGGGTTTAAGCAAACGGTCGAGCAGAAAAAACAGCACCAAGGCAAAGAGCAGCACAATGATGTCGGACATGGGCATCTCCCCTCAGGTCTTGATGATCAGCGTCGAGGCGCTGCGTTGCGGGCCAATACCACCGTTCACCTGGGCCTCGATGCTGACCAGTATGTCGCCGGCATGGTAGGTGGGCAGGACGTCGTTGGCGTACATGCGCACGCCGGCACCTACCGGCACACCCACGTAAGGGGACGCTATATAAGAGGCGGCGCCGGCAAAGGCGCTGGCGGCGAGGTTGGCGATTTTGGTGCGTTGGGCATTGAGGGCGTCGCCCTGCTCGCGGGTCAGCGGCTTGGAGATGCCGATCATCATCACGCACGGCAAGTTCTTGGCCAGCATCTTGTCGTACACCTCGACGACCTTGCGGTTGACCTCATAGTGGGCACTTTTCGCCTCGCCAAAATGCAGCTCGCGCAGGCGCCCACGTTCGCTGTCGGTGAGGGTGATTTGAGACACGTTGAAAACGATCCCGTGATTGCCCATGTATTGAAAAGTCCCTTCGACCTTCATCGCACGCATCCTTTCGAGCCAAAAGACGGCGATTCTCTACAAGGCGCGCGGTGGATTCAAATCATTTCACCCCCTGGGCGAAATAAGCGGGCATTGGCGGCCGCGCCCCATTAACGGTAAACACCATCAATGAGGCGAGGCAGCTTGCTGCCGTTGGGCCGCGCAGCCGCCCCGCGCTTGTAGTTGATCAACAACGGGAGCGCTGCGCAGCCCAACCTTCAAGCGCGCTTGGGCAGCTTCCAATTCGGCCGGATGAAATGGCAGGTATAGCCATTCGGTATCCGCTCCAGGTAATCCTGATGCTCAGGCTCGGCCTCCCAAAACGCTGAGGCGGGCTCGATTTCAGTCACCACACGCCCCGGCCACAACGCAGAGGCATCCACATCAGCCGCGGTGTCTTGGGCAATATCGCGTTGCTGTTCGCTCAGGTAATAAATCGCCGAACGGTAGCTGGGCCCCAGGTCATTGCCCTGGCGGTTAGGCGTGCTGGGGTCATGGATCTGGAAGAAGAACTCAAGAATCTGCCGGTAGGTGATCACCGCCGGGTCAAACACGATCTCGATCGCTTCGGCATGGTTGCCATGGTTGCGGTACGTGGCATTCGGCACATCGCCGCCGGTGTAGCCGACGCGCGTACTCAGCACGCCGGGGTAGCGTCGCAACAGGTCCTGCATGCCCCAGAAGCAGCCGCCGGCGAGGATGGCGGTTTCGGTTTGGTTGGTCATGGTCTGTCCTTGCGCTCACTGAATGGATACAGGAGTAGTTATGGGGCGCTGTTGGCGAATACCAAGTTGAATCGCGCAAAAATGCGCTGGCTACCTATTTCCCCGAGGCGCAGGCGTATCTCCAGCCGCCTGTCATACTCCGCCGTGGGCGGGTAGAAATCCAGGGGCAGATTGTCAGGCAATTGCCGTCGCGCAAACATGATCAAGCCCGTCCTCATCCGCCCCAACAAATTTTCCTCGCTTACGCAATGCACCTGTTTTCTCGTGGTCTTTACACTCGACTCCGCAAAAGGACAGGCTCCATGTCGATACGCCCTGCTCTCTGCCTACTGGCCCTGCCGTTATTCGCAGGCTGCCAGTATTTGCCCCACACCGATTACTTCACAGCCCCTGACAACGAGCCCAACCCCGCCTGGATACGCATCGTCAACTTCACTCAGCATGCCAGTGTGTACCAGTACGAAAACGGGATACGCTCGGGCGGCGTCATTCGCAGTGGGCCGCTTCCGTTCATCCATACCCAGGATGAGGGGATGCCCAAAGCAGGGCAAAATCTCACGTCGGACTACTACGAAACGCGTATCCGACCCGGCGTCGAAACGCACGTGGGTATGTACTGGGAGGGGGCGCGCACGCGATCCTGCCATGTCTCGACGACGTTCACGCCCCAACCTGGGCGCTATTACCAGTTCAGGCTGACATCGGGCTCAACAGGCACCTGCACGTTGTACCCGTCGCTGATTGAGCGCGACAAGGAAGGAGACGGCTGGCACCTCACTCCAAACTCGCAAGTGACGTACAAGGGCGAAGGGCCGACGGCCAAAACCCATTACAACAATGGCCGCTTCGAAGACCCCAATTACCAACCACCGGCGCAGCTTTACCCCGGTACAGACGTTTTATAAGAGGAGGCGTTCGGTGGGTATCAGAACGTACTGGCTAACGCTCGGCGAACGCGCGTCAGAGGACCTGTTCGCATGGTCGGCGTTTGTCGCGCAAACGGAATTTCTGTGGCAAGACGCTGCTCTGGTCCAGGACGCCGCCGCGTGGCAGCGTCTTTGGTTCGAACTGGAGATAATCAACGCGCTTGCGCTGGCTCAATGGGAAGATCAGGAAAGGCCGCAGGATTGGTCATGCGTCTGGAACAAAGACTATCGAAACGATGCGGCCGCGCTGGCGGCTGAACTGACAGCCATGGTGTGCGATGCGGATGCATCTGGCGTCTGAACGTACGAGGTCAATATGGGCTATCACGTCTGCCACAGGTATGGGGTCATGAGTTCGGATCCAGGCCTGCACTGAATGGGTCCGAGGTAAGTAGGCATGTGGAATGACCGCTTCTCAACCGTCAGCGCGTTTTTACACACTCTGGGCCGCAAGCAAACCTTCATCAACCACCCCTCCCCTAGCCACCCCGCGTCCATCCGTCGCAC
>NZ_WKCB01000104.1 GCF_021606685.1 Pseudomonas syringae
CTACATTATCTGTTGATTCAGAAGCATTTGAAGAGTTAAAAATGATTGCCCGAGAAAACGAGTTTTCAGTTTCGGCGGTAGTTAATGATTTTATTAAGTCTTACAATAGATGCTATAAGGAAAGTGGATTTAAAAACTCTTATAAAGTCTTCGTAAGGACAAGAAGATTTGATTGCAAAAGAAAACCCTCGTAAGAGGGATAGGATTTTCTTAAATGTGCATTTCTGGCTTAAATCTTGTGCTGTATTTCATTGATTTCTTAAATTCCTTATCAATCTCTTCAGCGAGGTTTGGGGCTTTATCTTTTATCGCGTCATATAATTTGTATAATTCTTGCCTTAAATAGTATTGTGCTTGTTCGTTGGCAGGTTTTAAATGGACATAGTCACGGTGTGTAGCATCCCATCTTCTGTGGCCTGCAATATCATTGCTGCTGTTACCAATTAAATTCTTTCTTTCGATACGACTCACTACATCGGTCATTTCGTCACATAAGTCGCTAACGTCATAAGTGAGATAGTCGCCATCAATCTTAGTGTTTTTAGGCTCTGCAAGTGGCCTTGGTGCGTTTTTAGCAGACATGGCGTCGACTGGTGAGGCAATGTCGGTATCAACAAAATTAGGCTTTCCTGCGGCTTTCTGGAGCTTCCATTTTTGGGCCTGTAATTTATAGTCAGCTTTTCGTTGTTCAAGCTCTTTTAAGTCATTTTGAGTTGGTCTGTAACCTGACAATGTGAAACCTTTGTCCTCAAGGCCCATCATCTTGAACTCCATCCACATTTTTTTCTTGGCGTAGTCTGGCCCACTCACATAGAGGGTGCTAGGTCTCTTCATGTCTGTCGTTAAGCGTTGAAGCCCTGCTTTTATACTGTCTCTTGATAAATCTTGGAATGTGACTTGGGAAGGGTCTTTGTGGTATTCAAATGCTTTCTGGTTGGTTGTGTTCTTAAAGAAGTGTTCAGTTTTATCGCCTATTTTTTGATGGGTGAATTTTTTGTCTAGGACCGTTTTAAACTTATTCTTTTTAAGAAGCTCAATATCTTCATTTGTAATTAGTTTTAGCTCGCTGTTGTATCTACGAGCTTTTTTCGAATAGTGCTCCATCAATTCACTGAATTGATGCTGTTCTTGAAGTTTGTTTTTTAGTTTCGAGTGTTGAATGCCTAGCTCACTAGCTTTGAATATTTGACCTTCTTTCTCCAATGAGTAGGCGTTTTGCCCATTTGGGATAACGTCAAAGCCTTGCTTGTGAAGGTTAGCTAGAAAAGCAGTTGTTGTGAATGCGTCTTTCAAAGCGATTTCAATTTCATCCTTGAATTCTTTTTTATGTGACTTGATACCTCTAACTTCAATGGCCCTTTCTTTGTTGTGCTTTGGTGGGTTTGTTTCTAGATTAGTATTTAAAGACTTTCTGTTAGTGACTTGGACAAGTCTATGCGTGTTTTCTAACTGTGTTAGTTTTTTTTCAATAATACGATAGTCATCGACTTGGTTATAAATCTTGTTATTAAAGTCTCGGGGTGCCCAAATAAAGTGAACGTGGATTTGATTGGTATCTGTATGAACGGCAAAAGCGTGCTCACGGTTTAAACCGTGAGTATCTGAATAAAGTTCTTTTGCTATGGCAAGGGCTTGCTCAGAAGTGATTTTGTCAGATGGGTCAAACGATACCATTTCGTGAAAACTGGTATTCTTCTGCTTTCCTTTACAAAACTTGTCAATCTTCTTTGCTAGAAACTCAATGAACTCCTGTGTTGTGCCTGTTTGACTTCTGTTGCTGTCTATGAGGATTGATTTTTTTAAACTATAAGCTAGCGTGTTCTGTGTCTCTCCTTTGCTTTTCTGTGTGCTGAGTTTCTTTCTTATCATATAATCCTTACGGTTGTTTGTTTAAAGTTATTTTTTCTTCATGTTCAGCAAGTTTTAAGTAAAGATGGTCAAAGGATTTTTTAGCATTGTTAATCAGTCCAATATTTTTTTCGACTAAATCAATTTTTCCTAAGTTGATAGCTCTGGCCATCTGGTTTAAGTTGTTACCCATCTGGTTTAGGTGAGCCTCCGCTTTCTTTACGCACTCAACGAAGCTATCATTTCTTATCTCAATTACGTTGCATCCATTTAATGAGAGTTGCTCTATGTATCTCGCTTGGCTGATGCCTAAAAGTTTTGCATTAGCTGCAATCTGTTCTTTTGCTACCGCTGAAATTCTAATGTTGAATTGTTCACCTTTCCTTGTTGATTCTTTAGTCATAGTTATCCTCGTGTTTAAGTTTTATTTTTTTCTGCAATATTTCAATATTGCATTTCCTCGATTCTGGTTTTTATTTTCAAACGAAGTGTAGAAAATCGAGTAGGGAAGTAAGTGAAAAATGTCGAAGACTTTTGAACGATAGGATAAAAACGAAGTTTTTTCCTATACATTCCCATTGCTCGCCTTCTTTTACTTGGCTTCATATTATTATGCTAACTTAAGTTTAAAAGTTTTCAAGGGTGTATAGGAATAATATTTGCAAGTAGTTGTATAGGAGGCTGTATAGGATTATGGATAGGAAGAAAAAAGACACCTCAAAGGAAGTCTTAAAATCACGCTGATGAAAATCTAAATGTCTGGATTGATATAGTCCTTGTCATAATTATAGATAGTTGTATAGTCTTCATCAGGGACAAAGTCTTTTTCATATTCAAGAACGCTACCATTGCCATCAATAAACCTCACGATTTTGTTAGTGAACTCTACTTCCATTACAGTTTCTAAAAAGTCAATTCGGATATGTTTTATAATATTCTTCAATTCATTGTTGTAGGAAACTCTTTTCGCTACTGCTTCCTCTGTTTTGTCATAGATTATTTTTTCAATATCAATGTCTTTCAAGTCATAGAATGATTTGAAGGAAGAAAGAATTTGTTCAAGCTCTTTTTTCTTGTCTTCGATTTCTGCATCAATGCTGACGGTGGAATTTTCAAGTTCAATGATAATTTCATTGTAGGTTTCTGGAATGGCGTCGCCATCCATAATCATTGCTTTGATTTTAGATTTGAAGTCATGAAGCCTAATGTTGATTTTGTTTCTGCTGTTCTCTAGTTTCATGATTGAGTTTTTGACTTCATCAGCGTTTGAGTTTTCTTCCAATAACGTGCCGATATTTATTCCATCGGTGAAGCGAAAAAACATGTTGAATAGTTTTTTTCCCCGAATGGATAGCTGACCAAAATGACTGTTCAAGTCACATTTGCCAGTCATGGAGTTTGTGCATATGAAATAATCCCTTTCTCCTTTATTCATATATCTAATGGTTCCACCACACCACTTGCAATAGATAAGGTCACGAAATACGTTATATCGTTGATTTGAGTATCTGCCGGCAAAAGGCTTTCTTGATTTGATAACTGACTGAGCTTTTAAGAAAAGCTCTTCATCTATGACAGGTGGGTAATAATTCGGGATTGGTTCCCCTTCATCTTTTCTTATAAGCTTTCCATTTTCGTCATAATGGATTTTTTGTGGGCTATGCTCCCCGATAAGCTTTCTATTGCTTAATAGGTATTGAGCTTGATGAATTGCAATTTTATCAATGAATAGTTGATTGTATTCTTTGGTTGCTTCCTGTAGGCCTTTCGACAAAGAAAGTTTGAAGAGAGTTCTAATTCTCTCTACTTTTTCCTCATCAATTACGAAGGTGTTATTTTCAACTCTTAACCACGTTGGAACTTTTTTTGTGACGATTTCACCATCACGCATTTTTTCACGATTATATTTCCAAGCTTTGCTTGAAAAATCGCTTTTCCGCTTGCTCTCGGCGTTAGCTCGTGCAAACTCTATCTGTGCATTAATCCAATCGCCCACATCAAGGTTGTCTGCGTCATAAACCTTATTTTTATCAAGGATGACGATCTTGATACCTGAAAATAAAAGGTCTGTAAAAATCTTGTTACTACGAACCATCTTGTCTCTTGACAGACGGTCGAAGTTTTCAATGAGCAGGTATGAACCTCGCTCAATTTCACCTTTTCTGACTTCTTGAAGAAACTGACCAAGCACACCCTCAGCACTGGCGTTTTTACCGTGGTATGCAGACGTTCCTGCGTCTTCAAGATGTCTATCTACTTCCAAGCCATGCGTGGACACGAAAGCGTCTATAAGCTCATTCTGGCGTGTTCTGGTGCTGCCATCCTCCTGACGTTTAGATGAGAATCTAACGTAGGAATAACATTTCTTGGTCATTTTTTGAGCAGTCATAGGTAATGGAACCTATAACATAGCATGTCTGCATCTACTGCTATGCGCGGCCCAGCCATGCCTATTGGGACATGTCACCGGGGCTGGATTTCGAAACCAGACTGATCGCCAAGACCAACGCCGCCGACGTGCTGGAACAACAGCTGTCGAAGCCGGGTTACGTGTGCGCGCCGATCAACCTGGGCTCCAACACTGACCCGTACCAGCCGATCGAACGCGAATACAGGGTCACCCGGCAAACCCTTGAAGTGCTGCTGCGGTACCGGCACCCGGTGACCATCATCACCAAGGGTTCGCTGATCCTGCGCGATCTCGACCTGCTCACCGAGCTGGCCAGGCAACGTCTGGTGGCGGTGATGATCAGCCTCACGAGCCTGGACGACGAGCTCAAGCGCATCCTGGAGCCGCGTGCGGCGGCGCCCAAGGCGCGGTTGCGGGCGATTCGAGTGATGCGCGACGCGGGGATCCCGGTGGGGGTGTTGTGCTCGCCGATGATTCCAATGATCAATGACAGCGAGCTGGAAAGCCTGCTGACCGAAGCCCACGCCGCCGGTGCGCAAAGCGCGGCGTACATGATGTTGCGCCTGCCGCTGGAAGTGGCACCGCTGTTTGAGGAGTGGCTGGCGGCGCATTACCCGCAGCGCGCGGCCCACGTGATGAGCCTGGTGCGCCAGGTACGCGGCGGCGAGGTGTATGACAGCCGTTTCGGCGTGCGCATGCGCGGTGAGGGGCCGTTTGCCGATTTGCTGGCGCAGCGCTTCAGCAAGGCGATCAAGCGCCTGGGGCTCAACCGCCGTGAGGGCTTCAATCTGGATTGCACGGCGTTCTGCCCACCGGGCAGGCAGATGGCATTGTTGTAGACTGATGAAGATGAGCGCGCCTCCCCTCAGGAGTGGTCGCGTTTTGACATCACTGAAACCCGCGTCCTAGAGCGGTTCATTCAGTTTGAGTTAAGTTTCGGTGGTTACCTTGTTCAACGAATGACTAATGAGTCCACAGCCCGGTGTTTGGCCTTTACAACTTTTCCACTGGCCAGGCGTCGAACTTGCCTGAAAACTCCCCCTGCATTAATCAAGAGGATGAATCATGAGTGACAAGGATAAACAGCCGTTGGCTGCGTCGGCTTCAGCCCCTCAAGTGGCGGAGTCCGCCGATGCAGCGCTGCAGCATATCGTTGACGGCTTTTTGCATTTCCATCACGACGTCTTCCCCCAGCAGGAAGAACTCTTCAAGAAGCTCGCCACGGCCCAGAGCCCTCGGGCGATGTTCATTACATGCGCCGACTCGCGCATCGTGCCTGAGCTGATTACCCAAAGCTCCCCTGGCGACCTGTTCGTGACGCGTAACGTCGGCAACGTCGTACCGCCCTACGGCCAGATGAACGGCGGCGTGTCCACGGCCATCGAGTACGCGGTGCTCGCCTTGGGCGTGCAGCACATTATCGTGTGCGGGCACTCCGACTGCGGCGCGATGCGCGCGGTACTCAACCCCTCCAGCCTTGAGAAAATGCCGACGGTCCGGGCCTGGCTGCGCCACGCCGAAGTCGCCAAGTCCATGGTTGAGGACAACTGCGACTGCGCCAATGAAGGCGAGAGCATGAAGGTGCTGACCGAAGAAAACGTCATCGCCCAGTTGCAGCATTTGCGCACCCACCCATCGGTGGCCTCGCGCATGGCTAACGGTCAATTGTTTATCCATGGCTGGATTTACAATATCGAGACCAGTGAAATCCGGGCCTACGACGCGGATCAGTCGACATTCCGACCGTTGGGTGGCGACGGGCCGATTCCTTCCGCGACGCCTAAAGCGCGCTTCTAAAACACTTCCCTGCCGGGTAAAGCGGTGGCTGCCATGGATGCAGCCAGGCTTTGCCGCGCCCGGCGAATGCCTCGGGAGAGTCATCATGCGTGCTGCTCAATTGAAAGCTGTATTGCCACGGGAGCTGCTGGCCTCCGTGGTTGTGTTTCTGGTTGCCCTGCCCTTGTGCATGGGCATCGCGATTGCGTCCGGCATGCCGCCGGCCAAGGGCCTGATCACCGGGATCATCGGTGGCCTGGTTGTCGGTTGGCTGGCGGGTTCGCCCCTGCAAGTCAGTGGCCCGGCGGCGGGCCTGGCGGTGTTGGTGTTCGAGCTGGTGCGCCAGCATGGCATGCTGATGCTCGGGCCGATTTTGCTGCTGGCGGGTTTCCTGCAACTGGTGGCCGGGCGTCTGCGCCTGGGGTGCTGGTTCCGCGTGACGGCCCCGGCGGTGGTGTACGGCATGCTGGCGGGTATCGGCGTGTTGATTGTGCTGTCGCAGGTCCATGTGATGCTCGACGGTACACCCAAGCCCTCGGGGTTGGATAACCTGGCGGGTTTTCCGGCGGCGTTGGCTGAGGCGATCCCTACCCTGGGTGGCGGCCTGGGTTGGCAGGCTGGCTTGCTCGGGCTTTCGACGATGTTGGTGATGTACCTGTGGGATAAATTGCGCCCGCAAGCCCTGCGCTTCGTACCGGGCGCTTTGCTGGGTGTAGGGCTGGCAACGGTAACCAGCCTGGTGCTGGCGTTGCAGGTCAAGCGCGTGGAAGTCCCGGATAACCTGGCCGACGCTATCGATTGGCTGCGCCCCAGCGACTTGCTGAACCTGGCCGACCCCCAACTGCTGATCGCCGCCTTCGCCGTGGCGTTCATCGCCAGTGCCGAGACGCTGCTCTCTGCTGCAGCGGTGGACCGCATGCACAGCGGGCAACGTTCGGATTTTGACAAGGAATTGTCCGCCCAAGGTGTGGGCAACATGCTCTGTGGCCTGGTCGGCGCGCTGCCGATGACCGGCGTGATCGTGCGCAGCTCGGCCAATGTGCAGGCCGGTGCCACCACGCGTTTGTCGGCGATGTTCCATGGTGTGTGGCTGCTGGGTTTTGTGCTGTTGCTGTCGAGTGTGCTGCAAAGCATCCCAGTGGCGAGCCTGGCAGGCGTGCTGGTTTACACCGGCATCAAGCTGGTGGACATCAAGGCGTTCCGAGGGCTGGGGCGCTACGGGCGGATGCCGATGTTCACGTATGCGGCGACGGCGCTGGCGATTATCTTCACCGACCTGCTTACCGGTGTGCTGGTGGGCTTCGGTCTGACGCTGGTGAAGCTGGCGCTCAAGGCATCGCGACTCAAGGTCAGCCTGATCGATTTGCCTCAGAACGGCGAGATGGAGTTGCGCTTGACCGGCGCGGCGACCTTTCTGAAAGTGCCGGCGCTGACCCAGGTGCTGTCGACGGTGCCGGCGGGGACCACCTTGCATGTACCGCTCAGCAACTTGAGTTATATCGACCATTCCTGCCTGGAGTTGCTGGAGGAATGGGGCCGCGCGAATGCCGCCAAGGGCTCGACGC
Organism: Pseudomonas syringae; assembly: GCF_021606685.1. GTDB lineage: Bacteria > Pseudomonadota > Gammaproteobacteria > Pseudomonadales > Pseudomonadaceae > Aquipseudomonas > Aquipseudomonas syringae_R. Next base: position 7,600 of record NZ_WKCB01000104.1, read on the forward strand.
TGGTGATCGAAGCGCGCGGGTTGAAGCGCCGGTTGGAAGGCCGGGTACGGACGACGGTAGGGATTGGTTCAGCGCCAGCCACTGGCTGACGAAACCGGATGAAAAATGTGGGAGGGGGCTTGCCCCCGATTGCGGTGGGTCAGTTAACAACAGTTTGACTGACACCCCGCTATCGGGGGCAAGCCCCCTCCCACATTTGTACTGCGTCTAACTTGGGATTTAAGCCGGCTGATCCAACGCCAACTCAACCCCCAATTGCCGTGACAGGCACGGCCAGCGCTTCCACGCGGCCTCTGTGTGCGGGCTCTTGAGCTGCTCGCGGTAGGCTTCGACCGACTCCAGCGCAAAGCTGTCTTCGTTTAGCATTTCATCCACCGCCAGGTGCACGGCTTCATCGAGCTGGTTGGCGAACGCTTCGCCGATCAGTTGATGGGCGATCAGGTTGGCCACGGTGGTATCCGCCGGAATCAGCGGCTGACCGAAATGCTTGATATACAGATCGTTTACTTCTTCCACCAGGCGATGGGCCAGGTAAGCCTCGTCCAGCAAGCCGTCGAGCCCTTCATGACCGGCCAGGATTGCAGGCGGCTGCAAGAAGAAATGCTCGGCAATCTTGAGCACTGGCTTGATCTGGCTTTCGATCCCGGCTTCACGGGCCACGTCATTGGCGGCGTCCAGCAAGTCAGGTACGAGGTCGATGTAGGCAGTTACAAAACGGGTCATGACAATGTTGCGATCACCGTCAGCCAGGGAGATGGCCGAATGCAGGTGCGGCAATTGTTGTTCCAGCTGCAGGGCAAGCTGGCCAGTGCTGGATTCGTGTTGATGGGCACGGGAAATCTGCTCGCGCAATGCGGCGGTGTTCATGAAGGCTCCAGTGATGCAGGTGTAGGAATAGGGAGAACCTAAGGTAGCTCGTTTATACGAGGGCCTCAGATGCATTTGTCATAATTATTTCATGGTTATGCGTGTGCGTTATATCGAATCGCCATCGTTCGTCGGATAAACGATTCCGCACGCGTATTTATTGGCCCGCGCCGCTCATTTTTGCTCATTTGCCCCTACACATTGCGGGGTTGCAGAGCCTGTCTATACTCGGATTTGTACGCGATTAGCTGATGACGCCAGACTGCATAAGCAGGCAAGGCTAAGCGGTTGTAAGCAATCTGGAAGCCGCTCCCTTCGACGCAGGTGCAAACCGGCGGGATAACAAGAACGATAAGGGGAACCCGCAATGATGCGACATCCACACGTTTGGATGGGCCTCCTGTTGTGGTCGGTATTCGGCCAGGCGCACGCCGCCTGGACAACGAATATGGCGCCAGGGGCGACAGAAGTCAGTCACGCTGTGTTCGACCTGCACATGACCATTTTCTGGATCTGTGTGGTGATCGGCATTGTGGTGTTTGGCGCGATGTTCTGGTCGATGATCCTTCACCGCCGTTCCACGGGCCAGGTCGCGGCCAAATTCCACGAGAGCACCACCGTGGAAATCCTCTGGACCGTGGTGCCCTTGCTGATCCTGGTGGCGATGGCCATCCCGGCGACAAAGACCCTGATCAATATCTACGACAGCAGTGAATCGGATATCGATATCCAGGTCACCGGCTACCAGTGGAAGTGGCATTACAAATACCTGGGCCAGGATGTGGAGTTCTTCAGCAACCTGGCCACCCCTGCCGAGCAGATCCATAACCAGGCCACCAAGGGCGAACATTACCTGCTGGAAGTCGACCAGCCGCTGGTGTTGCCGGTGGGCGCCAAGGTGCGCTTTTTGGTGACCGCTGCCGACGTGATCCACTCGTGGTGGGTGCCGGCGTTTGCGGTCAAGCGCGACGCCATCCCCGGTTTCGTCAACGAGGCCTGGACGCGTGTCGAGAAGCCCGGCATCTACCGTGGCCAGTGCGCCGAGCTGTGCGGCAAGGACCACGGTTTCATGCCGATTGTGGTTGAGGTCAAGTCCAAAGCCGACTACGACACGTGGCTTGGCGAGCGCAAGGAAGAGGCGGCCAAGCTCAAGGAGCTGACCTCCAAGGAGTGGACGCTGGAAGAGCTGGTTGCGCGCGGCGACAAGGTCTACCACACCACCTGCGTGGCCTGTCACCAGGCCGAAGGCCAGGGCTTGCCGCCGATGTTCCCGGCGCTCAAGGGCTCGAAGATTGCCACCGGGCCGGCGGCCGATCACTTGAACCTGGTTTACCACGGCAAGCCCGGCACCGCGATGGCGGCCTTCGGCAAGCAGCTGTCGGAAGTCGATATCGCCGCCGTGGTGACCTACGAGCGCAACGCGTGGGGCAACAACAAAGGCGACATGGTCACCCCTAAAGATGTGCTGGCCATCAAGCAGGCGGAAAGCAAATGACTCCTCTCACTGCGTATGTCTCGAACTGCCCCGCCCACTCGCTTGCAGGAGAACGGCCATGAGCGCTGTGATCGATGACCATGGTCACGCTGACCATGCCCACGGCCCCGCCAAGGGTTTGATGCGCTGGGTGCTGACCACCAACCACAAAGACATCGGCACCATGTACCTGTGGTTCGCCTTCACCATGTTCTTGCTGGGCGGCTCTTTCGCCATGGTGATCCGCGCCGAGCTGTTCCAGCCCGGCTTGCAGATCGTCGAGCCGGCGTTCTTCAACCAGATGACCACCATGCACGGCCTGATCATGGTGTTCGGCGCGGTGATGCCGGCGTTCGTTGGTCTGGCCAACTGGATGATCCCGCTGATGATCGGCGCGCCGGACATGGCCCTGCCGCGCATGAACAATTTCAGTTTCTGGCTGCTGCCGGCGGCGTTCCTGCTGCTGGTCTCGACCCTGTTCAGCCCCGGCGGTGGGCCGAATTTCGGCTGGACCTTCTACGCCCCGCTCTCCACCACCTACGCGCCGGAAAGCGTGACGTTTTTCATCTTTGCCATCCACCTGATGGGCATCAGTTCGATCATGGGCGCGATCAATGTGGTCGCCACCATCCTCAACCTGCGCGCACCCGGCATGACCCTGATGAAGATGCCGCTGTTTGTGTGGACCTGGCTGATCACCGCGTTCCTGCTGATTGCGGTGATGCCGGTGCTTGCCGGTTGCGTGACCATGATGCTGATGGACATTCACTTCGGCACCAGCTTCTTCAGCGCGGCCGGCGGTGGTGACCCGGTGTTGTTCCAGCATGTGTTCTGGTTTTTCGGCCATCCCGAGGTGTACATCATGATCCTGCCGGCCTTTGGCGCCGTCAGCTCGATCATCCCGACTTTTTCGCGCAAGCCGCTGTTTGGCTACACCTCGATGGTCTACGCCACGGCGAGCATCGCGTTCCTGTCGTTCATCGTGTGGGCGCACCACATGTTTGTGGTGGGCATTCCCTTGGTGGGCGAGTTGTTCTTCATGTACGCCACGCTGCTGATCGCGGTGCCGACGGGGGTGAAGGTGTTCAACTGGGTCAGCACCATGTGGCAGGGCTCGCTGACCTTCGAGACGCCGATGCTGTTTGCCGTGGCGTTTGTGATCCTGTTCACCATCGGCGGTTTTTCCGGGCTGATGCTGGCCATCGCACCGGCGGACTTCCAGTACCACGACACCTACTTCGTGGTGGCGCACTTCCATTACGTACTGGTGCCCGGGGCAATCTTTGGCATCTTCGCCTCGGCCTACTACTGGCTGCCGAAATGGACCGGCCACATGTACGACGAAACCCTGGGCAAGCTGCATTTCTGGCTGTCTTTCGTGGGCATGAACATGGCGTTCTTCCCCATGCACTTCGTGGGGCTGGCCGGCATGCCGCGCCGGGTGCCGGATTACAACCTGCAGTTCGCCGACTTCAATATGGTTTCCTCGATTGGCGCGTTCATGTTTGGCGCCACGCAGATCTTCTTCCTGTTCATCGTGATCAAGTGCATCCGTGGCGGCCCGCCTGCGCCCGCCAAGCCGTGGGACGGGGCTGAAGGATTGGAGTGGAGCGTGCCCTCGCCTGCGCCGTATCACACGTTTACGACGCCGCCGGAGGTGAAATGAACGCGCCTATGCGCTGCGAACACCGTCGAGGTGGGAGGGGGCTTGCTCCCGATGGCGGTGTGCCAGTCGACATCGTTATCGCGAGCAAGCCCCCTCCCAGATTGATCGAGTTCGGCTCAGGTGAGCGTCATGGCTGAGTCCATCCCGATCAAACGCCTGGTCACCCGCCTACTGATTTTAGTGGTGGCGATGTTCGCCTTTGGCTTCGCGCTGGTGCCGATTTACGACGTGATGTGCAAGGCGTTCGGCATCAACGGCAAGACCGCCGGCCAGTACGAGGGCGCGCAGGTTGTGGACCCGACGCGCCAGGTGCGCGTGCAGTTTTTGTCCACCAATGCCATCGACATGGTCTGGGATTTCTACGCCAAAGCCGACGAGGTGGTGGTCAATCCCGGCGCGGTCACCGAGATGCTCTTCGTGGCCTACAACCCCACGGACAAACCGATGACCGCCCAGGCGGTGCCGAGCATTTCCCCGGCTGAAGCGGCGATGTACTTCCACAAGACCGAGTGCTTTTGCTTTACCCAGCAGGTGCTGCAGCCAGGCCAGCGCATCGAAATGCCGGTGCGCTTTATCGTCGATCGCGACATGCCCAAGGATGTGAAGCATTTGACCCTGGCGTACACGCTGTTCGATATCACTGCGCGGCAACCGCCGGTGGCTGCCCATACCGGCGGCTAGCTACTGTTTGCCCCCTCAATCAGGAGAGCGAATACATGTCGACTCATGATACGTACTACGTACCAGCGCAAAGCAAATGGCCGATAATTGCCACGATTGGCCTGCTGGTCACCGTGTATGGCCTGGCCGTGTGGTTCAACGATCTCAAGGCGGCGCGCCCGGAATCCCACGGCCCGTGGATCTTTTTCGTCGGTGGCCTGCTACTGGCCTACATGCTGTTCGGCTGGTTCGGTGCGGTGATCAAGGAAAGCCGTGCCGGCTTGTACAGCGCGCAGATGGACCGCTCGTTTCGCTGGGGCATGAGCTGGTTCATCTTTTCCGAAGTGATGTTCTTTATCGCGTTCTTCGGCGCACTGTTTTATGTGCGGCATCTTTCCGGCCCCTGGCTTGGCGGCGAAGGGCATAAGGGCGTGGCGCATATGCTGTGGCCGAACTTCGAGTTCGCCTGGCCGCTGCTCAATAACCCTGACCCGAAACTGTACCCCGCGCCGCAAGGCACCATCAGCCCGTGGGGCTTGCCGCTGGTGAACACCATTCTGCTGGTCAGCTCGAGCGTGACCATCACCATTGCCCACCATGCCCTGCGCAAAGGCCATCGCGGCGCGCTGAAAATCTGGTTGGCGATCACGGTGTTGCTGGGACTGGCGTTCCTGGGGTTCCAGGCCGAGGAATATATCCACGCGTATAAAGAGTTGGGGCTCACGCTGGGTTCGGGTGTGTATGGCGCGACGTTCTTCATGCTCACCGGCTTTCACGGCGCCCACGTGACGATCGGCACCATCATTCTGTTTGTCATGCTGATGCGTATCCTGCGCGGGCATTTCACTGCCGAGCACCAGTTCGGGTTCGAGGCGGCCAGTTGGTACTGGCATTTTGTGGATGTGGTGTGGATCGGGCTGTTTTTCTTCGTCTACGTGCTGTGAGGCGTTTTACCAAGGCGCGTGGGATACGAGCTGGCCGCTGAAAAAGCCCCAGGCGATCAAGCCTACGGTGATCACGGCCAGCACCACACGCACGGTCAAGGCGGTAACGAGGCGGTTGGAGTTGCCCTCGTCCTTGACCAGAAAGAACAAGCCGCTGAACAGGCTCAAGACAGTCGCGATCAGCATCAGGGCAATAGCTGCTTTGAGCATGGTCAGGTTCCACTCGGATGGGCGGGCAATGAAAACAAGTATAGCCAGCGCCATAAAAGACTTTCGCCCAGGGCTCGCACCCACGTTGGTGGTGCTGGTGCTGCTGCCGTTGATGGTGGGCCTGGGCTTCTGGCAATTGGCTCGCGGCCATGAAAAACAGCTACTGCTGGAGCGCTATGCCGAGCGACGCGTAGCCGACCCGATCAGCAGTCTGCAGCTTGATGACATGGCTGACCCGGCCTTGCGCCGCGTGCACCTGCGCGGGCAATTCGACGCCGAGCACAGCGTGTTGCTCGACAACCGCATGCGCGACGGCAAGGCCGGTGTCGAGCTGCTGCAACCGTTTCACGACCAGGCAAGCGGCCTGTGGCTGTGGCTCAATCGCGGCTGGTTGCCCTGGCCGGACCGGCGCACGCCGCCGGCCTTCACCACCCCGCAACAGCCTTTAAGTCTCGAGGCCTGGGTGTACGTCGCCCCTGGCGAAACCTTCCAGTTGCACGCCGACCCGGCCAGCACGCAGTGGCCGCGCCTTTTGACCGCGCTGCATCCCGCCGCGTTGTGGGCCGAGTTGGGCCGCAGCGGTTTTGCCTACGAACTGCGCGCCCAGGCGGGCCCGGCTTCCTACGAAACCAACTGGCCGGTGGTTGCCATGGGCCCGGAAAAACACCTCGCCTATGCGGTGCAATGGTTCGCCATGGCGCTGGCCCTGCTTGCCCTTTACCTCTACCTCGGATGGCACAACGCAAAGGAGAACCACCATGGGAGCGGCCATGAATCCACCCAACATGTCTGAGGCGCCTGACCGACGCAAAGGCCGCTGGCAATTAGTCCTGATCCTGCTGATGGTGGTCGGCCCGATGGTGCTGGCCACCTTTATGTACAAGTTGCAGTTCTGGGTTCCGGAGAGCCGCAGCTACCACGGCGAGATGATCGGCAACGGCCAGACCCGCGCCGACATCGGCGTGCAGGCCGATGAGCAGCGTTGGCAACTGCTGGTCACCGCGCCCGCCGCCTGCACTGCCGATTGCCAGCAATTGGTGTACCTCGCGCGCCAATTGCAGATCGGCCTCGGCCGCGACGCCTCGCGCGCCAGCCATGCCCTGGCCAGTGCGCAGCCAGTGGGCGCCGACTACGACGCCAAGCTCAAGGCTGAATACCCGCAACTGCAACGCTACGCGCTGGACCTGTCGACCTTCAGCAAGAACGCTGCCGTCCCTGGCGAGGCGCAACTGTGGATCGTCGACCCGCACGGCAACCTGGTGCTGCGCTACGACGCCAAGGCCAAGGGCAAGGACCTGCTCAACGACCTGCGTCACCTGCTGAAACTCTCGAACATCGGATAAGGGCATCGTCATGGCCAAACCTGGATTTCGCCTCGCGTTGTTTGCCACCTTGCTGGCACTGATCGTTGTGCTGCTGGGCGCCTATACCCGCCTGACCCACGCCGGTCTGGGCTGCCCGGATTGGCCGGGCTGCTATGGCTTTATCAGCGTGCCGCAAAGCGAAGCCCAGCTGGCCCATGCCGAGCTGCATTTTCCCGACACGCCGGTGGAAGCGGACAAGGGCTGGGCCGAGATGACCCATCGCTACTTTGCCGGCACCCTCGGCGTGCTGATCGTGCTGTTGGCCGCGCGGTCGTGGCGCCATCGGCGTGATCCGGGCCAGCCGGTGAAATTGCCACTGTTCATATTGGCCGTGGTCTTCGCCCAGGCGGCGTTCGGCATGTGGACGGTGACGTTGAAGCTGTGGCCACAGGTGGTCACCGGGCACCTGCTGGGCGGCTTTGCAACCTTGAGCCTGCTGTTTCTGCTGACCCTGCGTTTGTCTGGCGTGTTGCCCGCGTTGATTGTGCCTAGGCGCCTGCAATATTGGGCGACGGCCGGGTTGGTGCTGGTGATCGGCCAAATCGCGTTGGGCGGCTGGGTCAGTTCCAACTACGCCGCCGTGGCTTGTGTGGACTTGCCGACCTGCCATGGCGAATGGTGGCCGGCCGCGGATTTCGCCAATGGCTTTCACCTGACCCAGCACATTGGGCCCAACTACCTGGGTGGCCAGCTCGACAGCGAGGCGCGCACGGCCATCCACCTGACTCACCGCATCGGCGCGGTGCTGGTTACCCTGGTGCTGCTGGGGTTGGCCTGGCAGTTGCGCGTGGTGGGTATGACGCGCCTGGCGGGTTTACTGTTAATCGCCCTGGCGGCGCAAATCGGCCTGGGGGTGAGTAACGTGGCGTTCGGGTTGCCGCTGCCCGTGGCGGTCGGGCATAACGCTGGCGGCGCAGCCTTGTTGCTGAGCTTGGTGTTGGTCAATTACCACGCGCGCACCAGCCTGCTTCGGGTGCGCAACCAGTTGCCGTTCGGCTGGCGCTTCATCCCGCGCAAACACGTATCGGGCCTCATCACCCTTAAAGGAGAGATGCCATGGCGACCTTGATCGGCGCGCGTCACAGCCAGGCGATCTGGCGTGACTATTTGGAGCTGACCAAGCCGAAAGTGGTGGTACTGATGCTCATCACCTCGTTGGTGGGGATGTTCCTGGCGACCCGCGCCGGGGTGCCGTGGCCGGTGCTGGTGTTTGGCAACCTGGGCATTGCCCTGTGCGCAGGCGGCGCTGCGGTCGTGAACCATGTGGTAGACCGGCGGATTGACGCGCTGATGGCGCGCACCCACAAGCGGCCCCTGGCGCAAGGGCGCGTATCGCCGATGGCGGCGCTGGCGTTTGCATTGTTGCTGGCCATTGCGGGCCTGGCCCTGCTGCTGGCCTTCACCAACCCCCTGGCGGCGTGGCTGACCCTGGCCTCGCTGCTCGGCTACGCGGTGATCTACACCGGCTTTCTAAAGCGCGCGACGCCGCAGAATATCGTTATTGGCGGGCTCGCCGGTGCGGCGCCGCCGCTGTTGGGTTGGGTCGCCGTCACCGGTCATGTCAGCGCCGAGCCCTTGCTGCTGGTACTGATCATCTTCGCGTGGACGCCGCCGCACTTCTGGGCGCTGGCCATCCACCGCAAAGAGGAATATGCCAAGGCCGATATCCCCATGCTGCCGGTCACCCATGGCGAGCACTACACCAAGGTGCATATCCTGCTCTACACCTTTGCCCTGCTGGCCGTGAGCCTGATGCCGTACGTCATCCATATGAGCGGCTTGCTGTACCTGGCCTGTGCGCTGGTATTGGGTGGGCGCTTTCTGCAATGGGCCTGGGTGCTGTACCGTGGCAGCAAGCCGCACGCGGCGATCAACACCTTCAAGTACTCTATCTGGTACTTGCTGCTGCTGTTTATCGCCCTGCTCGTAGACCACTACTTACTGTTGAACCTATGACCCGAACTCAAAAAACCGTCTTTATCCTGGTGGCCATCGTCGCGTTGATCATGGGCCTGACTGTCAACAAAGTGCTCTCGGGCAAAGGTCAGGGCGACCCTACCGCCTTGATCGACGCGGGCATCATCCTGCTGCCGCAAAGCCGTCAGTTGCCGCCGGTCAGTATGACCAACCAGGACGGCCAGCCCGTGCTCGTCAATGAGTTGAAAGGCAAGTGGAGCCTGCTGTTTTTCGGCTACACCTTTTGCCCGGACATCTGCCCGACCACTCTCGCCCAGCTGCGCCAGATCAAGAGCGAGCTGCCCAAGGAGGCGGTGGATAAGTTGCAGGTGATCCTGGTCAGCGTCGACCCTCACCGCGACACGCCCACCCAGCTCAAGCAGTATCTGGGCTACTTCGACCCGCAATTTCAGGGGCTGACCGGTGCGACGGTGGACGATGTGCAGAAGGTGTCGAATGCGGTGAGCATTCCGTTCATTCCGGCCGATACCAGCAAGCCCAACTACACCGTGGACCACAGCGGCAACCTCGCGCTGATCGGCCCGGACGGCACGCAGCGTGGGTTCATCCGTGCGCCGCTGAACAACCAGAAGCTGCTGGCGCAGTTGCCGGGGTTGCTGCAGCGTCAGTAACAGGCAACACAAAACCAATGTGGGAGGGGGCTTGCTCCCGATAGCTGAGTGTCAGTCACCAGATGCAGTGACTGACACTCAGCTATCGGG
>NZ_WKCB01000105.1 GCF_021606685.1 Pseudomonas syringae
GGATTTTGGGGCTGCTGCGCAGCCCAACGCGGGCAAGCCCGCTCGCCACAACAGCCCGCTCGCCACACAAAGCCCGCTCACCACAACGGCCTCATCACCTGAAATCTCGACGTTTACAGGTGAAACCGCCCCCCACCCTGCCCCAACGCTGTCGCCAGCGCATCAAACCCCGCCCGCAACAACTGATCATCCCCCGACGTATTGCAGATGCTCGCGCGAATAAACTGCGGCACCGCTGTCTGCCCCACGGCAAACGCCTCGGCGGTGGCGATCAGGTAATTGTTCTGCTTGAGTTCGGCCTCGATTTCCGACGCGCGCCACGGCTCCGGCACCTCGATCCAAAAGTGCGGGCTGTTCAGGTGCGTGCGGTATTGCAGGCCGGCCAACAGGTCCTGCACCAACGCCTTGCGCCGGCTGATCTCATTGATCTGCTGGCGCAACAGGTATTCCGCCGTGCCGTTTTCGATCCACTGGGTGGCCAGTTCAAGGGTCACCGGCGTGGCCATCCAACAGGTCGAGCGCAACGCCGCCGAAATGCGGCTGACCAGCGCCGGCGGCGCATGCACATAGCCCACACGCAGGCCGGCAGACACCGCCTTGCTCAGGCTGCTGATCAAAATCGTACGCTCAGGGGCGAAGTGGCTGAGGGGCGGCGGCCGGTCCTCGACCAGCACGCCGTGGGCTTCATCCTCAAGAATCAGCAGATTATGTTCCCGGCACACCTTCACCAGGGCTTCGCGACGCGCCACCGATAACACGGCGGTGGTCGGGTTCTGAATGGTCGGCGTGCAATACAGCGCAGAAACCCGGTGAGTGCGACAAACCTCGTCCAGCGCACTCGGCAGTACGCCTTCCTCGTCCATTTCCAGGCCGATCAAGCGCACACCGAGCATGCGCGCGGCGGTGATCAGCCCGGGGTACGTCAGTTGTTCGGTAACCACCGTATCGCCGGCTCGCAGCAACGCCATCATTGAACACAGCAAGCCATGCTGGCCGCCATTGACGCAGATGACCTGCTCGGGGATCGGATGAAAATCGCGCTGCACCAGCCACTGCGCGCCCGCATCACGGTAACGCGGCAGGCCAGCATCCGGGGTGTAGGCGCTGATGTCCTGGAGAAACTTGGCGTTGGTCGACAGGGTTTGGAAGCTCTGGGCCAGAAACGCCGTCTCCTGCCCAGGGATATGCATGTTGCGGCTCATGTCGAAGTACTGGCGCGGCTCCTCGCTGAAGTTGCGAAAGCCTTCATCGCGCTGGCGCTCCATCCCACGCTTGCGCACGAAGGTGCCGTCACCGACTCGGGCCACCACCAACCCCAGGCGTTCCAGCTCGCCGTAGGCTCGGCTGATGGTGCCGATGGTCACCCCAAGATTGTCGGAAAGCACCCGATGGGGCGGCAGTTTTCGTCCGGGTTCAATCAGGCCTTCGAGGATACCCCGCTCCATGACATCAGACAGGCGCTTGTACTTCACGCCCTGCCCGTTGGATAACCCCTCACGCATAATTGACACCATGTCAATATTTGTTTTGACAGCCATCTTTCGCCCTAATAGTGTGCTTTTACGGGTTCAATCGCCGAATTTTACAACTCATTACAAGCTCAATATAGAGTTCAATTCCGGCCCAGGGAAGCAATAAACGATGCCAATGTCCGCCGTTCTCGAAAACACCGCCAAATCAAACAGCCGAAAACAATGGTTGGCCGGGCTGATCACCAGCGTGATGTTTCTTATCGTGTGCCTGAGTTGGGGCACGACCTGGCTGGGGATCAAAATCGCCGTGGAGAGCGTGCCGCCCCTGACGTCCGCCGGCCTGCGCTTCTTGATCGCCTTCCCGCTGTTCCTGTGTTTCGCCAGGGTGCGCCGCGAGCCGATTCTGTTTCCGCGCGAAAGCCGCTGGTTCTTCGTGTTCGTGACCCTGTCCTACTTCAGCGTTCCCTATTACCTGCTCAACTACGGTGAGATGCATGTGTCCTCCGGCCTCACCGCCTTGCTGTTCAGCTGCATGCCGGTATTTATCCTGATCTTCTCCGCGCTGTTCCTGCGCGAGCGCATCTACTTTTCCCAGGTGGTCGGCATCGGTATCGGCTTCGGCAGCCTCTACATGATCATCCGCAGCCAGGGCCTGCACCTGGACCACGCCGAGTTCCTGGGGGTGCTGGCGATTCTGAGCGCCGCGATCATGCATGCCTTGTGCTACGTGATTACCAAGCAGAAAGGCAGCGCCATCAGCGTGATCACCTACAACACCCTGCCCATCGGCATTGCCGGGTTGATGCTGTTCGTGGCGGGCCTGTGGTTTGAAACACCGACATTCGAAGCCATCACCCTGCGCTCCTGGAGTGCCCTGTTCTACCTGGGCCTGGTGGCCTCGGTGGGTGGCTTCATCGTGTATTTCATGCTGCTCAAGCGCTTGAGCCCGATCATCCTGTCGTTCGTATTCATCATTTTCCCGGTGTTCGCGGTGATCATCGGTGCCTGGTACGAGGGCGTGGCGATTTCCCGCGACCTGGTGCTGTATTCGGCCATCCTGCTGGCCGGTTTTGCGATCACCAAGTTGCCCATCGAAAAACTACTGGCCAAGAAAAATTGATCACTCACCCACGCGAGAGTTACATGGACGTCCTCCGCCCCACCGCCCTTGAACAGATCTACGCCCACGCCAGCCGCAGCTACCCCGAGGAATGCTGTGGATTCGTCTTCGCCGACGGCAGCGTGTACCTGGGCAGCAATATCCAGAATGAACTGCACCTCAAGAACCCCGAGATGTACCCGCGCAGCGCCGCCAACGGCTACACGTTCTCGGTGGCCGACACTCTGCTGCTGAACAAGGCGTTTCGCAGCTACAACCCAGTGGTGGTGATCTACCACTCCCACCCGGATGTCGGCGCGTACTTCAGCGACGAAGACCAGGACAAGGCGCTGTTCATGGGCGAGCCGATTTACCCCGTCAGCTACCTGGTGGTCGACGTACGCCAGGGCCAGGCCCTGAGTTCCAAGCTGTTTGCCTGGGATGGCAAGCATTTCGCCCTTCAACCCTTCAACGACCTGCACACGGAGTTGTCCATGAACGCTGTCTCTTTCCCCGACATTCTGGTTCGCGTGGCCAAGCTGCCGGAATCGACCCTCGAGGGCACCGGATCGACATTGCGCGAAGTCATTGAAAACCTCTGCAGCAGCCACCCGCAGCTGCGCCCGCATCTGTTTCACGAAAAGAACAACCAGCTCAAGGAACACTTCCTGTATACGGCCGAGGAAGCGGTGATCGACGCCGACGAGCCACTGCCTGAAAAAGCCCGGATCGAGGTGCTGCTGGCCACCTCTGGCGGCATGGATATCGACGCGCTGAGCAATGAAGAAGTGCAGCGCTACGTGCGCCATATCACCCTGCCCGGCGTGGGTCGCGAAGGCCAGCTGAACCTCAAGAAAGCCAAGGTGCTGATCATCGGCACCGGCGGCCTGGGCTCGCCCATCAGCCTCTACCTGGCCGCCGCCGGCATCGGCACCTTGGGCCTGGTGGATTTCGATGTGGTCGAGAGCAGCAACCTGCAGCGCCAGATCGTGCATGGCAACAGCACCCTGGGCATGCCCAAGGTCGACTCCGCCAAGCAACGCCTGCAGGACCTCAACCGCCATATCCAGATCAACGCCCACAACACCGCGCTCAACGCCGATAACGCTCTGGAATTGGTGGGCGCCTACGACCTGGTGATCGACGGCACCGACAATTTCGACACCCGCTACCTGGTCAACGATGCCTGCGTGCAGCTCGGCAAACCCTTGGTGTACGGTGCTATCTACCGCTTCGACGGGCAGATCAGCGTCCTCAACTATAAAGGCGGGCCGTGCTACCGCTGCCTGTTCCCCACCGCACCGCCGGCGGAGCTGGCGCCCAATTGCAGCGCCGGAGGCGTGATCGGCGTGCTGCCGGGAGTGGTGGGCATGATCCAGGCCACCGAGGCGATCAAGCTGCTGATCGGCATCGGCGAACCGCTGTCCGGACGCCTGATGCGCTTCGATGCGCTGGCGATGAAATTCAGCGAGATCCGCTTCAAGCGCCGCGCCGATTGCCCCTGCTGCTCCGCTATGCGACAACACGAGCCCCTCGCCCCTTCAGCCTGCACGGATGCCTTGCCCAGCCGGCCCTCGCTGGCGCAAGAGCGCTACATCAAACCTCGTGTGCTCAAGCAATTGCTCGAACACCCGCGCAGCGTCGACGTGCTGCTGGACGTGCGCGATGCAAGTGAACTGGAGGTGTGCAAATTGCCCGGCGTGGTGCATATCCCCCTGGCAGAACTGGATGGGCACCTCGACAGCCTGAGTCGCGACAACACCCATTACCTGATCTGTTACGCCGGCACCCGCGCCGAACAAGCGGCCAGCACCCTGCTGGCGGCTGGTTTCGCCAACACCAAAGTCCTGCAAGGCGGCATGAAACACTGGGTTCGCGACGTCGAACCCGACATGCCTTTGTACTGACCACCGGCCATGGGCTCATACCTGATGTTGCATAACTCTATCCTCGACGCCATCGGCCACACGCCGATCGTGCGCATGGCGCAGTTTTCCGAAGACCTCGGGATCGAGGTCTACGCCAAGCTCGAATCCCTCAACCCTGGCGGCAGCCACAAGGCGCGCATCGCCCTGGGCATGATCCTCGACGCCGAGCGCCGGGGCGTGCTGATGCGTGATTCCGGGCAAACCATCATCGAGCCCAGCGGTGGCAATACCGGTATCGGCCTGGTGATGGCCGGTAACGTGCTGGGCTACAAAGTGGTGCTGGTGATACCCGATAACTACAGCCCCGAAAAACAGAAATTGCTGCGTTTGTACGGCGCCAAGGTGGTGCTGTCGGACAGCCGCCTGGGCAACAATTCCCACGGCGAAAAGTGCATGGAACTGCAGCTGGAAAACCCCAGCTTCGTGATGCTCAACCAGCAACGCAACGGCGCCAACCCGCAAACCCATCGTGACACCACTGCGCGGGAAATCCTCCGCGCCTTTGCTGATCGCCGCGTGGACTACTTTGTCAGCGGTATCGGCACCGGCGGCCATATCACCGGCATCGGCGAAACGCTCAAGGCCACCTGGCCGGCCATCCGCGTGATGGGCGTGGAGCCGGAGGAGTGCGACCTGCTGAAAAACCAGCACGCGCCACACCATATCCAGGGCCTGTCGATTGGCCTGATCCCGAGCATTCTCAACCTGGACGTGATCGACGGCATGCTCAAGGTGTCGCGCCAGGAATGCATCGACATGATGAAACGCATCATGCGCACCGACGCCATCAGCCTGGGCCTGTCTTCCGCCGCCAACATGGTGGCCATCGCCAAGCTCGCCCCCGAACTACCGCCCGAAACGGTGGTATTGACCATGGTTTACGACAATGCCGACAGCTACCTGCCCAGTTTCGAATAGGCGCTTTTCCAACCATCCAGAATGCGGGGGTGCCTCCATGGGGGGCTTTATCGACATGCAACAGCTGCACGATGAGCTGCTCACTCACCTCATCAAAACCCTCACGCCCGCGCAGATGAAGCAGCTCGAACCCCACTTGGCGCCGTTGATCCAGAACGCCGCCCAGGCGGTGGCCGAAGATTTGATCGCCTATGCCTACCGCGACCCGGCATCACGCGGGCGTGGCGAGTTGATCCTGGAGTCCTACGCCTCGTTCAAGGCTGTGCTGTTCTACCGCCTGGCGCACCTGGTGTGGAATTACCCCGATCGCACCAATGGTGTGTTTTCACGCATTGCCCTCAAACTGAGCAATCAGGGCAAGGTGCTGTCCGGCGCCGAGATCCACCCGGCGGCGCGCATTGGTCGGCGCTTTGTGCTGGACCATGGCTACGGCACGGTGATCGGCGAAACCTGCGAAATCGGCAACGACTGCTACATTCTCTGCGGCGTGACCCTGGGTGCCCGCGGTATCGCCAACAACCCCGATGGCAAGCGCCACCCGCGCCTGGGCAACAATGTCGAAGTGGGCTCCGGCGCCCGCGTGCTGGGTTATGTGCTGATTGGCGACAACGTGTTTATCAGCCCGTCCTGCGTGATCACCCAAGACGTACCCGCCGGCACCAAGGTGAAGGTGGTGAACCAGATCCAGCTGCAAAAAAACCATGAGTCAGACCACAGCAACTACCTCGGCGCCTTCGCCCTGGATGAACGTTTGCACGTGGTTGGCGAGGTCAGCGTGAACCACAAGGTCACCGTGCTGGACGCCGACTTCCATCCCTTGGCCGGGCTGATGCTGGAGCCGACGGTGAAGGAGCGCCATCACCTGCAATTTCGCCTGCACCGCCTTGAGCAGGGCAACCCTCTGCCGCGCCTGCCGCTGAACCTCAAGGTATGCGGCCCGGAATTTGAAATCACCCTGCTCTCCCCCCCTGGCCTGAGTGCGATGGTGCGCTCTCTTTTGCAGGCCAGCCCAATGAACATCGGAGGTTGAACATGTCGGTGCATACCATGGAAACCCTGGCGCTGTTCGACAGCGCGCCCTACCAGAACGCGTTCAGCGCCCGGGTGATTGCCGTCAGCGAACAGGGTATCGCCCTGGAGCACACGCTGTTCTACCCCACTGGCGGCGGACAGCCGGGCGACACGGGCCACTTCACCCTGGCTGACGGTACACGAATCGAAGTGACGGGCACGGTACGCGACCCGGTACTGCGCGCAATCATCTGGCACCAGGTTGAACACTGCCCTGCGCAGTTGATCGCCGGGGTTCAAGTTGACGCAGGGATTGACTGGGAGCGGCGCTACCAGCACATGAAGATGCACACCTGCCTGCACCTGCTGTGCTCGATCATCGACGCACCGGTGACCGGTTGCAGCATAGGCACTGACAAGGGCCGGCTGGACTTCGACCTGCCGGAAATGACCCTCGACAAGGACACCATCACCCGCGACCTCAACGCGCTGATCGCGCAGGCCCACGAGGTGAACACCCTGTCGATGCCCGCCTCGGAATACGCCACGCTGCTGCAGATCACCCGCACCCAGGCAGTCGCGCCGCCGGTGATCCAGGGGGCGGTACGCGTGATCGAAATCGGCGGGATCGATATCCAGCCGTGCGGCGGCACCCATGTGATCAACACCGAGGAAATCGGCCGGGTGTTCTGCGAGAAAATCGAGAAGAAGAGCAAACACAACCGCAGGGTGATCCTGCGGTTTGAGTAAGGGCACGATTGCGATGCGTTCAAACATGCGGGCTCGCACCCACACGCGCAAAGGGCTGTGAGGCCCTATTTTTTCTGCGCGTTGACTTTCTCGGTCAAGCTTTTGACCTGTTGCTCAAGCTGCGAAATGGTCTGCTGATAGCTCGCGGACAGGCGATCAAGCCCCGCTTCAAGCTGTTCGTTCTCGCGCCTGAGCGCTTCAACGGTGCTGCTGTCAGGTGCTGCCGTCTCGGTGGTCGGGACCAGCTCCGCGCCTTGCTTGGTTTCAGGTGCTTCTGGCTTGGCATCAAGCGTTTCTTGCTGCACGGTGTCTGCCTCGGTTTTGAAGCTGGTATCCGCCTGATCTACAGGCGTATGGCTGTGCGGAAGCCCCATAGCGTTGATGCGCTGAGTCAACACTTCGATTTGCTGCTGCAGGCCTTCGATCAACGTCGTGAGCTTCTTGAGCTGCTCGCTGACCATCTCGCGAAACTCCGTATTTTCACGGATCAGCGCGTTGAGGCCTTGCGACTGCTGCGTCTCAGGCGCAGGGGGGACCTGCTCAGGCGTGGCGATTTGTGGCGTCGAAACATTCTGCTCATCGACAAGCAGATTTTTTGGCTGGCCGTGCGCCATAACCGGCGTTTCTTTAGGGGCATTCTCTGAATCATCAAGTTGCTGAGTCAGTTCCGCTATTTGCGTCTGGAGTCGCTCGATCATCGGCATGAGCGTGGCGACCAATGCCTCTAGCTTGCCACGCAGCACCTGGTTTTTTTGCGTCAGTTCGGCCAGCAGACCTGGTTCGGTACCCTGCGACGGCTTGGGGTTCACGAGTTCAGCGTGCGTCGAAAAAGGACCGCGCTGCTCTGTGCTCATTGGGCTACGCGGCGCTGCCGAATCAGGCTGGGGAGCAGGTTGTGCATTGGCCTCAGCGCTGTCTTCATAACGGATGGGAGTTGGCTTGGGTGACATTTCATAGCCGACTGTGTGGGGCGTTTGTTGCCGAGTATTAACGCTAGTCATACGGTACCTTCTCAGATTCAGGTAGTGAATTCGCAGTTGCCGATTGCCATAGGACTTGCAACAGCACGTCCTATGACTACCTGATTGGCAGCTATCCGAAAGGAGTTCCGCTGGGTCTTGAGAGCGTGCGTAGCAGACTGTTTCCAGTCAGTGGAGCGCGCGTCAGATCACCAACAGGTCGACAAAGCGATTGACCGGCGTTGCCTCAAGCCGCGACTGATCCTTGCACAACGCAAAAATCTCGGCGCTACGCTGGGCGGTAAAGCGCGTGGCCAGGTTGGCCTTGAACTTGTCTTCCAGCAACGGGATACCCTCCACCCGGCGCCGACGATGACCAATCGGGTACTCCACCGCCACCAGCTCGGTGCTGGATCCGTCGTTGAAAAACACCTGCACCGCGTTGGCAATGGAGCGTTTGTCGGCCTCCAGGTATTCGCGGCTGTAGCGTGGGTCTTCGACGATAACCATTTTGTCGCGCAACTGATCGATGATGGGGTGCGCGGCGTGGAATTCATCTTCGTACTGCTCCGCTACCAGAGTGCCGAATGCCAGCGGCACGGCGGTCATGTATTGCAGGCAGTGGTCGCGGTCGGCGGCGTTGGCCAGTGGGCCAACCTTGGAAATGATACGAATCGCCGACTCATGGGTGGTGATCACGATGCGCTCGATTTCATGCAGGCGATTTTTCACCAACGGGTGCAAGGTCACTGCCGCCTCGCAAGCGGTTTGTGCATGGAACTCGGCAGGGAAGCTGATCTTGAACAGCACGTTTTCCATCACATAGGTGCCGTAAGGCTGGGACAGGCTGAACCCACGTTTGTCCTCGGGCTTGAGGGCAAGGTCCGCGTTGGTATGGCTGAACAGGACGTCGTAGAACCCCCACTGCGGCGCACTCAGCACACCCGGGATGCCCATCTCGCCACGTAGCGCAATATCCGCCAGGCGTACGCCTCGGCTCGACGCATCCCCCGCCGCCCAGGATTTACGCGAGCCCGCGTTGGGCGCATGCCGGTAGGTGCGCAGGGCCTGGCCATCGACAAAGGCGTGAGACAGCGCCGACAGCAGCTGTTCGCGGTTGGCGCCCATCAGCTTGGCGGTGACGGCGGTGGAGGCGACTTTCACCAGCAGCACATGGTCAAGGCCTACACGGTTAAAGGAATTTTCCAGGGCAATCACTCCCTGGATTTCATGGGCCATGATCATCGCTTCCAGCACCGCGCGCACGGTCAGCGGTGCGTCGCCGTTGGCCACGCGTTTTTGCGAGAGGTGGTCGGCCACGGCCAGGATGCCGCCGAGGTTATCCGAGGGGTGGCCCCATTCAGCGGCGAGCCAGGTATCGTTGTAGTCGAGCCAGCGCACGATACAGCCGATGTCCCAGGCGGCCTTGACCGGGTCCAGGCGAAATGAGGTGCCCGGCACGCGCGCGCCAAACGGCACCACCGTGCCCTCCACCAGCGGCCCCAGGTGCTTGGTGCACTCGGGAAAACGCAGGGCCAGCAAGCCACAGCCCAACGTATCCATCAGGCAGTTGCGCGCGGTGTCCAGCGCGACCTCGGACTCGATGCGGTAGTTGAGGACGTAGTCGGCGATGTCCTGCAAAACCTGGTCGTAGCCGGGGCGGTTGTTCTGGTCGACGTTGGCGCTCATGGCAGTTCTCCAAAAGGGTTTGGGGTTAGTCCTCGGGCTTACGGTTGTTGGAAAGCAGATCTTGAGTGTCTGCCTTGGAATAAAGATCACCTGTGGGAGCGGGCTTGCTCGCGAAGGCGGTGTATCAGGTACTGAAATGTCACTGACCCACCGCCTTCGCGAGCAAGCCCGCTCCCACATTGTTGCGGCGCTGGACCTTAGAAAGCGTCGCCGGGGACGCGCACGAAGCCTTCCATCAATACACGCGCGCTGCGGCTCATGATGGCTTTTTTCACCACCCATTCACCGTTTACCTGAGTCGCTTCGGCGCCGACGCGCAAGGTGCCGGACGGGTGCCCGAAGCGCACCGCATTGCGTTCCACGCCACCGGCTGCGAGGTTGACCAAAGTGCCGGAAATCGCCGCCGCCGTGCCAATCGCTACCGCCGCCGTGCCCATCATCGCGTGGTGCAACTTGCCCATGGACAGTGCGCGTACCAGTAGGTCCACGTCACCGGCCTTGATCGCTTTGGCGCTGGACGCCACGTAATCCGCAGGTTTGGCCACGAACGCGACCTTGGGTGTGTGCTGGCGCTGGGCGGCTTCGTCCAGGTGCTTGATCAGACCCATGCGCAACGCGCCATACGCCCGCACGGTTTCGAACATCGCCAGGGCTTTCGGGTCGCTGTTGATCGCGCCTTGCAGCTCGGTGCCGGTGTAGCCGAGGTCTTCGGCGTTGATAAAAATCGTCGGGATGCCCGCGTTGATCAGCGTGGCCTTGAAGGTGCCGACGCCGGGCACTTCCAGGTCGTCAATCAGGTTGCCAGTGGGAAACATCGAGCCGCCGCCGCCCTCTTCTTCCGCTGCCGGGTCCATGAATTCCAACTGCACTTCGGCGGCCGGGAAGGTCACGCCGTCGAGTTCGAAGTCACCGGTTTCCTGAACGGCGCCGTCGGTGATCGGCACGTGGGCGATGATGGTCTTGCCGATATTGGCCTGCCACACCCGCACCACGGCAACGCCGTTGTGCGGCACGCGGGCCGGGTCGACCAGGCCTGCGCTGATGGCGAACGAACCCACTGCCGCCGAGAGGTTGCCGCAGTTACCACTCCAGTCCACGAAGGGCTTGTCGATGGACACTTGGCCAAACAGATAGTCCACGTCGTGATCGGCGCGGGTGCTTTTGGCCAGGATCACGCTTTTGCTGGTGCTCGACGTGGCGCCGCCCATGCCGTCGATCTGTTTGTCATAGGGGTCGGGGCTGCCGATCACTCGCAACAGCAGGGCATCGCGTGCGGCGCCCGGGACCTGCGCCGCAGCGGGCAGGTCCTGGAGGCTGAAAAAGACGCCCTTGCTGGTGCCGCCACGCATGTAGGTGGCGGGGATCTTGATTTGCGCTGCGTGTGCCATGGTAGTCCTCTTCAGGCGGTGGCCGCCGATTCCAGGAAGTCCTGGGCAAAACGTTGCAACACGCCGCCCGCCTCGTAGATCGACACTTCTTCGGCGGTGTCCAGACGGCAGGTCACCGGCACGTCTACACGTTCGCCGTTCTTGCGGTTGATCACCAGGGTCAGCTGCGCACGCGGGGTGCGTTCGCCGACCACGTCATAGGTTTCGCTGCCGTCGATCTGCAAGGTGTGGCGGTCGGTGCCCGGCAAAAACTCCAGCGGCAACACGCCCATGCCCACCAGGTTGGTGCGGTGGATGCGCTCGAAACCTTCGGCGGCAATCGCTTCCACACCGGCCAGGCGCACGCCCTTGGCCGCCCAGTCGCGGGACGAACCCTGGCCGTAGTCGGCGCCGGCGATGATGATCAACGGCTGCTTGCGCTCCATGTAGGTTTCGATGGCTTCCCACATCCGCGTGACCTGGCCTTCCGGCTCGATCCGCGCCAGGGAGCCCTGCTTGACCTTGCCGTTCTCGACCACCATTTCGTTGAACAGCTTAGGGTTGGCGAAGGTCGCGCGTTGCGCGGTCAAGTGGTCACCCCTGTGCGTCGCATAGGAGTTGAAGTCGACTTCCGGCAGGCCCATTTTCGCCAGGTATTCGCCGGCGGCGCTGTCGAGCATGATCGCGTTGGACGGCGACAGGTGGTCAGTGGTGATGTTGTCCGGCAGCACCGCCAGTGGGCGCATGCCCTTGAGCGGCCGGGCACCGGCCAGCGCGCCTTCCCAGTACGGCGGGCGGCGGATGTAGGTGCTTTGCGGGCGCCAGTCGTACAGCGGCGTAACCTTGGGACCGGTGTCTTCATGAATCGCGAACATCGGGATATACACCGCACGGAACTGCTCCGGCTTGACCGAGGCCTTGACCACTGCGTCGATCTCTTCGTCGCTCGGCCAGATGTCTTGCAGGCGGATTTCCTTGCCGTTGGCGTCGAGGCCCAGCACGTCCTTTTCGATGTCGAAACGGATGGTGCCGGCAATCGCGTAGGCCACCACCAACGGCGGCGACGCCAGGAACGCTTGCTTGGCGTACGGGTGAATACGCCCATCGAAGTTGCGGTTGCCCGAGAGCACGGCGGTGGCGTACAGGTCGCGGTCGATGATCTCTTGCTGGATCACCGGGTCGAGCGCGCCGGACATGCCGTTGCAGGTGGTGCAGGCAAATGCCACCACGCCGAAGCCGAGTTTTTCCAGCTCATGGCCCAGGCCCGCTTCTTCGAGATACATGGCCACGGTTTTCGAACCCGGTGCCAAGGACGACTTGACCCACGGCTTACGCGTCAACCCGAGCTTGTTGGCGTTACGCGCCAGCAGGCCGGCGGCGATCACGTTGCGCGGGTTGCTGGTATTGGTGCAACTGGTGATGGCGGCGATGATCACCGCGCCGTCGGGCATTTGCCCCGGCACGTCGTCCCACTGGCCGCTGATGCCTTTGGAGGCCAGATCGCTGGTCGCCACGCGGGCATGCGGGTTGCTCGGGCCGGCCATGTTGCGCACAACGCTGGACAGGTCGAACGTGAGGCCGCGCTCATATTGCGCGCCCTTCAGGTCATCGGCCCACAGGCCGGTATGGCGGGCGTATTGCTCCACCAGGGCGACTTGCTCGTCTTCGCGGCCAGTGAGTTTCAGGTAGGCGATGGTCTGTTGGTCGATGTAGAACATCGCCGCCGTGGCGCCGTATTCCGGGGCCATGTTGGAGATGGTCGCGCGGTCGCCGAGAGTCAACGCCGAAGCACCCTCACCGAAGAACTCCAACCACGCGCCAACCACTTTCTGTTTGCGCAGGAACTCGGTCAGCGCCAGCACCATGTCGGTGGCGGTGATGCCCGGCAGCAATTTACCCGTCAGCTCCACGCCGACGCTTTCCGGCAGACGCATCCACGAGGCGCGACCGAGCATGACGCTCTCGGCTTCGAGGCCGCCGACGCCGATGGCGATCACGCCCAGTGCATCCACGTGCGGCGTATGGCTGTCGGTGCCGACGCAGGTGTCAGGGAAGGCTACGCCGTCGCGCACCTGGATTACCGGGGACATTTTCTCCAGGTTGATCTGGTGCATGATGCCGTTGCCCGGCGGAATCACGTCGACGTTCTTGAAGGCCTTTTTGGTCCACTCGATAAAGTGGAAACGGTCTTCGTTGCGACGGTCTTCGATGGCGCGGTTTTTCTCGAATGCCTGCGGGTCGAAACCACCGGCTTCGACGGCCAGGGAATGGTCGACGATCAATTGGGTCGGCACCACCGGGTTGACCTGCGCCGGGTCGCCGCCTTGCAGGGCGATAGCGTCGCGCAGGCCGGCGAGGTCGACCAGGGCGGTCTGGCCGAGGATGTCGTGGCACACCACGCGCGCCGGGAACCAGGGAAAGTCGAGGTCGCGTTTGCGTTCGATCAACTGGCTCAGGGAGGCGTTGAGGGTGGCCGGGTCGCAACGGCGCACCAGGTTTTCGGCGAGCACGCGGGAGGTGTAAGGCAAGGTGGCGTAGGCGCCGGGGGTGATGGCTTCGACGGCCGCACGGGCGTCGAAGTAATCCAGGCGGCTGCCGGGGAGCGGTTTGCGAAATTCAGTGTTCATCGTCAGGACTCGGTCACGGTAGTTACAAAAGGAGAAGACTGCGACGGGCCAGTGTGGGAGCGGGCTTGCTCGCGAATGCGGTGTGTCAATCAACACATCTGCTACTGATACACCGCTTTCGCGAGCAAGCCCGCTCCCACATTTGATTCGATTACCAAACCCGGATCGTCGGTCTTCTCATTCAGCGACGTTCGATTGGCACGAACTTGCGCTGCTCAACGCCGGTGTACTCGGCGCTCGGACGGATGATGCGGTTGTTGGCGCGCTGTTCGAACACGTGCGCGGCCCAGCCAGTCAGGCGCGAACAGACGAAAATCGGCGTGAACAGCTTGGTCGGGATACCCATGAAGTGATACGCCGAGGCATGGTAGAAGTCGGCGTTGGGGAACAATTTCTTCTGTTCCCACATGGTCTTGTCGATGGCTTCCGAGACCGGGAACAGCACCTTGTCGCCCACTTCGTCGGCGAGTTTTTTCGACCAGCCCTTGATCACTTCATTGCGCGGGTCGCTGTCTTTGTAGATCGCATGGCCGAAGCCCATGATCTTGTCCTTGCGCGCCAGCATGCCGAGGGTGCCTTGCACCGCTTCTTCAGCGGACGAGAAGCGCTCGATCATTTCCATTGCCGCTTCGTTGGCACCGCCGTGCAGTGGGCCGCGCAAAGAGCCGATGGCGGCGGTGACGCAGGAATACAGGTCGGACAAGGTCGACGCGCAGACACGGGCGGTGAAGGTCGAGGCGTTGAATTCGTGTTCCGCGTAGAGGATCAGCGAGACGTTCATGACCTTCTCGTGCAACTCGCTGGGCTTCTTGCCATGCAGCAGGTGCAAGAAGTGGCCGCCGATGCTCGGCTCGTCGGTCACGCAGTCGATGCGTTTGCCGTCGTGGCTGAAGCGGTACCAGTAGCACATGATCGCCGGGAAGGCCGCGAGCAGGCGGTCGGTAACATCGCGTTGCACGCTGAAGTCTTTCTCGGGCTCGATATTGCCCAGGAACGAACAACCGGTGCGCATCACGTCCATCGGGTGGGCGTCGGCGGGGATGCGTTCCAGCACTTCTTTCAAGGCTTGCGGCAGATCGCGCAGCTTGCTCAGCTTGGCGCTGTAGTCAGCCAATTCGGTTTTGCTTGGCAGTTCGCCGTACAACAACAGGTAGGCAACTTCTTCAAACTGCGCGTCGGCGGCCAGTTCGCGCACGTCGTAGCCGCGGTAGGTCAAGCCGGCACCGGCCTGGCCGACGGTGGACAGTGCAGTCTGCCCGGCCACCTGGCCACGCAGGCCGGCGCCACTCAATACTTTTGCTTCAGCCATGTTCGTTCTCCAATTTTGTAGTTATTCAGGGAGCCGTGTTCATTACTTCTTCGCGGCGAACAGCGCGTCGAGCTTTTGCTCAAAGGTGTGGTAGTCGATGCGATCGTAAAGCTCCATGCGGGTTTGCATGGTGTCGATCACGTTCTGTTGGGTGCCGTCGCGACGGATCGCGGTATAGACGTTTTCGGCGGCCTTGTTCATGGCCCGGAAGGCCGACAGCGGGTACAGCACCAGGGAAACATCGGCAGATTTCAACTGTTCGGTGGTGTACAGCGGGGTCGAGCCGAATTCAGTGATGTTGGCCAGGATCGGCGCCTTCACACGGGCGGCGAACAGTTTGTACATCTCCAGTTCAGTGATGGCTTCCGGGAACACCATGTCGGCACCCGCCTCGATGCAGGCGGCGGCACGTTCAAGCGCAGATTCCAGCCCTTCGACGGCCAGGGCATCGGTGCGCGCCATGATCACGAAGCTGTCATCGGTGCGCGCATCCACGGCGGCCTTGATGCGGTCGACCATTTCCTGCTGGGAGACGATTTCTTTGTTCGGGCGATGACCGCAGCGCTTGGCGCCAACCTGGTCTTCGATATGGATGGCGGCGGCGCCGAACTTGATCATCGACTTGACGGTGCGAGCCACGTTGAATGCCGAGGAGCCGAAACCAGTGTCCACGTCCACCAGCAGCGGCAGGTCGCACACGTCGGTGATGCGGCGCACGTCGGTGAGCACGTCATCCAGGCCGGTGATGCCCAGGTCCGGCACGCCGAGGGAGCCGGCAGCCACGCCGCCACCCGACAGGTAAATCGCCTTGAAGCCGGCGCGCTTGGCCAGCAGGGCGTGGTTGGCGTTGATCGCGCCCACTACCTGCAACGGCTGTTCGCTGGCGACGGCGTCACGGAAACGTTGGCCGGGTGTGCTCTTATTATTGGAACTCATGACTCACCTCTTGATTGGGGAGCGCCGTCCGGGAAGTGACGGGCAATGTTGCGTTTGGACGCGCCGATATGGCGGCGCATCAACAATTCGGCCAGTTCACCGTCGCGATCGGCAATCGCGTCAAGGATGCGGTGATGCTCGGCAAAAGCCTGGCGTGGACGATTGGGGGTCGCGGAGAACTGGATGCGGTACATGCGCACCAACTGGTACAGCTCGCCGCAGAGCATTTGGGTCAGGGTGCGATTGCCGGCGCCTTGAATTATCCGGTAATGAAAATCGAAGTCGCCTTCCTGCTGGTAGTAGCCCACGCCCGCCTGGAACGCTGCATCGCGCTCGTGGGTGTGCAACACCTGGCGCAGTTCCTCGATCTCAGCGTCGGTCATGCGCTCGGCGGCCAGGCGGCAGGCCATGCCTTCGAGGGACTCGCGGATCTCATAGAGTTCGACCAGCTCGGCGTGGCTCAAAGACACCACCCGTGCGCCCACGTGAGGCACACGCACCAGCAGGCGCTGGCCTTCCAGGCGGTGGATCGCCTCGCGCAGCGGGCCGCGGCTGATGCCATAGGTGCGCGCCAGTTCCGGCTCGGAGATCTTGCTGCCGGGAGCGATCTCGCCTTTGACGATGGCGGCTTGAATACGCCGGAAGACGTTCTCGGACATGGTCTGGGAATCGTCCTGCGCCACCACTGGGGTTTCCAGTTGATCCAGCATATTGTCGACACCTTTAAAAGCAATGCCGCAAAAACTAGCCAATCAGCCCTGCTTAGTCAAAGAATAAATCCACATTGTCGACAATCGTCTAATAACTGCTGTTGCACTCTATCAGGGCATGGCCGCCTGCCAGCGCTGGCGTCAGAAAAGCATCATGTTAGAATGCCCGCCGCATTTGCCTGACATCATTGGATGAAACGGCGCACGAGGGAGTTTGCGCAGCAATGCCAGTCGCCTTGAATTGAACATCGCACTGCACCGCCTCAGGATCTATGAGACTCAAGCCCTTCCCCCTTTTGTTTTGCCTACTGTTCATACCGAGCCTTGGCCTTGCCGCCGAGAAGACCGTGTATGGCCTCAATGAATACGCCCAATTGGCCGGCATCAACCTGGAAGTGGCCGCCAAACTGGACACCGGCGCCAAGACCGCCTCCCTCAGCGCCCGTGATATCAAGCGCTTCAAGCGCAACGGCGAGTCCTGGGTACGCTTCTACCTGGCCATCGACACCGCCCATTCCCACCCCATCGA
>NZ_WKCB01000106.1 GCF_021606685.1 Pseudomonas syringae
GCCCCAATACAGGCACCGCATTCATCCAGGCAAAACCGGCTGTCAGGGTTTAGGGCCGCTTCGCGCCCCAACGCGGGCAAGCCCGCTCGCCACACAGGCCGCTTTATTTGCCGCCCGCCACACTCACCGGCTGCCATTGGCTAGCCTTGACCTGGTAAACCGTGAATGACGGTTTCTTGAGGTTGCCCTCGGCATCAAAAGCAATCGTGCCGGTCACACCCGGGTAGCTGATGGCGCGCAATACCGGCAGGTATTTCTGCGGATCCACCGAGTCGGCTTTTTCGATGGCCGCCACCAGCACGCCGACGCCGTCATAGGCGAACGGCGCGTGCAGTTCGATGTTGGTCTTGTAACGTTCTTTATAGGCCTGCTCGAACGCCTTGCCACCGGGCATCTGCGCAATCGCCAGGCCCGGCTCCAGGGCAATCACGCCCTCGCCTTCGTTCTGCGCCAGTTGCAGGAACGTCTGGCTGACAAACCCGCCGGCGCCCATCAGCGGTGCCTTGATGCCCAGCTGCTTGATGCGACGGGCCAGCGGTGCGGCCTGGGCGTCAACGCCGCCAAAGAAGATCAGGTCCGGGTTCTGGCTGCGGATATTGGTCAGCACGGCGCTGAAATCGATGGTCTTGTCGTCCACATATTCGCGGGCAACCACCTTGGCGCCACCGGTCTCGATGGATTTGACGAACTGGTCCGCCAGGCCTTGGCCGAACGCCGTGCGGTCGTCGATCACCGCGATGCGCTTGGCGTTCAACGTGTTCAACGCATAGTCGCCGGCCACCTGACCACCATCGTCGTCATGGCCCATGATGCGAAAACTGGTGTCGAAACCCTGCTGGGTGTAGGCGTGACCGGTGGCCACCGGGGCCACTTGGGCAATACCGGCGTCATGGTAGACCCGCGCCGCCGGAATGCTGGTGCCGGTGTTCCAGTGGCCGACGACGCCAACCACCCCTTCATCCACCAACCGTTGCGCCACGGTGACGGCGGTGCGTGGGTCGGACTGGTCATCTTCGGAAACCAGCTTGAAGGTCACGGCTTCTCCGTTGATTTTCGGGTGCTTGGCGTTGGCCTCGTCGATGGCCAGTTGCGCGCCGTTTTCCAGGTCTTTGCCGATCCGGGCCGAGGGGCCGGTCAGCGGGCCAGCCAGGCCAATCAACACGGTCTGGTCGGCTTGGGCCACGGCACTGGCCAGGCTGCTCAGGGCCAGGCCGATCAATGCGGTTTTCTTGAAAGTCTTCATCAGTGGTTCCTGTTTCTTTGCGGGCGGGTCGGAACACGCCGGGCGTCCGGTAGC
The DNA here is from genome assembly GCF_021606685.1 of Pseudomonas syringae. GTDB lineage: Bacteria > Pseudomonadota > Gammaproteobacteria > Pseudomonadales > Pseudomonadaceae > Aquipseudomonas > Aquipseudomonas syringae_R. Next base: position 1,298 of record NZ_WKCB01000106.1, read on the forward strand.
GTCATAGGTAGTTATTCGCCGAGGTAGGCGCTGCGCACCTCGGGGTGTTCAAGTAAGTCTGCGGATGGCCCGGCCAGGCTGATGCGCCCGGTGTCCATCACATAGGCGCGATCGGTCACCTGCAGCGCCAACCGCGCGTTCTGCTCCACCAGCAGCAAGGTCATGCCCTGGCGACAGACGTCGTCGATCACCTGGAAAATCTTCTCCACCATGATCGGCGCCAGCCCCATGGACGGCTCATCGAGGATCAGCAAACGCGGGCGCGACAACAAGGCGCGCGCCAGCGCCAGCATCTGCTGCTCGCCGCCCGAAAGCAGGCCAGCGGATTGCTGCAGGCGTTCTTCCAGGCGCGGGAAGTGTTCGAACAGCTGGCGCATTTCACGCTGCACCTGCGCGTTGTCACGGCGCAAAAACGCGCCGGCCTGGAGGTTTTCCAGCACGCTCATGCGCGCAAAAATGCCGCGCCCTTCCGGGACCATGGCGATGCCCTGACGCAACAGTTGGTCCGGCGCCTGGCCGCGAATCGAGCGCCCGGCAAAGCGGATCTCGCCCTTGGCAGCCGGTAACAAACCGGTCAGGGCCTTGAGGCTGGAGGTCTTGCCCGCGCCATTGGCACCAATCAGCGTGACGCGCTCGCCCTCATTGATCTGCAGGTCCAGGCATTTGACGGCCGCGATGGCGCCGTAGCGCACCTGCAAACCGGCGACGTTCAACAGTGCTTCAGACATGGGCACTGGCTCCCAGGTAGGCCTGGATCACCGCCGGATGCTGGCGCACCTCGGCAGGCGGCCCTACGGCAATGACATGGCCGTAATCGAGCACGCTGATGCGGTCGCACACGCCCATCACCAACTTCACGTCATGCTCGATCAACAACAGCGTGTGGCCGTCGTCACGGATCTTTTCCAGCAGGCCGCGCAGTTGCACTTTCTCGCTGGCGTTCATGCCCGCCGCCGGCTCATCCAGCGCCAGCAAACGCGGTTCGGTGGCCAACGCGCGGGCGATTTCCAGGCGGCGCTGGTGGCCGTAGCTCAGGCTGTCGGCGCGGTAATCGGCAAACCCGGCCAGGCCCACATACGCCAACAGGCGATGGGCATGGGCGCGGGTTTGCGCTTCTTCGTCACGGGCGCTGCGATGCCGGCTCAGGGCGGCCCAGAGGCCATTGCGAGTACGCACATGGCGCCCGACCATGACGTTTTCCAGGGCGCTCATGGCATTGAACAGGCGGATATTCTGGAACGTGCGCGCGATACCGGCCTGGGCCACCTGGTGCACGCTGGTGGGCTGATAATCCCGACCATCGAGCTGGAAGCGCCCGGAATCCGGGGTATAGAGGCCGGTCATCACGTTGAAAAAGGTGGTCTTGCCGGCGCCGTTGGGCCCGATCAGTCCGTAGATTTCACCCGGCTGGATACTCAGGCTCACATCGGTCAGCGCGGCCACGCCGCCGAAGTGCTTGCTGACCGACTCAATCTGCAACAGCGGTGCGTTCATCGTGCCACTCCTTTGGGCCACAGCCCGGCCGGGCGATAGAGCATTGCCAGGATCAGCGCCAGGCCGTAGAACAACTGGCGGATGATTTCCGGGTCCACCAGCACCTGGCCGAACAGCGCCTGCTGCAACGGCCCCATGCTCGCGCGCAAGGCTTCGGGCAACGCCGCCAGCAGCACGCAACCGAGGATCACCCCGGGGATATGGCCCATGCCGCCGAGCACCACCATCGCCAGCACCGCGATGGACTCGTTGAGGGTGAAGGATTCCGGCGAGACAAAGCCCTGGAACGAGGCGAACAGCGCCCCACTCACCCCGCCGAACGCCGCGCCAATGGCGAAGGCCAGCAGCTTGAGGCGCACGGTGTTCACGCCCATGGCCTGGGCGGCCTCTTCGTCTTCGCGGATCGCCACCCAGGCGCGGCCGATACGCGAGCGCTCCAGACGGATGCAGGCAAACAGGATCACCACCACCAGCGCCGCAAAAAGGTAGTAATACAGGTACACCGACGGCAGGCGCAGGCCGAACAGCTCCTGGGTGCGGCCCAGGTTGACCCCGAGCAGGTTCACCGGATCGACCTGGGCAATGCCTTTGGGGCCATTGGTGATATTCACCGGGCGGTCGAGGTTGCGCAGCAGAATGCGAATGATCTCGCCAAAGCCCAGGGTGACGATGGCCAGGTAGTCGCCGCGCAGGCGCAGGGTCGGCGCGCCCAGCACCACGCCAAAACCTGCGGCCAGCAGCGCGCCCAGCGGCAGGATCAACCAGATCGACGTGTGCATACCCGCCGGCAGCAGCGCCGCCAGGGCGGGAAACTGCTGCAGCAGATGGGGCGACGACAGCAACGCGGCCAGGTAGGCGCCGACTGCGTAGAACGCGATAAAGCCCATGTCCAGCAGCCCGGCGTAACCGACCACGATGTTCAGGCCGAGGGCGAGCATGATGTACAGCAGGGCAAAATCCAGGGTACGCACCCAGGTGTTGCCGCCAGCGTGCCCGACGATCCACGGCGCCAGCACCAGGGCCACGGCGAACAACAGCAGGCCCAGGCGCGCGCGTTGGTTTGGGTTGAGTGAGCTGATCATGCGCGGCTCGCCAAACGTTCGCCGAGCAGCCCGGAAGGCCGGAACACCAGCACCGCGATCAACACGATAAAGGCGAACACATCCTGGTAATTGCTGCCGAACACGCCATGGGTGGCCGCGCCCAGGTAACCGGTGCCCAGGGCCTCGATGAGCCCCAGCAACAAGCCGCCAAGCATGGCGCCCTTGAGGTTGCCGATGCCGCCCAACACCGCTGCGGTGAAGGCTTTGATCCCCGGCAGAAAGCCCATGTAGAAATGCGCACTGCCGTAGTTGCTGGCCATCATCACCCCGGCCAGCGCGGCCAGTGCGCCGCCGATGGCGAAGGTGATCACGATGATGCGATTCGGGTTGATGCCCATCAGGCTGGCCACCTGGGGGTTCTCCGCCACGGCACGCATGGCCCGGCCCAAGCGCGTGCGCTCCACCAGCACCAGCAGCGCAACCATGACTGACAGCGCGATGGCGATTGTGCTCAAGGCCGTGGCGTTGGTGATCGCCGGATGCGCAGAGGCCCCCGCGAGCACTTCAATCGGCTCCAGCGGCAGCAACTGCGGGAACATTTGCGGGTTGCGCGTCCACACCAGCATGGCGAGGGTTTGCAGCAACAGTGACACACCGATCCCGCTGATCAACGGTGCCAGACGCGGCGCGTGACGCAGGCGGCGATAGGCGACGCGCTCGATCACCACCGCCAGCACCGCACAGAACGCCATGGCCACCAACGTGGCCGCCAGCAACACCAGCACCGGCGGCAAGGCCGGCCAGGTCACTTGCAACAGGCGAATCATCGACAAACCCACCAGCGCGCCGACCATCAACACATCGCCGTGGGCAAAGTTGATGATGCGCAAAATGCCATAGACCATGGTGTAACCCAGGGCCACCAGCGCGTAGAGACTGCCCGTCATCAAGCCGTTGAGCAGTTGTTGGATAAACCCATCCATCAGGAGCATAAACCTCAGTGCGTACAAGGGCGGCACACTAAGCATCTATTCTGTTTTTATCAAATATCAGAAAGTCATATGGTTATATCAAAGCAATAACCGGCTATTTATGCCGCAAATCCGGCGCTTATGGCTCTTTTTTCAGAGTAAAACTTAGTATTTAATTCAATACATGAATAAATCAGAACAGTTAGCCAATGACCCTCCTCTGCGCGCGGTGCGCACCTTCGAAGCCTTTGCACGCCATGGTGGGGTCAACGCCGCCGCGCGCGAGCTGGACGTGTCCGCCTCTGCCATCAGCCATCAACTGCACTTGCTGGAAGATTTTCTGCAACAACCGCTGACCTTGCGTCAGGGCCGCAACCTGGTGCTCACCGATGAAGGTCGCGAGTATTACCGCGCGATCCGCTCGGCGTTTGCCGTGCTGCGCAGCGCCACCGAACACGTGCGCGAAAAGAGCGCGACGCGCCAGGTCACCATCAGCCTGATCCCGCTGTTTGGCATCAACCTGTTTATCCCGCGGCTCTCGGATTTCCTCAAGGACCACCCGGCGCTGGACATCAACGTGACCTACGCCAACCACCGCAGCTACCCCAGTGACGCGGCCGACCTGTCGATCCGCTTCGGCACCGGGCACTGGCCGGGCTATCACAGCGAGCCGCTGATTTCGGGCGCGGTGACGCCCTACTGCAGCCGCGCCTTCCTGGCGCAACACGGCCCCATCGACAGCCCTGAAACCCTCAGCCAACTGCCGCTGCTGCACGACGAAGAACGCGGCACCTGGGGCCAATGGTTCGACGCCGCCGAGGTCGACGCCACGGCACTCAATGGGTTGCTGCTGGAAGACGGCCAACTGGCCCTCACGGCCACCCTCACCGGCCTGGGTTGCGCCTTGCTGCGCGCGCCGCTGGTAGCGCCCCATGTGGCCAGTGGTGAGCTGGTGAAATTGTTTGATCTGGAGGTCAATGATGGCCGCCAGTATTACCTGTGCCGGCGGGCCAACAGCGAATTGTCGAGCGAGGGGAATGACTTGTATGACTGGATCAAGCGCAGCTTGATTGAGACCTGAGCCCGCAGCTGATCCCAATTATTGTGGAGATCCACATGTGGGAGGGGGCTTGCTCCCGATAGCGGTGGGTCAGATACAAATCTATTGACTGACACACTGCCATCGGGAGCAAGCCCCCTCCCACATTTGATTGGGTTTACAGGTTAGCTGCCGTTGCCAGCATGGGCCTCTTCGAAGAAGTAATCCTTCCAGCTCGCCGCCTTGTTTTTCAGCACGCCCAGCGCCTGCAATTTCTCGGCGTAGATATAGGTCCGTTGCGGCACGATGGTGAAGTCGATTTCCGGGTCCTGGACGATTTTTTCCACCAGGTCCAACGGCAACTTCGACTGCTCTACGCGGATATACGCCTTGGCTGCTGCCGGCTTGTCGGCCTTGATGATCTGCTCGGCTTCGGCCAGCGCGTCATAAAACGCCTTGTAGGTCTTGGGGTTTTCGTCGTGGAATTTCTGCGTGGTGTACAGCACGTTGAACGTCGCCTGACCGCCAAGGATGTCGTAGGAACTGAGCACCTTGTGCACGTTCGGGTTCAACAACTCCTGATACTGGAACGGCGGGCTGGAAAAGTGTGCGTTGATCTCCGAACCACCCGCAATCAACGCCGCCGTGGCGTCGGGGTGAGCCAGGCTGATGGAGATATCGTCAAACTTCTTGTAGTTGGCATCGCCGAACTGCTTGGCGGTTTCGATCTGCAAGGTGCGCGACTGGAACCCCACGCCGGCGGCAGGCACGGCAATACGGTCTTTCTCGGTGAAGTCCTTGAGGGTCTTCACCTTGGGGTTGTTGCTCAGCAGGTAATTGGGCATCGAGCCGAGGGAGGCGATGGCCTTGACGTTCTGCTTGCCCTTGGTGCGGTCCCACAGGGTGAGCATCGGTGGCACGCCAGCGGAAACCACATCCAGGGCGCCGGCCAACAACGATTCGTTCATGGCGGTGGCGCCGGAAATGCTGTTCCATTCCACCTGGATGTCCAGGCCCTGTTGCTTGCCGTGTTTTTCAATCAGATGCTGGTCGCGCACCACATCGAGGATCAGATAGCCGATGCCGAACTGCTGGGCGATGCTGATCTTGCCTTCGGCATGAGCACCGAGGCTGAGCAAAGCGCTCGCGGCGGCCAATGACGCGGCCAGGAGGGTCAGGGAGGAACGCTTGAAAGTCATGGGTATCTGCCGCGTTTTCGGGAAGGTGCTGGAGCGTAGCGGCGGTTTTTAAGACAGCAAAAGAATATCGGGATCTATTGTTATGCAAATAACCCCCAAACGGACGCGCGGCTGCTATTGTGCCGCGCTTTGAAAAACAGCCACACACTGCGAGGAAATGGACGTTGAACACTGACGATAAAATGACCGGAGACCTGTTCGAGGTGGATAAGCGCCTGTCACTCAAACCCGTGGTGGACTTCAACGCCTACCTGCGCAGCGCGTTCGGCGACGGCCCTTGCACTTGCATCCGTTGCACCGCCAGTGGCGGTGACGAAAGCGGTTATGAGTTCCAGCACACCTTCACCTTCGACGGCAAACCCCACCCACGCCGCTTCGCCACCACGGCGGGCAGCGACGTGTTGATGGCCCTGAAGAAGGCGTGGTTGTCCTACACCAAAGCTGAACTGCCACTGAGCGGTGTGCTGGGGCTGGCTACCGTGAAGGAATTTGTCGAGCCACAGCTGCACAAACGCCTGGCACCGCTGTTCGTGGCCAGCGGGTTGGTCAAGGAAACAGAGGGTGAGCTGCACCTGCAACCGCAAGCCATAGCCTGACGCTCACCAACGCCTCGCCGCCACCTGTTGCGGGCGCGGCGCAATTCTGGGTTAAAGCGGATATTCCTCAAGCAGACGTCGGCCACCGCTCAAAGCTCACCACGGCTGCGCGCCAGCAGCTGGTCGACGACCTGCTGCAGGCACGCCTGCTCATCGGCGCCCGAGGCCTGAGCGGCGGCGTGGCAGCGCAGTTGCTCGACCGCGCTGTTGCCTGACGCCAACAAGCCGCGCAGAGCGCCGAACAACTGTGGCTCGCCCATGGCCTCGGCCGTGGCGGCGAAGGTGTCTTGCGCCCGTTGCAGCCACTCTTGCGCCGTGCCCGTCGCCCCTTGGTCGTCCAGCGCAAAGGTACCCGCCGCGCCGTAGCGCTTGGCCTGCCAGCGGTTCTCCTTGAGCAACCAGCGCGCCTCCGCGCTGAAGTCGGCACCGGGATGTTCCAGGCCGCAAGCGTGGGTCACCATCACACGAAACAACGTGGCGAGGGCCAAGCCATCCGCGAGCCTGGGGCAGGCGTCGGTCATGCGCAGCTCCAGGGTGGGATAACGCGCTGCCGGGCGAATGCCCCACCACCCATTGCCATCGGCCTTGATCGCGCCGACGCGCTGCAGCAACGCCAGGTAGCGCACGTACGCGGGCCAATCCGCAAAGTGTTCGGGCACGCCCATGCGCGGCCATTCATCACACGCGGCCTGGCGGTAGCTCTGGAACCCCGTGGCTGAGCCGTCCCAGAACGGTGAAGAACAACTGAGCAGCAACAATAACGGCAGCCAGGGCGAAACCTGGTTCATCACCGCAATGCGGTCGATGCTGGCCGGCACCGCCACATGCACGTGCAACCCGCAGAGCACGCTGCGGCGCGCCACGTACTGGATGTCGTCGAACAACTGCTGAAAATGCACCTGCGCGGTGGGCATCTGCTCACGCCACGCCGCCAGCGGATGGCTGCCGGCACACACCACGCCGAGGCCAAACTCCCCCAGGGAGCGGCTCAGGTTGTGGCGCACGGTGGCCAGGTAATCGGCGGCCTCGCTGCTGGCCGTGAACACCGGGGATGCCACCTCGATCTGGCCCTGGAACATCTCGTAGGCGAAGCCTTGGCCGATTGCCTGCCGACAGGCCGCAAGCACCGCTGCCGAGGGTTGGCTGACCATGCGCCGGGTGTGCAGATCGGTGATGAAATACTCTTCTTCGATCCCAAAGGTGAGCATGGCCGTCAGCGCAAACGGGTGACGGTGAGCGCCACCACGGCGATCCGCTCCACGCGCTCGTAACCGGGCTGGGTCAACTCTTCGCCGAACACGTCAGGGTCCAGTTCGCGGTACGTCCAGCCAAACGCATCGCTGCCCAGCAGCGGCTTGACCGCGGCCAGAAACGGGTCTGCGCCAGCGACAATCGCCACGCCGGTGTACAGCACCAGGCTCCCACCCAGCGCCAGGCGCCCCAGGGATTCGCTGGCGATACGTACCGACAATTGCTCGCCCAATGCCCCACCGCCATGGCGATAGGCGCGCTGGCGGTCATCGTTCATGTACGGCGGGTTGGCGACGATCAGGTCGAACTCACCCTCAACGCTCGCCAGCACGTCACTGTGGTAGGCGCTGACGTTCGTCAACCCGGCCAGCTCGGCATTCACTGCGGTCATGCGCAGGGCGCGCGGGTTGATGTCCACGGCCAGCACCTGCGCGTCCTGCCGCGCACGGGCAATCACCAGCGCGCCGACACCTGCGCCGCAGCCAATGTCCACCGCGCGTCGCAGTGGCTCGAAACGTTGTTGCAGATGGGCTTCAATCGCCTGGGCGAAGCGGTAGCTGTCCGGGCCGAAAAACACCGCATCGGATTGAGTGGTGGGGTACGCGGAATGCGCGAACAGCAGGTCGTCCAGGCTCGACCAACGCACCGCGCTGCGCCACAGTGCAGCGTGCTTTTCGACGACATCGGCTTGCTGCAATTCCTCACGCAAGGCGTGGGGCAACAGGTCGTTATCAAACGGCATCGACCAGCCGAACACATCGCGCAGGTCCGCCGCCAGCGGCGTTGCCCGGCGTTGATACACGCGTTCATGGGTCAGGGGCGTGGGCGTGATGAAACGGTAGCCGCTCTCCTTCAACCCCCGGCCCAGGTTCAGCAGGGCGCGGTCGGCGAGTTGTTGTGCAGACATGGGGAATTCCTTAGCGCAAACGCGCGCGCAGTTGGATAAAGCGGCGGGTCGCGTACAACCCGGCAGGTGTGCAATGGCGTCGCGCCGACAGCCACGGGATCAGCGCATCAAGCTGCTGCGCATCGGCCAGGTTCCACAGCGAATCGACCAGTGCCTGAGTGTCCGGGTCCGCCGGGCGATGCTGCTCGCGCGCAAACCGGCTGCCACGCCCGGGCCGCACTGGCGGTACGCGCTGGCCGCTGATCCAGTCACCGGCGATCCAGTCGTGCAGCACCTGTTTTTCATAGCCGCTGAACACACCGAACATCGCCGCCCCAGCCCCGTCGATCAGCTGCCAGAAGCGGCTCTCGGCCGGGTCCTGGTTGCGTTTGATCCAGCCCTTGTCTTCCAGGGCCTGGAGAAACTCGCCGATCTGCCCCGGCTGCCCCAGCCATTGGTTGACGGTCTTGCCTTCGAAGCGGCAGTAGTCCGAATGCATGTGCTGGCCGAAGGTGCGCTTGCGCTCGAGCATGGCAACCACTTCGTCCTGCAGCTTGAAGCCATTGATGACGGCGGTGGTGCCCGGCCCCAGGTCGTTGAGGCGATACCCCTCGGCCACCCGGCGATAGAAGTCCGCCCTGCCCTCACCCAGTGGCAACAGGCTCAGCACCGACTGCGCCGCCTTGCACGCGTGGCCGCTGCTGGCGTTGTCGATGGTCACGTGCAGCGTGAAGTAATACGGATCGATACCCAGCTCACTCAACTCGTAGGCGGTGATCAGCAGGTGCAGGGGCAACTGTTCGTAGCCGAGGTTGTAGCCGATAATCTCCGGCAGGAAATCCTCGGCGCACAGCCCCAGCGCCAGTTGCAGGGCGCCTTGCAGGTAGTGCGCGTCTTCAAGGCCGGCATCGCTGTCGGCATCGTGTTCATTGAGTAATTTGCGGTAGATCACCACATGGTTCTGCGCGGCTTCACCGTCGCCCAGCTCTTCAAGGTAAGTGGTGAGCAGGCCGTCGAAACGCGGGTCGTGCCAATGGCGCAGCAGGCCATTGAGCCAGGCGCCATCGACCTGTTTGGTCGGCGCCACGCGCTGCAGAAAATACAGCGCATGGGCCTTGTTCTGAAAATAGCGGCGTGGCCGCCCTTGCTGGCGCTGCTCAAGGTAATCGGCATAGGCCTGGGCCACCTCGGCGCAACGCTGCTCGACCCAGGCCGGCAGTTGCTCGGGGATCTCGGGCAGTTCGCCGGTTGCGTCCCGCACATGCGCCAACTGCGCGTGCACAAACCCCCGCGCAGCCTCTTGCGCGCCTTGGGCTTCGCCGTAAAGCTGCCGATAGAGCCCGTGGTACTGGCCGCGAGCCGAAGGGGTGAGAGAGGCCGGCTGGCCTGACAGCGCTGTAAGAAGCGTCATGATGGCAGTTTCCGCAAAGTCCGATACAACCAGGCCTCCCGACAAGGAGGCCCCGCAAGAGCGCTCACAACCACACGCTTCTAAGGTGAAGAGCATCGGGGCGTGCGGAAAATTCAATCAGGGTTGGGAGGGTACGGATCGGCGGTCGCTAGTAACCCACGCCACGCACCCCGCCCGCCGCCCGGATGGACTCACCGGTGACCCAATGAGCCGCCTCGGACGCCAGGAATACCGCCAACGGCGCGATGTCTTGAGGCTCGCCAAAACGCCCCAGGGGTGTACCCGCGATCAACGTTTGGCCGAACTCACCGGCGAAGTTGCCATCGGTGGCCGGTGTGTTGGTGTGGCCGGGCAGGATCGAGTTGACCCGGATCCCCCTGGGCCCCAGCTCCCGCGCCAAGGCGAAGGTCAGCGTATCCACCGCCCCCTTGGTGGCCGAGTACACGCTGGACGCCAGGTACGGGTCGGTGCTGAGGATCGAACTGATGTTGATGATACTGGCGCCCTGCCCCATCAGCTTCAAGGCTTCGCGCGCGGCCAATAGGTAGCCCAGCACGTTGAGATTGAACTGCGTGTGGAATGCCTCTTCGGTCAGGTCTTCCAGCCTCTGGAACACCGCGACGCCTGCGTTATTGACCAGGATATCCAGCGTGCCGTACGCCTCTCGGACCGTGTCGAACAAACGCGTCACATCGGCGCCCGAGCTCATGTCCGCCTGCACGCTGATAGCGTTGCCACCCTGTGCCTGGATATGCGCAACCACCGCATCGGCATCGGTTTTACTTGAGGCATAGTTGACCACCACGGTAGCGCCAGCGGCGGCCAAGCCTTTGGCGATGCCTGCGCCAATGCCTTTTGAGGCGCCGGTAACGACTGCGATTTTTCCGTCGAGCTTCATGAGTCTGATCTTCCAAAGGTTAAGTGATACCGCTGGCCACCAGTATTCGGGCGGCGTCGCAATAGCGGTTGCCGGTTCTTCTCGCGTGCTTGCCTATTCTTCTCTAGCGGCTTGCTTTGCCGGTCGACGTGGCCCAAGGTCGGGCCATGAACAACGCCCTGGATGAACTGCGACACCTCGTGATGCGCGCAGAAAACAAATGGACCGACACTGGCCTGCCCCGCGTGGCGATGGTGTGTGCGCAAGCCTGCGCCGATCAGGTGTATCAGCCGATGCTGCACGTGGTGCTGCAAGGTTCGAAGACCCTGTCCATTGGCGACCAGCTGTCCACCTACGGCCCTGCCAGCTACTTCGTGGTGCCGGTTGAGGTGCCCGCTACCGGGCAGGTTCATCCCCGTGCGCCGGGCCTGCCTTACCTGGCGCTGAGCCTGACCCTGGAGCCCTCGGTGATCGCCACTGTGCTTGCGGATGAGCGCCAAACGGTTGAACGCCCGCGCGCACAACGGTTCTCCGCTGTGCAAGCGCCTGACGAACTGATCGATGCCTGGCTGCGCATGCTGCGGCTGATGGAGCGCCCCGACGAGGCCGCCGTGCTGGCGCCGATGATTGAGCGGGAAATCCTCTTTCGGGTTCTGCAAGGCCCGCTGCGCAAAACCCTGGTGGACATGGCGCGCCCCGATGGCCGCATGGCGCAGATCCGTCGGGCCACCGAGTGGATTCGTCAGCATTACACCGAACCCTTTCGCGTCGAACCGTTGGCCGCCATGACCGACATGAGCGTGGCGGCGTTCTACCGGCATTTCAAAGCCATCACCGCGATGACGCCCATTCAGTACCAGAAGCGCCTGCGCTTGCTGCGAGCGCGCTGGTTACTGCTGTTCGACACTCTCGATGCGGCGTCCGTCGCTTTCAACGTGGGGTATGAAAGCGCCTCGCAGTTCAGCCGGGAATATGCCCGACTGTTCGGCTTGCCGCCGGTGAAGGACGCGGCGCGGTTCAAGACGCCGGCCTGAACCCGGCTGCTTGCCACAGCAAAGCGGTTGCCAGCACGGGATACCGCCCGATACGTCAGTAATCGATGATCCGCGTGCCGGCAATCGTCTGAGCAAACCCCTTGCCGAACAGCTTTGCAGGCGTTTCGAAGCCGGCCCGGCGTTCATCGTTGAGTACACGGCGCGCGGCTTCCACGGCCGCCAACGGGGTGAAGCTGTAGCCATTGACCGTCTCGATGACTGAGCGCGCCACCGTGCCATCCAGGCCAGTGACTTCGGCCACGGCGCGGGCGCCATGGGCGTCGCGCTGGGCCTGGTCAGGGCCATCGGGCAGTAGCGACAGGTCGCCTTGAGGAAAAGCCTCGCCCGTGATGTGCACGAACATGGCGATATTCGCGATGGCGCTGGAATGCCAGGCCGTCACCAGGTCACCAAACGATAAAGGCGCGCACAGCACCGGGCCAGCGCCAAAGTCCAGGTGCTGCGGTGGGGCGTCCGGCGTGGCGACCAGGTGGCCTTCGATGCGCGTCATCACGCCTGCGCCAATGATCTCGCCCACACTCATGGCGGAGCCGCGCGACATGGCGCCCGGTACCTGCAATGCAATCTTCAACGAGTGCGGTTGCTGCACGCGAGCCGCGACGTGCATCGCCAGGCAGTCCGTGGGCACCACGTCCCAGCCCACGCCGGGCAACAACATCACGTCCCAGCCCGCGCCGAGCTGTTCGGCCAGGCGGTACACATTGATTTCGGCAGTGATATCCAGGTAGTCGGTGCCGCTGGCGATGCAAGCGCGCATCAAGGGTTCGGCGGTCTGGGCGAAGGGGCCAGCGAAGTTGAGTAATACGTCGATGCCCTCTAATTGGCTGGCCTGCGGGGTGAACACACGGTACGGCGTGTCCAGTTCGGCAGCCAGGCTAGCCAGGCGTTCGGCGTTGCGGCCGGCCAGCACCAGGTTCAATCCACGTTTTTTCGCGTGTTCGGCCGCCATGCGTCCGGTGTAGCCGGTGGCGCCGTAGATCATCAGGGTTTTCATAGGCTGTGCTGCCAGTTTTTGTAGACGAATTCGAGGCTATAGCCGTCCGGGTCAAGGACGTTGGCCGCGTAATAATTGGGGTCGTAGTGCAGGCGCGCTCCGGGTGCGCCGTTGTCGGTGGCGCCGTTGGCCAGGGCGGCGGCGTAGGCGTGTTCCACCTCGGCGCGGTCGTGGGCGACAAAGCCCACGTGCGCAGCCCGCCCCTCCACTACGCCTTCGCGCAGCCAGAAAAACACCCGGCCATTGGCGCCGAAGCCTTTGAGGTCTGGGTGGCCGGGTGGGCCGTCTTTGCCGTCGTAGTCATGCCGCGCGGTGATACCGAGTGGCGTCAGGGCAGCTTCGTAGAAACGGATGGAGCGTTCGATATTGCTCACGCAGATAAACACATGATCCAGCATGGTGTGGCCTCTCGAGTCAGATGATGTAGCCGCCCGCGACCTCAAGGGTCTGGGCATTGATCCAGCGACCTTCTTGCGACAGCAACAGGGCGATTACCCGGGCCACGTCTTCGGGCTCACCGACACGGCCCAGGGCAGTCTGCCCCGCCAGCATGGCTTCGAACGCGTCGTTCAAGCCGCCGCCCAGTTCGGTCCGGATGGCGCCGGGCGACACGGCATTGGCGCGGATGCGGCGTTCGCCGAATTCCTTGGCCATGTAGCGTGTGAGCACATCCAGGCCGCCCTTGAAGGCGGCGTAAGGCGCCACGCCAGCAGTTGCAACCCGCGTGGTTGCGCTGGTCAGGTTGACGATGCTGGCGTGATCCTCCAGCAACGGCAGCAAGGTTTGGGTGAGGAAGAACGGCCCTTTGAGGTGCACGTTGAACAGGCCGTCGAACTGCGTTTCGGTCACCGACTCAAGCGGGTTAAACAGGCCGTAGCCAGCATTGTTTACCAAGCCGCTCAGGGCGTTTACGCCCCAGGTGGACTGCAGGGTGTGCGCTACCTGCTCACGGAACGCAGCGAACGTGCTCACATCAGCCACGTCCAATGCCAGTGCCACGGCTTTGCCGCCGCCGACCTCTATGCGCTGGACCACCGCCTGTGCGGCATCCGGGTTGCGGTTGTAGGTGAGGATCACACCATGCCCCTGACGTGCGCACAGCTCAGCGGTACTGGCACCGATCCCGCGGCTGCCTCCGGTAATCACGATAACGCCCATGGTCTGCTCCACTGCTGAAAAGTCGAGTGACCACAGTAGCCATCGCCCTACCCTGGGGCGCAGCCATTCCTACCTGAATCCTGCCTGTTTCTGCTTTTTGCTTGCGCTGGGTTTGCAGGAAGGCACAGCATGGCCAGCATGAATACTCAACTGACCGAACTGCGCGCCTTGGCTGCCAAGGCGCAGAACCGCCGTACCGAGACCGGCATCCCGCGCGTGGCGATGGTGCAGGGCGCGATTCCAGAGCATTTGCTCGCAGCCGTGTATGAGCCGATGATCAACCTGATCCTGCAGGGCAGCAAATCGCTGACGGTAGGCGACCGCACGTTGCATTACGACCCGGCGACCTATTTTGTGATGTCCATCGAGTTGCCTGCCGTGGGGGTGGTGAACCCGACGGTGACGGGCGAGCCGTACCTGGCGGTGAGTTTGACCCTTGACCCGACGGTGCTGAACACCCTGCTCAATGACCTGCCGGCACCCACCGGGCGCTGTGAACAGGAAGCCGGTTTTTCGGTGGCGGCCGTCACGCCGGCCTTGATGGATGCCTGGGTGCGCATGCTGCGCTTGATGGGCGACCCGCTGGCGATTGCCGCGCTGGCACCGGCCTACGAACGGGAAATTCTCTACCACATACTGCAAGGCCCACACGGCTGGATGTTGCGTGAGATTGCCGCGCCGGACACCGCCATGGCCAGGGTCAGCCAGGCGATCCAGTGGATCCGTCGCGACTTTGCCGCGCCGATTCGAGTCGAAGCCTTGGCGCAGAAGGCCGCCATGAGCGTTTCGGCGTTTCACCGCCACTTCAAGGCGGTGACCAACCTTAGCCCGTTGCAGTATCAGAAACGCGTGCGTTTGTTACAGGCACGCACGTTGATGGTGGCCAGCGCCAGCAGCGTGACGAACGCCGCGTTTGAAGTGGGCTATGAAAGCGCGACCCAGTTCAGCCGGGATTATGCGCGGGTGTTCGGACTGCCCCCGGCAAGGGATACCGCGCGGATACTAAAAGCCAACAAGGGCAAACCCTGACACCCACAAACCCAATGTGGCGAGCGGGCTTGCCCGCGTTGGGCTGCGCAGCGGCCCCGGTAGCGCTGAATGTGGTGTGTCGGCGGGTATGGGGGCCGCTTCGCGCCCCAACGCGGGCAAGCCCGCCCGCCGCCAAAGAAGGATGCGGTTATTTTCTGTCGTCCTATGACTTGTGGTGTGGGGAGGTGTAGTCGACGGTGCCGGGGTTAATTCACACCCCCCGTGGGGGGCGGGCGTGGCCCCGCTGGGCGGG
>NZ_WKCB01000107.1 GCF_021606685.1 Pseudomonas syringae
ACACGCTGGCCGAACGCAGGCTTGAATCCGTGGGTAACCCGGCAGGACGCCGGGTTAGCCGCGCTGGGCCAAGGATGGCCCATCGCGGCGGCCCACGGATTCAAGCCGGAGTGAGGGCACACCGAGCGTGAGCGAGGTGCCGAGTGTTGGGGCAAGAGCCCTTTTGGTTACTTTTGGGGCTCTTTTCCAAAAGTGACCCGCCGTAAGGGCGGAACCCATATCAGCCATCCCCCAACAACGGATATACACACAAAACCTAGCCAACAACTCAACGCTCAATCACCTCCCCCCGCATCACAGCCAACCTCGCAATCAACCGATTCTGCACCGGCACCGCAACCCCCTCACTGTCCATCGCCTTGATCAAATCCTCAACCAACGCATTAAAGTCACTGCGGCTCACATTCTGCCCCTTGTGACTCTCAGCCATGCTATCCCCGGTATAGGTACACGGCCCACCCGCTTCCACACAAAACTGTTCAATCAACTTGTTACGCAACCGCTGGATATCCACCCGCCGAAAGCGATCAACAATCCGCTCATCCCGAGCAATGTTGAGCAACATGCCTTCAACGATGCGGGTGATACCCGGCATAGCCCCAAGGTCGCGGTACAGGCTGTCATCCCTGGCCGGCTGCTGAGCACAAGCGCTAAGCAGCAGTACGGCAAACACCACCGGTAAAAAACGCATCAGAAACTCCCCTGCACGGACAGGTAAGTGCCGTTCTGGTTATCCAGCGTGGCAATTTCGCCAAGCCGTGCGTAGGCGAGAACAAACGACACATGCTTGTTGGGAAAGTAAGCGACAAACACATCCGCCCAATCGCTTTCGCCGGCGAAAGACAGGTTGTCGGGCTTCTCGCGGTACTCCACGCCCAGCGCCCAGCGCGGGTTCAGCAGCAGTGCCACCGAGCCTTCCTTGAGCAGGCTGCGGCGGTCACGGCGGTCGCCGCCAAAGCCGAGCAAGCCAGTTTCATTGGCGCGGCTGTAGCGCAGGCTGCCGTTGACCAGCACGTTGTAGCCAAAGGCTGCGCCCATGAACAAGCGGCTGGCGGCGAGGTAGCCTTCGACGTCGCTGTCGCGCTTGGCGCCGACCAGTTGGGGGATATCAAACCGGGTCTGGTGCTTGTATTCGAGGCCCAACGACACCTGGGGCAAGCTGTCGTAGATCACATCGCCAAACAGCCGCACCTTGAGGCCGAGCACGTCCTGGCCGAGATTGTCATCTGGCAGGTTGAGCTTATGCACCAGCGTGCCCAGGTCGAAGCGCTGGTGGGCGAAAGACAGCTCGACCCGGTTGTCATAGGCCAGCGCCAGCCCGGCCACGTCGAGCCGATAGTCCGGCAGGTTGACCGTGGTGGCGAATGCCGTGGCGCCCCACTCATGCTGTTCGCCGTACCCGGCCAGCACCGCCCACGGCGTGATGCCGCCACCGGCCGCGCCCTCGATGCTGCTCGCGCCGCCGGTGGCGATCAGGCGGCCGTTATCGGCCAGGCTCGTTTGTAGAGTCAAGGCGGCCAGGCAGCCGATCAGTAAAAGACGCACGTCCACCACTCAATGAACCAAGGAAGTTTGCGCACTGAGCGGCAACGCCACCCAGGCTTCGAAAGCCTCGGCCCCGAGGGGCCGGCTGATCAGGTAACCCTGCGCCGTGTCGCACTGCCAGCGCTCCAGCAAGCGCAGGCTGTGGGCGTACTCAACGCCCTCGGCAACCACTTTGAGGCCCAGGTTGTGGCTCATCTCGATGGTGGAACGCACGATCACCGCGTCCTCACTGGTTTCATCGAGGTTGCGCACAAAGGACTGGTCGATCTTCAACTCCTGCACCGGCAGGCGCTTGAGGTGCGCCAGCGACGAATACCCGGTGCCGAAGTCATCCACCGACAGGCTGATGCCACAGTCGCGCAGCAGGTGCAGGACCTTGAGGGCTTTTTCCGGCTCGCGCATCACCGCGCTTTCGGTGATCTCGAACACCAGTTGCTCGGCCGGCAAGCCGTAGCGACGCAACAGCGCAGACACCCGATGGGCCAGTTCATCGCCGAGCAAATCGTCGGCCGAAATGTTCAGCGAGAGCTGCAGGTACAGGCCGCGACGGTTCCATTCGCACAGCTGGCGGATGCCCTCTTCGATCACCCATTGGGTCAGCAACTGGATGCTGCCGGTGCGCTCGGCCAGGGGGATGAATTCCGCCGGCGAGACCATGCCGAACTGCGGGTGCTGCCAGCGCAACAAGGCTTCGGCCTGGCGCACATGGCCCTGGCGGATATCCAGCTTGGGCTGGTAGTGCAGCAGCAACTGGCCCTGCCCGGGCGCGTGGCGCAGGTCGCGGATCAAGGCGATCTGGCGGCGGTGTGCAAGGTCGCGGCCTTGCTCGTAGATTTGCAGGCGGCCAGGCATTTGCGCCGCGTCTTTCATCGCAATTGCCGCGCGCTCCAGCAGGGTCTGCGGGCTTTCGCCGTCGGCCGGGTACGCGGCAATCCCCAAGCGGCAGTCCAGCGCCAGCTCATGGCCGTTGATGCGCTGGGGGCGCAGCAACAGTTGCTGGAGTTTGTCGGCCATGCCCACCGCTTCCTCGCTGCCGGCGCCTTCGAGCAGTAGCAGGAACTCATCGGCGATCAGGTGCGCCAGGGTATCGCCGGGACGCAGGGTGGCCTGCAGGCGATGGCTGACGCTCAACAGCAGGTGGTCCGCCGCATCCAGCCCGGCGGTTTCGCTGGCGGCGCGCAGGTTGTCGATACCCAGGTAGATCAATGCCATCGGCCGCTGCAGCGCAATCGAACTGCCCAGGCGCTCCATGGCCAGCGCGCGGTTCGGCAGGCCGGTGAGGCGATCATGCAGGGCGTTGTGCGCCAGCTGTTGTTCGCGCTCGGCGATCCCGCCTTGCATGGAGTTGACCGCGTGGGCCAGCCGCCCCAGCTCGTCACTGCGCTTGAGCACCACCGGGGTCTGGTAGTCGCCCTGGCCGATGCGCTCCGCCGCCAGCGCCAATGCCTGCACCGGCCGCGACACGGTGCGCGCCAGCAGCAAGGCACCGATCAGCGAAGCGATCAGGGCGACCAGCGCAATGCCGAGGATCTTCTCGTCCAACGGCACGAACGCCTGCATCGCTGTATCCAGCGGGCTTTGCAGCAGGGCCAGGACCTTGCCGTTTTCATCACTGGCCAACACCAATGACTGGTTGAGGAAACTGTGTTCGAGGTGATCGGTGGTGGACACGCCACGGCGTGTCGAATCGCCCTGCATCAGCTCGATGATGCTTTCACGCAGCACCTGTGGCTGGGTGCTGACCAACTCGCCGGGGCGCTCATGGTCCAGCGCCAGGAACGACACTTCGAGGTTGCTCAGCGAGCGCAACTCATCGGCAAACGCGCCGTCCATGCTGAAGCCCATCACCACCCGCGCAATCGGCAACGGCGCCAGCACCGAGGCTTCCACCAGCAAGTGCGGCTTGCCTTGCAGCGGCACCATCAGCATCGCCTGGCGATTGCGCCGCGCCTCGCGCAGGGCCTGGTCGTAGCGGAAGGTCGAGCCTTCGGGCACTTCATCGAGGGTACTGGCGAGGACTGTGCCGTCCATGCCCAGCAGGATCATGTCGCTGGCGTTGATGCGCTTGCCGTGGTTGAGCAGCACCGAGCGCATCGTCGCCGAATCGCCACTGGCCACGGCATCGCGAAACCCGAAGTCAGCGGCCAACAGTTGCACGCCGTCGGCCAGGCGTCGGCCGCGCGTGTCAAGCAAGCGCTCGAACACCCGCGTGCCCACTTCCAGCTGCGTCAGGGCCTGGCCGTGCACCGCCGAACGGGTCGCAGCCTTGACGCTGAAATACAGCGCGCCGATCACCACCAGCGAGAGCAGGATCAGTACACCGGCGACCCGCGCCTGGAAGCTATTGCGCAGTTTCACGGGCAGCTCGATTGAAGGCATCGCCAAAGGCGCTGGGGGTAGGCGGCAGATCCGCCGGCGCAGGCTCCAGGGCCAACACCACACGGTGGCTCAGGCCGGCGGCGGGTACTTGCAAGGTGCCGCCATCCAACGGCTGCATATCCGCCAATTGCGGGTGCCACAGGGTGGCGCGGTAGTTACCGGGCGGCAGTTGCTCCAGGCGCACTCGGCCCTGAGCGTCACTGACGCCAAAGCGCGGGTCGTCGGTGACGTAGATGTAGCCGAGCATCCAGTCATGGATATTGCAGCCCAACACCACCACGCCGGGCTTGTCGAACAGCAGCGGCGCGGTGGGCGTGCCTTCGTACAAGCGCAGTTCGAAGCGCTTGGCGCTAGAGAAGGAATACACCTGGTGGCGGATGTTATCGCTGTTGGGGAAGCGCACCTGCGTGCCGGTGTGCACCGCCAACACATGGGGTGCGAAGCGTTGACCGCGTTGGTCCATATCGGCCTTGAGCGGGCCTGCGGGCGCGCCGACCGGGCCTTGCAGGGTCACCACCGCATCCGCGACCGGGCTGCCGTCGGTTTGCTGCATCACGACTTCAAGCGTGGCGGCCGCAGCGGGCCCTGCCACTGTCAGCAGCAACATCACGCGCGTGAAAAGATGAAAAATCCGGGGCATAGGAGATCCGCAAAAAAGGAAAAGAGCGGCCAGCCTTGGCACAGGGACAGCAGTCATGATGCCGCAAATAGGGCAATATGCCATCACTGATTAAACACAGATCCGTGACCGTTTGTCGGTAAAAACCTATTCAATCGGTCAAGCTCTGTAGAGGTTATCGACCACCTGAAAAAAATCTGTAGTCGATCGTTGAGGGGCCTTCAGACCGGCATACGCTCGCGCCGCATCCACATTTCAAAGGCCATGGCGTTCAGCGGGCGGCTGATGAGATAACCCTGGGCGGTGTCGCAGTTCCATTGTTTGAGCAGCTTGAGGCTGGGCTCGAACTCCACGCCTTCGGCCACCACCTTGAGCCCCAGGTTGTGGCTCATCTCGATGGTGGAACGCACGATCACCCCGTCGCTGCTGGTGCTGTTGAGGTTGCGCACAAAAGACTGGTCGATCTTCAATTCCTGCACCGGCAAGCGCTGCAGTTGCGCCAGGGACGAATAGCCGGTGCCGAAGTCATCCACCGACAAGCTGATGCCGCAGCCGCGCAATTGCTCCAGCACACTGAGGGCCTGTTGCGGGTTGTGCATGATCGCGCTTTCGGTGATCTCGAAAATCAGCTGCTGAGCCTGCACACGGTAGTGCGCGAGCAACGTGGTGACGCGAATCGCCAGGTCATCATCGGCCAGGTCGTCCACCGAGATATTCACCGACAACTGAATGTGCATGCCGCGCTGCCCCCACTCGCCGATCTGGCGGATGGCCTCTTCGATCACCCACAGCGTCAGGCCGCCCATGCTGCCGGTGCGCTCGGCCAAGGGGATGAATTCGGCGGGCGACACCAGCCCCAGCGTCGGATGCTGCCAGCGCAACAGCGCTTCGGCCTGGAGTACATGGCCGTGCTTGAGGTCGAGTTTGGGCTGGTAGCACAGGTACAACTCACCTTCAGCGGCGGCACGGCGCAAGTCGCGGATCAGGGTGATCTGGCGCTGGTGCGCCAAGTCGCGGTCCTGCTCGTAGATCTGCAGGTAGCCCGGCAGCGCTGCGGCGTCATGACGGGCGATGGCGGCGCGGCTGATTAACTCTTCGACCTGCTGGCCGTCGGCGGGGTATGCGGCGATGCCGATGCTCACTTCGTGGCGCAACTCGTCATTGCCGATGCGCTGGGGTTCGGTGAGTAACGCATAGAGGCGGTCGGCACGCGCCACGGCGCGGTCGATCTCGGTGTTTTCCAGCAACAGCAGGAACTCGCTGCCGGTGATGCGCGCCGCCGTGTCACTGGCCGACAGGCTCATGGACAGGCAGCGGCTGGCCTCACGCATCATCTCTTCCACGCCTTGGGGGCCGAAGCCTTCGTTGATCGCGCGGTAGTTCTCGATCCCCAGGTACAGCAACACCACCGGCCGTTGCGCGCTGATCGCGCTGCCCAGGCGCTCCATGGCCAAGGCGCGATTGGGCAGGCCGGTCAGCGGGTCATGCAGGGCGTTATGCGCCAATTGCCGCTCGCGCACCGCGATGCCGCTTTGCATGGCGTTGAAGGCGCGGGCCAGCAAGCCGAATTCATCATGGCTGCGCACCCGCACCGGCGTGCGGTAGTCACCCGAACCGATGCGCCCGGCGGCCTCCACCAGGGCGTTGAGCGGGCGCGACACGCGGCGTGCCAGGAACAGCGCGCCGGCCAGCGACACCACCAGCACCGCCAGGGCAATCCCGAGGAACTGCCGGTCGAGCGGCGCGAAGGATTCCAGGGCGTGGTCCAGTGGGCTTTGCAGCAACACCCGCACTTCATCGCCGTCACCCGTGTTAGCCAACGGCACCACCTGGCTGAGTACGCGCTCGCCGTAGAACAGATGAATCTGCGGCTCGGGGTTGAGCCGCCCCTCGCGCAGCAGGCCGAGGGTGCCGGCCTGGTAGGCGTCTGGCTGGGTGCTGAAGAGCGCGCCGGGCGTGCCGTTTTGCATGCTGAGAAATGACACCTCCAGGTTGGTCATGGAGCGCAGTTCATGGGCGAACAGCTTGTCCATGGGAACGCCCATGACCACCCGCGCAATGGGTAGCGGGTCGAGCACTTCGTCCTGCACCAGCAAGTAGGGGCGGCCGTCCATGGCCACGATCAGCATTTGCAGGCCATTACGCCGTGCGTGGCGCAGGGCGGCGTCATAAGGGAAATGTTGACCGCGCGTGAGGAGAGGCAAGGTGCTGACCATGACTTTGCCGTCCAGGCCCAACACGAACACTTCACTGGCGCGGATGCCGGTGCCATGGCGACGCAACGCGGCCAGGATCGGCACGGTCTGGCCGCCAGCCACGGCCTGTTTGAACGGGCCATCGGCGGTCAGCCAGTCGAGGCCGTATTGCAGGCGGCGGCCACGCAGGTCGATCAGGCGTTCGAATACCTGGCTGCCGGTTTTGAGTTGGACTTGGGCCTGGTTTTCCACGGCGCGGGAGGTGGCGCCCTTGACGGCGAAATACGTGGCGCAGACGACGGCCAGTAGCAGCAGGGCGAGTACGCCGGCGATGCGGGTTTGGAACGTGTGGCGCCACCTCATTGCAGTGCCCTCTGGCAGTGTTCGCCGTTCTCTGCCATTAGGCCCCTTTGTCATATGCATTCCTGGCGACTGCAGACTTTGTGTCAAAAAAATATCCATTTTTAATGGATAGTGGGTTTTAGGAGATTAGCTGGGGGATTGGGTGAGTGCACATAATAAAATTGGGGAGATTGGTGTCATTTTGTTGGCGGCGGAGGGTTGGCTTGGGGGGTATATCCGGATTTTGGGTGACGGCTACCTAGGGTTCCGCTCTTACAGCGGGTCACTTTTGAAAAGAGCCCAAAAGTAACCAAAAGGCTCTTGCCCCACCACTCGGCACCTCGCCTCCGGCTCGGTGTGCCCGCACGCAGACTTGAATCCGTGGGCCGCCGCGATGGGCCATCCTTGGCCCAGCGCGGCTAACCCGGCGTCCTGCCGGGTTACCCACGGATTCAAGCCCGCGTGCGGCCAGCGTGGTTAATGGGGCGCCTCAGATCAAGATCAAAAGCAGATCAAAAGCAGAGCACGGCGGCCTGACAGCCGGCCTGAGTGGTGTAGAGCAAAAGCGCGGGTTGTGGGCTGGCTTGGCGGCCTTGGATCTGACCGGAGTTACGCCTTTTGAATGCGGTCAAAATGTGGGAGGGGGCTTGCTCCCGATAGCAGTGTGTCAGCCAATGCATTTGTGACTGCCCCACCGCTATCGGGAGCAAGCCCCCTCCCACATTTAAACCGAGTACGGCTTCAACGATCAGGCCAGCTGTCAGGCCGCCTCGCTTTGTTTTTGATCTGGCCTTACATCCTTGCGGCCTGACAGCCGGCCTGAGTGGTGTAGAGCAAAAACGCGCGTTGTGGGCGGGCTTGGCGGGCTTGGACCCAACCGGCGTTACGTCTGTTGATTGCCGTCAAAATGTGGGAGGGGGCTTGCTCCCGATAGCGGTGTGTCAGCCAATGCATCTGTGACTGCCCCACCGCTATCGGGAGCAAGCCCCCTCCCACATTTGAACCGAGTACGGCTTCAACGATCAGGCCAGCTGTCAGGCCGCCTCGCTTGGCTTTGTTTTTGATCCGGCCCTTACATCCTTACCGCTGACGAAGTCAGCGATCTTTTGATCTGAAGCTTTTGATCGTGATCTTGATCTTAGGCGCCCCATAAAAACACGCTGGCCGAACGCAGGCTTGAATCCGTGGGCAACCCGGCAGGACGCCGGGTTAGCCGCGCTGGGCCATGGATGGCCCATCGCGGCGGCCCACGGATTCAAGCCGGAGTGAGGGCACACCGAGCCGCAGGCGAGGTGCCGAGTGTTGGGGCGAAGCGTTTTTGGTTACTTTTTGCGCTCTTCAAAAAGTGACCCGCTGTAAGAGCGGAACCATAAGCAGCCGTTACCGCAGCAACGGATATACCCCCGTCAAACACCCCGAGCCCGCATAAAATCCCCCCACCTGCGCACCAGATAGTTGTGCTCATCCATCACCGAATTCCACACAGCAATGTGCCCCATGCGCTGCTCATAAGACCCCCCATCCCGCACCTCCCCGATCTCAATCAGGGGCAACCCATCACTCCCCAGCAACTCCTCCCGCGCAGGCTGACCGGCATACCAGTAATCCCACTCCGCGCGGCTAAGGTGATCCCGACTACGCGCCGGGTTGCCGATGTAATACCCCTGCCGCGCCATCACCGCCCCCGGCCAGCCGGACAGCCACCAATTCAGATACGCATACGCCGCATCCAACACCGGCCCCTGGGCATGCCGCGACAAGGACAACCCACCAAACCAGGCGCGATACCCTTCACGGGGCACCGCCAGACGATACTTCACCCCAGCCCGATGCAAGCGCATCAACGTCGGCGACCACAAACTCTGAATATCAATGCTCGGGCTGAGCATCAGTTGCGCCGCTTCTTCGTCATCCGACCAGAACGCCGCAAAGTGCCCTTCCTTCTGTTTGCGCACGAGAATATCGGCCAGCACATCGATCTCTTCGATGCTCATATTGCCGATGTCCTTGAAACTCGCCAGCCCGGCGCCCTGCACCGCCAGCGCGGCATCCAGCGCACCGATGGCAGCGTCGCTTTGCAGCGCGGTGCGCGCGCGCCACGCGGGGTCGAGGAGCCAACCCCAACTTTCATTGCCGTGGCTAAACCCGTCGGGCAGGCGTTCGGGGCGGTAGGCGAAACTGTCGGCGTTGTGGGTCAGGGGCAGCATGCTGATACGTTCGGTGACCGTGCTGCCGAGGCTGCCGTCGTGCTGCACGAACAGCCGCTCGCTGGGCACACTGCCGCTGCCCAGACGGTCGGCGGGCGACAAGCGACCGCGCTTGGGCAGGTCGTTGATCTCGTGCCACAGCGCGATACGCCGCGTGTCGATGGGCTGGATCGCCCGCGCCGGCCACACGAAGTCGACGTTGTGGAACCACTGGTCGTAGAGGTCGTAGCTGTCGGGCTGCATCACCGCGATGCGCTGGGCCTGTTCAACGTCGTGTACCTGGTACACCAGGCGAATGCCCAGCTCCTGTTCGGCGCGTACGCGCAAGCATTCCAACAAGGTCACCGAGGTGCCGAGGACGCGCAGTGTAATCATGCCGCGAACCGTCGCGAGAACACATCAAATGAGCGGCGCAGCAAGTCGGGGTCGAGGCCGCGCAGGATAAAGACCAGGCGCGATTGGCGGTCGCTGCCCGGCCACGCAGGCAAGTGCACCGGGGCGTGCAGGCAATGCTGCACGCCATGAATGACGATGGGGGCGTTACTGGCGTTCACGTTGAGCAGTCCTTTGACACGAAGGATTCGTTCGCCGTGGCATCTTAACAGCATCGACAACCACACCCCGAAACCCACCCAATCCAGCGGCTGGTCGAAGGTCAGGCTGCACACCTGCGCCGCGCCGTGGGTGACGCTGGTGGCCTGATGCAGTTGCCAGCGGCTGACCTCCACAGCCGGTTCGGCACTGCGCAAGCCTTCGCCGAGCAGCAGCTGGTCACCGCTGTGGATGTCCTGGGTATTGAGGATCGGCGTGCCGGCGTTCAGTGCCTGCAGGTGCGCACGCAGCGCCGTGCAATCGCCCTCAAGGTCGGTCTTGCTCAGCAACAGGCGATCGGCCGCCGCCACCTGCGCCAGCCATTCCGGGTGCAAGCGCTCTTGCAGGGCGGCATGGCTGGCGTCGACCAGGGTGATCACCAGGCCAATATGAAAGCGCCCGCGCAGTTGCACGTCGTTGTTCAAGGTCGCAAGGATCGGCGCCGGGTCGGCCAGGCCGGTGGTCTCCAGGATCACCCGCTTGAACGCGGGGATTTCACCGCGCTCACGGCGCTGCAGCAGGCCGAGCAGCGCGTCTTTCAGCTCGCCACGAATAGAGCAACAGATGCAGCCACTGGGCAGCAATACGGTGTTCGGCGCCACCTCTTCGACCAATAGATGGTCGATGCCGACATCGCCGAACTCGTTGATCAACAATGCCGTATCGCCCAGGCTTTCGCCTTGCAGCAGGCGCTTGAGCAACGTGGTTTTGCCGCTGCCGAGGAAGCCGGTGATGACATTAAGGGCGATGCTCATAGGGGGGCTCCGTAGCTGCTTGTGTGGCGAGGGAGCTTGCTCCCGTTGGGCTGCGAAGCGGCCCCAAAAAGCGGGGAGCGCTTCAGCGCCAGCCCGCTCCAACGGGAGCAACCTCCCTCGCCACAGAGGGCGGGTTCAGCGTTCAAGATGGTCGAGTAGTTGCGGATCGAGAGGGTCCAACGGGCGGCCGAGCATGGTCTCGGCGGCTTGCCAGAGTTGATCCAGACCGCTCGCCAGCTCTTGCTTCCCGGTGGCGCCCAAGAGCAAATACGACGCGCCCTGGAAGTCTTCGACCTTGAGCCGGAATACCGCCAGCACCTGGTTGATCGCCGCAATCCGGCGCAGGCGCTCGCGGCGCCTGGGCAGTTCGTCGCCCAGGGGGTCGCTCCAGTGCAGGTCTTCGCCGAGCAATCCGCAGAGTCCGCACATGGCTACACCTCACTCATGGCATGACATCGCCGGAGTTCGGGCCCAAGGTCTGGCCGACGAACAGGTTGCCGCCCGGCTCGCTGGCCAGCAGCACCGCAACCGGTGCCACTTCGTCCGCCAGGCCGAAGCGGCCCAGGGGCAGTTCCTTGGCCTTGGCACGCTTCCAGTCATCACTGATGCCGCCCACCAACGGCGTCTCGATCGGGCCGGGGGCGATGGCGTTGACCAGTACGTTGTCCTTGGCCACTTCCAGCGCGAGTGACTTGGTAAAACCGATCACCCCGGCCTTGGCGGCGGCGTAGTGGGTCAGTTCGGCGCCGCCCTTGATGCCCAGTTGCGAGGCGACATTGATAATCCGCCCCCAACGCTGCGCGAGCATGTGCGGCAAGGCGCGCTGGCTGGCGACGAACACACTGGTGAGGTCAACGCGCAGCATGTCGTTCCACATTTCAATGGACAGGTCGACGCAACGCGCCTGCGTGAGCATGCCGGCATTGTTGACCAGGATATCAATACCGCCGAACTGCTCGACGCAGCGGTCGACACTGGCCTGGGCACCTTCGACGGTGCCGACATCGGCCAGGCATTCGAACACCTCGGCACCGAGGTTGCGGCAGGTGATGGCGGTTTCGGCAAGGCTCGCGGCGTTGCGGTCGGCCAGCACCAAGCGCGCGCCTTCAGCGGCGTAGGCACGGGCGATGGCGGCACCGATACCGCTGCCGGCGCCGGTGATCACAGCGCGGCGATGAGTGAGTTGGGGCATATCAATTCTCCACAGACAAACACAATTCCAATGTGGGAGGGGGCTTGCCCCCGATGGCGGTGTGTCAGTTAGGACACCTGTGACTGACACACTTCCATCGGGGGCAAGCACCCTCCCACATTTGGATCGGGTACATCAGTCAGGCCAGCGCACGGTCAGCCCACCGTCGATAACGATGCTCTGCCCGGTCAAATAGCTCGACGCCTCACTGGTCAAGAACTGCACCAGCGATGCCACTTCATCCGCCCGCCCTACCCGGCCCAACGGAATCGCCCGCGCCGCCTTCGCCAAGCCTTCCGGCCCCAGCGAGTTCTTCGCATCCAGCGACTGCGGCGTCTCGATCAACCCGGGGATCACCGCATTGCAACGGATACCCAGCGGTGCCAATTCCACCGCCAACGAGCGGCACAACCCCGGCACACCGGCCTTGGCTGCCGCGTAATGGCTGTGTTCCTGCCAGCCATACACGCCGCCGGCAATCGACGAAATCGCCACCAGTGCGCCGCCCTCGCCCATGTGCCTGGCCGCCGCCCGGAAGGTGCGCATCACCCCCGTCAGGTCGACATTGAGCATCTCGTTCCACCGCTCATCCGTCATCTCCAGCAACGGCGCACGGCGCAACAAACCGGCGTTGGCCACGGCGTAATCGAGGCGGCCGAAATGCTCCACGGCCTGGGCGGCCAAGGCATCCACCGAGGCGGTATCGCCCACGTCCAAGGGCAGCATCAGGCACTCGCCACCGGCCTCTTGCACCAAGGCAACGGTGGTGTGCGGGTCATGCGGGTCGGCCGGGTAATACCCGCCCACCACCGCCACACCCACTCGCGCGTAGGCGACGGCGAGGGCTTGGCCGATGCCGCTGGCGGCACCGGTGATCAAGGCAACTTTACGGCTCATCACTCACTCCTTACTGAACGGTTTCCGGACGCACATGGCGTGCGGCAAACATCAGGACGCCGGACAAAAAGCACGGCACGGCGCCAAACCACAGCGCGGCGGTCTGCCAGTCGCTGCCGGCGGACAACACTTGGGTGGCACCAAAACCTGCAACCACTGCGCCGATCGGGCCCATGGCGTGGATGATCGCGCCGCCAGTGGCGCGGATGCTGGTGGGGAAACTCTCGCTGATAAAAAACAGCGCCGCCGAGTACGGCCCGATCAGGAAGAACAGGCCCAGGCTGTACAGCCCGACCACCATCGGCATATTGCTCGGGCCAAACAGCATCCCGGCAAAAGACAACCCGCCGAGCATCCAGCCCAGGCCGATAACGTTACGACGGCCGATCTTGTCGCCCATCCAACCGTGGCTGAGGTAACCGCAGTAACCCACCAGGTTCGACAGCACGAGGATGATCAGCGAGTTCTCGAACGAGATGTGGTGCACGCTGACGATCACCGAGGTGCCCAACACACTGAACACCTGGATCGCCGCCCAGTTGAGCAGCAGCGCGGCGCCGATCACCAGCGTGGCGCGGCGCGCCGGGCCACGGAAGGCGGCTTTCAAACCGGCCTTGCTGTGTTCGTCGTAGTCCACGCCATAGGTCACGGCGACGTTCTGCGCTTCTTTCACCGCGCCGCTTTTACGCAGTTGGCTGATGCGCTGGTGGATCTGGAACTGCGGGCTCTCCTTGAGCTTGCGCGCCATGATCGCAATCACCACCGCCGGGATCGCGGCGAAGATGAAGCAGCCCTGCCAGCCGATGATCGGCAGCAGCAGCGCGGTCAACCCGGCGGCGATCAACGCACCGACCGGCCAGCCGCCCTGCACCAGGCTGTAGATGAAACCGCGCCGCTTGGTCAGCCGCGGGTCTTCGGAGGCGCCGTACAGCTCGCTCAGATACGTGGCGTTGACGGTTTCCTCGGCATAGCCCAGGCCACCCAGCGAACGGATCAAAATCAGCGGCGACTTGCCCCACGCCCCGCCAATCGCGGTCAGCGCCGAACACAGTGCCGAACCGGCCACGGTGAAAATAATCCCTTTGCGCCGCCCCAATTTGTCGACGACAGGGCCAATGGCAAACGCGACCACCGCCGTGCCCACCGCCACCCAGGTCGCGATCTCGGCTTGCTCCACCTCACCCCAGCCAAAGTGCCGGCCGATCTCCGGCAGCAAGGTGCCGAACAGGATGAAGTCGTACACCGCAAATACCCAGGCGAAAAACGCGATCCAGGTGGCGAAACGCACCTCCTTGGAGCTCAGTTGCCGGGGTTTCCAGCCAGTCAGGTCAAGCTTGTTATAGATGGACATAGATCGCGCCTCAAGGGTGGGAGCAAAAGGTCAGGAACGGGGTTGGCGGCGGATAAAGTCGTCGGCGATTTCGTCGAAGGTGACGAAGCGCACGCCGGCATGGCTCTGGATGTGCTCGATCAAGCGCTCGAGCATCAGCAGCACTTGCGGGCGACCGGACACGTCGGGGTGGATGGTCATGGTGAACACCGCGTGTTCGTGCTCGCGGTAGACCCAGTCGAACTGGTCGCGCCACATTTCTTCAAGGTGACGCGGGTTGACGAAACCGTGGCTGTTGGGCGCCTTTTTGATGAACATCATCGGCGGCAGGTCGTCGAGGTACCAGTTGGCCGGGATCTCCACCAGGTCGGTTTCTTCGCCGCGCACCAAGGGTTTCATCCAGGTGTCGGGGTGCTGGCTGTAGTCGATCTTGGTCCAGCTGTCGCCCTTGCGGACGTAGTAGGGGTGGAAGTCGTTGTGCATCAGGCTGTGGTCGTACTTGATGCCTTTTTTCAGCAGCAGCTCGTTGGTGACCTTGCTGAATTCCCACCACGGCGCGACGTAACCGGTGGGGCGTTTGCCGGTGACCTGAGTGATCAGCTCGATGGATTTATCGAGGACGATTTCTTCCTGCTCGGCGGTCATCGCAATCGGGTTTTCGTGGCTGTAGCCGTGCACGCCGATTTCGTGGCCGGCGTCGGCCACGGCCTTCATCTGCTCGGGGAAGGTTTCCATCGAGTGGCCGGGGATAAACCAGGTGGTGCGCAAGCCGTAGCGCTCAAACAGTTTGAGCAGGCGCGGCGCGCCGATTTCACCGGCGAACAAGCCGCGGGAGATGTCATCGGGCGAGTCTTCGCCGCCGTAGGAACCGAGCCAGCCGGCGACGGCGTCTACGTCAACGCCAAATGCACAAAGGATGTCTTTAGCCATGGTGTGTCTCCTTAAACGTTAAGTACGGATTCGACGGACAGGGCCGCGCGCAACAGGCGCGCGTCTTCTCCCGTCGGGGCGCTGAGCAGCAGCCCGGTTGGCAGGCCCAGGGCATCGCGGCCGCTGGGCAGGCTCACGCCGGGCATGTCGAGCAAGCTGCCGGGCATGGTCAGGCGCAGGGTGGCGAGGTTGGTGCTGACGAACAGGTCGTCGTCGGCTTGCAGTGCGGCCAGGGCCGGGGCGACGTGAGCCACCGTCGGGGTGATCAGCACGGCGCCGTCGAGGTCGTCGATCAGTTGGTGCTGCAGGCGACGACGCGCGTCGGTGAGGTGCAGCAATTGGCTGGCCGGCAGATTGCGTGCGGCTTCGAGGCGACGGCGTACGCGCGGGTCGAGTTGCTGCGCGTCAGGGCTGTCGAGCAAGGCTTCATGCAGGGCGAAGGCTTCGAACGCGCCGAGCCAGCCGTGGTGTTTGATCAGGTCGAGGGTGGCCTGGAAGGTAGCGCAGGGGCGCACCTCGATCAACGCACCGGCGGCCTTGAGCTGGTCGACGGCGCGCAGCAGGTTATTGCGTACGGCAGGCTCGATGCCTTCCAACGCGCCCTGCTCCAGCACAAAGCGCTGCCCGTTGAGGCTGCGTGCACGATGGCGCTGGGCACGGCCGTTGAGCAGGTCGTCGATGGCCAGCGCGTCGCGCACGCTGTGGGTCAGCGGGCCAAGGCTGTCGAGGGTGTGCGAAAGCGGGAACACGCCGTCACGGCTGTAGCGTCGGCTGCTGCTGCGGTAACCCACCAGGCCGTTGAGCGCGGCCGGAATGCGGATGGAGCCGGCGGTGTCGGTGCCCATGGCAATCGGCACAATGCCAGCGGCGACGGCCACGGCCGAACCGGACGACGAGCCACCGGGAATGCGCGGCTGATCATGCCCGTGAGGGTTATGCGGCGTGCCGAAATGCGGGTTCAGGCCCAGGCCCGAATACGCCAGCTCGCTGAGGTTGGTTTTGCCCACGCTGACCATCCCGGCGCGGCACAACAGGCCCACGCTCGGCGCGTCCAGCAAGGCGGCGGGTGCATTGCGGCGGTAGGCGGCGCCAGCGGTGGTGATGCTGCCGGCCACGTCGAACAGGTCTTTCCAGGCCAGCGGCACACCATCGAACACGCTCAGGGGTTGCCCGGCCTGCCAGCGCGCGGCGGACGCCTGGGCTTCGCGACGCGCACGCTCGGGCGTCAGGGCAATGAACACACCGGCCGAACGACTCGCTTGCTCGAGTACCTGGTCGAGGGCGTGTACCGGGTCGCTGCGACCGCTGGCGAAATCCTCGGCCATTGAAGTGGCGTCTAGCATCAGCACAAACCTCAAAACGTACATATTAATAAAATGTACATTTTACAAAGGCAGATTTCGTGCCAGTCTCTAAGCAGGGTTTTGCGCGCCACTCGGCTTTATCGCCAATAGCCACGGGATAGGTGGTTTTGTAGACGGCAAAAAAATCCAGAGGGCTGCCTGAACAGGTCGCCAATGAAATAATGTATCTTTTATTAATAAGTACATTTTGGTGCAGAAAAGTAA
>NZ_WKCB01000108.1 GCF_021606685.1 Pseudomonas syringae
CGGTATTTTGGGTTTGAACTGGGTTAAAAATGTGGGAGGAGGGCTTGCTCCCGATGAGGGTGGGTCGGTGGATAAATCTTTAGCTGACCCACTGCCATCGGGGGCAAGCCCCCTCCCACATTTGATCGCTGTACATCAGGTAGATATCACCTGGCTTTTGATCTGCTTTGCTTTGGCTTTGGCTTTTGATGTTGATCTCAGGCGCCCCGTTGACCACGCTGCCCTCGCGCAGCTTTGACGGGGCGCCTGAGATCAAAAGCAAAAGCGCGGCGGCCTAAGAGCCGACCGGTATTTTGGGTTTGAACTGGGTTAAAAATGTGGGAGGAGGGCTTGCTCCCGATGAGGGTGGGTCGGTGGATAAATCTTTAGCTGACCCACTGCCATCGGGGGCAAGCCCCCTCCCACATTTGATCTCTGTGCATCAGGTAGATATCACCCGGCTTTTGATCTGCTTTGCTTTGCTTTGGCTTGTGATTTTGATCTTAGGCGCCCCGTTAACCACGCTGGCCGAAAACAGGTAGTACGGAGCGGGTAAACCGGCAGGACGCCGGTTTAGCCGCGACGGGGCAGGGACGCCCCGTCGCGGCGGCCCGCTCCGTAGTACCTGTTTTCGGGCACACCGAGCCTGGGCGAGGTGCCGAGTGGTGGGGCAAGAGCCCTTTTGGTTACTTTTGGGGCTCTTTTCCAAAAGTGACCCGCTGTAAGAGCGGAACCATAACCCGCCATCACCCAAATAACGGATATGTACTCAATCAACGCCGCAAAACCCGCTCCCGTGCCCGAGCCGCCTGCTCCGGCAACCCCAGTGCCTCGTACACCCCCACCAAACTCCGATTAACCGGCACATCCCACCCGTCATACCGGCGCCTTAACTCCAACCCCTGCTGCGCCGCAAACCAATCCCCCGCCTGCAGCCGCGCATCCAGCTCTACCAGCGCAAACAGGTCCCGCTGCGCATGGCTGCCGCCAATTTCATTCAGCCGAGGCAGTGCGATACCCAACTGCTCCAGCGCCCCCTGGGCATCCCCCCGCGCATGCGCCAGCAGCCCACGTGCCAACGGCAGCGTGACCTCACCCCACACCGGTCGCGCGGTGAAACTGTATTGACGCAACGCCGCCAGCAGCGCGTCCGCCTCCGGCTTGCCGGCCCGGGCCAGGCCGTACAGGTACTGCACGCTGAGGAATGGCTGCACAGTGTCGCCGACCCGCCGTTGCAGGTACGGCGCCAGCGCCTGCCAGCGCTCACCCACGTCGATACCGGCGAGTTCCAGGCGGGCCAGCAATGACACGGCGCCGACCTGGTCCTGGGAGTATTCCGGCAGGATGCCCCACACGTGCTGGTCGTAGATCTGCAGCACGCGTTGATTGTCACCGCGGGCCAGGTAGAACAGCGCCAGGTGCCACCAGTTGTGGGTGTACATAAATGAATTCAAACCGTCCCAGTGGTGCTTCACGCCTTCGAGGAACGCCGTGCCTTCTTCGATGCGGCCGTGGGTCAGCAGCACATGGGCCAGGGCGTGTTGCGCCCAAGGCTCGGAGGGTTGCAGGCGCAGGGCCTCGCGGGCGCTGGCTTCGGCTTCTTCAAGCAGGTGGCATTGCTCGTAGGCGAAGGCCAGCAAGCCGTGGCTGTGGGCGATATCCGGCGCGCCGGCGGTGGCCTTGAGGCCGATGCGCAGCAGCGCCGGCCAGTTGCCGCGGTTGAACTCCAGGTATTGGTTGAGCTTGGCGGCGAACAGGTCGCGGGGGTAGCGGTCGAGCAGTTCTTCGCTCAGGCGCAGGACCTGGTCGAGGTCATCGTTGATCCACGCTTGCAACACCTCCAGGTACAGCTGGGCGCGCGGGTGACTGCTGTTCACGGCGGCTGCGCGCTGGCGGTATTTTTCTGCCAATGCAGGGCCCTCGGGGGACTCGATGAACATCAGCAGGATCCCGGCAAAAGCATTGGCCAGCGCAGAATCCGGGTCGGCATCGGCGGCGGCGAGAATGCCTTCGGCGCGGGGCTGATAGCCGAGAAAACCACCGATGAAATCGTCCAGCCCTTGGCGGGTGAAGGGGTGGGTGGTGTCGATGGGGTTGCCCAGGTAATCCAGTGACATGGTGTAAAGGCTCGTCTGTTCGAATGGCGATTACAGGGGCAAACCTTGTGCCATAGGCCAAAGGTAAACCCTGTGGGAGCGGGCTTGCTCGCGAATACGCTGTCTCAGCCTGCATTTTCATCAACTGATCCACCGCATTCGCGAGCCAGCCCGCAGCCACATTTGAGCTGGGGTGTTGCTGCTTTTTGCACACTCAGGCGCAGCACTGTGGTTTTTTCATCACCCAGGTAGCACGAACACCCAGCAATTGCCGCCAAACCCCCATGGCACAGGCCTTGCAAAATCCTCCTTATATTTTTCCAGTCGAGGAGCTTCCATGCGCCCATTCTCTTTTCGCCGTGTCCTCTCGTCCGTGGGCCTGTGCACCGCGTTGCTCGCCGGGTCGGCGCTGGCCCAGCCCCAGGAGGGTGGGGTACTGAACCTGGTGGCCCAGCCTGAGCCGCCGTCGCTGATGCATGGCGTGGTCAGCCATGTGTCCACCCAATATGTCAGCGGCAAGGTGCTGCAGGGCCTGTTGACCTTCGACACCGACCTCAACCCCAAGCCGGTGCTGGCCAAAGCCTGGACCATTTCCCCCGATGGCCTCACCTACACCTTCCAATTGCAGGACGGCGTGAAGTGGCACGACGGCCCGGCGTTCACGGCCGATGACGTGGTGTTCAGCTTCCAGACCTTCTACCCGGAGGTGGACAAGCGCCTCGGCGGGATCATCACCGAGTACGTCGACAGCATCACCGCCAAGGGCCCGCAGCAGGTGGTCTTCCACCTTAAAAAGCCCTTCGCGCCACTGCTTTCGGCGCTGGGCAGCGGCCTGCGCCCGGTGGTGCCCAAGCATCTTTACGAGAACACCGACTTTCGCAACAACCCCTACAACCTCAAGCCAGTGGGCACCGGGCCGTTCGTGTTTGTGGAATGGAAGCGCGGCGCCTACATCAAGCTGGCCAAGAACCCCAGCTATTGGAAAAAGGGCTTGCCGCACCTCGACAGCATCATCTTCCACGTGATCCCTGATGCCTCTTCGCGGGCGGCTGCCTTCGAGCGCAACGATGTGCAAGTGCTGCGCAGCGGCGATGCCGATTACGCCGACCTCAAGCGCCTCACCGCGTTGCCCGATGTGCAGTCGTCGGAGAAGGGCTGGGAGCTGTACGCCGGCCTGGCCTTCCTGCAGATCAACACGCGCAAGCCGCCGCTGAACAACCCCAAGGTGCGCCAGGCGATCCTGTATGCGCTGAACCGCCAGTTCATCGTCGACAATATTTTCTTCGGCTCGGGCAAGGTCGCTCAGGGTGCGTTCGTGTCGACCACGCCGTACCACGACCCGCAGTTGCCGCAGTACGCCTATGACGTGAAAAAGGCCAAGGCGCTGATTGCCGAATCCGGTGTGGACGTGGGCGCGGTGCGTATCCGCCTGCTCAATGGCGAGAAGGGCGGCGCCTGGGAGCGCCTCGCCGAGTACACCAAGCAAGCCCTGCAGCCCCTGGGTTTCAAGGTCCAGGTGGTGACGTCCGACGCGGCGACCTGGTTCCAGCGCGTCAGCGACTGGGACTTCGACCTGACCTACAACTTTATTTTCCAGGTCGGCGATCCCTACCTGACCAGCGCCTATCTGTTCCGCTCCGACTACATCCTCAAGACCTCGCCGTTCGCCAATGTCAGCGGCTACAGCAACCCCGAGGCCGATGCGCTGTGGAACACCGTCGCCAATACGCCAGAGGGCCCCGAGCGCAAGAAGCTCTACAGCCAGCTGGAGAACATCTTGAACACCGACCTGCCCATCGCGCCAATCTTCGAGATGCGCTACCCGACGCTGTTCCACACCCAGGTGAAAAACCTGCTGCAGACCGCCACCAGCCTCAATGAGGACTACGAAAGCGTCTACCTCGAGGCGCCGGCACCATGAACGGCGCGGTGTATCTCGGCGGGCGGCTGCTCAAGGCGCTGCTGATGGTGGTGGCGGTGCTGGTGTTGAGCTTTTTGCTAATCCGCCTGGCGCCCGGCGACCCGGCGCTGCTGTTGGCGGGTGAAGCGGGCGTGGACGATGTGCAGTTCATCGAGCAACTGCGCCAGACCATGGGCCTGGATAAACCGCTGCTCCAGCAGGTGCTGATTTACCTGGGCAACATTGCCCACCTGGACCTGGGGTATTCCTACCGCAACCAGACCTCGGTGTGGTCGCTGATCGCCGAGCGTTTGCCGGCGACTTTGGCGCTGATGGGCTCGGCGTTCGTATTGTCCTCGGTGCTGGGCGTGGCCCTTGGCGTGCTGGCGGCGCAAGCGCGGCAGAAGCGCCATTGGCTCGACGGCGTGATTTCCCATGGAGCCTTGTTGCTGTATGCGATGCCGACATTCTGGCTGGCGATGCTGATGATCCTGCTGTTCTCCGTGAGCCTGGATTGGCTGCCGGCGTTCGGCATGGAAACGGTGGGCAAAGACTTTTCGCTGCTGGATCGCCTGCGCCATTTGCTGCTGCCGTGCGTGTCCCTGAGCGTGCTGTTTCTTGCCTTGTATATCCACCTGACCCGCGCCGCCGTGCTCGATGCCCTTGGCCAGGAATACGTGCGCACTGCCCACGCCAAGGGCCTGCACCCACGGCGCGTGCTCTACGTGCATGTGCTGCGCAATGCACTGCTGCCGGTGGTGACGTTCGCCGGCCTGCAACTTGGCCAACTGGCCAGCGGCGCGTTGCTGGTGGAGGTGGTGTATTCCTGGCCCGGTATTGGCCGCTTGATGTACGACGCTCTGGCGCAACGCGACTACGGCGTGTTGATGGGCGGCTTTCTGGTGATCTCGATTCTGGTGGTGGGTTTCAACGTGTTGACCGATGTGATCTGCCGGTTTCTCGACCCACGTATCGGCGCTGGAGGGCAGGGCTGATGGCGC
This sequence comes from Pseudomonas syringae, assembly GCF_021606685.1. GTDB lineage: Bacteria > Pseudomonadota > Gammaproteobacteria > Pseudomonadales > Pseudomonadaceae > Aquipseudomonas > Aquipseudomonas syringae_R. Next base: position 4,977 of record NZ_WKCB01000108.1, read on the forward strand.
TGTTCAGAAACTTTATCCGCCAACCCTCGGCGCTGCTTGGCGCGCTATTCCTGCTGGTGTTGGCGACACTGGCGCTGGCCGCGCCGTGGCTGACCAGCAGCTCGCCGTGGGAAATGAACACGCAACCGATGCTCCCGCCTTTCCACGATGCGTCGCACTGGCTGGGCAGCGACTTGCTCGGCCGCGACCTCGGCAGCGGCTTGCTCTACGGCGCCCGTGTGTCGCTGGCGGTGGGGGTGTTGGCCAGCCTGTCGACCTTGTTGGTGGGGTTGCTCGTCGGCGCCATTGCCGGGTACGTGGGCGGCTGGCTCGACGGCGTGCTGATGCGCATCGCCGAGTTCTTCCAGATCATCCCGCAACTGGTGCTGGCGGTGATCCTGGTGGCGGTGCTGGAGCCATCCCTGGGCTCCATCGTGCTGGCGATTGCTCTGGTGGCCTGGCCGGGTGTGGCACGGCTGGTGCGCAGTGAGTTCCTGACCTTGCGCCAGCGTGAGTTCGTGCAAGCGGCGCGGGTGCTGGGCCAGTCGCCGTGGGGGATTATCCGCCAGCAAATCCTGCCGAATGCCCTGGCGCCGTTGCTGGTGACCATGACCTTTGTGATGGCCACGGCAATCCTCACCGAGGCCGCCCTGGCGTTCCTCGGCCTCAGCGACCCGGAGGCCATGAGCTGGGGTTACATGATCAACGCGTCGCGTGGCCTGCTGCGGGATGCCTGGTGGATGAGCTTCTTGCCGGGGCTGGCGATTGTGCTGTGCGTGCTGGCGGTGAACCGGGTTGGCGAAGGCCTGCGCGTGGCGTTTGAACCGAGGAGGTCGCGATGACGTTATTGAGTGTCGAGCATCTGCGCATCGCGCTGCCGGCGGGCGCCGACCGCAGCCATGCGCTGTATGACCTGTCACTGCAGTTGCGCAGCGGCGAATGCCTGTGTGTGGTGGGCGAATCCGGCTCGGGCAAGTCGATGCTGGCCAAAGCCCTGCTGCGCCAGTTGCCGGTGCCGCTGACCGTGCAAAGCGGGCGGCTGCAGTTTCGCCAGGAGGACCTGGCGACCCGTAGTGAAGCGGCGATGCGCGAACTGCGCGGGCGCGATATCAGCATGGTCTTCCAGGAGCCGATGAGCGCGCTGAACCCGCTGCTGCGCGTGGGTGAGCAGATTGACGAAACCCTGCGCGCCCATGGCGTCAAATCCGCCGCCGAACGCCGCAGGCGCGTGGTGGAACTGCTCGGTTATGTCGGCCTGCCGGACCCCGAGCGCCTGCGCCAGGCTTATCCTTTTGAACTCTCCGGCGGTCAGCGCCAGCGTGTGGTAATTGCCATGGCGCTGGCGTTCGATCCGGCGCTGTTGATTGCCGATGAACCCACCTCGGCGCTGGACGTGACCACCCAGGCGCAGATCCTTGAGCTGTTGCGCAGCATCCAGCAGGACAAGGGCATGGCGTTGTTGTTTATCACGCATGATTTTGCCGTGGTCGAGGCGATCGCCGACCGCGTACTGGTGCTGGAACAAGGCCGCGTGGTCGAGCAGGGCAGTGCGCAGCAGGTGTTGCGCGCGCCCCAGGCGGCGTATACCCGGCAACTGCTGGCGGCGGTGTCGGCCCAGCCCTTGGCGCCGCGCGGCCGGGTCGACGGTGCCGTGGTGCTCAAGGCCGAGCAACTGGGCAAGGCGTTCAGCAGCCGCATTGGCTGGTGGGGCCGACGGACCACCCAGGCGCTGGACGCCGTTGGGGTGCAACTGCGCGAGGGCGAAACCCTGGGTGTGGTCGGCGAGTCGGGGTCGGGCAAGTCGACGTTGGGGCGTTGCCTGGTGCGGTTGCTGCGGGCCGACAGTGGGCAGATCCAATGGCTGGGCCAGGACGTGGCTGGGCTGACCGAGGCGCGGTTGCGGCCACTGCGCAGTGACGTGCAGATGATCTTCCAGGACCCGTTCGCCTCCCTCAACCCACGCCAGACCGTGGGCCGTATCATCATGACCGGGCCGTTGGTGCAGGGCCGCTCCAACGCTGACGCCGAGCAGCGCGCGCGGGCGCTTCTGGCGCGGGTCGGCCTGCCCGCCACGGCCTTCGACCGCTACCCCCATGAGTTTTCCGGCGGCCAGCGCCAGCGTATCGGTATCGCCCGAGCATTGGCTGTGGAGCCCAAGGTATTGATTGCCGACGAGTGCGTCTCGGCCCTGGATGCGTTGATCCAGGTGCAGATTTTAGAGCTGCTCGAGTCGCTGCAACGCCAGCTGAAATTGAGCATCGTGTTTATCACCCATGACCTGCGTGTAGCGGCGCGTTTGTGTGACCGTATTGCCGTGATGCAGAACGGGCAGGTGGTGGAACAGGGCGAAACGGCGGCGCTGTTTGCCGACGCGCGCCACCCGTATACCCGCAGGTTGTTGCAGTGTGTGCCGAGTGGCCCGAGCCCAGCGGTGTACGCAATCTGAAGGTGGGGGCGGGCGTGCTCGCGAAAACGCGGTTTCAGCCAACCTGTTCGGTGGCTGGTACAGCGCTTTCGCGAGCAAGCCTGCTCCCACAGTCGACCGCATGTATTTATCAAGGAATGTGCTGTTTATGAGTGCCTCTTTTACTGATTTGCCGATAGTGCGTGGCGAGTTATTGGACATTCGTCTCGGGCGCCGCCTGAGCATCGCCCACCATGTGGGCAGCACTGAGCGCGACACCGTGGTGTTTTTCTGCCATGGCGCCGGCGGCAACAAAGACCAGTGGCGCCTGCAATGGCAAGCGCTCAAGGCACGGGGCTACAGCCTGGTGGCCTGGGACCTGCTGGGCCATGGCGACAGCGCCCGTCCGCGTGCGGCGCACGCCTACGCCTGGGCCGAGCTGGTGGCGGACTACGCGGCGATCCTGCAGCGCTACGCCGGCGCGCGTAACCTGATTGTCGCCCACTCCTTTGGCACCGGCCTGAGCCTCAGCGCATTGCTGGCCCGGCCGTCGGTGCCGATCGACGCGGCGTTGCTTCTGGGCACGCAGCTGTATCGGCCAGCGGCTGGCGGCGGTTTGATGGCCTTGCCAGCGTGGGTGCTGGAGTGGCTGCGCCCGGTCCTCGCCAAAGGCTTTCGCGAGCGCGCCTGGCACGCGTCGGCGGATCCGGCGCTGGTGGCCTATGAAGAGAAACTCACCGAGCGCAACCGCCTCTCGATGTTCAAGGCGCTGATCAAAAACGCCGAATGGCCGGCGGCTGAGTTGATCCCCAGCCTGGCGTTGCCGGTCACGGTGCTGGCCGGTGACAGCGACGGCCTGACCCCCGCCAGCGGTGGCCAGGCCCTGGCCGCGCAGTTGCCGAATGCCGACTTTGCACTGCTGCAAGCCTGTGGTCACCAGTTGATGCTGGAACAACCCGACGCGGTGCTCAAGGCACTCGACGCGCTGCTGGCGCGCCGCTGATCACTTGCCCACCTGCCAGGCCTGGCGTCGGTCGAAGGGTTGAACGTTAAAAAATAACGCGACGGATTTCAGGCCGACGGCGGGTACACAATCAACTGCAGATAGCCCTTGGTATAGCGTTTGCCCCCGAGCGGCAGTTGCTCGGCCTCGCGCATTTCACTGGTGCTGTTGACCCGCATCAGCACGCCGACCGAGCCGTGTTGGCGCGCCTCTTTCAGCCAGGCCTGAACCTGCCCCAGCTCGACTTTGCGTTGCACCGAACCTGCGTACTGCAGGCCGTAGCGCAGTTCGCCTGCGGTGTCATACAGCGCCACGTCCGTGCGCTTGAGGCGCCAGGCCATGGCACTGGCGTTCTCCAGGGCATTGGCCAGCAATACATGGGTGTGCTGCAGCTCATCCAGATGCTCCAGCACAAACTGGTCGGGCATTTCGTTATCGGCGATCTGCGCCGGCATGCTCGCCGGCAGCAGAATCACCAGCAGGCCGATGCCCAGGGTCGGCATCGCCCATAGCGTCAGCGGACGGAAGGCGTGCAGCAGGTTGGCGAGGATCCACACCAACAACACGATAAAGGCCAGGGACAGGCTGAACATCTCGGCGAGGCTGTTGCCGTACAGCGGCTTGGCGATTTGCAGGTAGATCAGGCCGATCATCGCTGCCGTGCCGATGGCCAGATTGAGCAGGCCATTGAGGCGCAACGCAGCGGCCTTGCCGCGGTTGAGCTGATCGACCAGGGTGTGCCCCATCAGCAACGCCAGGGGCAGCAGGCACGGCATGATGTAGGTCGCCAACTTGCCGTTGCTCAGGCTGAAGAAGCCCAGCGGCAACAGCAGCCACAGGGCGAGGAAGGCGATTGGCGGTTGGCGTTTTTCGGCCCAGGCCTTGCCCAGGGTGGTGGGCAGCAAACCGGCCCAGGGCAGGCACGCCACCGCGATGATCGGCAGGAAAAACCACCAGGGACGCACGTGTTGCGCGTTGTCGGCGCTGAAGCGGCGAATGTGTTCATTCCAGAAAAAGAAGCGCCAGAAATCCGGTTCCTGCAGGTGAATCGCCAGCGCCCACGGCATGCACACCAGCGCCGCCACGCCCACCGCCAGCGGGCCATAGCGCAGCAATTCGCCCAGGCGCCGTTGCCAGAGCATGTAGGGCACGGCAATCAGCACCGGCAGTGCCAAGGCCAGAAAACCCTTGGTCATGAACCCCATGGCGCAGGCCAGGCCCAGCAGTGCCCAGGCGCCCAGCCGACCCCGTGAGGTGCTGCTGTCGAGGGCAAACCACAGGGCCACCAGGCTCAGGTTGACCCACAGGGTAAAGAGCGGATCGAGGTTGGAATACCCGGCTTGCCCGGCCACCAGGCCAAAGCTGAGGTAGAGCAGGGCGCCAGCGAAATGCTTGCGCGGGTCGTGCCACAGGCGCCGGGCGATCACGTAGGCCAGCAACACGCTCAGGCCGGTGCTCAGCGCCGAGGCGATACGCACGCCGAACAGGTTCTGGCCGAACAGGGCCTGGCCCAGCGCGATCAACCAGTAACCGCCGGCGGGCTTCTCGAAGTAGCGGATGCCCAGGTAATGTGGTGCCACCCAGTTGCCGCTCAACAGCATTTGCTGGCTGATCTGGGCGTAGCGGGTTTCGTCCGGGGTCCATAGGCCGTGCAGGCCCAAGGGCAGCAGGTAAAACATGGCGATGGCCAGCAATAACACCGGCAAGGGTTTCAAGCGGGAAATCACCACGTCGCTCCTTGACGTTTAACTGCCGGCAGTTGAAGTAATAAATGAATAACGGGACTCATTACTGCGTTCACTGAGTTACCTGAAAAGTCATGGCGCCGTTAATTAAAAGGCGCAACCAAACATGCCAAAACATGGCTGTCGTTCTGCTGAACACGTGTTAATAGGCGCGGCGGATAGGCCACGTCTTAAAGTTGCTTGAGTGCCGCCGGCCAGTCCGGGTTGTTCACCAGGCCCAGGGTTTTGAAGGTGCCATTGGGCAGCACCTGCACGAACAACGCGCTGCCGTATTCCGGGAACGCGGCGCGTGGGTAGCCCTGGCTGCTTTCGAAGTCGGCGATGCAGCCGCTGTGGGTGACGAACACCAGGTTGCGCCCCGGTATCTTGTGGCGCAGCAGTTCTTCGCCCATGGCGGCACCACAGACGGCTTGCTGGCCGGAGGTAAGCTGATTTTTAGCAAACATGAAACGCAAGGTCTGGGCCGTGCGGATGGCCGGGCTGGCGAGCACGTCGCTGGCGTCCATGCCCAGTGTTTTAAAGGCCTTGCCGAGGTTTTCCGCTTGCAGGCTACCGTTGATCGTCAGGCCTTCGACCGGCCCCAGGCACGGGTTGGCCGAGCGGTCGCAGCGCTCCTCATGGCGCACCAGCACGATCAGGTCACCATCGCGCCACAGCGGCAGCACCTGGGAGGTCAGCAGGCGATTGCCCACGCCCAGGTCCCGTGGCGACGAGGGCCACACCAGGCTGCCGGCGAGCACCAGGGCGAGCACGACAACCCCCAGCCAAAGGGCCGGCCAGCGCTTGAGAAAGCCTCGGCGTGAGCGTGGTTTGGTCAGGGTAAGGTCAACCACTTCATTCACCATGGGCACTGTTGGCAATGTTGTATGTATCAGGCGCAACGTGTTGGCGAATAACCGCAGTGACATCAAAGGCTGGCACAGGGTGGCTGTCTTTTCGCTGAACATGCTGCGGTTGAAAGTTGTCAGCTGTTGCAACTAACACGCTGTTGAACAGTGACGCATGGCCGGTAATTTAAAGGGCCGTGGGTGGGCGACCGGTGAAATCCATGTGAAAAATTTGCGTGGCCCTGATCGCCAGCCGTTATTCTCGATAGCCACCCCTCGAACGAGTGTTGCCATGTTGCAGGTGCACGATGTGTTTAAAAGCTACGCCACTCCCCAGGGGCCCCTGGCCGTGCTGGCGGGTGTCGACCTGCACCTGGCCGAGCGCAGCAGCCTGGCGCTGATGGGCGAGTCCGGCAGCGGCAAAAGCACCCTGTTGCACCTGGTGGCCGGGCTCGACCGGGTGGATGGCGGCAGCATCCAGGTGGGCGAGCAGCGTCTCGATCAACTGAACGAGGCGCAACTGGCCCGCTGGCGGCGCACCGAAATCGGCCTGGTGTTCCAGCAGTTCAACCTGATCGGCAGCCTGCGCGTTGACGACAACCTGGCCTTCCAGGCCCGGCTGGCGGGGCGCTTCGATGCCCACTGGCAGGCGCAACTGGTGGAGCGCCTGGGCCTGGGGGATCTGCTCAAGCGCTACCCGGAACAGCTCTCGGGTGGCCAGCAGCAACGGGTGGCCGTGGGGCGCGCGCTGGCCTCGCGCCCCGGCCTGCTGCTGGCCGACGAGCCCACCGGCAACCTCGACGAAGCCACCAGCGACGACGTGCTGCAACTGCTGCTGGACCTGCTGCGCGACAGCCCCACCAGCCTGTTGATGGTCACCCACAGCCTGCGCATCGCGGCACGGTTGGACCGCCAGGTGGTGTTGCAGCATGGCCGGGTCATGGCGACGTGAGCCTGTTTTATTGGACCTTGCGCGCCTTGCTCAGCCATTGGCGGCGTCATCCCGTGCAGTTTTTCAGTGTGTTGACCGGCTTGTGGCTGGCCACCGCGCTGTTGACCGGCGTGCAAGCGCTCAACAGCCAGGCGCGCGACAGTTATGCCCGCGCCAGCCAGTTGATCGGCGGCGAACCCCAGGCCAGCCTCAGTGCGCCGGACGGCGCGAGTGTTCCACAGGCACTGTTTGCGCAACTGCGCCGTGCCGGGTGGCCGGTGTCGCCGGTGGTGCAGGGCCGGGTGCAGCTCAAGGGGCTGGAGGACGTGCGCCTGCAATTGATGGGCATCGACCCGCTGTCGTTGCCCGGCAGCGGCGCGGTGGCCGGGCAGCGCTTGAGCCAGGCGCAGATGCTGGGTTTTTTTACGCCGCCGGGGCGCACCTGGATCGCGCCGCAAACCTTACAGGCGCTGGGGCTGCACGCCGGCCAGCAACCGCTCACGCTTAGCGGGCAGCGCCTGCCGCCCCTGGAGGTTCGGCAGGACATGGCGCCCGGCCTGCTGCTCACCGATATCGGCTTTGCTCAACCGTTGCTGCAGATGCCCGAGCGACTTTCGCGCCTGCTGGTGGACAAGGCGTTTGCCGCCGGCCATCCCACCCCGCCCGCTGCACTGCAACTGCAGCAGGGCGAGGACAATAACCTCGCGCGCCTTACGGAGAGCTTTCACCTCAACCTTGATGCTTTGGGTTTTCTATCGTTTGTGGTGGGGCTGTTTATCGTGCACGCCGCCATCGGCCTGGCCCTCGAGCAGCGCCGTGGGCTGTTGCGTACGTTGCGTGCCTGCGGCGTGAGTGCACGCCTGTTGATCCTGGGGCTGGGCGTCGAGTTGGGGGTGTTATCGCTGCTGGGGGGCGTGCTGGGCGTCGCCAGCGGCTACTTGCTGGCCAGCCTGTTGCTGCCGGATGTGGCCGCCAGCCTGCGCGGTTTGTACGGTGCCGAGGTGCCGGGGCAATTGAGCCTGAGCCCGTGGTGGTGGCTGGCGGGGCTGGGCTTGAGCCTGCTCGGCGCGGTGCTCGCCGGTGCCGGCAGCCTGTGGCGGGCAGCGCGCTTGCCGTTACTGGCACTCGCCAATGCCCAGGCGTGGCACGAGGCCCATGGGCGCTGGTTGCGGCGCCAGGGCTGGGTCGCGGGCACCGCGTTGGCGATCGCGCTGCTGGCGCTGTGGCTGGGCGACAGCCTGGCCGCCGGGTTTGTGCTGATGGCCGCGTTGCTGCTGGGTGCCGCGCTTGGATTGCCGGTGCTGCTCAATGCGATGCTCAAGGCCGTGCTGGGGCGCAGCCGTTCGGTGCTCGGCCAATGGTTTCTCGCCGACTGTCGCCAGCAATTGCCCGCGTTGAGCCTGGCCTTGATGGCGCTGCTCCTGGCCCTGGCCGCGAATATCGGCGCGGGCTCGATGACGTCGGGCTTTCGCGACACGTTCAACCACTGGCTGGAACAACGCCTCACCGCCGAGCTGTACCTCAACCCGCAAACCCCGGCCCAGGCGCAACAACTCGGCGCCTGGCTGACACAGCAACCGCTGGTGCAGACCGTGTTGCCCACCTGGCAGGTCGCCGTGCACGTGCAGGGCTGGCCGGCAGACGTGTTTGGCGTGGTCGACGACCCGACCTATCGCCAGCATTGGCCGTTGCTCGACGCGGCGCGCGCACCGTGGGACCAGTTGCAGCAAGGCGACACGCTGATGCTCAGCGAACAGTTGGCGCGGCGCCTGGCCGTCACGCTGGGGGATACCGTGAGCATCCCCACACCGCACGGGGTCTGGTCGCCCAAGGTGGTGGGCATCTATGCCGATTACGGCAACCCCAAAGGGCACGTGCTGGTCAATTCCGCACACCTGCTGGCGCACTGGCCGGGGCTGTCACCGGCGCGCTTCAACCTGCGCGTGGCGCCGGCCGATGTGGCCCCGCTGATACGTGAGGTGCAGCGTGCCTTTGCCCTGGAAGACAGCCGTATCGTCGATCAGCAGCAACTCAAGGGCTGGTCGAGCCAGGTGTTCGAACGCACCTTTGCCGCCACCGCCGCGCTCAACAGCCTGACCCTCGGGGTGGCCGGCGTGGCGCTGTTTATCAGCTTGCTGACCCAGAGCCAAAGCCGCCTGGGCCAACTTGCGCCGTTATGGGCGTTGGGTGTGACGCGTCGGCAGTTGATGCTGCTGAACCTGGGGCAGACCTGGCTGCTGGCGCTGCTTACCCTGGTCCTGGCGTTGCCGCTGGGCGTACTGCTGGCGTGGTGCCTGGACGCGGTGATCAACGTGCAAGCGTTTGGCTGGCGCCTGCCGTTGCAGGTATTTCCAGGGCAATTGGCGCAATTGCTCGGGCTGGCGATGCTGGCGACGTTGTTGGCGTCGGCCTGGCCACTGTGGCAGTTGTACCGCAGCCGCCCGGCTGACCTGTTGAGGACATTTGCCCATGAAGATTAAATCGCTGCTGTGGGCGGTGCTGCTGTTGGTGGCGGCGTGTGACAAAGTCCCGGCCCCCGAGGAGAGCTTCGCGGGGTTGGGCAGTGACGCGGCGGACTTCGCCCAGCTGGTGCCCGGCAAAACCTTCAGCTTTCCCGAGGACCATGGCCCCCACGCAGGTTTTCGCATTGAATGGTGGTACGTCACCGCCAACCTCAAAGACGCCCAGGGCAACGTGTTCGGCGTGCAGTGGACGCTGTTTCGCAACGCCCTTCAGGCCGGGCCAGCGCAGGCGGGCTGGCAGGACTCGACCGTCTGGCTTGGGCATGCCGCCGTCACCTCCGCCACCCGCCACTATGCCGCCGAGCGTTATGCCCGTGGCGGCGTCGGCCAGGCTGGGGCCCAGGCGACGCCGTTCAATGCCTGGATTGATGACTGGAATTTCGCCACCCGCCCCGGTAGCGCAAGTGCGTTGGCAGACATGCAACTCAAGGCCAGCGGTGCGCACTTCGCCTACGACCTGCACCTGACCTCCAGCCGCCCGCTGGTATTGCAGGGCGAGGGCGGCTTCAGCCGCAAATCCGATCAGGGCCAAGCGTCGTACTACTACAGCCAGCCGTTTTTCAGTGCCCAAGGCAGCGTCACCATCGACGGCAACACCTACCAGGTCAGCGGCCCCGCCTGGCTCGACCGCGAATGGAGCAGCCAACCGTTGGGCGCCACCCAGAGTGGTTGGGACTGGTTCTCCCTGCACCTGGACCGTGGCGAGCAGTTGATGCTGTTTCGCGTACGGCAAACCGACGGCGCGTCGTACCTGACCGGCACCTGGATCGACCGCGAAGGCCGCACCGAAACCCTGCACAACGCCGATATCCAACTGGCGCCGCTGCACACCACGAGCCTCGACGGACGTGATATTCCCACGCGCTGGTCGCTGAAAATTCCCGGCAAACAGCTGGATATCACCCCTCAGGCCGTCAACCCGAATGCCTGGATGGACCTGAGTATTCCCTACTGGGAAGGACCGGTGCAGTTCGACGGTGGGGTTGGTTACCTGGAAATGACCGGGTATTGAGCGCTTTCTGTAGGTGCTTTTTCTAAGCTAAGTAGGCAACTTCCCAAATGTAATCCGCCCCCCCCTCGGCTTGTGTCCGGGGCGGGGTTGCTTGCTTATATTTCGACGCCATCTTCATTGCATCCGGGATGTAAGGCATGGCGCAGGGATATATCAACGACCACACAACGGACTACGAGAGTTTGAAATACCGCTTGATGGGCCGCGCGCTCAGCCAGCAGCGCTCTGCTCATTTTGATGTGTTGAACCGGCACCTGCGTCCAGGGCTGGTGGGGCCTGGGCAACTGGTGATTATTCCCGATCCTTACAGCGTCGCGTGTTCATTTGAAGAGGCCTGGTTGATGCGCCATGCCGAAGAGGTGCGTCGTACTCTGGATAGGCAGGCGGCAGTCGGCGCGGCGGTGATCGACAACTATGACTTGCTGCAGAGCTTGCTGACATATGGCTCGATTGGCATCGGCAGTGCGACATCGGCGTGGGCGCGACACCTGGATGAGGTGGCGCAGACGCTGGAAGACGTGGAGCGCTTGCACCAGCGGCTCAAAGCCGGCGGGTTGGACCGGCAAGCCTTTATTCAGCAGCGCCAGGTGCTGTTCCGTCGGTTGGATCTGCAACTGCAAGGCGCGGCACGGTTTGGCACGGGCTTGCAGGGCAATGAATCGTTGAAGAAAGTGTTGGGGATTTCGACCAGGAGCTATCTGCATAAAGGCGAGATTGCGGGGTACGCGAAGCGGATGCGGGAGATCGCGCAGGTGTCGAAGTGGTTGGGCAAGGGGACTTATGTGGGG
>NZ_WKCB01000109.1 GCF_021606685.1 Pseudomonas syringae
ACTTCACATAATCTGATCATTGGTGGATTATCTATTCAACCCGCATGACACCCTGACAAAAAAACAAAACAGGATGGCAACGATGATCGACTACTCCCCGAATACGCTTCACTCCCCTTCCCTGTACCTGGACGATGGCCTGCGCCTCTGCGGCGCCCACGTACCCGCAGCCTTTGTACGGAGCCTCCATGAATAACAAAAACGTTGGTGTTATCGGTTTAGGCGCGATGGGGCTGGGTATTGCCCGCTCGCTGTTGCGCAGCGGCTTCAACGTGCATGCCTGTGATGTGCGCGAAACCGTCACGCAGCAGTTCGCCAGTGAAGGGGGCGTTGCCTGCCACTCCCCTGCGCAGATGGCGACCGCGTGTGATGTGATCATTACCGTCGTGGTCAATGCCGAACAAACCGAGACGGTCATGTTTGGTGAACATGGCGCCGCCTCAGCCTTGCGCCCTGGCAGCCTGGTGATCGGTTGCGCGACGGCCTCCCCTACCTACGCGGTAGACCTGGGCCAGCGGTTGATCAACGCAGGGCTGTTGTACCTGGACGCACCGATCTCCGGTGGCGCAGCCAAAGCGGCTGCCGGTGAGATGACCATGATGACCTCCGGCCCAGCCGAGGCTTATGCAAAAGCTGACGACGTGCTCGCGGGCATGGCCGGCAAGGTCTATCGCCTCGGCGACGCCCATGGCCTGGGCTCCAAAGTGAAAATCATCAATCAACTCCTGGCTGGCGTACACATTGCCGCCGCCGCTGAAGCCATGGCGCTGGGCCTGCGTGAAGGCGTCGAGGCCGACGCCCTGTATGAAGTGATCACCCACAGCGCGGGCAATTCGTGGATGTTCGAAAACCGCGTGCCGCACATTCTCAAGGCCGATTACACGCCGCTGTCGGCTGTCGACATTTTCGTCAAGGACCTGGGCCTGGTGCTGGATACCGCGCGGGCCAGCAAGTTTCCGCTGCCGTTGTCGGCCACCGCTCACCAGATGTTCATGCAGGCTTCCAGTGCCGGGTTCGGGCGCGAGGACGATTCGGCAGTGATCAAGATTTTCCCTGGCATCGAGTTACCGACTGCCAAGACTGACCCCGTATAAGGACACCCCCATGAGCCTACCTTCAGCACGCCCCCTGCTGGGCTGCATCGCCGATGACTTCACCGGGGCCACCGACCTGGCCAATATGCTGGTGCGCGGCGGCATGCGTACTGTGCAAAGCATCGGAATTCCCAGCGCCGAAGTTGCTGCGACGCTGGATGCCGATGCGATCGTGATTGCGCTGAAGTCGCGTACTGTCCCGGCGGCGCAGGCGGTAGCCGACTCCCTGGCAGCCCTTGAATGGCTGCGCGCACAAGGGTGCGAGCAGATTTTCTTCAAGTACTGCTCCACCTTCGACTCGACGGCAGCCGGCAATATCGGCCAGGTCAGCGAGGCTTTGCTCAAGGCGCTCGACAGTGATTTCACCCTGGCCTGCCCGGCATTTCCGGAAAACGGCCGAACCATTTTCCGCGGGCATTTGTTTGTGCAGGATCAACTGCTCAATGAGTCAGGCATGCAGCACCATCCGCTGACCGCCATGACCGACGCCAATCTGGTCCGTGTGCTGCAATCACAAACCTCACATAAGGTCGGCCTGCTGCGCTACGACACCATCGCCCAAGGTGTACCAAAAGTACGCGAGCGGATTACTGAGCTGCGGGCCCAAGGCGTCGGCATGGCCATCGCGGATGCCCTCAGCGATCAAGACCTATACACCCTCGGCAGCGCCTGCAGTGACTTGCCCCTGCTGACCGGCGGCTCTGGCCTGGCCCTGGGCCTTCCCGCCAACTTCCGCCGCGCTGGCAAACTTCGCGACTTCGACCCAGCCTCCTTAACTACCGTACCCGGTGGCGAGGTGGTGCTGGCAGGCAGTGCCTCGATTGCCACCAACGGTCAGGTCGCCGCGTGGCTCGAAGCCGGGCGACCGGCGTTGCGCATCGACCCTCTAGCCCTGGCGGCGGGTCAGCCGGTGGTGGCGGATGCCGTGGCGTTTGCCCTGAGCAACCCCCACACCGTACTGATCTACGCTACCAGCCCGCCGGATGAACTCAAGGCGGTGCAACAGCAACTGGGCGCCGAGCGCGCCGGCGAATTGGTAGAGAACGCCCTGGGTGAAATCGCACAAGCCCTGCGCCAGGGCGGCGTAAGACGCTTCGTGGTCGCTGGCGGTGAAACCTCTGGCGCGGTAGTCACCGCCCTGGGTGTGCGCCTGCTGCAGATTGGCGCGCAGATCGATCCCGGTGTTCCCGCGACCCTCAGCAACACTGCCGAACCGCTGGCGCTGGCCCTCAAGTCGGGCAATTTCGGCGGTAGGGACTTTTTCGACAAGGCACTCAAGCAACTGGCAGGAGGTGCGCAGTGAGCGACGAAAACGCCTTGCGCGAAGAGATCTGCACCGTCGGCCACAGCCTTTATCAGCGTGGGTACACGGTCGGCAGCGCCGGCAACATCAGCGCGCGCCTGGAAGACGGCTGGCTGATCACGCCAACAGATGCGTGCCTGGGCCGCCTTGACCCCGCGTTGATCGCCAAGGTCGACCTCACGGGCAAATGGGTCTCTGGCGACAAACCATCAAAAACCCTGGCCCTGCATCGCCAGGTCTACGATCGCAACCCTGGCGTCGGCGGCGTGGTGCATACCCATTCCACGCATTTGGTGGCCCTGACGCTTGCCGGTGTTTGGCGCCAGGATGACATCCTGCCCCCGCTGACGCCGTACCAGGTGATGAAGGTCGGACACATCCCGCTGATCAACTACCAACGCCCCGGCGCGCCCGATGTGGCGGACCAGGTCGCGCGCCTCGCCAACACCGTCCGCGGCGTGATGCTCGAACGCCTCGGCCCGGTGGTTTGGGAAAGCTCAGTCTCCAAAGCCAGTTACGCCCTCGAGGAACTCGAAGAGACCGCACGCCTGTGGCTGATGAGCAACCCGCGTCCGGCGCCACTGGATGCCGCCGCCCTGGCCGAGCTTAACAGCGTCTTCGGTGCCCACTGGTAGGCATCGATTTCCCCCTGCAACACCCTCAACAATAAAAACAACAGGACCTTCCAGCATGACCACTATCGAGTTTCGTGTTGATGTTTGCAGCCACAAAAAACGCTCCTGCGTTGTCCATGAAGGGTCGCGCTCATGAGCCCGCTTATCCTCATGGCGACCGCAGGCCTGGGCATCGCCTTGCTGCTGTTCCTGGTGCTCAAATACAAATTCCAGCCATTTGTGGCGCTGATGTTGGTCAGCATTATGGTGGCCTTGGTCGCAGGGGTTAAACCTGCCGATCTGGTCGCCACCATTGAGGGCGGCATGGGCAAGACCCTCGGCCACATTGCGATCATCATTGCCTTGGGCGCGATGATCGGTCGCATCATTGAGTTATCGGGCGGGGCCGAGGCGCTGGCCAAAACGCTGATTGAACGCTTCGGTAATCGACGCACGCCCCTTGCCCTGACGATTGCCGGTTTCATTATCGGCGTGCCGGTGTTCTTCGAAGTGGGGGTGATTATCCTCATGCCGCTGGCCTACGGCGTGGCTCGTCGTGCTCGCAAGCCGTTGCTGATGTTCGCGCTGCCGATGTGCGCAGCGCTGCTCACGGTGCATGCATTTCTGCCACCGCATCCAGGCGCGGTCGCCGCCGCCAGCCAGCTGGGTGCCGACCTGGGCCGCGTGCTGATGTTCGGGCTGCCGCTGACGGCGTTCCTCTGCTACGTCGGCTATCGCGTGGCAGGACGCATGACGCGCCGCTTCTACCCGATGTCCGATGATATCCGCGCCGAAGTCTACGGCCCGCACGTCACCAACGACGACCTGCGCGCGTGGCAGGACGGCAAGATCCAAGACGCGCAACAAGGTGCGCAAGCCATCTCGCACATGGGCCTGGAGGAATCCACCAGCAGTATCGTGGCCAAGCTGCCGCCCGCCCCTGCGCCGGGTTTCGGCCTGATCGTCAGCTTGATCCTGTTGCCGATCGTGTTGATTCTGCTAGGTACGCTGGCGACGTCACTGCTGCCGGTCGAATCCACCCTGCGCGCCATCATGACCGTGCTCGGTGCGCCCCTGGTAGCGCTGCTGCTCGACACCTTGCTGTGTGCCTGGCTGCTCGGTTCCCGTCGTGGCTGGAGCCGTTCCCAGGTCTCCGATGTGATTGGCTCGGCGCTGCCGGGTGTGGCCATGGTGATTCTGATTGCGGGTGCCGGTGGCGTATTCGGCAAGGTGCTGGTGGATACCGGCATCGGCGCGGTGGTCTCCGACCTGCTGCGTACCACCGGGCTGCCGGTGCTGGCCCTGGGCTTTTTGCTGACCATGTTGCTGCGCGCCGTGCAAGGCTCCACCACAGTGGCTCTGGTCACCACCGCAGGCATCATCAGCCCGTTGATCGCCACGCTTGACCTGACGCCCAACCACATGGCCCTGTTGTGCCTGGCCATGGGCGGTGGCGGGCTGGCGATGTCGCACATCAATGACGCCGGCTACTGGATTTTCACCAAGCTGGCCGGTCTCAACGTGGCAGACGGCCTGCGGACCTGGACGGTGATCACCACCCTCCTCGGCACGCTTGGTTTCCTTATCACCCTGTTGATCTGGCCCTTTGTCTGATCGTTTACCTTCAGGAGTTCACATGCCTCGCTTTGCTGCCAACCTAAGCATGCTTTACCCCGAACACGCTTTTCTGGAGCGCTTCGCAGCGGCTGCGGCCGATGGTTTTGAGGCCGTGGAGTATCTGTTCCCCTACGAGTACAGCGCCCAGGTACTCAAACAGCACCTGAGCGACAACGGCCTGGTCCAAGCCCTGTTCAACGCGCCGCCCGGCGACTGGGCGGCGGGCGAACGCGGCATCGCCACCTTGCCGGGCCGCGAAAGCGAATTTCGCGCAGGCTTCGACCGTGCCCTGGAATACGCCGCCGTGCTGGGCAATACCCGCATCCACGTGATGGCTGGCCTGCTGCCCTCGGAGCAACACCGTGAGCGCCATCACGCGGTGTACCTGGAGAACCTGGCTTACGCGACCGCCCAAGCCCATCAGGCTGGCGTGACGGTGTTGCTGGAGCCGATCAACACCCGCGACATGCCGGGTTTTTTCCTCAACCGACAGGACCAGGCACACGCGATCTGCAAGGAGGTCGGCGCAAGCAATTTGAAGGTGCAATTTGACTGCTATCACTGCCAGATCGTGGAGGGTGATTTGGCGGTAAAACTGCTTCGCGACATCAACGGCATTGGCCATATTCAGATTGCCGGCGTGCCCGACCGACACGAACCGAACCTGGGTGAATTGAACTATCCCTACCTGTTCGAACTGATTGACGAGTTGGGCTACGACGGCTGGGTCGGTTGCGAATACCGCCCCAAAAGCGATACCTCGGCCGGGCTGCAATGGTTGCGGGACTGGAAAGCGCGTTAAGTAATCAAGCCCGTGCATGCCTTGGTACGCACGGGCGCCTAAAACAAAAACAATAGGACCTACCCATGCATAGACTCAGTCCACGCCCCGCGATCTGGCTGTTGTTGTCCCTGGCGTTGCTCAGTTCCGCCGTCGGCGCCGCGTCGTTACCGGCTGCGACCGAGGGCGATTGGATCGTCCCGCAGTTCACCTTTCACACCGGTGAAAAACTCGCCAACCTCAAACTGCACTACATCACCCTCGGCAACCCCAAGAACCCCGCCATCCTCTACCTGCACGGCACTTACCGGCCCGGCAGCGACGTGCTGAGCAAGGATTTTGGCGGCGAACTGTTTGGCCCAGGCCAACCGCTGGACGCCAACAAGTACTACATCATTTCCACCGACGGCATCGGCGTGGGCCAGTCCAGCAAACCCTCCGACGGCCTGCGCGCAAAGTTTCCCGAGTACAACTACACCGACCTGGTTCAAGCCCAATATCGGTTAGTGACCGAAGGCCTTGGGATCAAGCACCTGCGGCTGATCATCGGCAACTCCATGGGCGGTATGCAAACCTGGATGTGGGGCCAGACGTGGCCACAGATGATGGACGCGCTGGTGCCCATGGCCTCCCAACCCACCGAGATGTCCTCGCGCAACTGGATGATGCGGCGTTTGTTGGTCGAGTCGATCAAGCAAGACCCGGCCTGGAATAACGGTAACTACAGCGCGCAACCGCCGTCGCTGCGCCTGGCGAACGCGATGTTCAGCGTTGGCACAAGCGGCGGCACCCTCGCCTATCAGGCGGCGGCGCCGACCCGGGCGCTGGCCGACAAATGGGTGGATGAGCGCTTGAATGCCGCGCAAACCGCCGACGCCAATGACTTTATCTACCAATGGCAATCCTCCGCCGACTACAACGCAGCCCTCGGCCTGAACAAGATCCAGGCGCCGGTGCTGGTCATCAACTCGGCGGACGATGAGCGCAACCCTCCGGAAACCGGACGACTGGAAGCGTCGATGAAAGCGCTCAAGCATGCCCGGCTGCTGCTCATCCCCGCCAGTGCCGACACCCGTGGCCATGGCACCACGAGCATGGCGAAGTTTTACAGCAAGGAGCTGGGGCAATTTATGCAAGAGACGGAAAAGGCGCGTTAGGCTGGCTGGGGGTCGGACGGCAACATCAATTCGACCCCTTGCTTGCGAATCCCATCCGCCGCCGCAGGCGCCAGCGCGTCATCACTGATGATCACATCGAACTGCTCCAGCCCGGCAATTTTGTACATGCTGAACGTGCCGTACTTGGAGCTACTGGCCACCAGCACCACTTGGGACGCCGACTGCATGGCCACCTGCTTGACTTCCACCTTCAGCGCCGACGGCGTAGTGATGCCGCGTCGCAGGTCCCAGGAGCTGGTCGAGATAAAGGCGATGTCCGTCACCACCTGACGCAGTGTCGCCACCGCCAGGCCACCCACGCATGAATGATTGGAATGGTCCAACTGCCCACCGGTATGGATCACCGTCACGTGCGGTGCATCCATCAACGCCTGCACCACGCCGAAGTCATTGGTCACCACCGTCATGCCACTGAGCAACTTGATATAGGGCACGATCTCCAGCGTGCTGGTGCCCGCATCCAGATAAACCGTCATGTCCGCACCCAGAAGGCGAGCGGCGAGCTTGGCCATGGCTTGCTTCTGCGGCAACTCGACCACGGCCTTGACCTGATGACTCGGCTCACTGTGAAGCTGGCTGGCAATGCGCACGCCGCCCGTCACCGAATACGCCAGGCCTTCCTGCTCAAGCAGCGCGATATCACGGCGCACCGTCATGTGCGAGCAGTCGAACATCTCCATTATCTGATGAACACTCAGCACGTGATGTTTGCGCAACTGGCGCAAGATCAACTCGCGACGTTGTTCAGGAATCATCGGCGCGCCGCTGTCGGCGGCCATGTCCTTCTGGCTTGGCATTCGGTGCTCCAAAGGCTTGAATCGAGTGGCGGTGGTTGGCCTACATAGTAGCGAATCCGCCCACCGATCTGTAACTCACTGCGCCTATTTCAACTCGCTGTCTTTGATATGCGCAATCGGCGCGAGGAGCGAGGGGTCAAAGGGTTGCAGCGCACGGGCCTCAAGCAACCGCTGTACCCAGTCCGGATTGGCCAACGCAGCCTTACCTAGCGCGACGATATCGGCCCCGTCCTGCAGGGTTTGCTCAGCACGCTGCGCATCCTGCACGCCGCCGTTGGCAATCAACGTGACATCCGGCGCATAGCGGCGCGCGAGCGTCACCAGGCTGGCCTCGTTGCCGATAAATGCCGGCTGCCACGCCTCATGCTCGGTCACGTGGATAAAGTCGACCCCGGCGTCAGCCAAACTGCCGAAAATAATCTGCGCGTCATGCTCCCCGCCAGCCCATTTATGCCTGAAGTCATTGACCTTGCCCTGGGAAATACGCACACCCACTGGCGACTGCCGAACCGCCTTTTTCACCGCGCCGATTACCTCAAGCGTCAAGCTCAAGCGCTGGCGCACATCACCGCCCCATCGATCTTCGCGTTGATTGGAGTAGTCCGTCATGAACTGATCCAGCAAGTAGCCGTTGGCACCATGGATCTCAACGCCGTCAAAACCCGCGATGCCAACAGCCCGCTTCGCGGCCTGGGCAAACCCCTCGATGGCATCCGCGATAGCTTCATCGCTCATGGCCTGGGGCACTCGGTATGCACCCTCGCCATAATAAAACTTCATCTGTTCGCCTTTCGGGCGAATCGCCGAAGGGCCGGCCGAGTGATCGACAAACCGGTTCGCCTGGCTCAATGCACCGGCGTGCATAATCTGCGCGACTGCAGCGCTCTCATGGCGATGAATCGCCTCGACTACCTCGCGCCAGGCCAGCGCCTGTTCGCTGTCGCTGATACCGGGCTGGTTCAGGTAGCCCTGGGCATACTGCCGATCGGTGTAGATCCCTTCCGTGATGACCAAGCCAAAACCGCCACGGGCAAAACGCTCGTAATACCGGGCCATTGCAGGTGTGGCATTGCCGCTCTCGCTCGCACTGACGCGTGTCATGGGTGCAAGCGCCATGCGGTTTTTCAGTTTAAGAGCGCCCATATCGAATGGAGTTACAATGCGCGAGTTTAGTGCTGTCATGATTTGCCCTCAATTAGTCGCCAGCCACGACGATAAGCGCGGCAATCGCCCATTAGAAGCGCACGCTTGCAATAAGGCGCCTTAACGCAAACGGTTATAGCCATGCAGATTCCCGAGATAGAGGTGTTCGCCAACGTCGCCATCAGCAACAGTTTGTCCGAGGCCGCGCGGCGGCTTGGGTTGTCGGCGATGACCGTCTCACGGCGTCTGGCGGCCCTGGAAAAAGAGCTGGGAGTGCGCCTGATACACCGCACCACACGCTCCGTCGCACTCACGCCGGAAGGCGAAATGTACCTGCCTTACGCAAAGACCATACTCGAGGCCAATGAAGCCGCGCGTACCACGTTGAAAACCAGTGCGGGCAGTGCCAGCGGCACATTGAGGGTTACCGCCCCCAGCGTCTTTGGCCAAACCGTCATCATGCCGTTGCTCCCAGCGTTGCTGGCTGCCAACCCGACCCTCAAGGTCGACCTGACGTTATCGGATAGCATCATCGACATCGCCGGGCTCGGCATTGATGTAGCCATTCGCATCGCCACACTGCGCGACTCAACGTTGGTGGCCACACCCCTGGCACCAAACCCGCGTGTAGTCTGCGCAAGCCCGGACTACCTGACGCAATGGGGCACACCGACGGTGCTGGATGACCTCAATCAACATCAGTGCATCGCGTTGCATAGCATGCCCTACTGGCCGTTCACCCACGGCGATAACGCTGTGGCCATTCGCGCTCAGGGCGCGTTTTCCGCCAACAGTGTCGAGGCGGTGCGCACTGCAAGCAAACAAGGTCTGGGCCTGGCCATGCTGACCTACTGGGATATCCGCAACGAGCTTGCAGAAGGCTCCCTCGTAAGGGTGAACCTTGAGGATGTACTGCCCGAGCAACTGTCGATCACGGCGGTGCTGCCGACGCGTCACCATGTTCCGCACAGAGTGCGCGTGTTCGTTGAGCACCTGGAAAAAGTACTCAACAATACTCACAGCGAACCAGACCACCTTCTGCGCCAACACCCCATCACGAATCCAGGTGCAACATGATCAGAGAGTTGAAGACATTTATCTGCGTTACGCAGCGGGGCACGTTCGCAGCGGCTGGCCAGCAGGTTGGGCTGACGCAGTCGGCCGTCAGCGCCCAGATCAAAAGCCTTGAGGACAGCTTGGGGGTCAAACTGTTTGATCGTACCGGACGCTCAGCGACGCTCAATTCAGCCGGTCAACGTGCCATTCCCCTGGCCGAGGAAATCCTGCGGCTTTTCGCTCGGATGGGTGCCGCAGACAGCGGTAATGACTTCCACGGAGCACTGCGAATCGGCGCGATCGGCACGGTTCAGACCGGGATCCTGCCGCAGGCGCTGGTGGCTTTGAAGTCACAGGCGCCTTTCATCGAAACCAACCTTGTGCCGGGTGTGTCTTTGAACCTGCTCAGCCAAGTGGACGCCGGCGAGTTGGACTTGGCCATCATGATCAGACCGCCGTTTTCCCTACCCAAGGACCTGCATGCCGAAGTCATCGCGCGCGAGGCGTTCGTATTGATCACGTCCAAAGAGGTAGTGGGTGACGACCCACTGGCGATTCTGGCGGAACAACCCTTCGTGCGGTATGACCGAGGCTCGTTTGGCGGGCGGCTGGTCACCCAGTTTCTCAAGCAGCAAAAAATCCACGTGCAGCAGGCACTGGAGCTGGATGAACTGGATGCCATTGTCAAAATGGTACGCAGCGGGCTCGGCGTTTCGCTGGTACCCAAGGCGGGTCTTTGGCTTGAACATGCGGAGGATGTCAGGGTCCTGGAGTTGCGCAAGCTGACGTTTTTCAGGGAGATCGTACTGGTCTCGAAATACCGGCAAAAACATTCGCCCCTGTTCAACATTTTCCGGACCTGCGTTCTTGACGCGGTGTGATGCCTTTCGAATGCATAGGGGCGATAGAAAATCAATCGCGGCACAGCTAGCGTTTCAGCGTTTGTACGAACCATCGTGGTGCAGCACGAACAACAATGGTGCAAAAGCCTGTGTTACCGATTTACTCATCGAAATTATTCGTGCTCAGGACACAGAATTTGCGCTTTTCCCCACCGTGTTTCCGGATAAGAATTGATTCAGATCAAAACAAATCAATAGGAAACCACCGTGAGCCTCTCCCCTTTCCATCTGGCAATTCCCGTCTACGATCTGGCCGCCACACGTCACTTCTACGGTGAGGTGTTCGGTCTTTCCGAAGGTCGCTCGAGCGACCAATGGGTAGACTTCGATTTCTACGGCCATCAACTGGTCATCCATGAGCACCCAAAAACTGCTTCGCAGGAAAGCGTGCACAGCAACCCGGTAGACGGCCACAACGTACCGGTTCCGCACTTCGGCATCATCCTGGAGTGGGCACAATGGGAAGCCCTGGCCGAGCGCTTGAAAGCGCGTGCCACCAAGTTTGTGATCGAACCCTACATTCGCTTTAAAGGCCAGGTCGGCGAGCAAGCCACCATGTTCCTGTTCGACCCGTGCGGCAACGCGCTGGAGTTCAAGGCGTTCAAGGATATGAGCCAGCTGTTCGCCAAGTAATCTGTTGTTCAAGCGACCGTCGCCATTAGAGCGACGGCGCACTCCCAAGCCGTGAAGCCTTGCTGTGTTGCGCCGGATACCTGTGAAAGCTTGTGCTTTCTCTGTCTCGCTGCACGCGCCTGGCCGATGCTTAGCCTGCCGCATGAGGATAGAGAACACTATGTCCGACCTCAGTCGCATTTTGGATGAGCCGCCAGGAGCGCCTCTTTCACCCGCTGAATGGCAGTTCGAGCCCTGCGGTGATCGCTGCGTGATCCTGATATTTGGCAGCGTATTTTCCATCGACCTCAACCGCCAGGCCGCCTCGGTCGGCAGTCAATTACGCACACTGGCTGCTCAAGGCAAGCTGCCAGGCGTCACGGATGTTGTCTCTGCGATGGTGACCGTCGGCGTTCATTACTCTCCCGAGTCAATTGCCAGCCTTTTCCCCGGTGTGTCGCCTTACGAATCGATCTGCACACTTGTGACCGAGCGTCTCAAGGATTCGCACAGTGCTGCCGCAACGACCGGCGCTCGCCTCGACATCCCCGTGTGCTACGACCCGGAATATGCCCCGGACCTTGAAGATATCGCGCAGGCCAGCGGCCTGACCACCAACGAGGTCATCGCCGCTCACTCGGCCGACTGGCTGGATGTATTGATGGTCGGTTTCGCGCCAGGCCATCCCTACATAGGCATGCACGACAACGCTCTGTCGCTGCCGCGTCGCGCCACACCGCGCACGCTGGTCAAGCAAGGCAGCATCGGCATCGCCAACCGACAAAGCGTGATTTACCCGGCTGACCTCCCCGGCGGTTGGAACCTCATAGGGCGTACACCGCTGCCGATGTTTTCCCCCTTGAGTGAGCCGCCGTGTCGTTTACAGGGCGGCGACCGGATTCGATTCGTACCCATTACCCGCCATGAGTTTGACCTGTTGGCTCGGGAGAACGCGAAGTGACCATCAAGGTAATCAAACCCGGCATGCTCTCTGCCTTCCAGGACACCGGACGGCATGGTTTCCAGCATTGGGGCGTCCCCGTGACCGGCGTGATGGATGAGGATGCGCATGCCCTCTGCAACCTGCTGGTCGGCAATCCTCGTACCTTCAGCACGTTGGAAATGACCCTCCAGGGCCCGACGCTGCACTTTCAGGCCAAAGCCGTGATTGCGCTCGCCGGCGCGGACCTCGGCGCCGAGCTGGATGCGATTCCGCTCAAGCCCGGCGTAGCTGCCCTGGTGTCTCCAGGCAGCACCTTGAGTTTCGGCAAACGGCGAAAGGGTGCCCGCGGTTACCTCGCGGTAGCTGGCGGCTTTTTGCTGCAACCGTTGATGAACAGCACCAGCACGTACTCCCGGGGCGGGTTCGGCGGGCTGCGCGGCCGTGCGCTGCAAGCCGGGGATATGATCCCTATCTGCTCATCGTTTGCCAACCCGCCTCGCCTAAGCCCCCGCTCCAACTTTGGGCTTTATGAAGCGGTCGTCTGCGAACCGATCAGAGTGATCGCGGGGCGAGAATGGAAGGACTTCTCCGCCGAGTCCCAAGCGCACTTCTTGAACCATGACTACACCCTGAGCGGTGACTCGGACCGTATGGGCTACCGACTCGATGGCACACCGCTGGCGTTGTCTTCGCCCAAAGAACTGTTATCGGAAAGTGTCGCGTTCGGCACCGTCCAAGTGCCTCCCAGCGGCAAGCCGCTGATCTTGATGGCTGACCGACAAACAACCGGCGGATATCCACGTATCGCCCAAGTAGCCAGTGTCGATCTGCCACGGCTCGCGCAGTTACTGCCGGGCGACAAGTTGCGATTCTCTCTTATAGATTTGAGCGCCGCCGAAGCATTGCTGCTCACCCGCGCTCGCACGCTCAAAGCGATGGAGGCCTTTAATGCCTGAAATAGACTTCAACAGCGACCTTGGCGAAGGTTTCAGCATTTATCGCGCAGGCGACGATGCGGCGATTCTTCCACACCTCACCTCAGCCAATATCGCCTGCGGCTTTCACGCCGGGGATTCGCGTTCCATGCGCTCAACCGTGGCGCTGGCAGCACAGTTGGGTGTGGCAATCGGTGCCCATCCTGGCTTTGACGACCTGCAAGGTTTCGGTCGCCGAATGATGACGCTGTCCGAGGATGAAGTGTACGAACTCATCGTTTACCAAGTCGGTGCGTTGCTGGGCTTTACCAAAGCGGCCAAGGTCGAACTGCGCCACGTCAAACCCCATGGTGCGCTTTACAACTTCGCGGCGGTGCACCGCCCCACTGCCGATGCGATTTGCCGGGCAGTAAAAGACATTGATCCGAGCCTGATTCTTTTCGGCTTGTCGGGAAGCGCCTTGGTCACCGCCGCCCAAGCCTGTGGCTTGACCGTGGCACAGGAAGTGTTTGCCGATCGCAGCTACCAGGAGGACGGCACACTGACGCCACGCAACCAGCCTGGCGCAATGATCGAAAACCTCCATGAGGCCATCGATCAGGTCATGAACATGCTGCATTTAGGCGAAGTGCGCACCACCCAAGGGACCTGGGTACCGGTGACGGCACACACACTTTGCCTGCACGGCGACCAGCCCGGCGCTGCAGCGTTTGCCAGTGCCATCAGGCAAGCCCTGCTCAAGGAAGGCATCACCATTCAAAAGCCCGCGCGTACGCGTATTTGAGTGACACCCATAACGTTTACCCATAATAAAAAGGAAACAACCATGCCTCGTGAATCAAACCCCTCGTTTTAACTGCCGAGCTTAAAACCTCGTCTGAGAGCTGAATAGTCAATGACGGATGCGTCTGGGCGCCTGAATGCCCGGATGAACTGTGCACTGTCGGTTTTCAGTACGTCACTTTCAAGGCAGGCCCCTCTGCCACTTAACTCTTTTGGCCATTGGCCAGAGTGGAAGGTATTTATGTCTCGTGTTCTCTCTGAAAATACGCACTCGCCGCACATCGACGTCGAGGCACACGCCACCGGCGGCACAACGCAGTCGGCCGTAATTGCCAAGCGCGCGGCCATGGCTTCGGCCACCGGCACCGCCGTTGAATACTATGAGTTCAGTATCTACGGGTATATGGCGACCATCATCGCCCCACTGTTCTTTCCCGGGGACAACCCCGCCGCCGCCCTCCTCGCCACGTTGGCGGTATTCGGCATTGCCTTTGTCATTCGCCCGATCGGCGGAGTGCTGCTCGGCCGCCTTGCCGATCGCATCGGGCGACGTCGAGTGCTGCTCAGCACCGTGATCGGTATGGGCACCGCCACCGCCCTCATTGGCGTGTTGCCCACCACTGCCCAGATAGGCCTCGCAGCCCCTATCCTGCTGGTGTTGTTGCGACTGTCCCAGGGTTTCTTCGCCGGCGGTGAAGTGGTAGGCGCTGCGGCATTTGTAGCGGAATCTTCGCCAAACGGCCGACGCGGGTTCTTCGGTTCATTCACACCGCTGGGCGTTGCCGTGGGTGGCGCAACCGGGGCGATCGTCTGCGGTATCACCACCGGGCTGCTCAGTGCCGAGCAATTGCAAGCTTGGGGCTGGCGTATCCCGTTTTTCCTGTCCATCCCGCTGGTTATGTTCTCTTTTTATATGCGGCATAACGTAGAAGAAACACCGGAGTTCAAAGCCTTCCTGGAGAAGGAAAAGCCGCCGGTAGCGCCGGTCAAAGAGGTGTTCAGCAAAAACCTGCCGGCACTGCTGCGCGTCATCGTCTTCGCGTCTGCGCAGAATGCGGGTTACTTCATCGGGATGGTGTTCATGAACATCTACCTGACCACCTACCTGCATTTCGACAAATCCAAAGTCTATTGGGTGATTGCAGTGATCAGCCTGTGCATGGCGGCGATGATGCCCTTCTGGGGTGGCTTGTCAGACCGTATCGGTCGCCGGAAGGCGCTGAGCATCGGCTTCCTGGGTTACGCCACTCTGGTGATTCCGATGATGATCCTGATGGACAGCGGTAGCCTCTGGATCGCCGCACTGGCGATGTTTGTCGCCACCTTGCCCATGCCAATCGTGCAATCGGTGGGCTACCCCACTTACGCCGAGCAATTTCCGACACGTGTGCGCTACACGGCCATGGCGATCAGCATCAACCTGGGCGCCATCCTGGGCGGTGGGATCACCCCCTACGTGGTCACCTCGATTATCACCAAGACCGGCAATTTACTGGTACCGGGCTATTTCATGGCGGGTGCTGCGGTGTGTGCCTTGTTAGCGATTCTCACGCTGCGTGAAACGTCCAAGGGCAACCTCCTTAGATAGTTCGACGCGACGTTAAGCCTCTAATCTAAACGTAAGGTTGCAGCAGCATGGACATTGAAAAAGTAAAAGAACTGGTCAAGTTGATCGAAGGCTCGGGCCTGGCGGAGATCGATTTCAAAGAAGGCAACAATCGGGTCCGCCTTCGTCGAGACAGTAAACCCGCCGCTCACATCCCCGCGGTGGACGCTCCACAGATGGCCGAACCGCAGCAGGCTCCGGTCAAGCCTAAACCCGTCGGGACGGTTATCTCGGCACCGATGGTGGGCGTGTTCTACCGAAAGGCATCCGCGACTTCAGCAGCGTTCGTTGAGATTGGCCAATCAGTGGCAAAGGGCGATGTCTTGTGCATCGTGGAAGCCATGAAAATGATGAACACCGTGGAGGCAACCTGCAGTGGGGTCATTGAGGCAATCATGGTCGAAGACGGTCAGCCCGTTGAATACGACCAGCCCATGTTCAACATTGTTTGAGCGACGCGGAGGTCAGAATGAGTGAAGTCGCAAAACTGCAAAAAGTAGTGATCGCCAACCGTGGCGAAATTGCCTTGCGTATCGTACGCGCCTGTAAAGAACTGGGCATCAAGACCGTCGCTGTTTACTCGACGGCCGATACCGAATTGATGCACGTG
>NZ_WKCB01000011.1 GCF_021606685.1 Pseudomonas syringae
GGGCATTCCTGCCGCGCTTGGTGTCTGGGGGTTGGTGAAGCGGCGCGGCTGAGGGCGCCATCGGGGGCAAGTCGAATCGTCGCACCGCCCCTCCCACACTTGAATGTGTTCACAAATCAAAATGTGGGAGGGAGCTTGCCCCCGATGAGGCCCTGGAAAACACCCACACCCCCTCGCCAGCCATTGCACAACCCTCTAGGCTAGCCGCAGCCTATTCAGAGGAATGCCCATGTCCGCTCCCAGCATGACCTTGTTCCATAACCCCGCTTCACCGTTCGTTCGCAAAGTCCGCGTGCTGCTGATCGAGACCGGTCAGCAGGACCGCGTGGCCCTGCAAAGTTGCATGCCGACCCCGGTCAACCCGGACGCGCAAGTGGTGCAAGGCAACCCTGTGGGCAAGATCCCGGCCCTGCGCCTGGCCGACGGCTCGGTGCTGCACGACAGCCGGGTGATCCTCGATTACTTCGACCACCAACATGTCGGCAACCCGCTGATCCCGCGCGACGGCTCGGCCCGCTGGCGGCGCTTGACCCTCGCGTCAATGGCCGACGGCATCATGGACGCCGCCGTGCTGGTGCGTTACGAGTCGGCCTTGCGCCCCGTGGAAAAACACTGGGCGCCGTGGCTCGATGAGCAGCGCACCAAGATCCGGCGAGCCCTCGCCGCGCTCGAACAGGACGCCATCGCCGAGCTGGCCAGCCACTTCGACATCGCCGCCATCAGTGTGGCCTGCGCCTTGGGTTACCTCGACTTCCGCCACCCGGATATGCAATGGCGCGCAGACAATCCCAAGCTCGCCGCCTGGTACGCCGAGATCAGCCAACGGCCGTCGATGCTGCAGACCCAGCCACCGGTATAACTGACAAAGCGAATCCCCTGTGGCGAGCGGGCTTGCCCGCGTTGGGCTGCGCAGCAGCCCCAGGCCCATATGCCAAGGTGCTTCAGGTAGAACGGTGGTGGCTGGTTTTGGGGCCGCTTCGCGGCCCAACGCGGGCAAGCCCGCTCGCCACAAAAGCTTCGCTCAACACAGGAAATAGTGCGTTGATCTTACCCACCAACTGCGTTCGCACCTGCTGATCCTCGCGCAACCCGATCATTGCTCTGCCTCCACGGCCACCTTGCGCTTGCCCACGCCATACCAGTCCAACTTACGGGTCAGTACCATCACGGTCCCCAACAGGCCGAACAGCAACAGCGAGCCCATCAGCAGCGCGTAATCCTCGGCACTCAACAGCCCGTACAACAAGCCATACAACGCCGCCAACCCCGCCGAAAAGCCCAGGCCGTGGCTAACGCTGCGCAGCACGTGGCACACATAGAAACCGATCAACAACACACAGGCACTTGCCGATATCAGGTAGGCCAGCGCAAAACCCAGGTGCTCGGACAACGACAGCAACAGCAGGTAGAAGAATGCCAAGGCAAAGCCCACCAACGCGTATTGGATCGGGTGCACCGCCAGGTTCTTGAGCACTTCGAAGAGGAAGAAGCCGGCAAACGTCAGGGCGATAAACAGCAGCGCATATTTTATCGCGCGATCGCTCTTGAGGTACTGGTCCACCGGGTCGATGAAGTTCACGCCGAAGCTGCGGTTCTTGAAGCCATCGCAGCCCTGGCCGTCCAGGCAGGTTTGCAGGGCCTGTTCGAGGTTGGTGGAAAAGAAGGTGGTCTGCCAATTGGCGGTGAAGCCGGTATCGGTGACCTCACGCTGTGCCGGCAAAAAATTGCCGATAAAGCTTGGGTGCGGCCAGTTGGAGGCCAGCGACACTTGGCTGGTCTTGCCCACCGGCACCACATGCAGTTGTTCGGTGCCTTGCAGGCGCAGGTCGAAGGCAAAATCCAGCACGTAGGCTTTCTTGCTGTCCTGCTCCGGCAGCGCCACATGCACGCCCTCCCCCAGCCAATCCACCTGGGAGCCCGGCGAGAAGTCGAGGCGCTGGCTGCCCAGTTCAAGGCTCAACGCGTTCTCGATGCCACGGATATCGCTGATGCCCACCGCCAGGAACGCCGGTTCAAAACGGTAATCGGCAAAGTTCTCGGTGATACCCAACTGCGCAGGCAGCTCGAAACGCCCACTGATGCGGTTGTCGGCATGGAACAGCCGCGCCTGGTAGATACCCCGTGCGCGCAGTTCGGTTTGCACCTTGCCGTCGAGTTCAAAATGGTCCGGCAGGAAATACAGACGACCGCGCTCTTCACGGGTTTCCTCGTAGCGTTTGTTGAGCTTTTCATTGAGCTTCCACTCGCGCACGGTCTTGCGGTACGGCACCACCATCACCGGGCCGGTAAGGCGTTGGCTGAAGCTGGAACTGCGGGCGATGTCTTCGAGTACGGCGTCGCGGGTGAACTGACGGTCGGCAATGATGCCGTTGATCATCAGCAACGGAATCAGCAACAGCAGGATCAGCAGCGCAATGGCGCCAAGTTTGAAAAGCAGGCTGCGGTTCATGGGTCTCTCCCTGTTTTGATGGGGGGAGTCTGCGCAGCCCGTATGGGCGATTTATGTGGGCAATGTGGAGACTGTGTGGAGATGCAGCACCACCTGCACGCCGCCCGGCACATTGCCGATCTGCAACGCGCCACCGTGCAGTTTCATCACTTCTTCGACAAAGTTGAGGCCCAGGCCGGTGCTTTTACGCCCATTGGCCGGGCGTGGCAGCGAGTAGAAACGCTCGCTCAGGCGCGGCAGGGCATAGTCCGGGATCGGCGCGGCCTGGTTGAACAGGCTGACCTGCACCTCGTGGTGCCGGGTGTGTGCGCTGAATGTGAGTACGCCGCCGGGCGGGGTGAAATCCAGGGCATTGTCCAGCAGGTTGCCCAGGGCCTGGCGCAACAGGAAGGGTTCGCCGAACACGCTCACCTCGCGGCCAATCGTCTGTTCGACCTGCAAGCCGGCCCCTTCAATGCGCGCGCACTGGGCCTTGAGCACCTCCTCGACCAAGCCCGCCAACGGGATACTGGCCTGCTCTTCGAGGCCCTGGCGTTGCTCCACCTGCGCCAGGTTCAGCAGGCGCTCGATCAACTGCTGCAAGCGCGCGCTTTCGCTGTCGATATTGCCGACGAAGCGCTGCTGCTGCTCGCGGCTCATGTCGCCCTGCAACAGCTCCGCCGCGCCGCGAATCGCCGCCAATGGGCTTTTCAACTCGTGGGTCAGGGTGTGCACGTAATGCTCGACGTAAGCCTTGCCTTCGAGCTGCGTGCGCATGTGCTCCACGGCGCTGGACAACTGCTTGAGCTCACCGCCGCGGTAGTGCGGCAACTCGGCGCGGCGGCCCTCGCTGACCGCTTGTGCATACGCCGTGAGCCGGTGCAGGGCCCGGCTCAGCCACCATGACAACACGGCCCCCAACAACAGGCCCAGCACCACCAACCCGGCGCCATACCAGAGCAGGCGCCGCTCGGTGCGGTCGACGTAGGGTTGCAGCGAACTGTTGGGCTTGGCCACCGTGACCACGCCGATGATCTGGCCGTTATCGCGGATCGGCGCACCCACGTGCATCACCGATGAGGTCGGGTCGTCGGGGTCGCCGCGGCTGGAGCGCGCGCCGTATTCGCCGCGCAGGGTCAGGTACACGTCGTTCCACTTGGAGTAGTCCTGGCCCACGGCCTCGCCGCTGGAGTCGAGCAGCACGGTGCCCTTGGCGTCGGTCACGTAGATACGGTGGTTGACCTGGTTTTTCGGCAGGCCCCAGATGGTCGCGCCCGGCTGGCGATTGCCGTAGGCCTTGAGCAGTTCTGGCCAATGGCTTTGGCCGAGGGTGCTGTTTTTAACGTCCGCGCGCAGGATCTCGGCCAGCAGGTTGGCGGTGTCCACCAGGGTTTCTTCGGTGGACTGACGCACACCGGGGCGGATTTCCTTCATCACGGTGCTGAGCACAAAGTAGCCGGTCAGGCCGATAAACAGCGCATACACCAGGAAAATCCGCAGCCCCAGGCGCATCAGCTGTTGCTCGGGCTGTAGCTGTAGCCGAGGCCGCGGTGGGTCTGGATCGGCTCGGCATCCGCCGCGACACTCCGCAGTTTGCTGCGTAGGCTTTTGATATGGCTGTCGATATTGCGCTCGTAGCCGGCATCGGCCGCCACGCCCACCGCGTCCAGTAACTGCTCGCGGCTGAACACACGCTCGGGTTGCTCCAGCAGGCTTTGCAGCAGGCGGAACTCATGACGCGTGAGGTTCAAGGGCTGGCCGCGATAATTGATCTGCATGCGCTCCAGGTCCACCTGGAACACCGCCGGCGCAGCACCCGGGCCGATGCGTTTAAGGATCGCCCTGACCCGCGCCGTCACCTCGCGTGGGCTGAACGGCTTGACCACGTAGTCGTCGGCGCCGATCTCCAGCCCCACCACCCGGTCGATTTCGCCATCGCGGGCGCTGAGGAACATCACCGGCACTTCGCTGAACCGGCGCAGTTGCTTGCAGGTTTCAAAGCCAGTGATGTCCGGCAAGCCGATATCGAGGATGATCAGGTCGGCCGGGGTCCGGCGCTGATGAGCCAACGCCTCCTGGCCAAGGCTCAACCAAGTGGTGGTAAAACCCTCGCCTTGCAGGGCGAATATCAGCGTGTCGGCTATCGCCGCTTCGTCTTCGACAATCAGGATATGCGCCATGGGGGTCCGTCAGCAGTCCGGTTTGTCGGCAGTGTAGCGACGGGCCGGGTTCACCGCTGCACCGAATTCACGCAGGGCCTTGGCGCCGATCAGTAGCGGGTAGTTGAAGCTGCTGCGGTCGGTGAGGTTGACCTCAACGGTGCGCTTGACGTTGCCCAGGCACATTTCCAGGTCGATCACCGGGCGCTTGGCCACGCTGGCCTCGTCCTTGTCGTCGTCTTCGTCGGCGCGGCTCTTGATCTTGCTGATGCGCGCCACCTTGTGTTCATAGACTTTGTTGCTGGCGTCCTTGCCGCCGAGGCGGAAGCGCACCCAATCGTCGCCGTCACGGGTGAAGGTCTCGATGTCACGGGCCGACAGTGAGGCGGTCAGCGCGCCAGTGTCCATCTTGGCCTTGAAGGTTTCGCCGATTTCCGGCAACTGGATGTATTCATAACGACCGTAAAGGGTCGGTTCGGCGGCCATGACCGGCAGGGCAGCCAGGGCGAGGGAGGCAAGAAGCAGTTTCACGAAGTGATTTCCTCGGAAAGAAGTAGGCGGATTCTAGACCGCAATCGCAGCACTTAGTTAGCGCTCAACCATACCTGGCACATTGTGAAACATTCGTCTGCTGATTTGAGATTTGGCCTCTAGACTCCGCTCTCTTATGATGGCCTGCCCACAAGATTCCAAGAGTTACTTATGCGCCGCCTGCTCACCGGCTGTTTTGTCTCACTGCTGCTGTTGCTCAACACCCTGGTCCTGATCGGCCCGTTGATGGTCTTCGCCCTGCTCAAACTGGTGGCGCCCGGTCGTTATCGGGACTACATGTCGTGGGCGGTGATGTGGATCGCCGAAACCTGGGCCGAGATCGACAAGCTGATTTTCGCGCTGTGCATCCCGACCCAATGGGACATTCGCGGCGGTGGCGACCTGCGCGGGGACACCAGCTACCTGGTGATCAGCAACCACCAATCCTGGGTCGACATCCCGGCGCTGATCCAGGCCCTGAACCGGCGCACGCCGTTCTTCAAATTCTTCCTGAAAAAAGAGCTGATCTGGGTGCCCTTCCTCGGCCTGGCCTGGTGGGCGTTGGATTACCCGTTCATGAAGCGCTACAGCAAGGCGTTCCTGGCCAAACACCCGGAACTCGCGGGGCAGGATCTGAAGATCACCAAGGAGGCCTGCGAGCTGTTCAAGCGCCAACCGGTGACGGTGGTCAATTACCTGGAGGGCACGCGGTTCAGTGCGGCCAAACGCAAGCAGCAGCAGTCGCCGTTTACCCGCCTGCTCAAGCCCAAGGCGGGCGGCGTGGCGTTTGTGCTGGCGGCGATGGGAGAACAGCTGGACGCCGTGCTGGATGTGACCGTGGTCTATCCGCAGCACAAAATTCCGGGGTTCTGGGACTTGATCAGTGGCGCTGTGCCAACCGTGATCATCGATATCCAGACCCGCGAACTGGACCCGGCGTTATGGCAAGGGGATTACGAGAACGATCCGGCGTTTCGCCAGACCGTCC
The DNA here is from genome assembly GCF_021606685.1 of Pseudomonas syringae. Lineage (GTDB taxonomy): Bacteria > Pseudomonadota > Gammaproteobacteria > Pseudomonadales > Pseudomonadaceae > Aquipseudomonas > Aquipseudomonas syringae_R. The sequence goes on from NZ_WKCB01000011.1 coordinate 6,107, forward strand.
AGAACTGGGTCAACCAGCTCTGGACGGAGAAAGACGCACGCATCGAGCAACTGCGCGCGGAGCGTCTTTAACTGCCGGTGCCCCAGGCCTGGGCCAGCTTGCTCAGCACCGAGCTGTTGGCGCCCTGCCCGCCCAGGTATTGCAGGATTACCGGGGCAAACTGGCCGACCATGCCACTGTCCATGCCCAAGGCGCTGAACGCGGTGTTCAGGTCGTTGGTGTTCTTCACGTTACCCAGCAAACCGTCCAGGCCGCTGGTCTTGCTGCCGCCGGCCTGGCCGAGCATCCCGCTCAAGGCCCCGAGGCTACCCAACGCATTGTTGCCGGACAGTTGGTCGAGGCCCGGCACGCTGCTGCCCAACTGCGAATAGTCATTGCCGCTGAGTTTGTTCTTGGCCAGGCCCAGCATGGCGCCGGTACCACCTACGGCTTGTTCGGGGGTGATGTTCAGTTGCGAGGTCAGCGCACTCAGCAAGCCGGCCGTCTCCGACGACGGTGCGGCAGCAGCGGCCTTGTTGTTGCCACCCTGCATGCCGGAGATGGCATTGGCCGCGTCGCCAAGGCTGAAGCCTGCGGCGAACACCGGGCCGGCTGCCAGGGTCATCAGGCAGGAAAGGGCGAAACCGCGTGAAATCTTCATCGAAACAACCTCTGGGTGTAGGGGTGAAAGCAGGCGTTGGACTGGGTATCCGGCACATTGTTCCGGGTGGGCCGAGGAACCCAATCGGCATACCAGAGTCCATGAAATGACTTCAAGACTTGCCAGGAACAGCCCCATGAGCGCAACCCGCCCCCAAGTGATTGAGCAAAAGCCCCCGTTCTGGAGCCGCCCGCGTGTGTTCATCGGCGTGTGTGTGGCCATCGTCGCCGGCCTCGGTGGTGCGCTCTATACCCAGGACAGCGTCAAGTCTGCCGCCACGCTGGTGACCACCACCCAGCAGCCGGCCGCGCAGGTCATGGCGCACAAGGATTACCTCGAAATCGAACCGATCGCCGCAGCGGCCGCCGAGCCGGATCGCAGCCTGGAGCTGTGGGCCATGCCCGAGGACGGAACGCCGGTTTCCCTGGGCCTGCTGCCGGAGGACGGCAAAGGCATTATCGGACTCAACCCGCGCCAGCAGAAGAGCATCCGCAAGCCGGTGGAATTGATGGTGAGTTCGGAAAACAAGGGTGGGTCGGTGAGCAAGCAGCCCACTGGGCCGACTGTCTACCAAGGCGCCCTCGCCAACCGCTGACACCACAAAACCATGTGGGAGGGGGCTTGCCCCCGATGACGATGTATCAGCCAGAGAATAGCGGGCTGACACTTCGCAATCGGGGGCAAGCCCCCTCCCACCGTTGGATTGCTGTGTGCCTGCGATTCACGCCGCGCTGAAGAGTTTGTGCGGGTCGATCACAAATTTCTTGGGCACACCCGCATCGAACTCGCCGTAGCCACGTGGCGCGTCATCCAGGCTGATCACCTGCACGCCGACGATTTCAGCAATGTTGATACGGTCCCACATGATCGCCTGCATCAGCTGGCGGTTGTACTTCATCACCGGCGTCTGGCCGGTGTGGAAGCTGTGGGATTTGGCCCAGCCCAAACCAAAGCGAATGCTCAGGCTGCCCATTTTCGCGGCGGCATCGACGGCGCCCGGGTCTTCGGTGACGTACAGGCCCGGAATACCGATCTTGCCCGCCACGCGCACCACGCCCATCAGCGAGTTGAGCACCGTGGCCGGCGCTTCTGCCTTGACCCCTTCATGGCCATGCCCACGGGCTTCGAAGCCAACGGCGTCGACGGCGCAGTCCACTTCCGGCTCGCCCAGCAGTGCGGCGATCTGTTCGTGCAACGGGGTGTCCTGGGACAAATCGGCAATTTCAAAACCCTGGGCCTTGGCGTGCGCCAGGCGGATCGGGTTGACGTCGCCGATGATCACCACTGCAGCGCCCAGCAGGCGTGCGGATGCGGCAGCGGCCAGGCCGACCGGGCCGGCACCGGCGATGTACACCGTGCTGCCTGGGCCAACGCCGGCGGTGACGGCGCCGTGGTAGCCGGTCGGCAGAATGTCGGAGAGGCAGGTCAGGTCACGGATCTTCTCCATGGCCTTGTCGCGGTCCGGCAGTTTGAGCAGGTTGAAGTCGGCGTACGGCACCAGCACGTACTCGGCCTGGCCGCCGGTCCAGTCGCCCATGTCGACATAGCCGTAGGCGCCACCGGCACGGGCCGGGTTGACGGTGAGGCACACGCCGGTGTGCTGTTCCTTGCACGAGCGGCAACGGCCGCACGCCACGTTGAAAGGTACCGAAACCAGATCACCGATCTTGAGGTTTTCGACATCGCTGCCCTTCTCGATCACCTCACCGGTAATTTCATGACCGAGCACCAGGCCGGTCTGGGCAGTGGTGCGGCCGCGCACCATGTGTTGGTCGGAGCCGCAGATATTGGTGGAGACCACGCGCAGGATGACGCCGTGCTCAATCTTCCTGCCACGGGGGTCCTGCATTTTGGGATAGTCGATTTTCTGTACTTCGACCTTGCCGTTGCCGAGATACACGACACCACGATTACCAGACATGCTTTCACCTCGCTGTTGTTTTTATGGACCCGCGTTGCCCCTTTGGGTGGGCAGCGCGTTTAAGTGCTCGGGTACAGATGCTGTTTCTTGTGTTGTTTGTTGGGGCCTCATCGGGGGCAAGCCCCCTCCCACAGGAGTACGCATTCCAAATGTGGGAGGGGGCTTGCCCCCGATGGCGTCAGTCAGAGCACCACCGTCCTATTGGCATTGAGAAACACCCGCCGCTCAATGTGATACCCCACCGCCCGGGCCAACGTCAGCCCTTCAATATCACGCCCCTTGGCAATCAAATCCTCGGGATAGTGGCTGTGATCCACCACCTCCACACCCTGGGCGATGATCGGGCCTTCATCCAGGTCGTTGTTGATGTAATGCGCCGTGGCGCCGACCAGTTTCACCCCCTTGTTGTACGCCTGGTGATACGGCTTGGCGCCCTTGAACCCCGGCAACAACGAGTGGTGAATGTTGATCGCCTTGCCATCCAGCTTGCGGCACAGCTCCGGCGACAGCACTTGCATGTAACGCGCAAGGATCACCAGTTCCGCGCCGGTTTCTTCAATCACCTGCCACACCTGACGCTCCTGGGACGGTTTGTCGTTGGGGTCGAGGGGGAAATGGTAGTAGGGAATCTGGTGCCAGTCGGCCAACGGTTTCAAATCAGGGTGGTTGGACACCACCGCCACCACGTCCATCGACAGTTGGCCGATGCGCTGGCGGTACAGCAGGTCGTTCAGACAGTGATCGGCCTTGGAGACCATGATCACCACTTTTGGCCGGTAGTTCGGCGCCGTCAGCTCGAAGATCATGCCAAAGGCTTCGCCGCGCGTGGCCAGGCCATCGCGAAAAGCCTGCTCATCGAAGCCGTCGGGCTGACGAAATTCGACACGAATAAAAAAACGCCCCGAGAGGCGGTCATCGAACGAATGGTGCTCGGTGACGTAGCAACCCTGCTCGAACAGGTAGCGGGTGACCGCGTCCACCGTGCCGAGCACGCTGGGGCAGTCGGCGGTCAAAATCCATGTATCGGGTGCGCGGCTCATAATCGAATCCTCATGCCTGTGTGGCGAGGGGGCTTGCCCCCGTTGGGCTGCGAAGCAGCCCTGAAATCAGCCAAGCGGGTCTTTCATTGGGACCGCTGCGCGGTCCAACGGGGGCAAGCCCCCTCGCCACAACGGCCCTCTGGTCACAAATGCGCGGTCAGGCTTGAACGCTTAGGCCGAATTCGGCCGAGGCATCCTGCAGCCACAACCACCAGTAATCCGAGAAGCTGCGACGGATCACCAGTTCCCAGGTGTCTTCAGCCGTGTGGCGGATCACCAGTTGCGACTTGGCGAACACCGTGCCCACCGCCTTGCCCACCGGGAAGGTGTTGGGGTGCACGTCGTAGCTGGTGGACTTCATCAGCACGTCGCGCACGTTCGGGCCGCTGAGTTCGAGGATCTGCTGGCCGCCGCTGACGTTGACGATCTGGATATGCAGGTCGCCCAGGGCAGCCCGCAGGTTTTGTTCGGCGGCAAATTCTTCACCACTTGGCACGATCAGCAGCCACTCATCCGGCCCGAGCCATTGCAGGCTGGTTTCGCCCTTGACGATGACCTGCAGGGCGCCAGGCAGCTCGATGCCGAGGGCCTTGTGCACGCCGGCGGCGAACGCTGCATCGTGGCCATCGCCACGAAGGGTCAGGTGGCCGAGGAGTTTCTTTTCACGCACGGTTACGCCGGCGTTCTTGCGGCCCTTGCCGACCAGGCTGGCGAGGTCGGCATGGTGCAGCGACGACTCGGCCTTGGCGCCGGTGGTGGGGCGTTGTTGGTAAACGTTGGCTGCTGTCATAAAGCACCTGTTCTGAATTCTGTGGTGACTGTTCTGGCCTCATCGGGGGCAAGCCCCCTCCCACCTTTGAATGTATTCACACATCAAAATGTGGGAGGGGCTTGCTCCCAATGGCCGCGCCGCGGTCTATCAGATGTTCTGCCGATCACCCTTAGGATCAAAGAACACCGAAGACACAATCTCCGCCTCGATCACGCTGCCATCCGCTTGCGGCGAGAACACCCGCTCACCGATGCGCTTCAAGCCGCCCTTCACCACCGCCAGTGCGAACGAATAACCCAGCGAGTTATGCGCGTAGCTTGAGGTGACGTGGCCGACCATCTTCATCGGGATCGACTGCTTGGCGTCGAACACCAGCTGCGCGCCTTCCGGCAGCCATACAGTCGGATCAATCGGCTTCAAGCCCACCAGCTGCTTACGCTCTTCACGCACGCAGTCTTCACGGTTCATGCCACGCCAGCCGATCCACGAGAACGGCTTGGTACGGCCCACACACCAGCCCATGTTCAGGTCGTCCGGGGTCATCGAGCCGTCGGTGTCCTGGCCGACGATGATGAAGCCCTTCTCGGCCCGCAGTACGTGCATGGTTTCGGTGCCGTACGGGGTCAGGTTGTATTTTTTGCCGGCCTCGACGATTTGCTCCAGCACGCCCATGGCGTAGTCGGCCTGCACGTTGACTTCGTACGACAGCTCGCCGGTAAACGAGATACGGAACACCCGCGCCGGTACGCCGCCGACCAGGCCTTCTTTCCAGGTCATGAACGGGAAGCCGTCCTTGTCCAGGTCGATGTCGGTGACTTCGCTCAACAGCTTGCGGCTGTTGGGGCCGGACAGGGTCATGGTCGCCCAGTGGTCGGTGACCGAGGTGAAGTACACCTTGAGGTCTGGCCATTCGGTCTGTTGGTAGATTTCCAGCCACTGCAGCACACGGGCGGCACCGCCGGTGGTGGTGGTCATCAGGAAGTGGTTGTCGGCGAGGCAGGCAGTGACGCCGTCGTCGAAGACCATGCCGTCTTCCTTGCACATCAGGCCGTAGCGCGCCTTGCCCACGTCGAGCTTGGTCCAGGCGTTGCTGTAGATGCGGTTGAGGAACTCACGCGCGTCCGGGCCCTGGATGTCGATCTTGCCGAGGGTGGACGCATCGAGCAGGCCGACGCTGTCGCGCACGGCCAGGCATTCGCGTTTCACCGCGGCGTGCAGGTCTTCGCCGTTGCGCGGGAAGTACCAGGGCCGTTTCCACTGGCCGACGTCTTCAAACTCGGCGCCGTTTTTCACGTGCCAGGCGTGCAGCGCGGTGTAGCGCACCGGCTCGAAAATGTGCCCACAGTGGCGCCCCGCCACGGCGCCGAAGGTGACCGGCGTGTAGTTGGGGCGGAACATGGTGGTGCCCATCTGCGGGATGGTCACGTTCAGCGAGCGCGCGGCGATGGCCAGGCCGTTGACGTTACCCAGCTTGCCCTGGTCGGTGCCGAAGCCCAGCGCGGTGTAGCGTTTGACGTGTTCGACCGACTCGAAACCTTCACGGGTCGCCAGTTCGATGGCGGCGGCGGTCACGTCGTTTTGCAGGTCGACAAATTGCTTGGGCGCCCGTGCAGTAGGCTTATCGTGCGGCACTTGGTACACCGCGAGCGTCGGCTCTTCCAGCCGGCTCAAGGCTTTTGGCAACGTACCTTCCACCGGCGCGAAACCGGCTTCACTGGCTGCGCGCACGCCGCCTTCAAAACCATCTGCCAGGGAATCGCCGAGACCATAGACGCCATTGATGCCACCGACGCACACGCGTTTCTGCGGCGCTTCACCGGGTACAAACCCGAGGATGTCTTCACGCCAGGTCGGCTTGCCGCCCAAGTGCGAGGCCAGGTGGACCACCGGGCTGTAGCCGCCGGAGCTGGCCACCAGGTCGCATTCCAGCCACTCGCCTGGGCTGGTGACTTTGTGCGCGTTCACATCGATCGCGGCCACGCGGGCAGCGGTGACGTGCTTGCTGCCACGCGCTTCGATCACGGCGCTGCCGGTGAGGATGCGAATGCCTTTGGCGCGCGCTTCTTCCACCAGCGCGCCGCGTGGGTTGTGGCGCACATCGGCCACGGCGACCACTTGCAGGCCCGCATCCAGCCAGTCCAGTGCAACGCGGTAGGCGTGGTCGTTGTTGGTCGACAGCACCAGTTTTTTGCCCGGTGCCACGCCGTAGCGGCGCACGTAGGTGGAGACGGCACCGGCCAGCATGTTGCCCGGCACGTCGTTGTTGCCGTACACCAGCGGGCGCTCGCACGCACCGGTCGCAAGCACCACACGCTTGGCGCGCACCCGGTGGATGCGCTGGCGCACTACGCCAATCGGCGCGCGGTCACCGAGGTGGTCGGTGAGGCGTTCGTGAATGGTCAGGAAGTTATGGTCGTGGTAGCCGTTGACGGTGGCGCGGGGCAGCAGCACCACGTCCGGCAAGGTCTTGAGTTCTGCGATCACGCTGGCGACCCATTCCGCCGCGGGCTTGCCGTCGAGGCTTTCGCGCGAATCCAGCAAGGACCCGCCGAACTCTTCCTGCTCATCGGCGAGGATCACGCGGGCACCGCTGCGTGCAGCCGCCAGTGCAGCGGCCAGGCCGGCAGGGCCTGCGCCCACCACCAGCACGTCGCAGTGACGGTTGAAGTTGTCGTAGGTGTCCGGATCGTTCTCGGTCGGCGAGCGGCCCAGGCCAGCCGCCTTGCGGATGTACTTCTCGTACGTCATCCAGAACGACTGCGGATACATGAAGGTTTTGTAGTAGAAGCCCGGCGGCATCAGCTTGCCGCCGACCTTGCCGAGGATGCCCATCACGTCGTTGTTGACGTTCGGCCAGCCGTTGGTGCTGGTGGCGACCAAGCCTTGGTACAGCGCTTGTTGCGTGGCGCGCACGTTGGGGATTTGCGTGGCTTCGGTGGCGCCGATCTGCAGCACCGCGTTCGGCTCTTCGGCGCCGGCAGCAAAGATGCCGCGAGGGCGCGAATACTTGAAGCTGCGACCGATGATGTCGACGCCATTGGCCAGCAAGGCCGCGGCCAGGGTGTCGCCTTCAAAGCCCTTGTAGCTCTGGCCGTTGAAGGTAAACGTGAGGACTTTATTACGGTCGATGCGGCCACCGTTGGACAGGCGATTGGTCTGGCTCATACCTTCTCTCCAGCAGCCTTGGCGGTGAATTGCGGCTTGGTGCCGATCTTGTAGGTTTCAAGAATTTCGTAGGTCAGGGTGTCGCGGGTCGCGTTGAAGTACTGGCGGCAACCGGCGGCGTGAATCCACAACTCGTGGTGCAGGCCGCGCGGGTTGTCGCGGAAGAACATGTAGTCGCCCCACTCCTCATCGGTGCAGGCGTTCGGGTCCAGCGGGCGCGGGATGTGCGCTTGGCCGGACGCGTGGAATTCCTCTTCGGAGCGCAGTTCGCCACAGTGAGGACAGAAGATATGCAACATAGGGAATTTCTCCTGTTAGTGGGCGACGGCCGCAGCGCCGTGTTCGTCGATCAATGCACCGTTGTGGAAACGGTCGATGGAAAAAGGTGCGGCCAACGGGTGCATTTCACCCTTGGCCAGGCTGGCGGCAAACACGTTGCCTGAGCCCGGCGTGGCCTTGAAGCCACCGGTGCCCCAACCGCAGTTGAAGAACATGTTCGGTACCGGGGTCTTGGAGATGATCGGGCACGCATCCGGCGTGGTGTCGACGATGCCGCCCCACTGACGGTTCATGCGTACGCGCGACAGCACCGGGAACATCTCGACGATGGCCTGGATCGTGTGTTCGATCACCGGGTACGAGCCGCGCTGGCCGTAGCCGTTGTAGCCGTCGATACCGGCGCCGATCACCAGGTCGCCCTTGTCGGACTGGCTGATGTAACCGTGCACGGCGTTGGACATGATCACGCTGTCGATAATCGGCTTGATCGGCTCCGACACCAACGCTTGCAGCGGGTGGGATTCAATCGGCAGGCGGAACCCGGCGAGCGAAGCCATGTGCCCGGAGTTACCGGCGGTCACCACACCGACGCGCTTGGCGCCGATAAAGCCCTTGTTGGTTTCCACGCCGATGCACACGCCGTTTTCCTTGCGAAAGCCGATCACTTCGGTCTGCTGGATCAGGTCCACGCCGAGGGCGTCGGCGGCACGCGCAAAGCCCCAGGCCACAGCGTCGTGACGGGCCACGCCGCCGCGCCGTTGCACGGTGGCGCCGAGCACTGGGTAGCGGGTGTTTTTCGAGCAATCGAGGTACGGAATTTCGTCGGCCACTTGCTTGGCATTCAGCAGTTCGCCGTCCACACCGTTGAGGCGGTTGGCGCTGACGCGGCGCTCGGAATCCCGGATGTCCTGCAGGGTGTGGCACAGGTTGTAGACGCCACGCTGGGAGAACATCACGTTGTAGTTGAGGTCCTGGGACAGGCCTTCCCACAGTTTCATCGCGTGCTCGTACAGGTGCGCCGACTCGTCCCACAGGTAGTTGGAGCGCACGATGGTGGTATTACGCGCGGTGTTACCGCCGCCCAGCCAGCCTTTCTCGACCACGGCCACGTTGGTGATGCCGTGCTCCTTGGCCAGGTAGTAAGCGGTCGCCAGACCATGCCCGCCGCCGCCGACGATGACCACGTCGTAGACCTTTTTGGGGGTCGGCGTGCGCCACATCTTCTGCCAGTTTTCGTGGTGGCTGAGGGAGTGCTTGAAGAGGCCGAAGCCCGAGTAGCGTTGCATAGTCATTACTCCAAAACCGCGCTCAGCGATAAACCGGGAAATCAGCGCACAGGGCAGACACGTGCTTGGCCACGTTGGCCTCGACATCGGCGTCGCCGAGGTTGTCGAGGATGTCGCAGATCCAGCCCGCCAGTTCGATGCACTGCGCCACTTTGAAACCGCGCGTGGTCACCGCCGGGGTGCCAATGCGCAGGCCCGAGGTCACGAAGGGCGACTGCGGGTCATTCGGCACGGCGTTCTTGTTGACGGTGATGTGGGCACGGCCGAGAGCAGCGTCCGCCTCTTTGCCGGTGAGGCCCTGACGGATCAGGCTGACCAGGAACAGGTGGTTATCGGTGCCGCCGGACACCACGTCGTAGCCGCGTTTGATGAACACGCTGGCCATGGCCTGGGCGTTGTCGATCACTTGTTGCTGGTAGACCTTGAAGCCGGGCTCGGCCGCTTCCTTGAAGCACACGGCCTTGCCGGCGATCACGTGCATCAGCGGGCCGCCCTGGGCGCCGGGAAATACCGCGGCATTCAGTTTCTTCTCGATCTCTTCGTTGGCCTTGGCCAGGATCAAGCCGCCACGCGGGCCGCGCAGGGTCTTGTGGGTCGTAGTGGTGACCACGTCGGCGTACGGCAGCGGGTTCGGGTACAGGCCGGCAGCAACCAGGCCGGCGACGTGGGCCATGTCGACGAACAGCAGCGCACCGACCTTGTCGGCGATCGCACGGAAACGTGGGAAATCCAGGGTCTTGGAGTAGGCAGAAAAACCGGCCACGACCATTTTCGGCTTGTGCTCCACGGCCAGGCGCTCGACTTCGTCGTAGTCGATCAGGCCGGTGTCGGTGTTGATGCCGTACTGCACGGCGTTGTACAGCTTGCCCGAGGACGACACTTTGGCGCCGTGGGTCAGGTGGCCGCCGTGAGCCAGGCTCATGCCCAGAATGGTGTCACCGGCGTTCAGCAGCGCCAGGTACACCGCGCTGTTGGCGGAGGAGCCGGAGTGCGGCTGCACGTTGGCGTAATCGGCACCGAACAGTTGTTTGGCGCGCTCGATGGCCAGGGCTTCGACCTTGTCCACATGCTCGCAGCCGCCGTAGTAGCGCTTGCCTGGGTAGCCTTCGGCGTATTTGTTGGTGAGGCCGCTGCCCTGGGCTTCCATCACGCGTTTGCTGGTGTAGTTCTCTGACGCGATCAGCTCGATATGATCTTCCTGACGCTGCTCTTCGGCATTCATCGCCGCCAGCAGTGCGTCGTCATATCCCTGGATCTGGTCTTTTTTGCTGAACATCGCGTCTCTCCCAGCCTTTCGTATTGTTAAGGCCCGTGCAGAGCCCTTTGATGCGATGGTAGGGCTGGCGCCAGCAGGTCAAATGCCTACGGACGCCACGCAAAGGTGCGTTTACGACATTGCCGAAATAACACCGAACAAATGTGGGAGGGGGCTTGCCCCCGATGACAGTGGATCAGCTTGCAGATGCAGTGGCTGACACTCTGCTATCGGGGGCAAGCCCCCTCCCACAGGGGTTAGGCGATGACCTGACGGACCAATAGCAGCAGGAGGAAGTGCAGTGGATAAAGGGCATAAGCCCAGCGGCGCATAGCGGGCGGCCTGGTATTTTTCGCCTGTCGCAATAAGACCAATCCCGCCAATGGCGCAATCAGGCAGGCAGCCAATCCCATCAGCGCCACCGGCGTGCCGCTACTGAGCAAAATCTGCCATTGGTTGGCGGCCACACACACCAAGCCCGGCAACACGCTGAAATACCATGGGCGGCTGAATACCAGCAGCAGCGCCAGCGGCAGCAATACACCGAAAAACCCGAACATCAGCTGAGCGGAAAACACTGCGCCCAATGCGAGGGCAATCACCGCCAATCCTCGATCAAACAGCGCCTTCTGCTGCCATCCTCTGGCAATCAACAACCCAAGCGCCAAGGTCGGCAACACGTTCAACGTATCGGCATCGTCGATAAACAGCCGGTACGGCACTTCGCTGATCACACTGAACAGCAGCAGCCAGCCGAGGTAGCGCCATTGGCCGGTCACGGGCGCATTCCGGACGCGGTGCAGGTTCGCCGCAATCGCCAGGCAAAACCACGGGAACGCCAGGCGCCCCGGCACGTACAGGCCGTCCAGGCTCAAACCGACATAACGCAAGTGGTCCAGCACCATGCTCAGCAGCGCCAGCCACTTGAGCAAATCCAGGGCGCCATCGCGGACGCGTCCGACAGGCATCGTTTCAGTACCGTGCATAATTCCCCAGTGACTTTGCATTTACAGTGCGTGCGCACCCGCGACAATCTTGGTTACAGTGCGCACCAACATCGACCACAGGAATGGGCCATGACCGACAAGAGCCAACAATTCGCCAGTGACAACTATTCCGGCATCTGCCCGGAAGCCTGGGCCGCCATGGAACAAGCCAACCAGGGCCATCAGCGCGCCTACGGCGATGATGAATGGACCCACCGCGCCGCCGACGGTTTCCGCAACCTGTTCGAAACCGACTGCGAAGTGTTCTTCGCCTTCAACGGTACGGCCGCCAACTCCCTGGCGCTGTCCTCTTTGTGCCAGAGCTACCATAGCGTGATTTGCTCGGAAACCGCCCACGTCGAAACCGACGAATGCGGCGCGCCGGAGTTTTTCTCCAACGGCTCCAAGCTGCTCACCGCGCGCACTGAAAACGGCAAGCTGACCCCGGAGTCGATCCGCGAGATCGCCCTCAAGCGCCAGGATATCCATTACCCAAAACCGCGCGTGGTTACCCTCACCCAGGCCACCGAAGTCGGCAGCGTGTACACCCCGGAAGAAATCCGCGCGATCAGCGCGACCTGCAAGGAGCTGGGCCTGAACCTGCACATGGACGGCGCGCGCTTCTCCAACGCCTGCGCGTTCCTCGGTTGCTCGCCGGCCGACCTGACCTGGAAAGCCGGCGTGGACGTGCTGTGTTTTGGCGGCACGAAAAACGGCATGGCGGTGGGTGAGGCGATCCTGTTCTTCAACCACAAACTGGCTGAAGACTTCGACTACCGCTGCAAACAGGCCGGCCAATTGGCCTCGAAAATGCGTTTCCTCTCCGCGCCCTGGGTGGGCCTGCTGGAAAACGACGCCTGGCTCAAACACGCCCGCCACGCCAACCACTGCGCGCAGTTGCTGAGCAGCCTGGTGGCGGATATTCCCGGCGTGGAATTGATGTTCCCGGTACAGGCCAATGGCGTGTTCCTGCAGCTCTCGGAAGCCGCCATCGAAGCGTTGACGGCCAAGGGCTGGCGTTTCTACACCTTCATCGGCAAAGGCGGCGCGCGCTTCATGTGTGCGTGGGACACCGAGGAAGAGCGCGTGCGCGAATTGGCGGCAGACATCCGGGAAGTGATGGGCGCCTGAATTCAGCACTGAACAAAATGTGGGAGGGGGCTTGCTCCCGATAGCGGTCTTTCAGTCACTGCATCAGTGACTGTTCCACTGCCATCGGGAGCAAGCCCCCTCCCACATTTGACCGTGCCCGCTTGAGCGGTTTCGCCGATCAGAACTCGATGCGCACGTCGCCTTTCGGCACGCTGCAGCACGACAGGATGTAACCCTCAGCTTCGTCTTCCTCGGTAATCCCGCCGTTGTGGTCCATCTCGACCTCCCCGCCCAGTTTCATCACCTTGCACGTTCCGCAAATGCCCATGCCGCAGGCCTTGGGGATCAACAGCCCAAGCTTGGCCGCGGCGGCATGCACGGTTTCGCCCGGCGCCACGCGGATGCTTTTGCCCGAGGCGATAAATTCCACCTGATGCAGGTCCGCCAGGTCGATTTCCGGCGCGTCGGCGGCTTGCTCGGCTTGCTCCACCGCATCGGCGCGGGCTTCCGGCGGCGTGGCGCCAAAGGATTCTTCGTGATAACGCGCCATGTCGAAACCGGCGACTTCCAGCAGGCGCTTGACCGCGTTCATGTAGGGCGTAGGGCCGCAGCAGAAGACTTCGCGTTCCAGGAAATCCGGCACCATCAACTCAAGCATCTTGTGGTTCAGGTAGCCGCGATACCCGGCCCAGGGCTCGCCCAGGCCGTGCTTCTCGCAAATCAGGTGCAGGCTGAAGTTGTCGATCCGCGACGCCATGTGCTCCAGCTCGCGGTGGTAGATGATGTCCTTGGGCGAGCGGGCGCTGTGGATAAACGTCATGTCGACATTTGCGTTGGTGTCGTAGAACCAGCGCGCCATGGACATCACCGGCGTGATCCCGACCCCGCCGCTGAGGTACAGCACTTTGGGGCTTGGAAAGTCGATGGCATTGAACAGCCCGACCGGCCCGTGCACCGCCAGCTCCTGCCCCTCGTGCAGCGTGTCGTGGAGCCAATTGGAAACCTTGCCGCCGGGCACGCGCTTGATCGTCACCGAGAAGCTGTAAGGCACCGACGGCGAGCTGGAAATCGTGTAGGAACGCATGATCGGCTGGCCGTCGATTTCCAGCTCCAGGGTGACGAACTGCCCCGGCTTGAAAAAGAACAGGATCGGCTGGTCGGCCATGAAGCAGAAGGTGCGCACGTCCCAGGTTTCCTGGATGACTTTGACGCAACGGACGATGTGCCGACCATTGGCCCAGGTCTGGGTGGTTACCGGGTTCAGGAAGCTGTTGGACATGCTGATTCTCCACTGCCGATGTTCGGCTTTATGGTGGCGATTCTGCGTAACGCCGGAACCGCCCATTTACCTATCTGCGACATTCACATACTTATCGCGACCAGCCCCCATACCACGGGGGTTGCGCGTCGGGATCAGAGTGGGCCATGTCGCTCATGGATAAGGTTCTGGCCTGCGCCGGCCCCACACTCGCTCCCAACAACGACGCTTTCTTTACGCCTTGCTGCAAACCTGATCAGCCACTTATCGCGGCCACACAGAATGGCCTTGAGGACACACACGATGGACGTCACCGCAACGCTGAGCTTGGGCGATCCGCTGGAACCCGCACGCAAGGCCACCGCGCAAATGCTGCAGGAGCGCGAGCGTACCTTTTCACTGCCGCAGCCGTTCTACTCTGACGACCGGCTGTTTGATATCGACATGCAGGAGATCTTCCAGAAAGAGTGGTTGATCGCCGGCATGACCTGCGAGATCCCCACCAAAGGCAACTACCTGACGCTGCAAATCGGCAAGAACCCGATCATCGTGATCCGTGGCGCCGAAGGCGTGGTGCATGCGTTCCACAACGTGTGCCGTCACCGTGGTTCGCGCTTGTGCACCAGCGACAAGGGCAAGGTCGCCAAACTGGTCTGCCACTACCACCAGTGGACCTACGAACTGGACGGCCGCCTGCTGTTCGCCGGTACCGAGATGGGCGCCGACTTCGACATGAAGCAGTACGGCCTCAAGCCGGTCAACGTGAAGACCGCCGGTGGCTACATCTTCATCAGCCTGGCCGAGAACCCGCCGGCCATCGATGACTTCCTGTCGACGCTGAACCGCTACATGGAACCCTACGACATGGAGAACACCAAGGTGGCGGTGCAAACCACCTTGATGGAGAAGGCCAACTGGAAGCTGGTGCTGGAAAACAACCGCGAGTGCTACCACTGCAACGCCTCGCACCCCGAGCTGTTGAAAACCCTGCTGGAATGGGACGACGTGACCGACCCGCGCGCCGACCAGGCCTTCAAGGACCACGTGGCCGCCTCTGCCGCCGCCTGGGACGCCGAGAAAATCCCTTACGCCCACGCCAGCTTCGGCCTGCGTAACCGCATCGTGCGCATGCCGCTGCTCAAGGGCACCGTGTCGATGACCCTGGACGGCAAACAAGGCTGCGCCAAGCTGATGGGCCGCATCAAGAACCCCGACCTGGGCTCGATGCGCATCCTGCACCTGCCGCACTCGTGGAACCATTGCATGGGCGACCACATCATCGTGTTCACCGTGTGGCCGATCAGTGCTCAGGAAACCATGGTTACCACCAAGTGGATCGTGCACAAGGACGCCGTGGAAGGCGTGGACTACGACGTGGAGCGCATGCGCCAAGTGTGGGACGCCACCAACGACCAGGACCGGCGCCTGGCCGAAGAGAACCAGCGCGGCATCAACTCCACGGCTTACCAGCCCGGCCCGTATTCCAAGACCTATGAGTTTGGCGTGGTCAACTTCGTGGATTGGTACAGCGAGCGTCTGCTGAGCAACCTGGGCGCGGCGCCAGCGCCCTACCTCAAGGGTGTGGCGGCACACGAGTGACGCCTTGACTGTCAGGGTTCCGGTCTGTACAAAAAACAGCCAGAACCCTGATAACCCCCACCTGCCCTGCCCTCCAGCCATTGCCCAACAACTTATCCACAGAGCCACCCACAGCAATTGTGGGCAACTGGTACTTTTCGCTGAAATAAACTCAAGAAAATCCGTGACTTATTCAAAGCCAGGGGTTTTATCCTCTATTGGTTATTTTTTGACCTAAAGCCTGTAAGCCACGTTTTGTATGGGCTGCAGAGGAACGCAAACACCTTATCCACAGAAGCGCCAACAGACTTTGGGGGCAACTTTGGGGTATCTGTGGAAAACTGTGCGCGGGTTAGTGAAACTGGGGGTTTCAGAGGGATTTTGAGGGGAAAAGCCAGGATTGATCACTTTTTAAACAGAACTCTACACGCCTTTAACTACGCGGCTTGCAGCAGATAGCAAACATCTTATCCACACGCAGGCTAACAGGCATTGTGGGTAAAATGTGGGAGGGGCGGTGCGACGATTCGACTTGCCCCCGATAGCGGTGGGTCAGCCAAAGCTGTATCAACTGACACTCCCTCATCGGGGGCAAGTCGAATCGTCGCACCGCCCCTCCCACATTGGATCAGCGTACGACGCCTTCTTCTATGAGCAGCTTGAGAATAGCGTCCGCGCCGGCTTCCGGGCTCAGGCCTTTGAGCACCTGCCCGCCCCCCCCACTGGCCTTAGCCGTGGCAGCCTTCATACGGTCCGCGCCGCTCTTGGCCTTGATCACCTTGAGCCGCTTGGGCCGCGGCTTGGCCGGCTGCAGCACTGCGCCTGTGAATAACTCGTCCTCCTCAACCGCGACCTCATGGGCCGCCAGCTCGCCCCTCTGCGCCGGGCCGTAAGCGCTTTGCCGTGGCTTGGGCGCCGCGTTATCCACCGTCGCCAGAAACGGCAAACGCACTTTCAAGCGCCGCCGCTGGCCACGGGGCAAGGCTTGCAGGACATGGGCCACGCCGCCGTCGATGGACTCTACCTGCGCCAGGCCCACAATCAGCGGCCAGCCCAATTGCTCGGCCAGCAGGAACGGCAACATGCCCGAGCCTTCACCGGTTTCGGCCTGGCTGCCGGTAAGCACCACCTGGGCACCTGCCTCGCGCAAATAGTCACTGAGCACCGGCAAGGCATCGGCGCCTGCCGGCTGCTCCAGCACGTGCAACTGCGGCAGACCCATGCCCAGGTAACTGCGCAGTGTCGGCTCGTTGATGTCGCCGGCGTGCAACACCTGCAACTTATCCCCAGCCATTTGCAGGCCCAGTTCGACAGCACGCGCGTCCTGCTCGGCGCGGCGCGGCCGGCCGGAAGTCGGGTGGGCGCCGATGGACACCAGGCTGATTACATTGGTCGTCATCGCCATATCCTTGGGTTAGGCCGCATCGCGCTTGGCGCCGTTGCGGTAGGCCTCGACCGCATCGATCAAGGCTTGCAGAATCGCGGCGCTTTCGCCGATCACCGACAAGTCGGCACGCTTGATCATGTCGCAGCCCGGGTCGAGGTTGATCGCTACCACCTTGTCGCAGGCACCGATGCCCTGCAGGTGCTGGATCGCTCCGGAAATCCCCACGGCCACGTACACCCGCGCCGTGACCCAGGTGCCGCTGGCGCCGACCTGGCGATCACGCGCCATAAAGCCATCGTCCACCGCCACCCGTGAGGCGCCTTCGGTGGCGCCCAGCGCCGCAGCGGTCTGGTGGAACAAGCCCCAGTCCTTCACGCCATTGCCGCCGGAGAAAATAAACTCGGCTTCGGCCATGGGGATCGCCCCTGGGTCCACCGCCACAGCGCCAAGGTCTTCGATACGCGGCAGGCTGCGCGCCAGGCTTGTGGATAACTCCACGGGCAACACTTCGTGACGCGTTTCGCTGACCGGCTCGGCGCATTCGGCGGCGGCCAGGATCAGGCGTGGCAGCGGTCGCGCCAAGTCTTCCTGGCCCGCACCGGCGCGGCCGATGCATTCCTCGCCCTTGATCTGCCACACCCGGGTGGCCGGGCGTTCCTTGAGGCTGGCGGCAAAACGCCGGCCCAGCTCACCACCGCCGCTGCGGCTGTCGGGCAGCAACCAGTGGCGTGGGTTGAATTGGTTATCCACAGCCCGCAGCCCCTGAACGCGTTGCTCCGGTGCATAACCTTCGAACTCGGGACCGTCGAGCACCAACAGGCGGTCGACGCCGGCCGTGGCGAAAGCATTTTCTTTATGCTCGCCAAACACCACGGCCAGCACCGCGCCGTCGCTGCCGGCGAGTTGCCGGGCGAGGCCGAGCAGGTCGCGGTCGTGGCTGCTCAGGCGGCCACCGACCATGTCCGGCACCACGTTGATGTAAAACGCCGGGGCTGCGATCTGGTGCAGCGGCAACTGCACGTCCACCGCCGCCGTGCGCTTGGCCGCGCCACCTTGTTGGGCGCCGCTGCGGTCGATGCGCTTGATGCCGTTGGGGCCGATAAAACCGACGCCATGCACGTTCTTGCGGATAACACCGTTAGGCCCCATCCAACTCTGTTGCACCGGCTGCATCGCCGCGTGCAGCGGGTGCAGACGGTTGCGGGCGATCCATTCGGCCCGGGGGTCGCGGCGGATAATCTCGCTCATTAATGCACCTCCGCAGGTTCACGCTTGATGGGCGCTTTCGCTGGCATGGCGTCTTCGAGCAACGCGTCGGCCACCAGCTCAGCAATGTCCTTGATCAGCGGGCGCGGTTCGACCACGCCTTCGAGCATCGCGGTGCACTGCGGGCAACCCACGGCCACCAGCTCGGCGCCGGTTTCGCGGATGTCGTCCATGCGCATGTCCGGGATACGTTGCTTGCCGGGAATATCGGTGATCGGCGCCCCGCCGCCACCGCCGCAGCAGCGCGAACGGAAACCCGAGCGTTGCATCTCCTTGACCTCGATACCCAGCGCCCGCAGCACTTGGCGCGGCGCCTCGTATTCGCCGTTGTAGCGCCCCAGGTAACACGGGTCGTGGTAGGTCACGCTGTTGCCTTTGTGCTGTCCCAGGTTGAGCGCACCATCGCCGATCAACTCGGCCATGAACGTGCTGTGGTGCTGCACAAGGTAATTGCCATTGAAGGCGCCGTACTCGTTTTTCAGCACATGGAAACTGTGCGGATCGCAGGTCACGATGCGCTTGAAGGTGTACTTGCCCAGGGTCTGGATATTGCGCGTGGCCAGCAGCTGGAAGGTCGCTTCATCGCCCAGGCGACGGGCCACATCGCCGCTGTCGCGTTCTTCCAGGCCGAGCACGGCGAAGTCGACCCTGGCCGCCTTGAGCACTTTGACGAAGGCGCGCAAGGTGCGTTGGTTGCGCATGTCGAAGGCGCCGTCGCCGACCCAGAACAGTACGTCGGCGCTGCCTTTGTCACTGAACAACGGCAGGTTCAGGTCCGCCGCCCAGTTCAGGCGGCCGCCCGGCGCGAAGCCGCCAGGGTTGTCGGTGGCGATCAGGTTTTCCAGGACCTCGGCGCCTTTGTTCGGCGTGGCGCCTTTTTCCAGGGTGAGGTGGCGGCGCATGTCGACGATGGCGTCTACGTGCTCGATCATCATCGGGCACTCTTCCACGCAGGCGCGGCAGGTAGTGCAGGACCACAGGGTTTCGGCGTCGACCAGGCCATTGACGATGGGCTGGTGCGGGTTGCCGCTGTGCTCGCCGACCGGCTTGCCGGGGTACGGGCTGCCGGCGAACCTGGCATCGGTGCCGCCCGCCAGGCCGACCACCATGTCCTGGATCAGTTTTTTCGGGTTCAGCGGCTGGCCGGCGGCGAATGCCGGGCACGCGGCTTCGCACTTGCCGCACTGTACGCAGGCGTCGAAGCCGAGCAGTTGGTTCCAGGTGAAATCCTTGGGTTTCTCCACGCCCAGGGGCGCGGTCTTATCGTTCAGGTCCAACGGCTTCAAACCGGTGGAACGGCCCCCGCCAAAGCGTTCGGCGCGACGGTGCCAGGCCAGGTGCAGGGCGCCGGCGAAGGCGTGTTTCATCGGGCCGCCCCAGGTCATGCCGAAGAACATCTCGGACACGCCCCACGCCACGCCCACACTCAGCAGCGCAGCCAGCAGCCAGCCACCGAAGTCGGCAGGCAGAATCCCGGCCACCGGCAAGGTCACCAGGAAGAAGCTCACCGAGAACGCCATCAGGCTTTTCGGCAGGCGCATCCACGGGCCTTTCGACAGCCGTGACGGCGGGTTGCGCCGACGTAGGTAGACAAACGTGGCGCCGACAAACATCAGCACCGATGCCAGCAGCAGGGCATAGCCGAGGATGCGATTATGCAGGCCGAAACCGTGTACCAGGATCGCCAGCAGCGCCGACAGCACAAAGCCCAGGGCGGTGGCGACGTGGGTGTTGGCGATGTATTTGTCGCGGGCGACCACGTGGTGCAAGTCGACCATGTAGCGCTTGGGCATGGCCAACAGGCCGCCCAGCAGGTCGACTTTGGACGCGCGGCCACGGCGCCACATGTTCGCCCGGCGCAGGGCGCCGAGGACGGCAAGGCCCAGGGCGGCGAACAAGAGAATAGGCAGCAAGGTGTTCAACATGGTGAAGCTCCCACAGACCACACAAATCTGAAGTGAAACTGGCCTTAATGTGGGAGGGGGCTTGCTCCCGAAAGCGGTGGGTCAGCTACAGCTGTATCACCTGACCCGCCGCCATCGGGAGCAAGCCCCCTCCCACATTTTTGGCCATGCGCGGGTCAGAAATCCTTGCACAGGCGCAGGGCGTCATAGATCGCAGCGTGGGTATTGCGCTGCGCCACACAGTCACCGATGCGGAACAGCAAGTACCCCTCGCCCGCCTCGCTCAAGCACGGTTGCGGCTTGATCGCGAACAGCGCTTCGACGTCGATCTGGCCCTTGTTGCGCGAGCCTTCCTTGAGCGCGTAGTAAATCGCTTCGTCCGGGCGCACGCCGTTCTCGACCACCACCTGGTCCACCACCCGCTCCTCTTTGGCGCCGGTGTATTCGTTCTCCAGCACCGCCACCAGCTTGTCGCCTTCGCGGTAGACCTTTTCCAGCATCATGTCGCCGGTCATGATCACTTCCTTGGGGTACATGCTGCGGTAGTAGGTCGGGAACGACGTACCGCCGATGGCCACGCCCGGCTTGATGTCGTCGGTGACGATTTCCACCTGGCTGCCTTTGTCGGCCAGGAAGTCAGCCACCGACATGCCGGTGAATTCGCAGATGGTGTCGTACACCAACACGTTTTTACCCGGCGCCACCTTGCCGTCCAGCACGTCCCAACTGCTGACGACCAAGCCTTCGGCTGCGCCCCAGTGTTCGTTCTGCTCGACGTTCGGATGCCCGCCCACCGCCAGCACGACGACGTCCGGACGCAGGTCCAGAATGGTCTCGGCATCCGCCGCCACGCCCAGGCGCAGGTCGACTTTCAAGCGCGCCAGCTCCAGCTGGAACCAGCGCGTGATACCGGCAATCTGGTCACGCTGCGGGGCTTTCGACGCCGTGGTGATCTGCCCGCCGATAAATTCCTTTTTCTCGAACAGGGTCACATCGTGGCCACGTTCGGCAGCCACGCGCGCCGCTTCCATCCCGGCCGGGCCGGCACCGACCACCACGACTTTGCGCTTGGGCCCGGTGGACTTCTCGATGATGTGCGGCACGCCCATGTATTCACGGGAGGTCGCGGCGTTCTGGATGCATAGCACGTCCAGCCCTTGATACTGACGGTCGATGCAGTAGTTGGCGCCGACGCACTGCTTGATCTGGTCGATCTGGCCCATCTTGATCTTGGCGATCAGGTGCGGGTCGGCAATGTGCGCACGGGTCATGCCGACCATGTCCACGTAGCCGCCTTCCAGAATGCGCGTGGCCTGGTTCGGGTCCTTGATGTTCTGCGCGTGCAGCACCGGGACCTTGACCACTTCCTTGATACCGGCGGCCAGGTGCAGGAACGGCTCCGGTGGGTAACTCATGTTGGGGATCACGTTGGCCAGGGTGTTGTGGGTGTCGCACCCCGAGCCCACCACGCCGATGAAATCGAGCATGCCAGTGTCGTCGTAATACTTGGCGATCTGCTTCATGTCCTCGTGGGACAGGCCGTCCGGGTGGAACTCGTCGCCGCACAGGCGCATGCCCACGCAGAAGTCGTCACCGACCTCGGCGCGCACGGCCTTCAACACTTCCAGGCCGAACTTCATGCGGCCTTCGAAGGTGCCACCCCATTCGTCAGTACGCTTGTTGACCCGTGGGCTCCAGAACTGGTCGATCATGTGCTGGTGCACGGCGGACAATTCCACACCGTCCAGGCCACCGGCCTTGGCGCGCTTGGCGGCGCTGGCGTAGTTGCCGATCACGCGCCAGATTTCTTCCGGCTCGATGGTCTTGCAGGTAGCGCGGTGTACCGGCTCACGCACGCCCGACGGCGACATCAGGGTCGGCCAGTTGAAGCCGTCCCAGCGCGAGCGACGGCCCATGTGGGTAATCTGGATCATGATCTTGGCGCCATGCTTGTGCATGGCGTCGGCCAGGTTCTGGAAGTGCGGGATGATGCGGTCGGTGGACAGGTTGACCGAACTCCACCATTCCTGCGGGCTGTCGATGGCCACCACCGAGGAGCCGCCGCAGATCGCCAGGCCGATGCCGCCCTTGGCCTTCTCTTCGTAATACTTCACATAGCGGTCGGTGGTCATGCCGCCGTCGGTGGCATACACCTCGGCGTGGGCGGTACTGAGCACGCGGTTGCGGATGGTCAGTTTGCCGATCTGGATCGGCGCAAACATTGCTTCGAAAGCCATGGCACGGTTCCTCGACTTACAACGGCTTGACGGTGAACAGGCCGTCGTCGTGGCCCTCTTCGGAGCCTCCGTACACTTGTTCGGCTACGGTGCGGATCTGGCTGCCGCGCGCTTGCAGAATCTGGTCCATGGCGCCGGCAAACCAGCCGGTGAACATGTAGTCCACTTTGCGCCCGACCTTGCCGTACACGTAGACGAACGCCGAGTGTTCGAGCTTGACGCTGGCGGTGCCTTTGTCGAGGTCGATGTCCTGGATCTTGAACAGGCCCCAGCCGCGTTGCGACAGGCGTTTCATGTAGTGTTCGAACACCGCCACGCCTTCCAGGCCATGGCACTCGGCTTCTTTTTCACACCAGTGCCAGGCGGATTTGTAGCCGGCCTTGTAGAGAATTTCGGCGTAGGCCTCGGCGCCCAGCACTTCTTCGATGCCCATGTGGTTGTTGACGAAGAAATGGCGCGGCACGTACAGCATCGGCAGGGCGTCGGAGCTCCAGACACCGGTTTCACTGTCGACTTCGATGGGTAATTGCGGGGCGATCTTGGCCATGGAAACTTAACTCCAGAAAAATTCGTTGTGATGATGTTCCGCAGTCGTGCGGTGGCTTACTCGCCCCAAACGTCTTTCAAGACGTTGACCCAGTTTTCGCCCATGATTTTGCGCACCACCCGCTCACTGTGGCCGCGCTTGAGCAGGGTTTCGGTGAGGTTGGGGAACTCACCCACGGTGCGGATGCCCAGCGGGTTGATGATCTTGCCGAAGCTGGTCAGGCGGCGGGCGTAGCCCTTGTCATGGGTCAGCATTTCGAAGAAATCCTGGCCATGGCCCTGGGTGAAGTCGGTGCCGATACCGATGGCGTCTTCGCCGACGATGTTCATGGTGTATTCGATGGCTTCGGCGTAGTCGTCGATGGTCGAGTCGATGCCCTTGGCCAGGAACGGCGCGAACATGGTCACGCCGACAAAACCGCCGTGGTCGGCGATGAACTTGAGTTCTTCATCGGACTTGTTGCGCGGGTGCTCTTTGAGCCCGGACGGCAGGCAGTGGGAGTAGCACACCGGCTTTTTCGATTCGAGGATGACTTCTTCGCTGGTCTTGGAGCCGACGTGGGACAAATCGCACATGATGCCGACCCGGTTCATCTCGCCGACGACCTCACGGCCAAAGCCCGACAGGCCGCCGTCACGCTCGTAGCAACCGGTGCCGACCAGGTTCTGGGTGTTGTAGCACATCTGCACCACACCGACGCCGAGCTGCTTGAAGATCTCGACGTAGCCCAACTGGTCTTCGAAGGCGTGCGCGTTCTGGAAGCCGAAAATGATGCCGGTCTTGCCTTGTTCCTTGGCTTTGCGGATGTCAGCGGTGGTTTTCACCGGGATCACCAGGTCGCTGTTTTCACGAATCAAGGTCTGGCTGGCCACGATGTTGTTGATAGTGGCCTGGAACCCTTCCCACACCGACACAGTACAGTTGGCGGCGGTGAGGCCGCCTTTGCGCATGTCCTCGAACAGGTCGCGATTCCACTTGGCAATAATCAGCCCGTCGATAACGATGCTGTCGGCGTGCAATTCGGCTGGGCTCATCAGGCGTCCCCTTATTGGCGATTCATGCGCCGAATCGTCTGCCGGCGCTTTGGGGCCAGCATATGCCCAGGGGCAACCCGAGCCGGGTGCAAAAACGACAGGGGAATTGCCGAAAGCGTCAATCCACGACAAAGGCGTCGATGACAGGTCCGACGGGCGACTGTTCTTTGTCGTACGCTTGAGCCAGAATTCCGCATCACCTGATATGAGACGGCGCAATGAAATCGATTTTCCTGGCTTTGGCACTCATCGCAACCGGCGTCCACGCAGCCGAAGACACCGACAGCACGCCGTGCGATGGCATCGAAAACGACAAGCAAACCCTGGAATGCGCCTCCTACAACAAAACCACCGCCGAGCAGTTGTTGAAGGATAACTATCAGGGCCTGCTGGAGCGCATGGGTTCGACCTATGGCAGCAACAAGTCGCAACTCGCCGACATTACCGCTCGTCTGAAGGATGCCCAGCAGAAATGGGAAAAACTGCGCGACGCCGATTGCGCCGTGGACACCTTCCCGGCGGTCAACGGCAGCAAAGCCTATGCGATTGCGCAGAATGACTGCCTGGCGCGTATGAGTGATGAGCGTTCGGAGTTTTTGGAGTCGATCGGGCAGGAATAAGCGACAATCCCCGCCACTTTTAACCTGAACCAAGGCCATTCATGACTATCTGCGGCATCGAAATCAAAGGCAGCGAAGCCATTATCGCCGTCGCCTCCCTCGACAACCAGGCGCTGACCCATGTCGCCCTGGCGACCAAGAAAATCGCGCTGGAAGACGACGATGAGGCGGCCAACGTCAAAGCTTTTGCCGCCCAGGTGAAGGCATTTGTGCAGGCCAACGCCATCAGCCGTATCGCGATCAAGAAACGCAGCAAGAAAGGCGAATTCGCCGGTGGGCCAACCACCTTCAAGATTGAAGGGGTGTTTCAGTTGCTGGAGGGGGTCGAGGTAACTTTGCTGTCGCCGCAGACCATCAATGCGCAGAACAAGAAGCACACTTTTGATCTACCGGCGACACTCAATAAGTATCAGCACGAGGCGTATAAAACAGCCTGCTCATGCTTGACTAAGAAATAACCGCATATCAACTTTTGACGCAGTATTCCATCCCGTGCCCACCGCCTTCGTATTCCGGGCCGTAATAATATTTAACAAAGGACACTTTACCTTCCGGGGTTGGTGTCACTTGGGCGACCGCGACGCCAAAGTCTTTCAAGGCGGGGTCGGTATGCGCGAAGTAGATGCCCAGCGTATCTGCCGTCCCGGCCGCCATCCCGTCATAGCGGGACTTGTCTTCCAGGGTTAAGGTGAAGGTGTAGGCGGCGTACTTGCCAGTGCTTTGCTTGGCGTCGAGTTTCATGTCGACAATACCCTTGAAGGTGCCGATATGCCTATCCTGGCCGACACATTCATAACGCCCACTGTAATCGGCTCCGGTAAAAGGTACAGGCGCCTGGGCTGCCCACACGGGGGTGGTACCGAGCGCAATCACAGCAACTAATTTCTTCAGCATGCAAACCTCATAGGATTACGTAGTGATGTTCCTGGCATACGTACTTTCATTTCCAGAGCACTTGGCCAAGAATAACTTTGAGACCCATATGACGTTAGCAGCTCGTTTCTATTAGTCGTTACCAACAATAGAAAACAAGAAGTTTCCCACACGTCCCGTGATGTTTCTTACAAGAACATGCTGCGCCACTGCTGACCTCCCACCTTAGTGGGTGATACGGCTTTTATGCCGTAGCCAATCCCCGAACGACTTGTCTTCCAACGCATAACCACCCCGGCCCGACTTCCACACCAGCTCCTTGTCGCGCAGGGCATCGATACAGGCCTGAATGGTCTGGGTGCCCGGCACCAAGTCACTGCCCATGTCTTCCAGCGCTTTGCCCACTGCCGTAAGGGTACTGTCGGTGAACGGCGCGAAGGGCTCGTTGTGTTGCGAACGCTCTACCATAACTTCCAGCACCGCACGCTGTGGGATAGTCAGGGCGTTCCAGGCGCTTTCGAATTCGGTCCACACGCCAGCGCGTAACAGTTCAGCGCGGCTGTGCAGCAATTGGCCCAGGTTGCTGGCCTCACCCAACTCCAGCGCCACCTCACCGATGATGGTGCGCAGCATCTCGGGGCGCCGCCCAACCAACTCAAACGCCTCATCAATATCGGCAGCGTTGAATTGATTGGTGTGGGCCAGGTGCGCGTTGAGGTGCAGGGTGTAAGCCTGGGTGAATTCTTTGCCGAGCAAGGGGAACGGCGTGATGCTGGAGCCGAAGAACGGCTGGCTTTTGCCCAGCACCAAATGCGCCAGCTTGTCGCGATTGGACCCGGTGAACACCAGATGCAAACCACTGCCGTCCTCGTCACGCCCCTGGTTGAGCTGATCCCGGGCGGCCTTCAGTGCGAACATCGCATTGATACCTGAATCGCTGGTCAGGGCGTGCTGTGCTTCGTCAATCACCAGCACGACGGGTTTTTCCGCAGCGCTGTGAAGTAACTCCAAAGCCTGGGTCAGAGTCGCGCCCACCGGCAATTGAGGCTTGCTGAAATCCCAGGACAGCGTCCGCAAAAAGCTCAGTTTCTCGATTCCAATGTTCTTGGCCAGCTTGCGAATGCCCTTTTCGTAGGGAGCCAGCGCTGCGCCAATAGCGCTGGAGATCAACTCTGCCGGATCCGTCTCTTTGTCCGCCCATAGGTCGACATACACGGTAAGCCAGCCACGGAGCTGACACTCCGGGATCAGATCTTCACGCAGAAAAGTACTTTTGCCCGTGCGACGCGGCGCCGCGAGAAACAGGCCGGAAGTGAAATCCTGGATACCTGCCCCCACCAGACCATCGGCAATACTGCTCGCCAGGGCGGGGCGGCGAAACACAAAGCCGCTGGGCTTGGACATGGTTTTATACTCAATTATGGAAACGACTATAAATTATAGCAATGGGTATAATTTACTATAATTGCTCGTCACACAACCTCTCGTCGCCGATCCTCCCGCGGACATTTCGCAAACCGCGCCCGATAACTCCGGGTGAAATACGACGGCGACTCAAACCCGCACGCGATACTCACTTCCAGCACACTCATGTCGCTCTGGCGCAGCAACTGCCGGGCTTTTTCCAGGCGCAGGCCGAGGTAGAAGTTGCTCGGGGTGTCGTTCAAGTGCAGGCGAAACAGCCGCTCCAGTTGACGCCGCGTGACCTTGATCGCTGCGGCCAGGGCCAGGGTGCTCAAGGGCGGCTCGGTGTGTTGCTCCATCTCGCCGATCACTTGCACCAGTTTTTTGTTGTTGATGCCGTAGCGCGTGGCGATCTGCATGCGCTGGTGGTCTTTGCGTGGGCGGATGCGGCCGAGCACGAATTGTTCGGACACCTGGATCGCCAGGTCCGGGCCGTGCGCCTGGGCGATCAGGTCGAGCATCAGGTCGATGGACGCGGTGCCGCCGGCGCAGGTGATACGGCGGCGGTCGATCTCGAACAGTTCCTGGGTCACCGTGAGCTGTGGATACGACTCCTTGAAGGCGTCGATGGCTTCCCAGTGCAGGGTCAGGCGGTGGCCGTCGAGCAGGCCCGCCTCGGCCAGCACACAGGCGCCGGTGTCGATGGCGCCGAGGGTCACGCCGTCGTGGTCGAGGCGGCGCAGCCAGTGCTCCAGGGCGGGGGTGGCGAACTGCAGCGGCTCGAAGCCAGCCACCACCAGCAACGTCGCGCCTTTTTTCAGTGGCTCCAGCGCGGCGTCAGCGTTAACCGACATGCCATTGCTCGCCAGCACCGCGCCGCCATCGGCGCTCAGCACGTGCCAGCGGTACAGCTCGCCGCGAAAGCGGTTGGCCACCCGCAGCGGTTCCAGCGCGGAGATAAAGCCGATGGCCGAGAAGCCCGGCATCAGCAAAAAGTAGAAATCCTGGGACATGGTGGCGCTCTCGTCGGACGGACAGCGTGGCACTGTGATACTCCCGTTCATGGGCGGATTCAAGGGGGCAGGTCGCTGCAGTGCAAGAGCGGGTCGCCGCCGTGCGCTTTGTCGCTTCTCAAGCTGCGTAACGTGATTGCACGGTGCACAAAGACGCCGGCCCCCACAATAACGACCTGCCGAGGGATCCACCATGAAACGACTGATGCTCGCACTCAGCGCCAGCGCACTCTTGAGTACCAACGCGATGGCGGCCGACGCGGCGTCCTGCCAGAACGTGCGCATGGGCGTGGTGAACTGGACCGACGTCATCGCCACCAGCGCCATGACCCAAGTGTTGCTCGACGGCCTCGGCTACAAAACCAAACAAACCAGCGCCTCCCAGCAAATTATCTTCGCCGGCATCCGCGACCAGCGGCTGGACCTGTTCCTGGGCTACTGGAACCCGCTGATGACCCAGACCATCACGCCGTTCGTCGACGCCAAGCAAGTCAAAGTCCTCGACAAGCCCAGCCTGGAAGACGCCCGCGCCACCCTCGCCGTGCCGACTTACCTGGCCGACAAAGGCCTGAAAACCTTCGCCGATATCGCCAAATTCGATAAAGAACTGGGCGGCAAGATCTACGGGATCGAGCCGGGTTCGGGTGCCAATACGCAGATCAAGGCGATGATCGCCAAGAACCAGTTTGGCCTGGGTAAATTCCAGCTTGTCGAATCCAGCGAAGCCGGCATGCTCGCCGCCGTCGACCGTGCGGTACGCCGCAAGGAGGCGGTAGTGTTCTTCGGCTGGGCGCCGCACCCGATGAACGTCAACGTCGCCATGACCTACCTCACCGGCAGCGACGATGCCCTGGGCCCGAACGAAGGCATGGCCACCGTGTGGAGCGTCACCTCGCCGAACTACGCCGAGCAGTGCCCCAACGTGCATAAGCTGCTGACCAACCTGACCTTCACCGCCGCCGACGAGAGCCGGATGATGCAGCCGTTGCTGGATCACAAAGACGCCCTCGAATCGGCCAGGCAGTGGCTCAAGGATCACCCGCAAGACCAGGCTCGCTGGCTCGAAGGTGTGACTACTTTCGACGGCAAACCGGCTGCAGCCAACCTGCAACTGACCAGCAAATAATCCTTTTCAAATCACCGTTTCGCGGTCATTTCCGACCGCGAACGGCGCCACCACGCCTGTAAGGAACCACCCCATGAACCACGACGTCATCATCACCTGCGCACTCACCGGTGCTGGCGACACGACCGGCAGAAGCCCGCACGTGCCGGTCACCCCCAAACAAATCGCCGCAGCCGCCGTGGAAGCCGCCAAGGCCGGCGCCACCGTGGTGCATTGCCACGTGCGTGACCCCGAAACCGGCAAGTTCAGCCGTGACGTCGCCCTGTACCGTGAAGTGATGGAGCGCATCCGCGAGGCCGACATCGACATCATCGTCAACCTCACCGCCGGCATGGGCGGCGACCTGGAGATCGGCGGCGGCGAGAACCCGATGGAGTTCGGCCCCAACACCGACCTGGTCGGCCCGCTGACCCGCCTCGCCCATGTGGAAGAGCTGCTGCCGGAAATCTGCACGCTGGACTGCGGCACGCTCAACTTCGGCGATGGCGACACCATTTACGTGTCCACCCCGGCGCAATTGCGGGCGGGCGCCAAGCGCATCCAGGAACTGGGCGTTAAGCCTGAGCTGGAGATTTTTGACACCGGCCACCTGTGGTTCGCCAAGCAGATGATCAAGGAAGGCCTGCTGGATAACCCGCTGTTCCAACTGTGCCTGGGCATCCCATGGGGCGCGCCGGCCGACACCACCACCATGAAAGCCATGGTCGACAACTTACCTGACGACGCGGTGTGGGCCGGCTTTGGCATTGGCCGCATGCAAATGCCGATGGCGGCGCAAGCGGTGCTGCTGGGCGGCAACGTGCGGGTCGGGCTGGAAGACAACCTGTGGCTGGACAAAGGCGTGCTCGCCACCAATGGCCAACTGGTAGAACGCGCCAGCGAGATCCTCAGCCGCCTGGGTGCGCGGGTCCTCACCCCCGCCGAAGGCCGCGCCAAAATGGGCCTCACCAAACGCGGTTAAACATGTGGGAGGGGGCTTGCCCCCGATAGCGGCGTGTCAGTCGATGCATTCGGTGCTGATCCACAGCCATCGGGGGCAAGCCCCCTCCCACAAGGGTTCTTCACATTACTCGGGATCGTCGCCATGCGCTTTATCACACAAATCAAAACCTTCGCCGCCCTCGGCAGCGGTGTTATCGGCAGCGGCTGGGTGTCTCGCGCCCTGGCCCATGGCCTGGATGTGGTGGCCTGGGACCCGGCGCCCGGGGCTGAAGCGGCCCTGCGCAAACGTGTCGCCAATGCCTGGGGCGCCCTGGAACAACAAGGCCTGGCGCCAGGTGCATCGCAGGACCGCCTGCGCTTTGTGGCAACGATTGAAGCGTGCGTGAAAGACGCCGACTTCATCCAGGAAAGCGCACCCGAACGCCTGGAACTGAAGCTGGACCTGCACAGCAAAATCAGCGCAGCGGCCAAGCCCAATGCGTTGATCGGCTCGAGCACCTCGGGTCTGTTGCCGAGTGAGTTCTACGAGGGTTCCACGCACCCGGAACGCTGCGTGGTTGGCCACCCGTTCAACCCGGTCTACCTGTTGCCACTGGTGGAAGTGGTCGGTGGCAAAAACACCGCACCAGAGGCGATCCAGGCGGCGATCCAGGTGTATGAATCCCTCGGCATGCGCCCGCTGCATGTGCGCAAGGAAGTCCCCGGTTTTATCGCTGATCGCCTGTTGGAAGCGCTATGGCGCGAGGCCCTGCACCTGGTTAACGATGGCGTGGCGACCACCGGCGAAATCGACGACGCGATTCGTTTTGGCGCCGGCTTGCGCTGGTCCTTCATGGGGACTTTTCTCACGTATACCCTGGCCGGCGGCGATGCCGGGATGCGGCATTTCATGGCGCAATTCGGCCCGGCGTTGCAATTGCCCTGGACCTACCTGCCGGCACCTGAGCTGACCGATAAACTGATCGACGATGTGGTCGATGGCACCCGCGATCAACTCGGCAGCCACAGCATTTCGGCGCTGGAGCGCTATCGTGATGATTGCCTGTTGGCAGTGCTGGAGGCGGTCAAAACCACCAAGGCCAAACATGGCATGACCTTCGCCGAATAACCGCTGTTGATCTCTGTGGGAGCTGGCTTGCCTGCGATAGCGGTGGTGAATCTTGCATCGCCATCGCAGGCAAGCCAGCGCCCACAATTGAACGAGTAATAATCCGGAATCCCAGACATGCCTGCACTGACAACCTACACCACCCAAGTCCAACCGGACTGGGTGGACTACAACGGCCATCTGCGCGACGCGTTTTACCTGCTGATCTTCAGCTACGCCACCGACGCGTTGATGGACAGGCTCGGGCTGGACAGTGAAAACCGCGAAGCCAGCGGCCATTCGCTGTTTACCCTGGAGCTGCACCTCAACTACTTGCACGAAGTGAAACTCGGCGCCGAGGTTGAAGTGCATACCCAACTGATCGCCCACGACGCCAAGCGCCTGCACCTCTATCACAGCTTGCACTGGGTAGGTGATGCAAAGGAACTGGCGGGCAACGAGCAGATGCTGTTGCACGTCGATCTAGCCGGGCCGCATTCGGCACCGTTTACCCAGGCGACACTGGCACGACTTGCCGCCATCAGCACCGAACAGTCCGACCTGCCGCGCCCTGCCCTGCTCGGCCGCGTGATTGGCTTGCCCGCAAGGAAATAGACGCGCAAAAAAAGCCCCGTTCCAGCCGTGACTGGAGCGGGGCAGAGTGCCTTGTGTGAGCCGTGCAGGCCGAGGGTGACCAAACCTTCAAGCTGCTTGCTGGTTACCAGTGTGCCCATTCGGGCGGTGGGCAAATGGCCCGAAAACGACACGCTCATAGCCATGCGAGCCATTCGTGCATTCTGCCCTTGCCGAGCGCTTGAGCGGCTACCAGAATCCAGCTCAGACCCCGCTCCCCTCACCAGGATAAACGCCATGATGCACGCGGATTTGATTGACCAGGATGACCTGCTGGGCCAACTGCGCTCGCTGGGTTTTGAAGTGTCCAGCGGTGCCACCGCCGAGCAAGCCTGCGAGTGCGCAGTGCGTGGTTTGAGCGAGGCACGGGCCAAGGCGCTCAAGGGCATGGTTGAGCAGATGTACACCGGCAAGGCGACGATTTTGCCGGCGGTAAGGCAGGCGATCGATAAGCAGTTGTTGCCGGCTTTGGTGCAGTTCAAGCAAAGCTCAGGCGCCTGAGAACCCATGTGGCGAGCGGGCTTGCCCGCGTTGGAGCGCGCAGCGCTCCCAGGCTTTTGGGGCTGCTACGCAGCCCAACGCGGGCAAGCCCGCTCGCCACAAAGCCTAGAGCCGTACACTGGCAAACGTCGACTCATTCCGCGCCTGACTCAATGCCGACATCGGCCCCGACAACGGTGACAACACCAGTGCCTGCGGAATCGGCAGCATCGCCACCTGCTGGGTGGTGTTGGAGCCAACACGCTCATCCCGTGGCGGAATGCCGAAGTATTCGCGGTAGCACTTGGAGAAGTGCGGCGTGGACACAAACCCGCACACCGACGCCACTTCGATGATCGACATCGGTGTTTGCTTGAGCAATTGCCGCGCACGGATCAGCCGCAGCTTGAGGTAGTAGCGCGACGGTGAGCAGTGCAGGTATTTCTGAAACAGCCGCTCCAACTGGCGCCGCGACACGGCGACATACACCGCCAGCTCGTCCAGGTCGATCGGCTCTTCCAGGTTGGCTTCCATCAGCGCGACGATTTCCTGCAACTTGGGCTGGTTGGTGCCGAGCATGTGCTTGAGCGGCACACGCTGGTGATCCTGTTCGTTGCGGATGCGCTCGTACACAAACATCTCGGAAATCGCCGCCGACAGTTCACGGCCGTGGTCGCGGCTGATCAGGTGCAGCATCATGTCCAGCGGCGCGGTGCCGCCGGAGCTGGTGAAGCGGTTGCGATCAAGGGTGAACAGGCGCGTGCTCATGGCCACGCGGGGGAAAGCTTCCTGCATCGACGCCAGGCATTCCCAGTGCACGCTGCAATCAAAACCATCGAGCAGACCGGCGCAGGCCAGCGCCCAACTGCCGGTGCACACCGCGCCGAGGCGACGCGACTGGCGCGCCTGGCTTTGCAGCCACGACACATGTTCACGCGTGACGGTACGCTGGATACCCACGCCGCCGCACACGATCACCGTGTCCAGGGCCGGGGCTTTGTGCATGGAAGCATCGGGGGTGATTTGCAGGCCGTCGCTGGCCCATACCTGGTTGCCGTCGACGCTCAGGGTTGTCCAGCGATACAGCTCGCGGCCGGACAGTTGGTTGGCCATCCGCAGGGGTTCGACTGCCGACGCCAGGGAAATCAGCGTGAAATTGTCCAGCAGCAAAAAGCCGATGGATTGAGGCGCACGGTTCTGGGGTTGGGCCCCGGAGTTGAACGACGTCATCGCGGTATCTCCTCACACAAAGCGGGTGATGGCCTCAGGCGAGGCTCTTGTTATTGCGCCCGTCTGCGGTACAGATCGAGGCTTTGAATTGATAGAGCAAATGCCATGCCTAAAATTGAATGGGCATTCAATAACTCCTGAAAACGACCTGATGACGCGTCTATTTAAGCCCGCGCGGGAAGTGCGGGATATGCCCCGAAAAGCACGGCGCAGCGAGCCTGCTCACGGGGTGTGAGCAGATCGGTAGCACTTGTGGGAAGGCGCTTTGAGGGCATGGGAGCACTCTGTCACCACAAGCACGGGTGACAGGGGGTCTGGCGGTAAATCGTTTGGAGGCTACTTATCTGTTTGCGACGCGCTAAAAGGTGGCGCTTTTGGTTTGGGTGTTCACTTTATGAGCAGTGTTGGGCGGACTACCGCTATCGGGGGCAAGCCCCCTCCCACCCTTTGAATTGTGAATACATTCAAATGTGGGAGGGGGCTTGCCCCCGATTAGCAGCAATTCGGTCTCAACACTCCACTGCACTCACCGCCAACCCACCCCGCGACGTCTCTTTGTACTTGTCGTGCATGTCCGCGCCGGTATCGCGCATGGTACGGATCACCCGGTCCAGGGAGATAAAGTGCTGGCCGTCACCGCGCAGGGCCATTTGCGCCGCGTTGATCGCCTTCACTGCCGCAATCGCGTTGCGCTCGATGCACGGCACCTGAACCAACCCGCCCACCGGGTCGCAGGTCAGGCCGAGGTTGTGTTCCAGGCCGATTTCGGCGGCGTTGCACAGCTGCTCCGGCGTAGCGCCAA
The DNA here is from genome assembly GCF_021606685.1 of Pseudomonas syringae. Taxonomy (GTDB): domain Bacteria; phylum Pseudomonadota; class Gammaproteobacteria; order Pseudomonadales; family Pseudomonadaceae; genus Aquipseudomonas; species Aquipseudomonas syringae_R. Next base: position 39,964 of record NZ_WKCB01000011.1, read on the forward strand.
GAATCTCCGCCAGCCCCGCCGCCGCCATGGCACAGGCCGAACCTACCTCGCCCTGGCAACCGACCTCGGCGCCGGAGATCGAGGCGTTCTTTTTACACAGAATCCCCACCGCCGCCGCACCCAGCAGGTAGTCGACCACGTTGGCTTCGGTCACTTCTTCGCTGAACTTCATGAAGTAGTGCAGCACCGCCGGGATAATCCCCGCCGCGCCATTGGTAGGTGCGGTGACCATACGCCCACCCGCTGCGTTTTCTTCATTCACGGCCAGGGCGAACAGGTTGACCCACTCCATGGCGCTCAAGGTCGAGCCGATCACATTCGGCTTGCCCAACTCCTGCAGGCTGCGGTGCAACTTGGCCGCGCGGCGCCGCACGTTGAGGCCGCCGGGCAGGATGCCTTCGTGCTTGAGGCCCTGCTCCACGCAGTCCTGCATGGCGCGCCAGAGTTTCATCAAGCCACTGCGGATTTCATCCTCGGAGCGCCAGACCTTTTCGTTGGCCATCATCAACTCGGCGACGCGCAGGTTGTGGGTCTTGCACAGCTGCAACAACTCCACCGCGCTGGAAAAATCATACGGCAACTCGGTGCGGTCCATATCCGCTACACCGCTTTGCGCCTGGGCCTCGTCCACCACGAAACCGCCACCGACCGAGTAGTAGGTATCGCGGTGCAACTCGCCGTTATCGCCCGACACCAGCAGGGTCATGGCGTTGGGGTGAAACGGCAGGTTTTCGTCGAGCAGGCGCATGTCCCGCGCCCACACAAACGGCACCGGCAAACGCCCGTCCAGCAGCAGCGTGTCAGTCTCGCGCAGGGTGTGGATGCGCAGGCCGATCTGCGATGGATCGATCGCGTCGGGCCACTCGCCCATCAGGCCCATGATGGTCGCGGTGTCGCTGCCGTGGCCGATGCCGGTGGCCGATAAAGAGCCGTAGAGCTGAACTTCGACGCGCCTGACTTGTTCCAACAGTTCACGTTCACGCAGTGCTTGGACGAATAACGCCGCGGCGCGCATGGGGCCGACGGTGTGAGAACTAGAAGGCCCGATGCCGATCTTGAACAGGTCGAAAACACTGATAGCCATTGCCGTGAAACTCCTCGGTGAGCAGGCCAGGCATGAACAAGCTGCTACGCTCAGATCGCCCAGATGGCGGCATCATCAGGCTTTTATCTGTCATCACGGCGTCTCACACCGACGTAACCATGCTCACCAACGCCGCCCTTGTGCGATCAGGCGTTTTGGCCGTTTTTAGCGGTGCAGATCGGTAAAAACAGCAGTTTTGCCTTTGGAAAAATCTGTAAGCGACGTCACCGACACTGGATACGACCATCCCTGTACTGGATACGACGCCCCCTGTAGGCGTCAGATTTTCACTGGTACATGATCAGTCTCGACTCGTTTGCAAGGCACCGTGCCAGAGCTGTCACCGCACACTCCAACCGCAACACTTATAAAGCGCGGCGAATGCCGCCAGAAAAAACACAGGAGTCTACCCAGATGAAAGGTTCACCCTCGTTGTTGTTGGCCGCCATGCTGAGTCTGCCAGCCCTGGCACACGCTGCAGAACCGGAACAGTGCAAGACCGTCAACTTCTCGGATGTCGGCTGGACCGACATCACCGTCACCACCGCGACCACCAGTGAAGTCCTCAAGGGCCTTGGCTACAAGCCGCGCACCACGATGATTTCAGTACCGGTGACTTACAAGTCCCTGGCTGACGGCAAGAACATGGATATCTTCCTCGGCAACTGGATGCCGACCATGGAAAACGACATCAAGCAGTACCGTGATGCCGGCACCGTGGAGACCGTGCGCGCCAACCTGGAGAACGCCAAGTACACCCTGGCGGTCCCCGAGGCGCTGTATGACAAGGGCCTGAAAGACTTCGCCGATATCGCGAAATTCAAGGATGAGTTGGGTGGCAAGATCTACGGGATCGAGCCAGGCAATGACGGCAACCGCACCATCCAGACGCTGATCGACAAAGACGCCTTCGGCCTCAAAACCGCCGGTTTCAAGGTGGTCGAATCCAGCGAAGCCGGGATGCTCTCCCAGGTGGAACGCGCCTCCAAACGCGGCCAGGCCATCGTGTTCCTCGGCTGGGAACCGCACCCGATGAACACCCGGTTCAAGATGAAGTACCTGACCGGGGGTGACGACTCGTTTGGCCCCAACTACGGCCAGGCCACCATCTACACCAACGTCCGCAAGGGCTACACCCAGGAATGCAGCAACGTGGGCCAGTTGCTGAAAAACCTGTCGTTCACCCTGAACATGGAAAGCACGCTGATGGGTAACGTCCTGGACGACAAAATGAAACCCGACGCCGCCGCCAAGGCCTGGCTGAAAAACAACCCGCAAGTCCTCGACACCTGGCTCGCCGGTGTCACCACCGTTGATGGCAAACCAGGTCTGGAGGCCGTCAAAGCTTACCTCGCCAAGTAGTTTCTGCTGACCCCGGGCTGGTGCGCTGGCCCGGGATGTTTTTCCCTTCGCATGTGGACATTCACTACCATGCTGACTGAACAGAAAATCCCACTAGGCCAGTACATCGCTGCCTTCGTCGAATGGTTGACCGAACACGGCGCCAACTACTTCGACGCAATCGCATCGACCCTGGAAACGATGATCCACGGCGTGACGTTTGCGCTGACCTGGTTCAATCCGCTGGCATTGATCGGTCTGATTGCGCTGCTGGCTCATTTTATTCAACGTAAATGGGGCCTGACGGTTTTTGTCATCGCCTCCTTCCTGCTGATCCTCAACCTGGGGTACTGGCAGGAAACCATGGAGACCCTGGCGCAGGTGCTGTTCGCCACCCTGGTCTGCGTGGTCATTGGTGTGCCGCTGGGCATTGTTGCCGCGCACAAACCGATGTTCTACACCCTGATGCGGCCGGTGCTCGATCTGATGCAGACCGTACCGACCTTCGTCTACCTCATCCCTACCCTGACCCTCTTCGGGCTGGGTGTGGTGCCCGGGCTGATTTCCACGGTGGTGTTCGCGATTGCCGCGCCGATCCGCCTGACCTACCTGGGTATCCGCGATGTACCGCAAGAGTTGATGGACGCCGGCAAGGCCTTTGGCTGCTCGCGCCGTCAGTTGCTCTCGCGCATTGAACTGCCCCACGCCATGCCGAGCATCGCCGCCGGCATTACCCAATGCATCATGCTGTCGCTGTCGATGGTGGTGATCGCGGCGCTGGTGGGCGCCGACGGCCTCGGCAAACCCGTGGTCAACGCGCTGAACACCGCCGATATCGCCCTGGGCTTCGAAGCCGGCCTGGCGATCGTCTTGCTGGCCATCATGCTCGACCGCATCTGCAAACAACCCGACGCCAAAGTAGGGGGTGATGCATGAGCATTATCCGATTCGACAATGTCGATGTGATCTTCTCCAAAGACCCGCGTGAAGCCCTCAAGCTGCTCGACCAGGGCATGCACCGCAACGAGATCCTGAAAAAGACCGGGCAGATTGTCGGCGTTGAAAAAGCCAGCCTGGATGTCGAGAAAGGCGAGATCTGTGTGCTGATGGGCCTGTCCGGCTCCGGCAAGTCGAGCTTGCTGCGCTGCATCAACGGCCTCAACACCGTGAGCCGTGGCCAGTTGTTCGTGGAGCATGAAGGCCGCCAGATCGATATCGCCTCGTGCACGCCTGCCGAGCTGAAAATGATGCGCACCAAGCGCATCGCCATGGTGTTCCAGAAGTTCGCCCTGATGCCCTGGCTGACGGTGCGCGAAAACATCAGCTTTGGCCTCGAAATGCAGGGCCGCCCGGAGAAAGACCGGCGCAAACTGGTGGACGAAAAACTTGAGCTGGTGGGCCTGACCCAGTGGCGCAACAAGAAGCCGGACGAGCTGTCCGGCGGCATGCAGCAGCGCGTCGGCCTGGCCCGCGCGCTGGCGATGGACGCCGATATCCTGCTGATGGACGAACCCTTCTCCGCCCTCGACCCACTGATCCGCCAGGGCCTGCAGGACGAACTGCTGGAACTGCAACGCAAGCTGAGCAAGACCATTGTGTTTGTGAGCCACGACCTCGATGAGGCGCTGAAACTCGGCAGCCGCATCGCGATCATGAAAGACGGCAAGATCATCCAGTACAGCGTGCCGGAAGAGATCGTGCTGAACCCGGCGGATGACTATGTGCGCACCTTCGTCGCCCATACCAACCCGCTGAACGTGTTGTGCGGCCGCAGCCTGATGCGCACGCTGGACAACTGCACGCGCGTGAACGGCTCAGTGTGCCTGGACCCGGGCGGCGACTCATGGCTGGACCTGGCCGAAGGCAACACCATCCAGGGCGCTCGCCAGAATGGCGTGGTGATGAACCTGCAGAACTGGGCTCCGGGCCAATCGGTGGAAGGCCTGGGTCGGGTGCCGACGCTGGTGGACTCGAATATCGGCATGCGCGACGCGCTGCAGATTCGCTATCACACGGGGAACAAGCTGGTGTTGCATGACAACAACCAGGTGGTGGGGATCCTGGGGGACAGTGAGCTTTACCATGCCCTCTTGGGCAAGAACCTCGGCTGACAAACACTGCCAACCCACTGTAGAAACCGGGTTCAAATGTGGGAGGGGGCTTGCTCCCGATAGCGGTGTATCAGTAACAGATGTACTGACTGACACACTGCAATCGGGAGCAAGCCCCCTCCCACATTGAGAGCTGATTACACAGTTGGACCCAGCAGTGTCAGTGAGGACACTGCCAAGCTTCAATCATCAGCTATAGACACGGCCAAGGAGCTGCCGATGGCTTTCAAACTGATCGAGCACGTCCCGGGTGATCTGTTCCTGGGTGAAGCCCATCAGGTCGTACTCCTGAGGCCCGTTGTGCAGGTACACCTCGGCACGGTAATAGCGGGTGCGTTCCTCTTCGGGCAAATCATTGGGTGCAGACGAGTAAGCATCCAGGCTCACTTCGTAGACAAACGGGTTGCCCTCTTCCATCTCGATCCGCACACCAATGCAGCGCTTGGATTTGCCGAGCAAGGTCTGCACTTCCAGCCCCTGATCACGCAACGCGCTCGCCGCTTCTTCCAACGCCGGCGTTACGTGCTTGTCCATAAAACGCTGCACAGTGCCCTGGCTCGGTTGCAGGTCCAGCGCGGTCAGGCGCTCGCTGAAGCCACGACGACCACGCTCGGCCAGTTGCGCCTGCTCCTGTTCGATCGCCACGTCCTGGCGCATCGCTTTGTGCAAACCGAACATGAAGAAAATCAGCACCACCGAGAACGGCAACCCGGCCAGCACCACCATGGTTTGCATCGCTTCGAAGTTACCGGCAAACAGCAGGCCGATGGTCACCAGAGTGATCACCGCCGACCAGAAGATCCGCAGCCAGTGCGGCGCATCTTCATCCACGTTGCCGCCCTTGCAGGACAGGTTGGCCATCATCACCGCGCCGGAATCCGCCGGGGTCAGGAACAGCACGAAGCCGACAAAGATCGATACACCGATGACGATTTTCGACGCCGGGTAATGCTCAAGCAATTGGTAGATTGCCATCGACGGCTGCTCCAACGCCGTCTTGCCCAACTCCACCGCCCCATGGTTCAACACCAGGTCCAGGGCCGAGTTGCCGAAGATCGACAGCCACGCCAGGGTAAAGCCCAGCGGGATCAGCAGCACGCCAGCCACCAGCTCACGCACCGTGCGACCACGGGAAATACGTGCGATGAACATGCCCACGAATGGCGCCCAAGAAATCCACCAGGCCCAGTAGAACAGGGTCCACAGGCCCATCCAGCGCTCGGTCTTGTCGGCGTCGCCTTCGTACACATAGAGGTCGAAGGTTTTCAGGATGATGCCGTTGAGGTAGTCACCGGTGTTCTGCACCAGGCCGTTGAGCAGGTGCAAGGTCGGGCCAAACAGCAGCACAAAGATCAGCAAACCGCTGAACAGCACGATGTTGAGGTTGGACAGGCGGCGAATGCCGTTCTCCACGCCCGACACGGCGGCGATGGTCGCCACGGTGCTCATCACAATGATCACGATCAGCAGGTTGGTGTTGCTGTGCTGCATGCCGAACAGGTTTTCCAGCCCGGACGACACCTGCATCGAACCAATCCCCAGGTTGGTCACCAGGCCGAGCAGGGTCACGAACATGCCGAAGCCGTCCACCGCATGGCCGGCCGCGCCCTTCACCCAACGCTCGCCCACCAGCGGGTACAGCGCCGAACGCAAGGCAAGCGGCTGGTTATGCCGATACGCGAAGTACGCCACGGCCAGGCCGACCAGCGCATAAATCGCCCAGCCGTGCAGGCCCCAGTGCAGGAAGGTCAGTTGCAGCGCCTGGCGCGCCGCACCATTGCTGGCGGCTGCGCCTTCGGGCGGGTTGAAGTAGTGGTCCAGCGGCTCCGAGGCGCCGAAGTACAGCAGCGAAATGCCGATGCCCGACGAGAACAGCATGCCGGCCCAGGCGCCGTAGCTGAAGTCCGGGGTGTCGTCCTTGCTGCCCAGTTTCAACTTGCCGTAGGACGAGAACGCCAGGCCTACCACGAACACCAGGTAGGCGGCGATGACCACCATGTAGTACCAGCCGAAGCTTTTCGACAGCCACGCCTGGGCTATGCCGAGCATGCGCCCGGCCTCCTGCGGGGCGATGATCAGAATGGCGGTCAACAACAGAATCAGTGCGGTGGAGGTGTAGAACACCCAACCGTTGACCCGAACCTTTTCCGGCGGGGTCTTTATAAGAGAGGCAGAACTCATGGCGCAGTTGCTCCAGGCAGTGCGAGAGAGAAACACAAGGCAACGGTTATCCCGGGACATCGATTTTTCGGCAGTCGACGGACGGGTGTTATAAAGACACCCCGAAAATTCTTGAACCCCGCCAAAGCGGTGCGCAGGCCTTGATACGGCCTGTTTCAAGGGTTTTTGCAGGTGTCAGATGTCGCGGCCTGCACGTAGGAAATACCTGTAGGCAGCGACCATTTGTCGCAGATCTTATTCTTTGTTGATTGAACGTTCAATCAAAACAAAATAGACTGGCCATCAAGCCGACGGACGTTTATCGCCCATCGGCAGGCCTAAGGAGAGGTGCAACATGCCCAAGGTCGGTATGCAACCCATACGCCGCCAGCAGTTGATCGAAGCCACGCTGACGGCGATCGATCAGGTCGGAATGGGAGATGCCAGCATTGCGCTGATCGCCCGTTTGGCCGGCGTCTCGAACGGCATCATCAGTCACTACTTTCAGGACAAGAACGGCCTGATCGCAGCGACCATGCGGTACTTGATGAATGTGCTGATCGAGAACGTCCACGAACGCAGGCTGGCCCTTACGGACGACAGCCCACGGGCACACCTTCAGGTGATTATCGAGGGCAACTTCGACGCCAGCCAGGTCAACGGACCGGCTATGAAAACCTGGTTGGCCTTCTGGGCCACCAGCATGCATCACCCGTCATTGCACCGGTTGCAGCGGATCAACGATCAACGTCTGTATTCCAACCTGTGCTGCCAGTTCCGCCGAGTGCTACCGCTGCCGCACGCACGCAAAGCAGCCCGAGGCCTGGCGGCCCTGATCGACGGTTTATGGTTGCGCGGCGCCCTGTCGGGAGATGCTTTCGACACGAAGCAGGCGCAACGGATCGCTTACGAATACATGGATTTCCAATTGGCCAAGCAGGTGAGTTAGAGCCCATATAAATGCTCAACCCCTGAACGTCTGCCGCTCAGTGTTGCCACACCCTTATGGCCCACTTTTCGGCGGGTAACGCCAACCACTTATGCACTTGCGAGGACTTTATGGCCCGTTTCGACCTGCAAAAACTCTACATTGACGGCGGCTACAGCGACGCTGGCAGCGATGCCACCTTCGAAGCCATCAACCCGGCTAACGGTGAAGTTCTCGCCCAAGTGCAACGCGCTACCAAAGACGACGTTGAACGCGCCGTGGTCAGCGCCGAGAAAGGCCAGAAAATCTGGGCCGCGATGACCGCCATGGAGCGTTCGCGCATCCTGCGCCGTGCCGTCGACATCCTGCGCGAGCGCAACGATGAGCTGGCCGCCCTGGAAACCCTGGACACCGGTAAAGCCTTCTCCGAAACCAAGTACGTCGACATCGTCACCGGCGCCGACGTGCTGGAGTACTACGCAGGCCTGGTGCCCGCCATCGAAGGCGAGCAGATCCCGCTGCGTGACACCTCGTTCGTCTACACCCGCCGCGAGCCGCTGGGCGTCGTGGCCGGTATCGGCGCGTGGAACTACCCGATCCAGATCGCCCTGTGGAAATCCGCACCGGCCCTGGCCGCCGGTAACGCAATGATCTTCAAGCCAAGCGAAGTCACCTCGCTGACCACCCTGCAACTGGCCGAGATCTACACCGAAGCCGGCGTTCCAGCTGGCGTGTTCAACGTGTTGACCGGCAGCGGCCGCGAAGTCGGCACTTGGCTGACCGAGCACCCACGCATCGAGAAAGTCTCGTTCACCGGCGGCACCGACACTGGCAAGAAAGTCATGGCCAGCGCTTCCAGCTCGTCGCTGAAGGAAGTGACCATGGAACTGGGCGGGAAGTCGCCGCTGATCGTGTTCGAAGACGCCGACCTGGATCGCGCCGCCGACATCGCGATGATGGCCAACTTCTACAGCTCCGGTCAGGTTTGCACCAACGGCACTCGCGTATTCGTACCCAAGCACCTGCAGGCAGCGTTCGAAGCCAAGATCGTTGAGCGCGTTGCGCGCATCCGTATTGGCAGCCCGCAAGATGACAACACCAACTTCGGCCCGCTGGTCAGCTTTGCCCACATGGAAAGCGTGCTCGGCTACATCGCCAAAGGTAAGGAAGAAGGCGCCCGCGTACTGTGCGGCGGCGACCGCCTGACCGACGGCGAATTCGCCAAAGGCGCTTTCGTGGCCCCGACCGTGTTCACCGACTGCACCGACGAAATGACCATCGTTCGTGAAGAAATCTTCGGCCCGGTGATGAGCATCCTCACCTATGAAACCGAAGAAGAAGTGATCCGCCGCGCCAACGACACCGACTTCGGCCTGGCTGCTGGCCTGGTGACCAAAGACCTGAACCGCGCCCACCGCGTGATTCATCAGCTGGAAGCGGGTATCTGCTGGATCAACGCCTGGGGCGAGTCCGACGCGAAGATGCCAGTGGGCGGTTACAAGCAGTCGGGCGTTGGCCGTGAGAACGGCATCAGCTCGCTGAATAACTTCACCCGCATCAAATCGGTACAGGTTGAGCTGGGCGACTACGCCTCGGTGTTCTAAATCCCGAGCTTTGTGTTGCCTTTGAGGCCGCCATCGGGGGCAAGCCCCCTCCCACACTGACTGTGTTTACACGTTCAGATGTGCAAATACAGTCACATGTGGGAGGGGGCTTGCCCCCGATGAGGCCCGACCTGACCACACTTCAAAGAGGGTGCATTTATGTCCCAAGAATACGATTACATCATTGTGGGTGCCGGCTCCGCCGGTAACACCCTGGCGACCCGTCTGACCGAAGACGAAGGCGTCACCGTCCTGCTGCTCGAAGCCGGCGGCCCGGACTACCGTCTCGATTTCCGTACCCAGATGCCAGCCGCCCTGGCCTTCCCACTGCAAGGCCGCCGCTACAACTGGGCCTACGAAACCGACCCTGAGCCACACATGGACGGCCGCCGGATGGAATGCGGGCGCGGCAAGGGCTTGGGTGGTTCGTCGCTGATCAACGGCATGTGCTACATCCGTGGCAACGCCATGGACTACGACAACTGGTCGAAACTGCCGGGTCTGGAAAACTGGACCTACCTCGACTGCCTGCCGTATTTCCGCAAAGCCGAAACCCGCGACATCGGCCCGAACGACTGGCACGGCGGCGATGGCCCGGTCAGCGTGACCACGCCGAAAGCCGGCAACAACCCGCTGTTCCACGCCATGGTCGAAGCCGGCGTGCAGGCCGGTTACCCGCGTACCGAAGACTTGAACGGCTACCAGCAGGAAGGTTTCGGCCCGATGGACCGTACCGTGACGCCGAATGGCCGTCGCGCCAGCACCGCACGCGGTTACCTGGACACCGCTAAAAAACGTTCGACGCTGACCATCGTCACCCACGCACTGACTGACAAAGTGCTGTTCGAAGGCAAACGTGCCGTGGGCGTGCGTTACCTGATCGGCGCTGCCGAAGAGCGCGTTGAAGCCCGTGCGCGCAAAGAAGTGCTGGTGTGCAGCGGCGCAATCGCTTCGCCGCAACTGCTGCAACGCTCCGGTGTTGGCCCGGCCAAACTGCTGGAAAGCCTCGACATCCCGGTGGTCCACGACCTGCCTGGCGTCGGCGAAAACCTGCAGGACCACCTTGAGCTGTACCTGCAATACGCCTGCACCCAACCGGTGTCGCTGTACCCGTCGCTGCTCTGGTACAACCAGCCGGCGATCGGCGCCGAGTGGCTGTTCAACGGCACCGGTATCGGCGCCAGCAACCAGTTCGAAGCCGGCGGTTTTATCCGTTCGCGCCCGGAATTCGAATGGCCGAACATCCAGTACCACTTCCTGCCGGTGGCGATTAACTATAACGGCAGCAATGGTGTGAAAGAGCACGGTTTCCAGGCACACATGGGCTCCATGCGTTCGCCAAGCCGTGGCCGCGTGCAATTGAAGTCGAAGAACCCACGGGACTACCCGAGCATCCTCTTCAACTACATGGCCACCGAGCAGGACTGGCAGGAATTTCGCGATGGCATCCGCCTGACCCGTGAAATCATGCAGCAGCCGGCGCTGGATCAATACCGTGGCCGCGAAATCAGCCCGGGCATTGAAGTGCAAACCGATGAGCAGCTCGACAAGTTCATCCGCGAGCACGCCGAAACCGCGTTCCACCCGTCCTGCTCGTGCAAAATGGGCACCGACGAGATGGCCGTAGTGGATGGCGAAGGCCGCGTGCATGGCATGCAGGGTCTGCGTGTGGTCGATGCGTCGATCATGCCGATCATCACCACCGGCAACCTGAACGCGCCAACGATCATGATCGCCGAGAAAATCGCCGACAAGATCCGTGGCCGCCAGCCGCTGCCGCGCAGCACCGCCGACTACTACGTGGCCGGCGATGCGCCAGTGCGTGGCAAGCCGATGCGTGAAGTGGGCCCGACCGCGCAGTAACTGAAAGACCGAGGTGCCTTCATCGGGGGCAAGCCCCCTCCCACACTTTGATTTGTGAATACATTCAAAATGTGGGAGGGGGCTTGCCCCCGATGAGGCCCGACCAGACACTGCAAAACTTCCCCCCTACACTTTCCTTGATCAGCTCCCCAGCCCAGGCCTACTCTGTTTGCCTGCCCGCGCCGAGCCGCCCACAAGGAAGGCCCCATGTTCGACCACCACGCCACACTCAAAAAGCATTTCAGTGCCCTGCGCACCACTGCCGAGTTCTTCTCGCTGCGCTACGTACGCGAATCCGGCCAACACCTCTCGGTGCGCAAGAACGTCGCCGAACCGCCATACCTGAGCCACGACGAAGGCGCCATGCTCACCGTGCGCCTCAATGGGGTGGAAGCCTACGCCGCAACCAACGACATTTCCCTGCCTGGCCTGCAAGCCGCCCTGGAGCGTGCCGAACAGCAAGCGCGCCTGATCAAGCCCCATGCCCTGCTCGACCTGCGCGACCAACACGTGTCCAGCGACGTCGCCGACTACCTGTCGCCCAACCTTGCTCAAGCCTTCCCGTCCCTGAGCGACTGCTACCAACTGCTCGGCGCCGAGTCTGCTGCGGTGCCCAAGGACGAGCGTCTGGTGAACTGGGAAGTCAGCCTCGGCCTGACCCACGTCGAGCAGATCTACCTCAACACGGCCGGCGCCGAACTGCGTCAGGCCCAGCGCTTTGTATTTCCCGGCGTCAGCGTCACCGCCTACGACGGCAACGACAGCCAGTCACGTACCCTCGGCGGCAGTAACTTCGGCCAGCAAGGCGGGTTTGATGTGATCGACCGGTTCGGCCTGGTCGGCGCCGCGCCGCGCATCGCCGATGAAGCCCTGCAACTGTTGCTGGCACCGAACACGCCCCACGGCCCGCGCGACCTGCTGTTGATGCCTGACCAGATGATCCTGCAGATCCACGAGTCCATCGGCCATCCACTGGAAATGGACCGTATCCTCGGGGATGAGCGCAATTACGCCGGCACCAGTTTTGTGAAGGCCCAAGACTTTGGCCATCTGCAATACGGCTCCGCGCTGCTCAACGTAACCTTCGACCCGGACATCCCCGAACAACTGGCAAGCTACAGCCATGACGACGATGGCACCGCCGCCAGCAAGCAGTTCCTGATCCGCGAAGGCCTGCTGCTCAAGCCGCTGGGCGGGGCGCTGTCGCAATTTCGCGCCGGCATGAGCGGCGTGGCCAATAGCCGCGCCAGCAGTTGGAACCGCGCGCCGATCGACCGCATGGCCAACCTCAATATCGAGCCTGGCAACCAGAGCATGGCGCAGCTGATCGGCGGCATCGAGCACGGCATCCTGATGTCCACCAACCGTTCCTGGTCGATTGACGACGCACGTAACAAATTCCAGTTCGGCTGCGAATGGGGCCAACTGATCGAAAACGGCGAACTCAAGGGTGTGGTGAAAAACCCCAACTACCGGGCGATCTCCGCGCAGTTCTGGCGCAACCTCAGCGCCGTGGGCGATGCCAGCACGTCCCGGGTCCTGGGTACGCCAAACTGCGGCAAAGGCGAACCCAACCAGGTTATCCGCGTCGGCCATGCATCGCCGGCCTGCGTGTTCAGCACTATTGATGTATTTGGGGGAGATGCCTGATGAACACCTTCAAGGCACTGGTGGATTGGCTCAAGCAAGCCATCACCGACAAGGAACAATTTCACCTCGGCTATGCCGCCGAAGCGTCCGAGTTCGTGCGTTTCAACCACGCCAAAGTGCGCCAGGCCGGGCAGGTGCAGCAGGCCAGCCTCACGCTGAAACTGATCAACGACGGTCGGCATGCAGACCTCGCCATCACCCTGGCCGGTGAGCCGGAGCTGGACCGCCAGCGCCTTGCCGATGGCCTGCAACAACTGCGTGAAACCCTGCCGTTGCTGCCCCACGACCCGTACTTGCTGCTCAACCACACGGCCTGGCAAAGCCACAATGAGCAGGCCCGCCCCCTGCCGGACCTGGCCCAGGTTCTGGAGGAGATCAGCCAGGCCGCGCAAGGCGTCGACCTGGTGGGCTTCTATGCCGCCGGCCCGATCAGCCGTGGGTTCGCCAGCTCGAACGGGGCGTTCGGCTGGCATCAGGCCAATAGCTTCAACTTTGATTTCAGCCTGTTCCACGCCAATGGCGAGGCCGTTAAAGCCAGCTACGCCGGCAATGAATGGAACAGTGCCGAATTCGCCCGACGCTTCCAATTGGCCCGCGAACAGCTGGAATTCCTCGGCCGCCCGCTGCACCCACTGGCACCCGGTGAGTACCGCGCCTACCTGGCACCGGCGGCGCTGGAAGAAATCATCAGCCTCATCACCTGGGGTGGTTTTTCCGCGCAGTCCATCGCCAGTAAAGGCAGCTCGTTGCAAAAGCTCTACGCCGGTGAGCAGCTGTTAAGCCCGCTGGTGTCCGTCGATGAACAGATCAGCGGCTCCCTCAGCCAGGCCTTCTCCAGCGAAGGTTACCCGCGTGGGGACGTCACGCTGATAAACGCCGGCAAGGCCGACGGCCAGTTGGTGAACTCGCGCAGCGCCGCCGAATACGGCTTGAGCACCAACGGCGCCAGCAGCGACGAATCGCCCAGCGCCTTGCAGATGGCGGCGGGCAACCTGGGCCAGGCCGACATCCTCAAGCAGCTGGGGACCGGGCTGTACATCAGCAACCTGTGGTACCTGAACTACTCCGACCTGCCCGCCGCACGCCTGACCGGCATGACGCGCTTCGCCACGTTCTGGGTTGAGGATGGCGTGATCAAGGCGCCGGTCAGCACCATGCGCTTCGATGACAGTGTTTACAGCTTGCTGGGCTCGCAGTTGGAAGCGCTGACTGCTGATCGGGAACTGCTGCTGTCGGCCAGCACGTATGGCCAGCGCAACACGGCGTCCAACCTCCTCCCTGGCGCGTTGGTAAAACGCCTGACACTGACCTTATAAACCCAGGAAATCCCATGTGGGAGGGGGCTTGCTCCCGATTGCAGTGTGCCAGTCAGTACACCTGGCACTGATACACCGCAATCGGGAGCAAGCCCCCTCCCACATTGTCTTTCGGTGATTTCAGAGGCTTCATTTCGCCTATTCCTACCTCCAAATCCCATCACTTCGTTCTCCCTATGCGGCCTGTTGTCGCCTGTGAAAAACCTCGTTATAAAGGTTAGTGGCATACCGCCACCGCACAGGAAGTCTTGCGATGAACCATGGAAGTTTCGTCATACAAAAGCTGTTCAAACACTACAACGTTCACGTCGAGCAACTGGGTAACGACCCGCAAAAGAAAACCGTGCTGATGGTCAATGGCGCGCTGTCCACCACGCGGTCCTTCGCGCGCACCAGCAAGTGCCTGGCCGAGCACTTCAATGTGCTGCTGTTCGACCTGCCGTTCTCCGGCTATTCGCGCGAATACAACACCGACCTGGACCTGGTGACCAAGGACGACGAAGTGCAAATCCTGCGAGCCCTGGTGGAGCGCTTTCAGGTCAACCACCTTGTGTCGGCTTCCTGGGGCGGCATCTCGACGCTGCTGACCCTGGCGCACAACCCGCCGTCCATCGAAAGCTCGGTGGTGATGGCCCTGGCGCCCAACCTCAACCAGGCCATGCTCGACTATGTGGAGCGCGTACGCGTGCTGATCGAAGCCGATGACAAATCCGCCGTCGGCCACCTGCTCAACGAGACGGTCGGTAAATATCTGTCGCCGCGCCTCAAGCGCAACAACCATCGCCACCTGGCGAACATGGCCACCACCGAATACCGCCAGGCGCGGTTTCACATCCATCAGGTACTGGCATTGGGCGATGGCAATTACCTGCCGGCACTCACGCAGATTGAAACCCCGGTGCACTTCCTCAACGGCACGCTGGACGAATACACCCCCGCCGCCGAGGCCCGGCTGTTCAAGCAATACGTAGGTCGCAGCAGTTTTGCCGTGGCTGAACACACCGGCCACCTGCTTGACCTGGAGTCCCGCGAGGCAGCCCTGGCGGTGCACCGTGCGTTGCTGGACTTCCTGGTGGGCACGCACGCAACAGTGTCGGAATTAGACGAACAGCCTGTGGGAAAAGGAGCAATGGATGGCGCATAATCGCCGACACATAGCCTGCTAACAAAAAGGTAATCCATGCCGAATCGTGCCCCTCTCGATGCCAAGACCGCCCGCTGGCTCCCTTGGGTGGTAGCAATTGCCTTCTTCATGCAATCGCTGGATGGGACGATTCTGAACACGGCACTGCCGGCCATGGCACGGGACCTCGCGGAGAACCCACTGCGCATGCAAGGGGTGGTGATCGCCTACATGCTCACCGTCGCCTTGCTGATCCCGGCGTCGGGCTGGATTGCCGACCGCTTCGGCACCAAGAAAATATTTTTCGGCGCGATCATGCTGTTCAGCATCGGCTCACTGCTGTGTGCCCTGTCCAGCAGCCTGACCATGCTGGTGGGCGCGCGCATTATCCAGGGCTTGGGCGGCGCCTTGATGCTGCCGGTCGGGCGGCTGGTGGTGTTACGCGCCTACCCGCGTTCCGAGCTGGTGCGGATCATGGGCTTCATCACCATCCCCGGGCTGCTCGGCCCGTTGCTCGGCCCGACCATGGGCGGCTGGATGGTGCAATACCTGACCTGGCACTGGATCTTCCTGATCAACCTGCCGGTGGGCATGATCGGTTGCTACGCCGTGTGGAAATTCATCCCCGACCTGCGCGGCAGCGAGCGCACGCGCTTTGATGGCGCAGGCTTTCTGCTGTTCGGCGCGGCGATGGTGTTGATCACCATCGCCATGGAAGGCCTGGGCGAACTGCACCTGCCGCACCTGCGCGTGATGTTGCTGCTGTTCGGCGGGTTTGCGTGCCTGGCGGCCTATTGGCTGCGCGCCGGGCATATCGACAACCCCTTGTTTTCGCCGGTGCTGTTCAAGACGCGCACTTTTGCCGTGGGCATCCTCGGCAACCTGTTCGCACGCCTGGGCAGCGGCGCCTTGCCGTTCCTGGTGCCGCTGCTGTTGCAGGTGGCGCTGGGGTACTCGCCATCGGAGGCCGGCATGAGCATGCTGCCGCTGGCGGCGGCGGCGATGTTTGCCAAGTCCATTGCCCGCCCGCTGATCGAGCGCCTGGGCTACCGTGTCGTGCTCACCGGCAACACCCTGGCCCTGGGCATCATGCTGGCGAGCATGGGCCTGGTCAGCGAACACACGCCCTACCCGCTGCTGCTGGCGATGCTGGCCGTACTGGGGGCAATCAACTCGCTGCAATTTACTGCGATGAACACCGTGACCCTGATCGACCTCGACGACGCGCAGGCCAGCAGCGGCAACAGTTTGCTGTCGGTGGTGGCGCAGTTGTCCCTGAGCCTGGGGGTCGCCTGCGCCGGTGCGCTGCTCGGCGGCTTCACGGCGCAAACGGGCAACGACGGGGTCGAGAGCGTGCTCGGCGCCTTCCAACTGACCTTCCTCACCGTGGGCATCATGGCGATGCTGGCGGCGGCGATCTTCCTGCAACTGTCGCCAAAAGACGGCAAACGCGTGGTCAGCCGTGAGCACGATATCGAGCACTGACAGGCTTCCCGTCTAGAACTTGCAGGGAAAATCCTTCGAGGCTGGTACACTGCGCAACATTTTGTTTTGCAGAGCCAGTCCCGTGACTACCATCGCCACCGCTTTTAATACTTTGCCCCTGTCCGCCGCCATGCTGGCTAACCTCGACTCGCTGGGGTATGTCGAGATGACGCAGATCCAGGCGCAAAGCTTGCCGGTGATCCTCAAGGGGCTGGACCTGATTGCCCAGGCCAAGACCGGCAGCGGCAAGACCGCCGCCTTCGGCATCGGCCTGTTGAACCCGATCAACCCGCGCTACTTCGGCTGCCAGGCACTGGTCATGTGCCCGACCCGCGAGCTGGCCGACCAGGTGGCCAAGGAAATCCGCCGCCTGGCCCGCGCCGAAGACAACATCAAGGTGCTGACCCTGTGCGGCGGCGTATCCCTCGGCCCGCAGATCGCTTCCCTTGAGCACGGCGCCCACGTCATCGTCGGCACCCCGGGCCGTATCCAGCAGCACCTGCGCAAGGGCTCGCTGGTACTGGACGGCTTGAACACGCTGATTCTCGATGAAGCCGACCGCATGCTCGACATGGGTTTCTACGACGCCATCGAAGACATCATCAGCAAGACCCCGGCACGCCGCCAGACCCTGCTGTTCTCGGCCACCTACCCGGTGAGCATCAAGCAGCTGGCGTCCAAGTTCATGCGCGCGCCACAGCAAGTGAAGGCTGAAGCGTTCCACTCCGATGACCAGATCGAGCAGCGCTTCTACGAGATTTCCCCGGAAGAACGCATGGACGCGGTGACCAAAGTGCTGGCGCACTTCCGCCCGGCCTCCTGCGTGGCGTTCTGCTTTACCAAGCAGCAAGTGCAGGAAACCGTGGACCACCTGACGTCCAAGGGCATTTCCGCTGTCGGCCTGCATGGCGACCTGGAACAGCGCGACCGTGACCAGGTACTGGCGATGTTCGCCAACCGCAGCACCTCGGTGCTGGTGGCCACCGACGTTGCCGCGCGTGGTTTGGACATTGACTCGCTGGACATGGTGATCAACGTCGAACTGGCCCGCGACTCGGAAATCCACATCCACCGTGTAGGCCGTACCGGCCGTGCGGGTGAGACCGGCATCGCCATCAGCCTGGTGGCACCGTCCGAAGCGCACCGCGCCCAGGCCATCGAGCAACTGCAGAAATCGCCGCTGAACTGGGACCAACTGGACAACCTCAAGCCGCAAAGCGGTGGCCCACTGCTGCCGCAGATGAGCACCCTGTGCATCGCCGCCGGGCGTAAAGACAAGGTGCGTCCGGGCGACATCCTCGGCGCACTGACCGGTGAAGCCGGCATTCCGGGTGCCCAGGTCGGCAAGATCGCGATCTTTGACTTCCAGGCCTTCGTGGCGGTGGAGCGCGGGATCGCTAAACAGGCATTGCAGCGCTTGAACGACGGCAAAATCAAAGGCCGTTCGCTGCGCGTGCGGATCCTGTAACACGATCTCCAATTTATCGGAGGTCACATGTGGGAGGGGGCTTGCCCCCGATGGCGGTGTATCAGTGCCAGGTGTACTGACTGACACACTGCAATCGGGGGCAAGCCCCCTCCCACATTCAACTGCATTCCAATTCAAGATTTGTATGAGGACATCGCTGTGCGCTCGACCGAAATTGTGATCATTGGCGCCGGTGCCGCAGGCTTGATGTGCGCACTGACCGCCGCCGGGCGTGGGCGCAAGGTGATGCTGATCGACCATGCGAACAAAGCCGGCAAAAAGATCCTGATGTCCGGCGGTGGTCGCTGCAACTTCACCAATATGTACACCGAGCCGGCCAACTTCCTTTCGCACAACGCGCACTTCTGCAAGTCCGCCCTGGCCCGCTACACCCAATGGGACTTCATCGGGTTGGTGGCCAAGCACGGCGTGCCGTATCACGAGAAGAAGCTCGGCCAGTTGTTCTGCGATAACAAGTCCAGTGACATCCTCGGCATGCTGCTCGACGAGTGCATCCAGACCGGCGTGAGCCTGCACCTGGACACGGCGGTGCAGGAAATCGCCAAGCTCGACAGCGGCTATCAGTTGCAAACCACCCTCGGTGAGCTGCGCTGCGAATCCCTGGTGATCGCTACCGGCGGCCTGTCGATTCCGACCCTGGGCGCCACCGGGTTTGGCTATCAGGTGGCCAAGCAGTTTGGCCATGAACTGCTGCCGACTCGCGCAGGATTGGTGCCGTTCACCATCACCGACCAACTCAAGGACGTGTGCGGCGAGTTGTCGGGCACCTCGGTGGATTGCCTGGTCAGCTGCAACGGCCAGAGCTTTCGCGAGAACCTCCTGTTTACCCACCGCGGCCTGAGCGGGCCGGCGATCCTGCAGATTTCCTCGTACTGGGAGCCGGGCGACACGGTTGAAATCAACCTGCTGCCCGACCACGACGCCCACACCTGGCTGCAACAGCAACAGGCCGAGCGCCCCAACAGCGAGTTGAAAACCCTGTTGGGTGAGATCTTCACCAAGAAGATGGCCAACCTGCTGGCGGAAACCTGGTTCGAGTCCAAACCGATGAAGCAGTACACCCACGCTGAAATTGCCGACATCGCGCAGAAACTCGGCAATTGGCAATTGGTGCCCGCGGGCACCGAGGGTTACCGCACCGCCGAGGTGACGCTGGGCGGCGTGGATACGCGGGAAGTGTCGTCCAAGACCATGGAATCGCTGAAAAGCCCTGGGCTGTACTTTATCGGTGAAGTGCTGGATGTGACCGGCCACTTGGGCGGGTTCAACTTCCAGTGGGCGTGGGCTTCGGGCTACGCCGCCGCGCAATTTGCCTGACACAACACGGTAAAAAATGTGGGAGGGGCTTGCCCCCGATGGCAGTGTTTCAACTAGCGCATCTGTTACTGGTACACCGCTATCGGGGGCAAGTCGAATCGTCGCACCGCCCCTCCCACATTTGATTTGCCGCGCCTGCAATAAATTTTATCCGCCAATGTGCTCACCACCCTTGCCGTGACGTCATTGATGCCTCAATTTAGCGGCATCGTCCCGGAAGACTCCAGCCTTCATGTCATCGACCTCGTTCAAGCAGTCCATGCGGCGCCTGTGGGCGCTGGATAAATTCAGCTACAGCGTACGGGTATTCATCGCCCTCACCGGCAGCATGGCGCTGTGCTGGTATCAGGATGAAATGACGCTGCTGATCCCGTTGTTCCTGGGGATTATCGCCAGCGCCCTGGCCGAGACTGACGACAGCTGGCAAGGCCGCCTCAACGCCCTGGCGGTGACACTGGTGTGTTTCAGCATCGCCGCCCTGTCTGTGGAGCTGCTGTTCCCCTACCCCTGGATCTTCGCCATCGCGCTGGCCCTGGCGAGTTTCTGCCTGACCATGCTCGGGGCGCTGGGCGAGCGCTATGGCGCAATTGCCTCGGCCACCCTGATTCTGTCGGTCTACACCATGATCGGCGTGGACCAGCGCGGCGGCGCGGTGTCCGACTTCTGGCACGAACCGCTGCTGCTGGTGGCCGGCGCCGCCTGGTATGGCGTGCTCTCGGTGCTGTGGCAGGCGCTGTTTTCCAACCAGCCGGTGCAACAGAGCCTGGCGCGGTTGTTTCGCGAATTGGGGCGTTACCTCAAGCTCAAGTCATCGCTGTTCGAGCCGATCCGCCAGCTGGATGTGGAGGCGCGCCGCCTGGAACTGGCCCAGCAGAACGGCCGGGTGGTAGCGGCGCTGAATGCGGCGAAGGAAATCATCCTGCACCGCGTAGGCAATGGGCGCCCTGGCTCGAAGGTCAGCCGTTACCTCAAGCTGTATTTCCTCGCTCAAGACATCCACGAACGCGCCAGCTCTTCCCATTACCCCTACAACGCCCTGGCCGATGCGTTCTTCCACAGCGACGTGCTGTTCCGCTGCCAGCGCTTGCTGCGCCAGCAGGGCAAAGCCTGCCAAACCCTCGGCGAGTCGATCCAGTTGCGTCAGCCGTTCATCTATGACGACAGCTTTGCCGAAGCCCTGGGCGACCTCAACGCCTCCCTGGAACACCTGCGCATCCAGAGCAACCCCGCCTGGCGTGGCCTGCTGCGCTCGCTGCGTGCCCTGGCTGCCAACCTGTCGACCCTCGACCGCCTGCTCGGCGACGCCAGCAACCCCGACGCGCTGGCCGACGCCACCGACAGCAACCTGCTGGACCGTGCCCCGCGCAATCTCAAAGAGATGTGGACACGCCTGCGCACCCAGCTGACGCCGACGTCGCTGCTGTTCCGCCATGCTTTGCGCCTGTCCCTGGCATTGACCATCGGCTACGGCACGCTGCACGCGATCCACGCGTCCCAGGGTTACTGGATCATCCTCACCACCCTTTTTGTGTGCCAACCGAACTACGGTGCTACCCGGCGCAAACTCGGCCAAAGGATCATCGGCACCGCCATCGGCCTCACCGTGGCCTGGGCGCTGTTCGACCTGTTCCCAAGCCCGCTGGTGCAATCGATGTTCGCCATTGCTGCCGGGTTGGTGTTCTTTATCAACCGCACCACGCGCTACACCCTGGCCACGGCGGCGATCACCCTGATGGTGCTGTTCTGCTTCAACCAGGTGGGCGATGGCTACGGGCTGTTCCTGCCACGCCTGTTCGATACCCTGCTCGGCAGCCTGATCGCGGGGCTGGCGGTGTTCCTGTTCCTGCCGGACTGGCAAGGCCGGCGCCTGAACAAGGTGCTGGCCAACACCCTGACCTGCAACAGCATCTATCTGCGCCAGATCATGCAGCAATACGCCGCCGGCAAGAGCGACGACCTAGCGTATCGCCTGGCCCGACGCAATGCCCACAACGCTGATGCGGCGCTGTCCACCACGTTGGCAAACATGCTGATGGAGCCCGGGCACTTCCGTAAGGAGGCCGATGTGGGCTTCCGCTTCCTGGTGCTGTCGCATACGTTGCTCAGTTATTTGTCAGGGCTGGGCGCGCACCGCGAAACCCAGCTGCCGGCCGAGGTGCGTGAACACTTGATCGAAGGCGCGGGCAATTCCCTGGCTGCCAGTATTGATGAAATCGCCACCGGGCTGGCCAACAAACAGCCGATTGCGATTCAGAGCGATGCCGAGGAAGCCCTGGCGGCGGACCTGGAGCAAATGCCGGACGAGATTGATGAAGGGCAACGCTTGGTGCAGACGCAGTTGGCCTTGATTTGTCGGCAGTTGGGGCCGTTGCGCACGTTGGCGGCGCATCTGATCAAAGATACCCGCGCGGCTTGAAATTGTGGCGAGCGAGCTTGCTCGCGTTGGGCTGCAAAGCAGCCCCAGCCAGACCACCACAGTGTTTCAGGCACATTGAGCCGCCTGGTTTTGGGGCCGCTTCGCGCCCCAACGCGAGCAAGCTCGCTCGCCACAGAAAGCATCACATCCCATGCTGCTTCATCAACCGCGCATAACTGCCGTCCGCCTTCATCTTCGCAATCTCCCGATCAAACCCGGCCACGATCTGCGCATGCTCGGGGTTCTTCAGGCTGACCAGAATATGCAGGCTGTTTTCGCTCAACGGCTGGGGTAGGAACTCCACCGCATTGCGCACCCGCGCCGATTCGCGCGACAGGTAATAACGCGCCACATATTCATCCTCCACCGTCAGCCGCACCCGCTGCGCCGCGAGCATCCGCACGGCCATGGCGAAGTTATGCACAGGGATTTTCTGCAACTGCGCATCCGCATCAAAGGCCGCCGAATACGCATACCCACGCACCACGGCGATGGGGTAGTCATGCAGCTGGGCAAGGTTCTGGAAGTCGATAGGGTCGTCGCGGCGCTTGATAAAACGCACGCGGTTAAGCAGGTATTCGCCGGAGAACTGGCCCAACTGCGTGCGCGCATCGTCATACCAGGCGTTGACCAGCACGTCATAGCGGCCGTCGCCCACGCCCATCAGCGCCCGAGCCCAGGGCACCTGTTCAAAATCACTGGCGTAGCCCGCGCGCGCCAAGGCCGTACTGACAAGGTCGGTGGCCAAACCGCCATTGACCAAGGTGGAATCGGTAAAAGGCGGCCAGGCATCCGCCACCAGTCGCAAACGCTGTGCGAATGCCGGCGTCGCCAGCAGCAACACTCCAATCAAAGCAACGGCACGAGAAAATCGCGGCATGCTCAAAGTCCTTGGCAGGCAGGTGTTGGCCTTGATTCAGGCGATACCTGAGGGTGTAACAGTAGCTCAGATTACACAAAGAAACGGCTGGCGAATGCACTCAATGATGGCAAATTGATTTCATCCACAAAAATAGCTGATTTAGACAGGGTTGCCCGCTGCGCTTACTATCGGGCACAGGCATTTATAAGAGAACGCGCTATGACAGTTGAATGGGTCTGCAAGCATCACGATGACTTGGGCAAGGAGCAGCTTTACGCCATCCTGCGCCTGCGTAACGAGGTGTTTGTTGTCGAGCAGAAATGCGTTTATCAGGACCTCGACGGGCAGGATCTGGACGGCGATACCCACCACCTGATGGCCTGGCAGGACGACCAACTGGTGGCCTACCTGCGCCTGCTGGACCCTGAGTCCCAGGGCGGTGACGTGGTGGTCGGTCGGGTCATTGTCGCGCCCGTCGCGCGCGGCACCGGGCTGGGGCACCAGATGATGAGCGAGGCGCTCAAGCAGATTGCCGATATCTGGCCGCAGACACCGATATTCCTGTCAGCCCAGGCGCACCTGCAAGGGTATTACGGACGGTATGGCTTTGTGGTGGCGGGTGAGGAATACCTGGAGGATGACATTCCACACATTGGCATGCGCAAGGCTTAGGAAGCACCGCTCTACTGTGGCGAGCGGGCTTGCCCGCGTTGGGCTGCGCAGCAGCCCCACTAAGGCCGCCGCAGTGTGTCAGGGGGTTTGGGTTGCCTGGTTTCGGGGCTGCTTCGCAGCCCAACGCGGGCAAGCCCGCTCGCCACAATAAGCTCGCTCACCACGGGTTACGGATACCCCAACACCTGGGCGGTATGGCTTTGTGAGGAGCACCTGGAGGATGACATTCCACACATCGGCATGCGCAAGCCTTAGGAAGCACCGCTCTACTGTGGCGAGCGGGCTTGCCCGCGCTGGGCTGCGCAGCAGCCCCACTAAGGCCGCCGCAGTGTTTCAGGAGGTTTGAGTTGCCTGGTTTCGGGGCTGCTTCGCAGCCCAACGCGGGCAAGCCCGCTCGCCACAATAGGCTCGCTCACAACGGGTTACGGATACCCCAACACCTGCTTGACCGACAACAGATTCGCCTCGATCCACCGCCGATCAATTGCCCCCCAACTGCGAATCCGATAATGCCCGGCATGGTTGCGGGCACCGTCTTCCTGTTCAAACTCACACACGATGTCCAAGTCGGCCAACGCGGCAATCGTGTCCTGCGCCGTGCGCCGGGGCATGCCGGTGGCGTCGGTCAGCGCCGGCACGCTGCTGGCCTGGCCGCTGTCGATCAGATAGGCCACATACAGGCGGCGGTAGAAGCTGCTTTTGGTCTTGCTCACATCCATGGTCGTTCGCCTTGTGCGCTCAGGGTTTGCCCTGCAGGTCGCGATACGTGAGGTACACCCGCAGGTCGAATTCCACCTGATGGTAGCCGGGCATCATGTAGTCGCAGAGTTTATAGAACGCCTTGTTGTGGTCCGATTCCTTGAAGTGCGCCAGCTCATGCACCACGATCATGCGCAGAAATTCCGGCGCCGCGTCCTTGAACAATGCGGCAATCCGAATCTCTTTCTTGGACTTGAGGTTGCCACCCTGCACCCGCGAGATCGTGGTGTGCAGGCCCAGGGCGCGGTGGGTCAGGTCCAGGCGGTTATCAAACAGCACTTTATCGATGGCCGGCGCGTTGCGCAGATGTTCCTGCTTCAAGGCCAAGGCGTAGGCGTACAGCGCTTTGTCGCTCTGCACCGCGTGACGCTCGGGGTAACGCTGCTCCAGGTAGGCGCCCAACTGGTCCTTGGCGATCAGTTGGCGTACTTGCTCTTGAAGGGCGGCGGGGTAGGCCTGGAGGTATTTCAGCGCGATCATGGGGTCTGCAACACGGTTCGAATGGCCGCCAGTGTAGCGAATTCAACGCACGCGGGCGCGTGACCAGTCAGCAACTTCTTCGGCCATCAACGGCTGGGCCGCCCAGGCCCCCTGGGCAAACGGGCAACCATTGGCCTTGAGCCATTGGGCTTGCTCCGGGGTTTCCACGCCCTCGGCCACCACCAGCACATCAAAATGCCCGCACAGTTCGATAATGCTGCGCGCCAGTGCCGCGTCCCGCGTCGAGCCCGGCAGGCGCGCGACCAATCGCGGGTCGAGCTTGAGCGTGTCAAACGCCAGGTCACGCAGATGGGCCAGGGAGCACTGCCCCATACCAAAGTCATCCAGGGCGATCCGCACCCCAATCCGACGCAGCAACTTGAGCTGTTTGGCGGACTCTTCGAGGTTGCTCATCAAGCAGTCTTCGCCGATTTCCACCTCCAGTTGGCGCGCCTGCAGCCCATGTCGCTCGAGCACCTGCGTCAACTGGTTCGCGAGGTTGGGCATATTGAACTGGCTGCTGCTCAGGCTCACGCTCAACACCAGCTCTTCATCGAACAGGGTTTGCCACGCCTGGCGTTGGCTGGCGACCTGCTGATAGATCCAGGCGCTCAATTGGCTGATCAGCCGCGCTTCCTCCAGCAACGGCAAAAACAACCCCGGCGGCACATCGCCTACGCTGGGGTGCTGCCAACGCAACAACGCTTCAACCCCACGCAAGCGCCCGTCCTCCAGGGCCACCTGGGGCTGGTACACCAGGGTGAATTCCTTGTTTTGAATCGCCGTACGCACACTGTCTTCAAGCATCAGGCGCGAGCGGGCACGGCCGTTCATTTCCTGGTCGTAATAGCGATACTGCTGACGACCCGCGCGCTTGGCTTCGTACATGGCGATGTCGGCTGCGCGCAGCAGGCCATTCAAGTCCGAGCCGCAGTCCGGAAAGGTGGCGATGCCAATGCTGACGCCAAGCATCACGTCCAGCCCTTCCACCTGTTGGCAAACTGACACGCGTTCGATCAGTTTTTCCGCAATCTTCGCCGCCTGCTCCGGGAACTCCAACTCCAGCAGCGCGGTAAATTCATCCCCACCCATGCGCCCAAGAATATCGCCCGAGCCCAGGCAACCCTGCAACTGCTCCGACACCCAGCGCAGTACCCGATCGCCCGCATCATGGCCCAGGGAGTCGTTGACCCGCTTGAAGCCGTCCAGGTCCAGGTAAAGCAATACCAGGGACGGAGCGCCGCGCTCGCTGCGCAGCAGGATGTTCTCGACCGCCTGATAGAAACCACGGCGGTTCAGCAGCCCGGTGAGCGGGTCAGTCACCGCCTGGAACTCCAACTGCTGATGCAGGTGGCGGACCTCAGACATGTCCAGCACCGTCACCACCATGGCCTTCTGCTCGGCCGGTAACGGCGCGCACGACAAGGCCACCGGCACCTGCTGGCCGCGCCCGGTACGCAACAGGGCATCATGCAGACGCCAGGTTTCGCCCTTGCGAAAACCTTCGTACATCTGCGAATCCAGCCAGGCGGGCACGTGGGGCTTTTGCAGGAAGCCGAGGAACTCCTGGCCTTGCAACTCCTGGATCGTGGCATTGAGCAGTCGCGAAATCGCCGGGTTGGCGTATTCGATCACACCGTCCTCGCTCACCACCAGGATGCCTTCGGCGGCGTTATCCAGCACCGAGGCATTGAAGGCGCGCGCGGATTCCAGGTCGTGACTCAAGCGCTGCAAGGCCCGGCGATTGCGCTGGTGCTCCAGCAATGCCTGAACCTTGGGCTTGAGGATTTGCGGGTCGAAGGGTTTGAACAGGTAATCGATGGCGCCGCTGGCGTAGCCTTCCAGCACCGCGGCCGGGGATTGGGCATTGGCACTCAAAAAGATGATCGGCGTCATGCGTGTGCGCTGGCTGCCACGCATCAGGCGGGCCACTTCGAAGCCGTCCATGCCGGGCATCTTGACGTCCAACAAGACCAGGTCGACGTCATGCACCAATAACAATTCGAGGGCTTCCAGGCCAGAGCCGGCGGTGACCACCTGCCAGTCATCGCGTTGCAAAAGTGCGCGCATGCTAACCAGGTTTTCCGGGTAGTCATCGACTACCAGAAGAACCGAACTGCTTTCGCGGTGGTATGGAGCGCATTCCATGCTGCTTCTCTTCCTTAGGAGCCACTCCGGTCACTTCTGGGAGAAAACCCGGACAAACACTGAGGCCTCACTCTAGCCCCGGTTCCGAAAAATCAGAAGTAACGTCGGTGCCATCATTGCGCCAAAGTTCAGGAAGCCGACTAACGGTCAGTGCCTGCAGGCCACGGATCATGGGAAACGTGGCTTTTTGACATTCCCCTGGCGCCAATAAATTGCCAGCAATTAATTAACAAGCGGGTGACTACCGCCTATAAAGAACCTGTCTGGCCTCAGGGCCATAGCCTACACCCCTCTGTAAAAAGGCCTACGCCATGATCGACCTCTCCACTTGGAATCTGAGCATTCCCGTCGGCTCGCCCCCCGCGACCATCGACACGCCTAAATTAATGAGTGGTTTCAAGGACCAATATTTCCAGGCCGAAGGCAGTAACGTGCAATTCTGGACACCCGTTACCGGCACGCGCACCGAAAACGCCGTGTACCCGCGCAGCGAACTGCGCGAAACCTACGCCGACGGCCGCCTGCGCAACTGGACCTACCCCGACGCGGACAATTTCCTGCGCGCTACCCTGGCCGTCAATCAGGTGCCGTCCAGCGGCAAGATCGTCATCGGCCAGATTCACGCCTATGACAGCCAGAAACCGCTGATAAAGCTCGAATACCAATTCAAGGAAAAAACCCAGAGCGGGAATATCGTCGCCAAAGTCCGTATGCGCCCGGATGAAGATGAAGGCCGGGTCATCACCGTTGCGTCAAATGTGCCGCTGGAGAAAAGCTTCACCTACGTCATCAACCTCAATAAGGCGGGCTTGCTGAGTGTGTACGCGGCCGACGGTGAGTGGAACGAGCGTATTGGCGCGGCATGGGGCGCCAAGCCCCTGTACTTCAAAGCCGGCGCGTATGTGCAGGACAACAGTGGTAATAGCAAGGAAGGCGCGCGGGTGACGTTCGCCAAGCTGGATATTGATCACGACTAAACGCGGCTCAATTCATTTAAGTATCGTCCAACTGTGGGAGTCGGCCTTTAAGACTCCCATAGTTTGTTTGCAGACCCGTCATGCCTGTGCAGGTCATGAATATGAAACTATGGTGCTACCAACGTTATTTGTTTTGGCTGAAAAATATAAACCGTATTGGTGGCAATTGACGTGAATGCTGCGTTGACCTCGATTATCCCCGGCCCGAGCACTCGCATAGCGGGCATACCCACCAATGCACGCAGTGGCTGACCCGCGCCGCCAGCAGGGATTGTATATAAATAATTAAAGACTGCCGACGCGTTACCCGTTGTTATATTTTGAATATCAACACTCCATCTATCCCCAACCTGCGGTGCAACCGGCAATGCACCGGCGGGCACTGCTAGACCAATGCCACCCAGATACTGAAAGCGTGCATAAGGCTTATTATATTTCACATAGGCAACGTTCCCAGGATCAACAGGGTCAAAACCCACTTCATCCTCAAGTTTATCTACAAAAAGATCCGAATAATATGCGTCAAGTTCTACTGAAAGTACGCGATATCTAAATGGCATGTTGCACCTCACTGACCGTTCGCATAAAAGT
This sequence comes from Pseudomonas syringae, assembly GCF_021606685.1. Classification (GTDB taxonomy): domain Bacteria; phylum Pseudomonadota; class Gammaproteobacteria; order Pseudomonadales; family Pseudomonadaceae; genus Aquipseudomonas; species Aquipseudomonas syringae_R. Next base: position 68,340 of record NZ_WKCB01000011.1, read on the forward strand.
CGTGTGTTATACGATGATCATAGAGACCGTGCCCTGCAAAACAACTGTCAATGCTGACAGTTGACAGAACCTTATAAATAGCGATACCCAGGCAATGTTTACTGCATTAGATAGTGATCCACCAGCCCTATCCTTGCGCGGTGCCTGATCAAACCCCAGCCACAAAAAAGCCCGCATCGCTGCGGGCTTTTTATTAACGCCTGAGGCTTAGTTGACCTTGGCGTTCAACTCACCTTTCAGGTAGCGCTGGTACATCGCTTCCAGGGAGATCGGCTTGATCTTCGAAGCGTTGCCCGCGGTACCGAAGGCTTCGTAACGCGCGATACAGACATCACGCATCGCGGTTACGGTGGCGCCGAAGAATTTACGTGGGTCAAATTCGCTCGGGTTGGTGGCCATCAGGCGACGCATCGCACCGGTGGATGCCAGGCGCAGGTCGGTGTCGATGTTGACCTTGCGCACGCCGTACTTGATGCCTTCGACGATTTCTTCAACCGGTACGCCGTAGGTCTCTTTAATGTCGCCGCCGTACTGGTTGATGATCGCCAGCCACTCTTGCGGTACCGAGGAAGAACCGTGCATCACCAGGTGAGTGTTAGGGATGCGCTTGTGGATTTCCTTGATACGGTCGATAGCCAGCACGTCGCCGGTAGGCGGCTTGGTGAACTTGTAGGCGCCGTGGCTGGTGCCGATGGCGATGGCCAGGGCGTCAACCTGGGTCTTCTTGACGAAGTCCGCGGCTTCTTCCGGGTCGGTCAGCATCTGGCTGTGATCCAGCACGCCTTCGGCGCCGATACCGTCTTCTTCACCGGCCATGCCGGTTTCCAGGGAACCCAGGCAGCCCAGCTCGCCTTCAACCGAAACGCCGCAGGCGTGAGCCATGGCTACGGTTTGTTGGGTAACGCGGACGTTGTACTCGTAGTCGGTCGGGGTCTTACCGTCTTCGCCAAGGGAGCCGTCCATCATCACCGAGCTGAAGCCCAGTTGGATCGAGCGCTGGCACACGTCAGGGCTGGTGCCGTGGTCCTGGTGCATGCACACCGGGATGTGCGGGAATTCTTCGATTGCGGCGAGGATCAGGTGACGCAGGAACGGGGCGCCAGCGTATTTGCGCGCACCGGCCGAAGCCTGGACGATCACGGGGGAGTCGGTCTTGTCAGCGGCTTCCATGATGGCGCGCATCTGCTCAAGGTTGTTGACGTTAAAGGCTGGAACGCCGTAGCCGAACTCGGCTGCGTGGTCCAGCATTTGACGCATGCTGATAAGTGCCATTGTGTTGTCTCTCCCGGTCGAGGGTCGTTAATCGTGCAAGCCTGCCGTAGCGGTGGCTGCTATTCAAGTTATTGCAGGTCAGGGTTTGTGCATCTGACGTGCTGAATCGTTATTGCAGTGTCCGGCTCGCCATTTGGAACCAAATCAATGTGGGAGGGGGCTTGCTCCCGATAGCGATTTTCAGTTGCTGACTTAGGTGACTGACTCACCGCAATCGGGAGCAAGCCCCCTCCCACATTTGGATCTCATCAAATTTGAGACCTTACTGGGCCTTGCAGCCTCGCCCGATCAAATCATCGGTGGCGACCCAGTAAACCAGGCCTTCCTCACCTTTTGTGTGAAACGCCAACTGGTCGTTGCTGTACAGCACGCCAGAGGCGGCAACGTCCTGTTTGAGGCGGTAAACCTGGTCGGAACCACCGAGGCGTACATCCACCTCGGATTTGGCCTGATTGGCAAAGCGCCAGGTCACCTCGGCCTTGCTGTCGCAGGTCCAGGTCGTCCATTTATCAGCCGGCTGCGCCTGGCTGTTGAACATGTTCATGCTGCTGCAACCGGCCAGTAGGGCCAGGGCTGCCAGGGCGAAAACGCCTTTCATTGCCAATCCTCGAACGACGGCCCAATAGGCCGCCACTGCTGTCGGTTAGTTGATCAGACCCATCAAGGGCAACCCTGTTCCTGACCGTTGGGCGCGGCGTCGTATTTCTCCAACCGCTCGTTGCCGATGCGCTTGTTGATCACCGGCATGGTTTCGGCTTGCCAGTCAGCCTGGTAGCAGCTCTTTTTTTGCGCAGGCACAGGCTCTCCGGCCTGCGGTGTCGCGCTTGGCGTGCTGCCGCAGCCGGCCAACAGGCCCGCTGCGATCACCAGTACCAACGACTTGATCATGGGAATGCTCCTTTTCCGGACCACGCGCCTCAGCCTTTGGCTCGGGTTTCCAGCACTTCAACGGCTGGCAGTACTTTGCCTTCGACGAATTCGAGGAACGCGCCGCCACCGGTAGAAATGTAGGAGATCTGGTCAGCAACGCCATATTTATCGATGGCCGCCAGGGTGTCGCCGCCGCCGGCGATGGAGAAGGCCGAGCTTTCGGCAATCGCATTGGCCAGCACTTTGGTGCCATTGCCGAACTGGTCGAACTCGAACACACCGACCGGGCCGTTCCACAGAATGGTCTGGGAAGCTTTCAGCAGCTCGGCGAAGTTGGCCGCGGTTTGTGGGCCGATATCCAGGATCATGTCGTCGGCAGCCACGTCAGCGATCAGCTTGACGGTGGCTTGGGCGCTTTCAGCAAATTCCTTGGCGACGACCACGTCCACCGGCAGCGGCACGCTGACCTTGGCCGCGATGGCGCGGGCGGTGTCGAGCAAGTCCGGCTCGTACAGGGACTTGCCCACCGGATGACCGGCTGCGGCCAGGAAGGTATTGGCGATGCCGCCACCGACGATCAGCTGGTTGCAGATCTGGCTCAGGCTGTTGAGTACGTCCAGCTTGGTGGACACTTTGGAACCGGCAACGATGGCAGCCATCGGTTGTGCAGGCGCGCCCAGGGCCTTGCCCAGTGCGTCCAGCTCGGCGGCCAGCAGCGGGCCTGCCGCAGCGACCTTGGCGAACTTGGCTACGCCGTGGGTGGAGCCTTCAGCGCGGTGGGCGGTGCCGAACGCGTCCATCACGAACACGTCGCACAGGGCCGCGTATTGCTGGGCCAGTTCGTCGCTGTTCTTTTTCTCGCCTTTGTTGAAGCGCACGTTCTCGAACAGCACGATATCGCCGGCCTTCACGTCCACACCACCCAGGTAATCAGCCACCAGCGGCACGTCGCGGCCCAGGGCTTTGCTGAGGTAGTCGGCTACAGGCTTGAGGCTGTTTTCGGCGGAGAACTCACCTTCGGTCGGGCGACCCAGGTGGGAGCAGACCATCACGGCCGCGCCTTTTTCCAGGGCCAGCTTGATGGTCGGCAGCGAGGCCAGGATTCGCGCATCGCTGGTGACAACACCGTCCTTGACTGGGACGTTGAGGTCTTCGCGAATCAGTACGCGCTTACCTTGCAGATCGAGGTCGGTCATCTTCAACACGGTCATGGGGGGCAGTTCCTGAATTACTGTTGAGGTTGTTTAGAGGCGATATGCAGATAATGTTCCGCAACGTCGAGCATTCGGTTGGCAAACCCCCATTCGTTGTCGAACCAGGCCAGGATGTTCACCAGCCTCGGGCCGGAAACGCGGGTCTGGCTGGCATCGACAATCGCCGAATGCGGGTCATGGTTGAAATCACAACTGGCGTGCGGCAACTCGGTGTAGGCCAAAAGGCCTTTGAGCGGGCCGCTGGTGGCGGCGTCGCGCAAGATCCGGTTGACCTCGGTGGCATCGGTGTCACTGACGGTTTGCATGGTGATGTCCAGACAGGACACGTTCACCGTCGGCACACGTACGGCTTTGGCCTGAATTCGCCCGGCAAGTTCCGGTAACAGCCGCTCGATGCCCCGGGCCAGGCCGGTAGACACCGGAATGACCGACTGGAACGCCGAACGCGTACGGCGCAAGTCTTCATGATGATAGGCGTCGATCACCGGCTGGTCGTTCATCGCCGAGTGAATCGTGGTGATCGACACGTAATCCAGGCCAATCGCCTGATCCAGCAGGCGCAGCAGCGGCACGCTGCAGTTGGTGGTGCAGGAAGCGTTGGACACCAGCAGCTCATCGCCGGTCAGGCAATCCTGGTTGATGCCGTAGACGATGGTGGCGTCGACATCCGCCTCGCTGGCCATCGGCTGGGAAAACAGCACACGCGGTGCGCCGGCGTCGAGAAAACGCTGGCCATCGGCACGGGTGTGGTAAGCACCGGAGCATTCCAACACCAGGTCCACGCCCAGCGCCGCCCAGTCGATGCCCTCGGGGGTGGCACTGCGTAAGACTTTTACACAGTCGCCGTTGATATGCAGACAGTCGCCTTCCACTCGCACTTCGCCGGGGAACCGGCCGTGGGTGGAGTCAAAGCGTGTCAGGTATTCGATGCTGGCCATGTCGGCCAAATCGTTGATTGCGACAATCTCAAACCCGGCAGCCGCCCCTCGCTCGAACAGAGCACGCAAGACGCAACGACCAATGCGGCCGTAGCCGTTGAGTGCAACTTTGTAGGGACGCGGTTGAGGCATGGGGTTCTCGATTACCTTGGGTAAAGGGGTGGCTGTCGGACCGCTTTCGCGAGCAAGCCCGCTCCCACATTTGATCGGGTTCACACAGTTAGAGTGGTGAACCCATTCAAGTGTGGGAGCGGGCTTGCTCGCGAAGAGGCCAGCGCAGCCACCTCAATCTACAGCCTTAGTCTTCCAGCAGCTCTTCAGCCTGACCCAGGATGTTTTCCAGGGTGAAACCGAACTCTTCGAACAATGCTGGCGCCGGCGCCGACTCACCGTAGGTGGTCATGCCGATGACGCGGCCTTCCAGGCCCACGTACTTGTACCAGTAGTCGGCGTGAGCCGCTTCGATGGCGATACGCGCGCTGACCTGCAACGGCAGCACCGATTGCTTGTAGCCGGCGTCCTGGGCTTCGAACACGCTGGTGCACGGCATGGACACAACGCGTACGTTGCGGCCTTGCGCAGTCAGCTTGTCGTAGGCTTGAACAGTCAGGCCCACTTCGGAACCGGTGGAGATCAGGATCAGCTCCGGCTCGCCGACGCAGTCCTTGAGCACGTAGCCGCCACGGCTGATGTCGGCGATCTGTGCATCGGTACGCACCTGGTGCTGCAGGTTCTGACGCGAGAAGATCAGCGCCGAAGGGCCGTCCTTGCGTTCGATGGCGTGCTTCCAGGCCACGGCGGATTCCACCGCGTCGGCTGGGCGCCAGCAATCCAGGTTTGGCGTGGTACGCAGGCTGGTCAATTGCTCGACCGGCTGGTGCGTCGGGCCGTCTTCGCCCAGGCCGATGGAGTCGTGGGTGTACACATGGATCACGCGTTTTTTCATCAGCGCGGCCATGCGTACGGCGTTGCGGGCGTATTCCATGAACATCAGGAAGGTCGCGCCGTAAGGCACCAGACCACCGTGCAGGGACACGCCGTTCATGATGGCGCTCATGCCGAACTCACGCACGCCGTAGTACATGTAGTTGCCGCTGGCGTCTTCAGCCGAGACACCTTTGCAGCCTTTCCACAGCGTCAGGTTGGAACCGGCCAGGTCAGCCGAACCGCCGAGGATCTCAGGCAACAGCGGGCCAAAGGCGTTCAGGGTGTTCTGGCTGGCTTTACGGCTGGCGATGGTTTCGCCCTTGGCCGCGACTTCGGCGATGTAGGCCGAGGCTTTTTCCGAGAAGTCGGCAGGCAGGTCACCGGCCAGACGACGTACCAGCTCGTTGGCCAGCTCCGGGAATTCGGCGGAGTAGGCAGCGAAACGCTGGTCCCACTCGGCTTCGGCCGCCAGGCCTTTTTCCTTGGCATCCCACTCGGCGTAGATATCAGCCGGGATTTCGAACGGGCCGTGGTTCCACTTCAACGCTTCGCGGGTCAGGGCGATTTCCGCGTCACCCAGTGGGGCGCCGTGGCAGTCTTCTTTACCTTGCTTGTTCGGCGAACCGAAGCCGATGGTGGTCTTGCAGCAGATCAGGGTCGGCTGCTCGCTTTTGCGCGCGGTGTCGATGGCGGTCTTGATCTCTTCCGGATCGTGGCCGTCGACGTTGCGGATCACCTGCCAGTTGTAGGCTTCGAAACGCTTGGGGGTGTCATCGGTGAACCAGCCTTCGACTTCGCCGTCGATGGAGATACCGTTGTCATCGTAGAAGGCGATCAGCTTGCCCAGGCCCAGGGTACCGGCCAGCGAAGCGACTTCGTGGGAAATGCCTTCCATCATGCAGCCATCACCCAGGAACACATAGGTGTGGTGGTCGACGATGTTGTGGCCAGGACGGTTGAACTGCGCGCCCAATACTTTTTCCGCCAGCGCGAAGCCCACAGCATTGGCCAGGCCTTGGCCCAGGGGACCGGTGGTGGTTTCGACGCCTGGGGTGTAGCCGAATTCCGGGTGGCCCGGGGTGCGGCTGTGCAGCTGGCGGAAGCTCTTGAGGTCATCGATGGTGACGTCGTAGCCGGTCAGGTGCAGCAGCGAGTAGATCAGCATCGAGCCATGGCCGTTGGACAGCACGAAGCGGTCACGGTCGGCGAACGACGGGTTGCTCGGGTTGTGTTTCAGGTAGTCACGCCAAAGTACCTCGGCGATATCCGCCATGCCCATCGGGGCACCGGGATGGCCGCTGTTGGCTTTTTGCACGGCATCCATGCTGAGGGCACGAATGGCGTTGGCACGCTCACGACGGCTGGGCATCGCTGATCTCCTGGGGTTTGCTGAAAAGAAACGGAAAAAAGGACCGGCATTTTCCCTCAGCCACCGCCTGCGGGCAATGACAGATAGTCACTTGTGGGTGTTTTTCCTGTGGTTTGCGCGGCAATCCCTTGCAGAAATCGGCCACGTGTTCGTCTAAAGGTTATAGCGGCTGCATATAACCGCCACTTATCGATCAATATCAAAACTTTTTGATATTGGCCTTGCAGGGATTTCCACCCGTCACTAGACTGCTGGCCTTATGAACCTACCCGTGCCCTCCCTGCGTCCTGACGACGGCGATGACCTGGCAGCCTTGTGCAAGGCCGCTGGTGATCCGTTGCGCCTGAACGTATTGCGCGCACTGGCCAACGACTCTTTTGGCGTACTGGAACTGGCGCAGATCTTCGCCATCGGCCAGTCGGGCATGAGCCATCACCTTAAAGTGCTGGCCCAGGCCGACCTGGTGGCGACGCGCCGCGAAGGCAATGCAATTTTCTACCGCCGCGCCCTGCCCCATACCGACCTGCTCGGCGGCAAGCTGCACGCCGCCCTGCTCGACGAAGTGGACAGCCTGAGCCTGCCGCACGATGTGCAGTCGCGCATCAGCCAAGTGCATCGGCAACGTGCGGCGGCGAGCCAGGACTTTTTCGCTCGGGTTGCAGAGAAATTTCGCGCCCAGCAGGACCTGATCGCCGGCCTGCCGCAATACCGCGACAGCGTACTGGCGTTGCTCGACAAGCTGAGCTTGAGTAATGAGGCGACGGCGCTGGAAGTCGGCCCTGGGGATGGCGGCTTCCTGCCAGACCTGGCGCGCCGTTTCCAACAGGTCACGGCGCTGGACAATAGCCCGGCGATGCTCGAACTGGCACGCCAACTGTGCGAACGCGAGTCGCTGGGCAACGTCAGCCTGCAGCTGGCCGACGCATTGAATAGCCCGACAATCAAGGCTGACTGCGTGGTGTTGAACATGGTCTTGCACCATTTCGCCGCCCCCGCCGACGCCCTCAAGCAAATGGCCGGGTTGCTGCACCCCGGCGGTAGCCTGCTGGTTACGGATTTATGCAGCCACAACCAGAGTTGGGCCAAGGAGGCCTGCGGTGATCTCTGGTTGGGTTTTGAACAGGACGATCTGGCCCGTTGGGCCACCGCTGCGGGACTCGTTCCCGGGGAAAGCCTCTATGTAGGCTTACGCAATGGTTTCCAGATTCAGGTCCGCCATTTTCAGCGGCCGGCTGGCGACACTCACCATCGGTAAAAATCAGGAAAACATCGAGATGAGCGAATACTCCCTTTTCACCTCCGAGTCCGTGTCTGAAGGGCATCCGGACAAAATCGCCGACCAGATTTCTGATGCGGTGCTGGACGCCATCATTGCTGAAGACAAGTTCGCCCGTGTGGCGTGCGAGACTCTGGTGAAAACCGGTGTAGCGATCATCGCTGGCGAAGTCACCACCACCGCCTGGGTTGACCTGGAGCAGATCGTTCGTGACGTGATCACCGACATCGGCTACACCAGCTCCGACGTCGGCTTCGACGGCGCGACCTGCGGCGTGATGAACATCATCGGCAAGCAATCGCCCGACATCAACCAAGGTGTTGACCGTGCCAAGCCTGAAGATCAGGGCGCCGGCGACCAGGGCCTGATGTTCGGCTACGCCAGCAACGAAACCGACGTGCTGATGCCTGCACCGATCACCTTCTCGCACCAGCTGGTACAGCGCCAGGCCGAAGCCCGTAAATCCGGCCTGCTGCCTTGGCTGCGCCCGGACGCCAAGTCCCAGGTGACCTGCCGCTACGAAGGCGGCAAAGTCGTCGGCATCGACGCTGTCGTACTGTCGACCCAGCACAACCCTGACGTTTCCTACGCTGACCTGCGTGAAGGCGTGATGGAGCTGATCGTCAAGCACGTGCTGCCAGCCGAACTGCTGACCAAGGACACCCAGTTCCACATCAACCCGACTGGCCAGTTCATCATCGGTGGCCCGGTGGGCGACTGCGGCCTCACCGGTCGCAAGATCATCGTCGACAGCTACGGCGGCATGGCCCGTCACGGCGGTGGCGCGTTCTCGGGTAAAGACCCATCCAAGGTTGACCGTTCGGCCGCCTACGCCGGTCGTTACGTGGCCAAGAACATCGTTGCCGCCGGCCTGGCCGAGCGTTGCGAGATCCAGGTTTCCTACGCCATTGGTGTAGCCCAGCCTACGTCGATCTCGTTGAACACCTTCGGCACCGGCAAGATCAGCGATGACAAGATCGTAAAACTGGTGCGCGAAATCTTCGACCTGCGCCCTTACGCGATCACCACCATGCTCGACCTGCTGCACCCGATGTACCAGGAAACCGCTGCCTACGGCCACTTCGGTCGTACGCCAGAGCAGAAGACTGTCGGTAACGACACCTTCACCACCTTCACCTGGGAAAAAACCGACCGAGCCAACGACCTGCGCACTGCTGCAGGCCTGTAATCGCTCACGGTTCACCAAGCCCCGCCGGGTTCGCCCGGCGGGGCTTTTTTGTGCCCCGGCGCTTTGCACGACAATGTTCCGATCGTGTTCACATTTTTTGGATCCAAAGCTTGCAGGCAAAATAATGGCCCACTAGAATCCGCGCCCTCTCGGGCCCTCTACCTTATTTGGATATTGCCCTGCATCAGCCCGGGATAGACACGCGTGCAGGCAATCGAACATTGAGGTTTTTCATGCGCATTTCCACGCTCGCCCCTGCCGCCCTGCTGCTCAGCCTGTTCGCCCTGCCGGCCCACTCCGCCGACCTGAGCGCACTGAGTGGCGCCCTGAGCTCCCAACTGGGCGGCGGCAACTCCGGCGACTGCCAAAAGCAATCGGCTGACCTGCAAACCAAGATCGATACCGCCGAAGCCAGCAAAGACACCTTGAAAGTGAAGGCCTTCAAAGCAGCGCAAGAGCAGATCAACAAAGGTTGTGACAAACTTGCCCAAGCGCAGGCCAAAGCCGACGCCAAGCAGCAAACCCAGGAAGCCAAGGCTGATAAGCCTGATGCAGTGAAAGCCCTGGGCGGTCTGTTCAAGTAAATAGAAACACCCGGTAAAAAGCCCCGCACTGTCGGGGCTTTTTTGTGCGCCAGTGGATCCTTTAGGCTGGGCTTCCTTTTCGAGCAAGGATGCTCATGATGCGTTTACTGATTGCTCTGCTGTTCAGTGCGTTACCCCTTTGGAGCTGGGCCGCAGGTTGCCCCGATGAGGTCCGAGCCCAGGCCGGCGCCCTGGCCGAACAGATTCGCCAATGGGACGACAGCTACCATCGGCTCGGCCAAACCCCGATCAGCGATGAACTCTACGACCAGGCTCGCCAACGCCTCGCGCAGTGGCGCGGATGTTTCCCCCAACCCGCTGGCGCGCCAGATAACCCCTTGGCCAGTGTCCGTGGCAGCCTGCCTCACCCGGTCGTGCATACCGGCCTGGAAAAACTGCTGGACGAGCAGGCCGTCGCTGCCTGGTTGGGCAGTCGCCACGATGTCTGGGTGCAACCCAAGGTCGACGGCGTGGCGGTCACCCTGGTGTACCGCCAGGGCCGGCTGGAGCAAGTCATCAGCCGTGGCGATGGGGTGCTCGGCCAGGACTGGTCAACCTCCGCGCGCAAGCTCCCCGGCGTGGTCCAGCAACTGTCGGAGCCTATCGACCTGGTGCTGCAAGGCGAGCTGTATTGGCGCCTCGACCAGCACGTGCAATCGACTCACGGTGGGCGCAATGCCCGCAGCAAGGTAGCCGGGCTGATGAACCGTCGACAGCTGAGTGACATCGATGCGGCAGGCATCGGCCTGTTCGTCTGGGCCTGGCCCGAGGGCCCCGAGCCCTTTGCAGAGCGCCTCGCCCGGCTTGCCCGCTGGGGCTTCAGCGACAGCCAGCGCTATAGCCAGCCCATTCAGGGCATCACCCAAGCCGCGCACTGGCGCGCCTATTGGTACGCGCATCCGCTGCCCTTCGCCAGCGACGGTGTAGTGCTGCACCAGGCCCAACGCGCGCCGGCCAAGCGCTGGCAGGCCAGCACGCCTTACTGGGCAGTCGCCTGGAAATACCCAGCGGCCAAGGCCCTGGCGCAGGTGCGCGACGTGCATTTCAATATCGGCCGCACCGGGCGCATCACACCCATGCTGGAGCTGGAGCCGGTGCAACTGGGCGACCGGCAGATCCGCCGGGTCAGCGTCGGCTCACTCAATCGCTGGCAAGCCCTGGATATACGCCCCGGGGACCAGGTAGCCATCAGCCTGGCCGGTCAGGTGATCCCCCAGCTGGAGCAGGTGATCCTGCGTACACCCACCAGGGCTGACCTGGCAGTACCCAACCCGCTGGATTTTCACGCCTTGAGCTGTTGGCAACTCGAGCCCGGGTGCGAGGAACAACTGCTGGCGCGCCTCACCTGGCTGAGCGGCAACCAGGGGCTGGCCTTGCCCTATGTGGGGCGTGAGACATGGCGAACATTGATCCAGGCCGGGCTGATTGTAGGCTTTCTCGATTGGTTGACCCTGGATGCGGCAGAGCTTGCTACCATTGATGGCTTGGGTGATCGCAGCCGTGCGCGAGTACTCGACAGCCTGCACAGCGCGCGGCAACGCCCCTTTGCTCAATGGCTCAAGGCGCTGGGCATACCGCCTGCGGCACGCAATGACCTGAACGGTGGCTGGCAGACGCTGGTCGCCAAAGACACCCAAGCCTGGCGGGCCACTGACGGCATCGGCCCGGGCCGCGCGGCGCAACTGAGCGCCTTTTTTCGCGACCCGCACGTACAGGCTTTGGCAGAAACATTACATGTGGCCGGGGTAGACGGTTTTTGAGCCCGACCCCGCCACCTTTAAACCGCGGCAGAATTCACCCTGCCATCAGATTGCGACCTTGGAGTTACCTATGAAATTTTTAGCCCCCTTTGCCTTGCTGACCGTCGCAGGCTTCATGGCCACGCCTTTGCTGGCGGCCGAAGAAGCGCCCCAACTCACGGGCTGCGCCGCCAAGCGCCAGGCCATCAGTACCCAGATCGAACAGGCCAAGGCCCATGGCAACAGCGCGCAACAGGCCGGCCTGGAAAAAGCCCTTAGTGAAGTCACCGCCAACTGCACCGACGCTTCGTTGCGCAAGGAACGTGAGAACAAGGTGCTCGACGCCAAGCACGAAGTCAGCCGTCGTCAGGCCGACCTCGACAAGGCCATGAAAAAAGGCGACGCAGACAAGATCAACAAACGCAAAGATAAGCTCGCACAATCACGTAAAGATCTGCAGGACGCCGTGGAAGAACTCGACCAGTAAGACCGGTCAGTGGTCGCGGAACTGTTTATGGCAGGCGCTGCAGGCATCTTCGACTTTCTGCACCGCCGGGCCCAGGCGGCTGGTCTGGTATGGCTGGACCTTGCTTGCGATCACCAATTCACCGGTGGCCGCTTCAAGGTCACGGGCCAGCGCCTGGAAGCGTGCCTGTTGTTGCCAGACATCGTCCTTGGCGCTGGTGTGGTCTTCTTCGCGCACGCTCGGGAAATGCTGCCACGGCTCATGGGACAGCGCATCCAGCTTGACCGCGCCCTGGGCAAACTTTTCACCGTCGAAAGGGATGCGCCCACGCAGCATGCCGCCCAGGTCTTCGCCGGTCTTGAGCATCTGTTTGAAAATCGCTTTGCGTTGACCCAGCGGGGAATTGGGGTCGACACCGCCGCAGGCGGACAGGCTCAGACAGGCCAGCAATACAACGATCAGTTTTTTAAAAGTCATGGTGGCTCAGGGTCACGGGAAACGGCGGCCAGTATCCTCGCCCCGCCCGTAAAGACCAATAGCCCTATTAATAATAAGGGTTGCTCGACGGCGTTGACGCGCGGGCAATCGCTTCAGGAATTACCTGTATGAACAGCCTTTTCAAACCCTGGAGCCGCCGCCTGGCGCTGGCTCTGCCGATGATCGCGCTGTTGGCTGGCTGCGATGCGGGCAAAGACGCCGGCAAAGACGCTGCCAAACCGGAGCCGGAAAAACCCCATGCCGTTGCCACGTATGTCAGCGCCCCCTGGGAAGCCCTGCCGGCCGTGTCCGACAGCGACCTGCTGGCCGGGTTTGAGTCCTGGCGCAGCGCCTGCCAACGCCTCAAGGCCGACCCGGTATGGGGGCCAACCTGCGCGGCGGCGGCCACGGTGCCGGGCAATGCGGTGGCGGTTCGCGGCTTTCTCAAGGAGCGCCTGGATGTGTTCGGCCTGCGCTCTGCGGACAACACCCCCAACGGCTTGATCACCGGCTACTACGAACCGGTCTACCCCGGCAGTCTGACCAAAACCGCCACCGCAAACGTGCCGGTGTACGGCGTGCCGGACGACCTGATCATCGTCAACCTTGAGAGCATCTACCCCGAACTCAAGGGCAAACGCCTGCGCGGTCGCCTCGAAGGGCGCGTGCTCAAGCCGTATGACGATGCCAGCGCCATCAACGGCCAGGGTTCCACCGCCAAACCAATCGCCTGGCTGACCAACCCAATGGACCTGCAGTTCCTGCAGATCCAGGGCTCGGGGCGGATTCAGCTCAAGGGTGGGCGCCAACTGCGCGTCGGTTATGGCGACCAGAACGGCTACCCCTATCGCCCCATTGGCCGTTGGCTGGTGGAGCAAGGCGAGTTGAAGAAAGAAGACGTGACCATGGGCGCTATCAGTGCCTGGGCCAAGGCCAACCCGCAACGCATCCCGGAACTGCTGGCGAGCAACCCCAGCTACGTGTTTTTCAGCGCGCGCCCCGACAGCAATGAAGGCCCGCGTGGCTCGCTGAACGTGCCATTGACCGCTGGCTACAGCGTGGCGGTGGATCGCAAGGTGATTCCGCTGGGCAGCCTGTTGTGGCTGTCCACCACCAAGCCGGACGGCTCGCCGATTGCGCGGCCGGTTGCGGCGCAGGACACCGGCGGTGCAAGCACCGGTGAAGTGCGCGCGGATCTGTTCTGGGGCGCCGGCGAGGCGGCGGGGGAACTGGCGGGGAACATGAAGCAGCAGGGGCAGATCTGGATGCTGTGGCCCAAAGGCGCGGCGCTGCCGCAAGTGCCGGACGCGCCTGACGTGCCTGCCGGCACCTGAGGCGCAGCTTTTTTCTGTGCCGAGCGGGCTTTGTTGTGCCAAGCGAGCTGTTGTGCCAAGCAGACTTTTGTGGCGAGCAGGCTTGCCCGCATTGGGTGGCGAAGCCGCCCCTGGTTCATGCGACGCGGTGATCGAGTAAAAACCGCGGTGTAGGGTTTGGGGCTGCTGCGCAGCCCAACGCGGGCAAGCCCGCTCGCCACATAACCCTCCTCACATAACCCCCTACAGCAGAAGCACATAACCCCCCCTGCAGCAGAAAGCACATAAACCCCTACAACAGAAAGTCCGCGTCAGGCCTCAGATCGAAACAAAGAAGAAACTTGCGATCAACGCCATGCCCACGGCCCACACCAGCGAGCGCAGTATCGCCCAGTCGGCCAGGTAGCAAATGATGTACAGCAGGCGGCTGGTAACAAACAACACGGCCAGTACATTGATGGTCACCAACTCGGCCGTGCCGGCGATGTGCGCGATAATCACCGCTGCCGCAAATGCCGGGGTCACTTCAAAGCCGTTGAGTTGCGCGCTGTGGGCACGCTTGGCGAAGCCTTGCAGGCCATCCAGGAAAGCACGCGGATCATGGTTCTGTCGGGGGCCGAATGTGCCCTGGCTGAACTTGGCCACCCCCGTACACAGGTAAGGCAGAAAAATTGCGATCAACACACACCAGAAAGCCGCCGTCATCACTGATTCCTTTTGTAGTTTTCTTTTTAATTTGAAGCAGAAATTAGAGTTTTAGCACTAAAACTGCCAAGCCGCACTTAACGGCTATGAGCACGCCGCGCACCGAAAGGTTCTATCGCGTCGTGCAACATCGGGCCGCACGCGCGGTCCATCCACCCATTACCGAACCGTCACCCACCTCCCAAGGACCCCGGATGCTTGAACTTGTCGCCGCCTTTATTTGCCTCACCACACTGCTCACGTATGTGAACTTCCGCTTTATCGGCCTGCCGCCCACCATCGGTGTGATGGTCACGGCCCTGGTGTTTTCGCTGATCCTGCAGGGTTTGAGCTTTCTCGGCTATCCAGGCCTGGAAGAGCGCATCCAGCAACTGATCGGCCAGATCGACTTCGGCGATTTGCTGATGAACTGGATGCTCTCATTCCTGCTGTTCGCCGGTGCCTTGCACGTCAACCTCAACGACCTGCGCAGCTACCGCTGGCCCATCGGCCTGCTGGCGACGTTCGGCGTATTGATCGCCACCGTGGTGATCGGCAGCCTGGCGTACTACATCTTTGCCTTGTTCGGCTGGCACGTGAGCTTCCTGTACTGCCTGCTGTTCGGCGCACTGATCTCGCCCACTGACCCGATTGCGGTATTGGGCGTGCTGCGAACCGCCAACGCGTCCAAGCCCCTGAAAACCACGATCGTCGGCGAGTCGCTGTTCAATGACGGCACGGCAGTGGTGGTGTTCACCGTTTTGCTGGGTATCGCGCAGTTGGGTGAAACACCCACCGTAAGCGCCACCGCCATGCTGTTCGCCCACGAGGCGATTGGCGGCGTGGTGTTTGGCGGGCTGATCGGCTACCTGGTGTACCTGATGATCAAGAGCATCGAGCAGCATCAGATCGAAGTGATGCTAACCCTCGCCCTGGTCATCGGCGGTTCGGCGATGGCGACCGAGCTGCACGTCTCCGCGCCGATTGCGATGGTGGTGGCGGGCCTGATCATCGGCAACCTGGGGCGCAAGCTGGCGATGAACGACATGACCCGCCGCTACCTGGACGGCTTCTGGGAGCTGCTCGATGACATGCTCAACGCCCTGCTGTTCGCGCTGATTGGCATGGAGCTGCTGCTGTTGCCGTTCAACTGGCTGCATGTGTTCGCCGCCAGCTTGCTGGCGGTGGCGATCCTGCTGTCACGCCTGCTCACCGTGGCCCCGGCGATCCTCTTGCTGCGCCGCTGGCGCACCGTGCCACGCGGCACCATCCGCATCTTGACCTGGGGCGGCTTGCGCGGCGGGGTTTCGGTGGCCCTGGCGTTGGCCTTGCCGCTGGGCCCGGAGCGTGACCTGTTACTGAGCATCACCTACATCGTGGTGTTGTCGTCGATCCTGTTGCAGGGCCTGACCATCGGCAAGCTGGTCAAGCGCGTGACCCGGGACGAACCCCAGGCCACGCCTGAGCATCACTGATCCTTCTTGATCTGCTGCGGATGCCGCGGGTCCGCAGCCTGCTTGCCCGGCAGGCTGCTTTCACTGCGGATCTGCGCGTGGCTGATCAGGGCGAAGATAAAGCTGCCACCGATGATGTTGCCGGCCAGGGTCGGGCCGGCAAACACCAGCCAGAAGTCCTTCCACGGCAACTCACCAGCAAACACCAGGTAAGACACTTCCGCCGAGCCGACCACGATATGGGTGAAATCCCCCAGCGCCATCAGGTACGTGATCAGGATGATGATGAACATCTTCGCGTTTTCCATGGACGGGATCATCCACACCATGGTGGCGATCATCCAGCCGGAAATAATGCCCTTGGCAAACATCTGGCCGGAGTCGTTTTCCATGACCTTGCGCCCGATCTCGAGAAAGGCCAGGTCAGTCTTGGTGTCGAAGATCGGCAAGTGCAGCATCACGTACGCGACCAGCAACGTGCCGCACAGATTGCCCACCAGCACCACCGACCATAGACGCAGCAAACGCCCGGCATTGGCCAGGGTCGGCTTGCTCATCACCGGCAGCACAGCGGTCAGGGTGTTTTCGGTGAACAGTTGCTGGCGCGCCAGGATGACCGCCAGAAACCCCGCACAATAGCCAAAGCTGGCGATGACCTTGAACCCTTCGCCGTCCGGCAGACGTGAGTTCAGCAGGCCCATGCCCATCAGCGACAGGCCCATGGTCAGGCCGGCGGCCAGCGCCGACCACCACAGTGCCGCCACATTGCGCTCCAGTTCCTGGTCGCCCTGGGTGCGGATGATTTCATGCAAGACCGCCGCGCGGGGCGGCTGGTTCTTGTCGACGTCGTGTTGCTCTTCCTGGGACAGGTTGGGGGTCTTGCCGTCTGCTTGCGTGGCCATGGTGATACCTGAACGGGGGGCGGTGTTCAGGTACGACCTATGGCCGGTCAAGAGCGTTCACTGGCCCGGCCCAGGATTACTCGGGGATGCCGTCTTCCTGGAACTGGTCCTTCACGTATTTGATCTCGGTACGCCCGTGGGGCGCCGGCAAACCGTCTTCGCCGAGGTTGACGAAGACCATTTTTTCCACGGTCAGGATGCTTTTGCGGGTGATCTTGTTGCGCACTTCACAGGTCAGGGTGATGGAGGTGCGACCGAACTCGGTGGCGGTGATGCCCAGCTCGATGATGTCGCCCTGGCGCGAGGCGCTGACGAAGTTGATTTCGGAGATGTACTTGGTCACCACGCGCTGGTTGCCCAGTTGGACGATGGCGTAGATGGCCGCTTCTTCGTCGATCCAGCGCAGCAGGCTGCCGCCGAACAGGGTGCCGTTGGGGTTGAGGTCTTCGGGTTTTACCCATTTGCGGGTGTGGAAGTTCATGGTCACTCCAAAGCGTCGTGCGAAATGATGGGCAACATCATGGCAGAGCGAGGGCCCAAGCTCTATGCGCCATTGCCTATCAAGCCGATGAGCGATCTTCATGTCGCCGACAGAAAGGCTTGGGAAGTCGGGCGCACACGGCTATAATCGCCCCCGTTTCAAAACGGTCATCCTCAATTGATACCGTTCTCCCGCCACCTGTCCGAGGGGCGCTGCAGCAGGTTCAACCTGTCAGGCTCGGATGGGGCGTTGTCCGGCCTGGTTACACAGCTGGATACTAAACGCACAACGGCGCCCATTCGCACACTACGAATGGAGGCTCTTCATGAGCGCTGTCAACACGCCTGCAGATTTCACCGACTACAAAGTCGCCGACATGTCCCTCGCCGCCTGGGGCCGTCGCGAAACCTTTATCGCCGAATCCGAAATGCCTGCCCTGATGGGTCTGCGCCGCAAGTACGCCGCTGAGCAGCCGCTCAAAGGCGCCAAGATCCTCGGCTGCATCCACATGACCATTCAGACCGCCGTGCTGATCGAAACCCTGGTTGCCCTGGGTGCCGAAGTACGTTGGTCGTCCTGCAACATCTTCTCGACTCAAGACCAGGCCGCTGCTGCTATTGCTGCTGCCGGTATCGCGGTATTCGCCTGGAAAGGCGAGACCGAAGAAGAGTACGAGTGGTGCCTGGAGCAAACCATCCTCAAGGATGGCGCGCCTTGGGATGCCAACATGATCCTCGACGACGGCGGCGACCTGACCGAGCTGCTGCACAAGAAGTACCCGCAGATCCTCGACCGCGTCCACGGCGTGACCGAAGAAACCACCACCGGCGTACACCGCCTGCTGGACATGCTGGCCAAGGGCGAGCTGAAAATCCCGGCCATCAACGTCAACGACTCGGTGACCAAGAGCAAGAACGACAACAAGTACGGCTGCCGTCACAGCCTGAACGATGCCATCAAGCGCGGCACCGACCACCTGCTGTCGGGCAAGCAAGCGCTGGTCATCGGCTACGGTGACGTGGGCAAGGGTTCGTCCCAGTCGCTGCGTCAGGAAGGCATGATCGTTAAAGTCTCCGAAGTAGACCCGATCTGCGCCATGCAAGCCTGCATGGACGGTTTCGAAGTGGTTTCGCCATTCATCGATGGCGTCAATGACGGCACCGCCGCCAGCGTCGACAAGGCCCTGCTGGGCAAGATCGACCTGATCGTGACCACCACCGGTAACGTGAATGTCTGCGACGCCAACATGCTCGCTGCCCTGAAAAAGCGCGCAGTAGTCTGCAACATCGGTCACTTCGACAACGAAATCGACACCGCTTTCATGCGCAAGAACTGGGCATGGGAAGAAGTGAAGCCACAGGTACACAAGGTTCACCGTACCGGCGCTGGTGATTTCGACCCGCAGAACGATGACTACCTGATCCTGCTGGCCGAAGGCCGTCTGGTTAACCTGGGCAACGCCACTGGTCACCCAAGCCGCATCATGGATGGTTCGTTCGCCAACCAGGTACTGGCGCAGATCTTCCTGTTCGGCCAGAAATACGCCGACCTGTCGCCTGCCCAGAAAGCCGAGCGCCTGACCGTAGAAGTACTGCCTAAGAAACTCGACGAAGAAGTGGCCCTGGAGATGGTCCGCGGCTTCGGCGGCGTAGTGACTCAACTGACCAAGACCCAGGCCGACTACATCGGCGTGACCGTCGAAGGTCCGTTCAAGCCGCACGCTTACCGCTACTGATCGGCCCGTTGCCCGCTCCCCCTGTGGAGCGGGCTTCTGTGTGGGAGCGTGCTTGCTCGCGAAAGCGGTGTGTCAGTCACCGTAAATGTTGACTGAGTCACCGCTTTCGCGAGCAAGCACGCTCCCACATTGACGGTGTACACACTTCGGTATTCTGAGCTTCAAAGGGTATTACCATGTCCCAAGACCGTCGCTACAGCTTCGAGTTCTTCCCGACCAAGACCGATGCTGGGCATGAAAAACTGATGGCAACTGCAAAGCAGTTGGCCAGCTACAACCCCGACTTCTTTTCTTGCACCTACGGCGCCGGCGGCTCGACCCGTGATCGCACGATCAACACCGTGTTGCAGCTGGAAAGTGAAGTCAAAGTTCCCGCCGCTCCGCACTTGTCGTGCGTGGGCGACAGCAAGGACGACCTGCGCGGCCTGCTGACCCAATACAAACAAGCCGGCATCAAACGCATCGTCGCCCTGCGTGGCGACCTGCCGTCCGGCATGGGCATGGCCAGCGGCGAGCTGCGCTACGCCAATGACCTGGTGAGCTTCATCCGTGAAGAAAGCGGCGATCACTTCCATATCGAAGTGGCGGCTTACCCGGAGATGCACCCCCAGGCGCGCAACTTCGAAGACGACCTGCAGAACTTCGTGCGCAAGGCCAACGCCGGTGCCGACAGCGCAATCACCCAGTACTTCTTCAACGCCGACAGCTACTTCTACTTCGTCGAGCGTGTACGGGCCATGGGTGTGAACATCCCGATCGTGCCGGGCATCATGCCGATCACCAACTACAGCAAGCTGGCGCGCTTTTCCGACGCCTGCGGTGCCGAGATCCCACGCTGGGTGCGCAAGCAACTGGAAGCCTATGGCGACGACGTCAAGAGCATCCAGGCGTTCGGCGAACAGGTCATCAGCAAAATGTGTGAAGAATTGTTGCAAGGTGGCGCACCTGGGTTGCACTTCTATACCCTGAACCAGGCTGAACCGAGCCTTGCCATCTGGAACAACCTCAAGCTGCCGCGCTGAGGCCTGTTCAAGCTGCATCAGGCCCTCGTTTATACGGGGGCTTTTTTTGTTCACATCCCCCCGGAATGGAAACCAGCAGTAGATGAATACAGCGACCCCGACTCCCCGCCCGCAGCTGGTTTACCTGGTATTCGGCGCCGAGACCTATCATCAGGAAGCGGTATTCAGCATCGCCAGTGCCCTGGCCCAACTGGGTGGCACCCAGGACATGCCGCTGGACATCCAGGTGTTCAGTGACAACCCGGCGCCCTACGCCGGCCTGCCTGTGCAGGTCCATACGCTGGACGAGGCCACGCGCAAAGCCTGGAGCGAGCCCCATGGCTACCATTTCCGCACCAAGCACGTGCTGTTGCGCAACGTGCTGGAAACAGCGGAAAAGGCACTGCTGATCGACACTGACACGTTCTTCCACGATTCGCCGATGGCGCTGTTCGAACGCGTAGCGCCTGGCACATTGCTGTGCAACGCCTTCCACGCCAAGTACGGCGATAACCGCGAAAGCGTGCTGTATGAAGCGCTGGCCACGTACTTGGCCGAGCGCGGCCTGGCCGACGACGAGATGTGGCTGCTCAACTCCGGCGTGATCGGCCTGACCCGGCAGGACGCGCACCTGCTCGACCGCTCGATCGAGCTGATGGACGAAGTCTTCAGCCTGGCCCAGGGTGCCTACACCCTGGAAGAGTTCTGCCTGTCGGTGGCGGCGTACCGTACCGTCAACGTGCGCCAGTGCCCCGACCTGATCCACCATTACTGGAGCCGCAAGCAGCTGTTCCGGGCCAAGGTCAAGGCGTGGGTGACCAAGCATGCCGCCGCCCCTGTCAGCCCCCAGGCACTGGCCGACACACGCAAGGTTTCCGCCCACCTGCCGCGCCCGCCGCGCCCGCAACGCCTGATGTACAAGCTGATCACCCTGGCCCTGCCCAAACGCAAACAGCAGTTCATCCGCGAGATTCTCTACGGCTGCTACGAGCACGAGAATGAGTTCGACCAGGCCTGTGGCCCGGTTTGGTGGGACAAGGCACGGCAGAACCAGGAAGAGCGCCAGAAAAGCCCGGTGGATGCCCACCAACTGGAGCACTGGTTCGCCAACCCCATGGTGCGCCTGATTCTCGGCGAGCGGCGTGCAGCCATCTACGAACACCTGATGGCTTCGCAGACAAAATAGTGTCGCCCCAAGAGGCGTGCGCCAGAGCTTCTCTTTAAGGCAGGAGCGTCGTAATCTCAGGGCATGCCTGTCCTTCTCAAGCTTGCGACCGCTGCCCTCTTTACTTGCCTTAGCCTGGCCGCTTATGGCGAGAAATTGCGCATTGTCACCGAGCCCTGGGCGCCCTACGTGTATGACGAACGTGGCGCCATGCAGGGGCTGGACTACGAAACCACGGTAATCGTGTTCCAGCGCCTGGGGGTCGAGGTGCAATGGCAATTCCTGCCCTGGAAGCGCTGCCTGGCCATGCTTGAACAGGGCCAGGCCGACGGCGCGCTGGATATTTTCCACAGCCATGACCGTGACGCCTTGCTGCTTTACCCCAGCGAACCGCTGTCGCAAGTGGAATTCGTGCTGTTCTACGCCAACGAGCGCCCCCATCCCGCCCGACAGCTGGGCGACCTGCGCGGCCTAAGCGTGGGCACCTCGCCGGGCTACCTGTATGGCGAACCCTTCAGCGACTCTGCCCTGTTCAACCGCGAAGCGGCGCCCAGCCACGAGGCCAACTTTGGCAAATTGATGCTGGGCCGCATTGACCTGGTGATCACCGACCGCCGCGTCGGCCAGCATGTGATCAAGGCCATGGGCCTGCAGGGCAAGGTCAGCCAGGCGCCGCTGGTGGTCAGTCGTCAGCCGCAGTTTCTTGCCGTACGCCGTGGCGCGGGCATGGACCTGCTGGTGCAGCGCTTTGCCGCCGAACTCAAACGCTTCAAACAAGAACCGGCCTACGCCGCCTTGAGCGCCAAATATGGCGGGATCCAAGCCATTACGGCCACAGAAGTCACCGTTGAGCAGCAGGAAAGCAGCGCGCAGTGAATGCTCTGTTATACTCCGGCCTTCCCGCCAGGCTTACGCCCGGCCGCTGAGGTCTTGAAAAAGGCACCCAACCCCGCTACAGCGCAGCTTTCAGCCCCGCGCGAGCCGGTGGAGTGCCCGCCAGACGCAGCAGGACCGGACGGGATTGCGCTCCCCTAAGCGTCATTCGCGCCCGGCAAGATTATCCCTTTGGGCCAAGCCCTAACTAAAACAGGATTACTCATGTCCTTTGCTTCCCTCGGTCTCTCCGAGGCTTTAGTCCGCGCCATCGAGGCAGCGGGCTATACCGAGCCTACTCCGGTGCAACAGCGGGCCATTCCCGCCGTGTTGCAAGGTCGCGACCTGATGGTTGCGGCTCAGACAGGTACTGGTAAAACCGGCGGCTTCGCCCTCCCGATTCTGGAGCGGTTGTTCCCCAATGGTCACCCGGACAAATCCCAGCGTCACGGCCCGCGCCAACCGCGCGTACTGGTCCTGACCCCCACCCGCGAACTCGCTGCGCAAGTGCACGACAGCTTCAAGCTGTATGCCCGCGACTTGAAGTTCGTCAGCGCCTGCATCTTCGGCGGCGTCGGCATGAACCCACAGGTTCAGGCCATGTCCCGTGGTGTTGACGTGCTGGTAGCCTGCCCCGGTCGCTTGCTCGACCTGTGCGGCCAAGGCAGTGTCGACCTGTCCCACGTGGAAATCCTCGTGCTGGACGAAGCCGACCGCATGCTCGACATGGGCTTTGTGCATGACGTGAAAAAGGTCCTCGCACGCCTCCCGGCCAAACGCCAGAACCTGCTGTTCTCGGCAACGTTCTCCCAGGACATCACTGCCCTGGCCGGCAAGCTGCTGCACAACCCTGAGCGCATCGAAGTCACGCCGCCGAACACCACGGTCGAGCGTATCGAACAGCGCGTATTCCGCCTGGCCGCCAGCCACAAGCGTGCGCTGCTGGCGCACCTGATCACCGCCGGCGCCTGGGAACAGGTATTGGTGTTCACCCGTACCAAGCACGGCGCCAACCGCCTGGCCGAGTACCTGGACAAGCACGGCCTTACCGCCGTCGCCATCCACGGCAACAAGAGCCAGAACGCGCGCACCAAGGCCCTGGCTGACTTCAAGGCCGGCTCCGTGCGCATTCTGGTGGCTACCGATATCGCCGCCCGCGGCCTGGATATCGACCAATTGCCACACGTGGTCAACTTCGAGCTGCCAAACGTCGACGAAGACTACGTACACCGTATCGGCCGTACCGGCCGTGCCGGTCGTTCGGGTGAGGCCATTTCCCTGGTCGCACCGGACGAAGAAAAACTGCTGAAAAGCATCGAGCGCATGACCAAGCAGAAAATCGCCGACGGCGACCTGATGGGCTTCGATGCCAGCGCCGTGGAGGCCGAGAAGCCTGAAGCGCGCGAGCGTCCGGACGTGCGTAACCCACGCAACCCACGCGGTCCCAAGGGCGATGGCCCGAACGGCGGCGGTGGTGGCGGTGGTCGTCGCGACAAAGGCAAGGACAAGGGCGGCAAAGACAAAGCGCCAACCAACGGCCGTGGCGAACGCCCGGCCCGCGAGCAAAAACCCCGTGAAGGCACTCCGGCCCGCGAACAGCGCCAGCCGAGCCAGCCACCACGCGCCGCCGCTGACCGCGCCCCGGACGAGTTCCTCGATGACGACGTGGATAACTTCGGCAACCGCGTCGACTACGTGCCCCAGGCCAAGCCGGCCCAGGGCCGTGGTCGCCGTCCAGGTGCTCCAGCCCAGGGCGCAGGCACCGGCAGCGGCGCCCCACGTGGCGGCCAGCCACAGGGCGGTCGTCAGAACGGCCCGCGCAACAGCAGCGGCGGCACCACCGGCACCCCACCGGCCAAACGCAGCGGCCCGCGCAATGGCGCCCCGCGAGACGGCCAGGCGCGTCGCGAAGACTCGCGCAGCAACAACCGCCGCCCAGCTCGCGACGACCAGCCGCGCCTGTCCGAGCCAGCCGTGCAGAACCCACGTGGTGGCCCGGCGCCGAAAATCATCCACAAGGAGTCGAAAGCTGACCGCTTCCCGACACCCGAGCAGTTGGATCAACTGCCAGGCCGTCCTCGTGGTGAGAAACCAGCGCTGCTGACCCGCAACCGCTGAGTTTCAAAGCGCCATAGAAAATGCCCCGTATCGAAAGATACGGGGCATTTTTGTTGGGTCGTCCAAGCAACGCTCCAGCCCATGAAGCTTGTTGCAGCAAACGCGCCTTCTGTAGCCAGCGAGCTTGTTGTGGCAAACGAGCTTATTGTGGCGAGCGAGCTTGCTCGCGTTGGGCTGCGCAGCAGCCCCTTTCAGGGCCACCGCGTTTATTCAGCCATACCGAGTTGCCAGGTTTTGGGGCCGCTTCGCGACCCAACGCGAGCAAGCTCGCTCGCCACAAAAGGCCTCATTACCACAGCAAGCTCCCTTGCCAGAGGTTTTGCACAGACCAAAAAAACCGGATCCTTGGATCCGGTTTTTTATCCAGCCAGCGAAAATTACTTCGCCTTAACACCTTCCAGCGAGATGTCCAGGTCCACAGTCTGGGAAGACGGGCCTGGGCCTTTGATGCCGAAGTCGTTCAGGTTAAGCGTGGTTTTGGCGTTGAAGCCAGCACGTTCGCCGCCCCATGGGTCTTTGCCTTCACCGTTGAAAGTAGCCTTGAAGACCACAGGCTTGGTCACGCCGTGGAAGGTCAGGTCGCCGGTCACGTCAGCGGTTTTCTCGCCGGTGGATTTAACCGAAGTCGATACGAACTTGGCATCGGCGAACTTGGCAACGTCCAGGAAATCTTTGCTGGCGATGTGCTTGTCACGCTCTGCGTGGTTCGACCACAAGCTGGCGGTTTTCACGTCGACCGCGATTTTGCTGGCCTCTGGCTTGGCGGCATCCCAGCTGAAAGTACCATCCCAGTCCTTGAAGGTACCGTGGATGTAGCTGTAGCCCAGGTGGCTGATTTTCCAGTCGATGAAGGCGTGCTGGCCTTCCTTGTCGATCTTGTAGTCAGCAGCCATCACCTGACCTGCGGACAGCAGGGCGGTACCGAGTGCCAGAGCAGCGAGTGTCTTTTTCAACATGCTTTCTATTCCTTGTGAGTCGAGGTTGAACATCAGGCTTTGCGCCCCAGCATTCGCGTGAGGGTCGCGTCACGATCGATAAAGTGGTGTTTCAACGCGGCCACGCCGTGCAAACCGGCGAAGACCACCAACACCCAGGCCAGGTACAAGTGCACCAGACCGGCGGTGTCTGCCTGGTCCGGTAGACCGGAAACCACGGCAGGAATTTCAAACAGGCCAAACACCGGGATACCGACACCGTCTGCGGTGGAAATCAGGTAACCGGCGATCATCACGGCAAACAGCCCGAGATAAAGGAACGCATGGCCAAATGCGGCACCGATGCGGGTCATGCGGCTGTAGCTGGCAAGGGGCGGCGGCGGCGGACTGACCAGACGCCAGACAATACGCACGAGCATGACGGCGAAGAGCGTGATGCCAATGCTCTTGTGTAATTCCGGCCCATGTTTGCGCCAGCCGTCGTAATAGTCGAGGCCGACCATCCACAGGCCGAGGCCGAACAAACCGAACACCGCCAGCGCCACGCCCCAGTGCAAAATAACGCTTATCCAACCATAACGGGCTGGTGAGTTCTGTAGCTGCATTCCCAAGATCCTGTAAGAACTGTGCCCAAGACTAGCGATTTACCTATCGAATTAAAGCCGAAAATTTCGCTTTGAAATATCGAGAAATACGATCAAGAGATTATGCAGAGTACGTTAACAATGGATTAAGGGCCATTCCTACAAAACGTGACAGACCGTCCTGTGTTTACGGCTAATTCAACCCTCATGGGTTGTGACACAGCCGCCCATTGCATAGGCTTGCGCGATTGTTTCGCCTGCGCAGGTCGCAGGACCGCTTCGAGGAGATCACCGATGGGCTTGAACAACCAGTGGATGCAACGCGACCTCGCGGTGCTGTGGCATCCCTGCACCCAGATGAAAGACCACCAGCAACTGCCGCTGATCCCGATCAAGCGCGGCGAAGGCGTATGGCTGGAAGACTTCGAAGGCAAGCGCTACCTCGACGCCGTCAGCTCGTGGTGGGTCAACGTCTTCGGCCACGCCAACCCGCGCATCAACCAGCGTATCAAGGACCAGGTCGACCAACTGGAGCACGTGATCCTCGCAGGCTTCAGCCACCAGCCGGTGATCGAGCTGTCCGAGCGCCTGGTCAAGATGACGCCCGAGGGCCTGACCCGTTGCTTCTATGCCGACAACGGCTCGTCGTGCATCGAAGTCGCGCTCAAGATGAGTTTCCACTACTGGCTCAACCGTGGCCTGCCGAACAAAAAGCGCTTTGTCACCCTGACCAACAGCTACCACGGCGAAACCATCGCCGCGATGTCGGTGGGCGACGTGCCGCTGTTTACCGAAACCTACAAGGCACTCCTGCTCGACACCATCAAGGTGCCCAGCCCCGATTGCTACCTGCGCCCCGACGGCATGAGCTGGGAAGAACACTCGCGCACGATGTTCCTGGCCATGGAGCAAACCCTCGCCGAGCACCACGACACGGTCGCCGCGGTGATCGTCGAGCCGCTGATCCAGGGCGCCGGCGGCATGCGCATGTACCACCCGGTGTACCTCAAACTGCTGCGCGAGGCCTGCGACCGCTACGGCGTGCACCTGATCCACGACGAAATCGCCGTAGGCTTCGGCCGCACCGGCAGCATGTTCGCCTGTGAACAGGCGGGTATCCGCCCGGACTTCCTGTGCCTGTCCAAGGCCTTGACCGGCGGTTACCTGCCGCTGGCGGCAGTGGTCACCACCGATGACGTGTACGACGCCTTCTACGACGACTACCCGACCCTGCGCGCCTTCCTGCACTCCCACAGCTACACCGGCAACCCGCTGGCGTGCGCGGCGGCGTTGGCGACCCTGGATATTTTCGAAGAAGACAACGTCATCGAGAACAACAAGGCCCTGGCCCAGCGCATGGCCACCGCCACCGCGCACCTGGTGGACCACCCGCACGTGTCGGAAGTACGCCAGACCGGCATGGTGCTGGCCATCGAGATGGTTCAGGACAAAGCCACCAAGACTGCTTACCCGTGGCAGGAACGCCGGGGCCTCAAGGTGTTCGAGCATGCCCTGGAGCGCGGCGCACTGTTGCGGCCCTTGGGCAGTGTGGTGTATTTCCTGCCGCCGTATGTGATTACCCCGGAGCAGATCGACTTCCTCGCCGAAGTCGCCAGCGAAGGCATCGATATCGCCACCAATAGCAGCGTGAGTGTTGCAGTGCCTAAGGACTTCCACCCAGACTTCCGCGACCCCGGCTAGACACGCGTTTGTGGCGAGCGGGCTTGCCCGCGTTGGGCTGCGCAGCAGCCCCAGCGAGTGCACCGCAATCCGCCAGATAAAACGCGATAGCCGGTTTTGGGGCCGCTTCGCAGCCCAACGCGGGCAAGCCCGCTCGCCACGATTAGTCAGCAAGCCCCATAGGCTTCGTACATTTTCCAGAGAACAGAAATGAGACTGTCCCGCTTTTTCACCGACACCCCGCTGAGCCTCGGCGACCATGAGTTGCCCGAAGCCCAGGCGCATTACATCAGCCGTGTGTTGCGCATGGTCGAAGGCGACGCCGTGCAGTTGTTCGACGGCTCCGGCCAGGAGTTTCTCGGCAGCTTGCTGGAAGTCGGTAAAAAACGCGTCAGCGTGCAACTCACGCAGAGTTTCGCGGGCCAGACCGAATCGCCGCTGCATATCCACCTCGGCCAGGGCCTGTCCCGGGGCGAACGCATGGACTGGGCGATCCAGAAGGCCACCGAGCTTGGCGTCAATGCGATCACGCCGATTTTCAGCGAGCGCTGCGAAGTACGCCTCAAGGACGAACGCGCCGACAAACGCTTGCTGCACTGGCGCCAGGTGGCAATCAGCGCGTGTGAGCAATGCGGGCGTTCGACGGTGCCGGTCATTCATCCACCGTTGCTGTTGGCCGACTGGCTGAAGCAGACCGAGGCGGATTTGAAGCTGGTGCTGCACCCAGTGGCCGAGCCAATGGTCAGCCATGCGAAGCCATCAAGCCTGGCCTTCCTGATCGGGCCTGAAGGCGGGCTGACCGACACTGAAGTCCACGTCGCCCAAGACGCCGGCTTTCATGCCGCGCGCCTCGGCCCTCGGGTATTGCGAACCGAAACAGCACCCGTGGTGGCACTGGCCGTGGCCCAACAGCTGTGGGGCGATTTCTAAGCCCTGCCCCGCCCAGGCGCCAAGCCCTGCATATCAATGGAGGGCGTCTGCCGACCGATCAACTGCGCCAACAGCTGGCCGCTGCCGCACGCCAGTGTAAAACCGAGGGCGCCGTGGCCCAGGTTCAGCCACAGGTTGCGATAGACACTGGCACCAATCAGCGGCACGCCGGTCGGGGTGGCCGGGCGCATTCCGGCCCATTCCACCGCATGGGCGTAATCGCCCGCCAGAGGAAACGTCTCCAGTGCCTGGCGTTTCATCAGCGCCAGGCGCTTGGGTTCAAGGCTGGCGTCGAAGCCGACGATATCCACCATCGCCGCTACCCGCAGCTGCTCGCCGATACGCGCATAGACGATCTTGCGATCGTAGTCGGTGATGCTCACGCTCGGCGCCTGGTGCTGTGCGCCAATCGGCACGCTGAGGCTGTAGCCCTTGAGCGGGTACAGCGGCAACCGCACACCCAGCTCGGCGCTGCGATACCCGGCCGCCAGCACCAGGTGCTCGACCGGCATCACCTCATCGCCCAAGACGACGGCCTGCACGGCACCCTCGGCCTGGCGAATGCCGGTGACCTTGCGCCCGAGCAAAAACGTGCAACGCCCGGACGCCTCCAGCCACGCCGCGATTCGCTGGCAGAAGGCATGACAATCCGCCACTTCTTCAGTCGGCGTGTAAATGCCGCCGACAAATCCCCCGCCGGTCAACGCCGGTTCCAGCTGTATGCACTCGGCGGCGGATAGCACCTGCTGGCAGACCCTGTCCGTGACCTTGTGGCGCGCACGTTCAAAGGTGGCCGCATGGCGAAACGTCACCAGCTTGCCGTTGCGCCGCCAGTCGAAACCCTCCAGGCCATCGCACGCTCGCCATTGCGCCAAGGTCGTCTGGCTCAGGGCGGACAGGCGCAGCAGGTGAGCGGCATTGCGCTGGTTCACCGAGCCACGGCAGGCACCGAGAAAGGCCGCCATCCAGCGCCATTGCTGGCGATCGAGGCGCGGGCGCAGCTTCAGCGGCGAGTCACCGCGCAGCAGCCAGCCAATGGCTTGCAGCGGCACCCCGGCGTCGGCCAGCGGCGCCACGTAGCGATAGGACAATTGTCCGCCGTTGGCGAAACTGGTTTCGCTGCCCAAGGTGTCGCGTGCCTCGATCACAGTCACCTCATGGCCTGCACGCACCAACGCGTATGCGCTGGCCAAGCCGATTACCCCACCGCCGATGATGTGCACCATCCTTTTTCACCTGCCACTGAATCCTGAGGCCTCAAGCCTAGGGGCAGGTGACAGGCCCGCGACAATCAATAAAGATGGGTCACCTATAAACAAAGGTTATGGACTTGCCATGCGCTTGCGTCATATCGAGATCTTCCAGGCCATCCGCCAAACCGGCTCCATCAGCGCCGCCGCGCAGTTGTTGCATGTGTCGCAACCAGCGGTCACCAAGGTGTTGCAGCACGCCGAGTTGCAGCTGGGATTCCCGCTGTTCCTGCGGGTGCGCGGCAAGCTGCAGCCCACGCCAGAGGCGCTGGCACTGGAAAGCGAAGTCGAGAAAGTCACCGCGAGCCTGCAAGGCGTAAGGCGCCTGGCCAAGAGCCTGCGCCGTGAACCGGGCCAGAGTGTGCGCATCGGCGCGATCCCGGCACTCGCGCTTTCGCTGCTGCCGCCGGCAATCCTGGAGTGGAAGCGCGACTACCCGGACATGGCCTGCGAGCTGTCCAGCGACCACAGCCGCGAGCTGGTGCACAAGCTGCTGATGCGTGAGATTGACCTGGCGCTGACGCTCAACTTCTCCGGCCATCCGGGGTTGACCACGCAGGTGCTGGCCAACGGTGTGTTGGTGGCGTTGGCATCCAAAGGCTATTGGTCCGAAGCCGAGCTGAGCAGCCCCCTGCCCTTGACTGATCTGGCGGGCGCGCCGCTGATTGGTCTTTCCAGCGCCGACCCGCTGGCAGCAAAACTCGACAGCTACCTGGAAAACGTCGATCCGCCACCAAGGGTGACCCTTTCGGTGCAAACCTATTCCCTGGCCCGCGCGATGGTGGAGTCCGGCGCCGGCCTCACGGTGATAGATCCCTTCACCGCCCTCGGCGCCTCAACGGCCACCACGCGCATCCGCACCCTCACGCCGCCGCTGCCGATCACCCTGTATGCCCTGACCCGCGCCGATGAGCCGCCGCCGCATATGCTGGCCAAGCTACTGGAGATTTTCGGCAACCACGCCCGCGAGCAACTGGAACGCCTGTAAAAATCGGACTTTCAAAACTACGAGGATCAAATGTAGGAGCGGGCTTGCTCGCGAAAGCGGTGTGTCAGCCAGTACATCTGTAACTGACCCACCGCCTTCGCGAGCAAGCCCGCTCCCACATTTTGAATTGCGTGGTCTGTTAGAGCACGTAGTGCATGATCGCCACAAAATGCAGCAGGCTGCCGCCGATCACAAACAAATGCCAGATCCCATGGGAGTGCCGCAAACGGTCCTCCAGGGCAAAAAAGATAATGCCAACGGTGTACAGCACCCCGCCCGAGGCCAGCCAGGTGAACCCCGCCGTACCCAGTGCGGCGATCAGCGGTTTGACCGCCACCAGCACGATCCAGCCCATCACCGCGTAGATCACGATCGACAGGATGCGCGCCTCGGAACGCGGCTTGATTTCTTGCAGGATGCCGATCACCGCCAGCCCCCAGACAATCCCGAACAACGTCCAGCCCCACGGCCCGCGCAGCGTCACCAGGCAGAAGGGTGTGTAGCTGCCGGCGATCAACAGGTAAATCGAAAAGTGATCGACCTTCTGCATGATCTCTTTTCGCCGCCCGCGCACGCTGTGGTACACGGTGGACGCGCTGTACAGCACCATCAGCGTAAAGCCATAAATCGCCACGCTGACGATCTTCCAAGGGCTGCCGTCCAGGCTCGCGACCACCAGCATCCACACGGCGCCAATACACGCCGCGACTGCACCGAGCAAATGGCTCCAGGCGTTGAATCGTTCCCCGTGGTACATCTGTCACTGACCTCCTGTAACCGTTAAGCACTGGTTGGCAAGCGTCCAACCTTGCGCATAAGAGTGCAAGCGGCTTGTGACGTTCCGAGGACGCCAAACGGTTTTGCGGGCACAATCGAGCGCATTCGAACAAGAGCCCACGGCCATGCTGATCGACGAAGAATTTACCCTCAAGAAACTTGAAATCTTCCTGGCGTTCATGCGCACCGGCAACCTGGCCCGCGCCGCCGCCGAGCTGCAAACCAGCAACGTCAGCGTGCACCGCGCCATCCACTCCCTGGAAAACGCCCTGCGCTGCCCGCTGTTCAAACACGAAGGGCGCAACCTCACCCCGCTGGAAAGCGCCTACGTGCTGGAAGAACGCGCGCAAAAACTGGTCGCCGACGTGGTCGACAGCGTACGCCTGACCCGCGAAGCCGCCGGTTTTTCCGCTGAGCGTTTCAAACTGGGCTCGTTGTATTCGCTGACGGTCAAGACCGTGCCGCAATTGATCATGGGCCTGAAAATCCGCCGCAGCGAGCTCAATATCGACCTGATCCTGGGCTCCAACTTCGACCTGCTCTACAAGCTCAAGAACATGGAAGTCGACGCGATCCTGATCTCCCTGGATGAGCACGCCAACGACCCCGACTGCGAACAGATCGCGCTGTTTTCCGACGATATCTTCCTGGCCACCCCGGCCGACTCACCCTTTGACCGCGAGCAGCAGATCGACCTGGCCGACGTGCGCGACGCCACGTTCATCACCCTCACCCAAGGCTTCGCCACGCACCAGGACGGCAATCGGGTGTTCAAGCAGGCGGGGTTCGAGCCCAAGGTGGCGATGCAGGTCAACGACATCTTCACGCTGCTGAGCATGGTCAGTTCGGGGGTGGGCTATGCATTGCTGCCGGGGAGGATTGCGGCGGTGTATGAGAACCGCGTGAAGCTGATACCGCTGCAACCCAGGTATCGGTTGCAGCAGCATATTGGCGTGGTGTTCTTGAAGGCCAAGGAGCGCGATCCGAATTTGCTCGCTTTGTTGGCGGAGTGTCGGATGTATGCCAATCGGCAGGTCTGAGACCGCCATCGGGGGCAAGTCGAATCGTCGCACCGCCCCTCCCACACTTGAATGTGTTCGCAATTCAAAATGTGGGAGGGGGCTTGCCCCCATGAGGCCCAACCAGCCAACACCACTCCCAAAACTAGCCAACGATCCCGCGCACAATGAAGTACAGCAACGAAGGCCCAAGCAAACACCCAAGCCCGGTATGGAACGTCGCCGTCAGCGCGCCATACGGCACCAACCGCCGATCCGTCGCCGCCAGCCCCGCCGTCACCCCACTCACCGTACCGGCCAAGCCACCAAACACCATGGCCGAACGCGGGTTATCCAAGCCCATCCAGCGCGCCGCGACCGGCGTGCCGACCATCACCAGAATCGCCTTGATCAACCCGGTGGCAATCGACAGCGCCATCACGTCCGACGTCGCGCCAATGGCCGCACCGGTCACCGGGCCGACGATGTACGTCACGGCGCCCGCACCGATAGTGGTCATGCTGACGGCATCGCGATAACCGAACACCCAGGCCATGCTCGCACCGACGATAAACGGCAGGATCGTGCCCAGCAGCAGCGCAACCACGCCAATCATCCCAGCCTTGCGCGCTTCGGTGGCTTGCACCTCAAACGCCGTGGCGACAATGGCGAAGTCACGCAGCATCGCACCGCCCATCAGGCCGATGCCGGAGAACAGTGCCAGGTCGGCCAGGCCCTTCTGCCCGCCAGTCACGGTGCCGCCGACCCAGGCCAGGACCAGGCCGATAACAATGGCAATCGCCGAGCCATGAATACGTCCGAATGTGAGGCGTTTGGACAACACCACAGAAATCCACATCACCACACCGACGAAGGCAAACGCGGTGATCAGGCCGTTATGCTCCAACCCTTTTTCAATGAGTTCCCACATATCAGCGACCTCCCACTGGCACGATCAGCGGCTCTTCATCGGGCAACGGTTCGCCCTTGTGGGTACGGCTGATCAGGGCAATGGTGCAACCACACACCACCACCGAACCGATGGCCGCGAGTACCGCAACCGGACCGCCGTGGAGCGCGGTGACCACGTTTTGTTGCGCGGCCATCGCCACCACCACGGGGATGTACATGGCGCCCCAGAAGCCGACGCCCATTTCGCACTCCTTGGTCATGCCGCCGCGCTTTTGCATCCACAGGCGCGCGCAGATCAGCAGGATCATGGCGATGCCCACCCCGCCCACGTTGGATTTGACGCCCAGCAACACGCCAAGCATGTCGCCCATGATCACGCCTGCGAGCGTGCAGATCGCCAGCAATGCCACACCGTAAATAATCATTGTTGTTGTCCTCAAAGTGCTCGATCGAAATTGTTGTTTTTGTGCTTCGAAAGCCTTGGGTGGTGCTTTATCGGTGGCGGCGTTCCTCCTCTTGCAGCAGGGCCTGCAAGGTGTCCAGGCGTGCGCCTTCGCAGGCGATCACGGTGCCTTGTTCAAACACCCGGCGTGACAGGCCGGTGAGCACACTGCCCGGAGGCAGTTCGATTTGCAGACGCACACCGCGCTCGTAGGCGCTTTGCACAGTGCCGCGCCAGTCGACGACGCGGCACATGTTGAAGGCCAGGTCGTCGCGCAATTGCTCGGGGTTGTGGACAGGCCGCGCGCGGGTGCTGCTCAGGTAGGTGATGCGCGGCGCCTTGAGCGGCACGAAGGCCTGCGCCAGGGCCTGGGCCGGTTGCTCCAGCAACGCGCAATGGGACGGCACGCTGACGGCCAGGCGCTTGGCGATGCCGTTGCCCTTGATGCGCTCGGCGACACGCTTCATCGCCGCGTCGCTGCCGGCGATGACGGTCTGGTTGTCGGCATTGATATTGGCCAGGTACACCGGGGTTTCAGCGCTGTGTATGTCGGCCAGCAAGCGTTCGACGGTGGATAACTCAGGGCCGATCAGAGCGGTCATGCCGTAGCCCTGTGGAAAAGCGTTTTGCATCAGCTCGCCGCGCAGGCTGACGAGCTGGATGGCGTCGTTGAAGCCCAGCGCACCGGCGATCACCGCCGCCGGGTAGGCACCGATGGACAGGCCCGCGACGTAATCCGGAGTGTGTTGCAGCAGGCGGGCGTGGGCCACCCCGGCGATCAACAGGCACAGTTGTACCGCGCGGGTATTCGCCAGGGCCTCAGCCGAATCCAAGGCTCGAACGTCTTCACCCAGCGCCTCGCTGGCCTGCTCCAACACCTCGGCCGGCAACGCCTGGAGCATGCCCGGCCGTTGGGCGCCCTGCCCTGGGAACACCAGCAGGCTGCTCATGCCACGGCCTGCCAGGGGTCGAGCACCAGGTGCGCACCGCGGGCGGTTTTGAGCAGCACGCGACGTGACCCACTCGCCCACTCGCGCAAGGCAACGGCGCCAAATGGGGTTTGCAGTTGCAGGTCCACGGCGCACTCCGCCGCCGCAAGAATCGCCAACAGCTCTTCTGCATCACCTCGGGCCAATAGCTCGGGGGTGCGCAGAATCAAATCCAGATCACTCTGCTCGTGCAGCGCTTCGACCCCGCTGGCCAATTCGAAGCCCGCGCTGCCGGTGACGCCCCACGCCGCCTGCGCCAGCACTGGCCGCAGGGCTGTGAGCGCTCGCAACGCCGGCAAATCCCTTGGCGAGATCACACCGCGCAACGCTTCGGGTGTCACGCGCCGCTGCACTGCCGCCATGGGCATCTCGGCAGCCAAACGCTGTTCACGCAAGCGCCCGCGCACACCGACCGCCACGTAGCCCGGCGCGGCGATGGCGCGACGCACCACCACCGGGTGGCCAGCGCCAATCGCCTCGACTGCCCAGGCCGGCGCCTCGGCAGGCAGATGCTCCGGGGTCATGCCCCAGAGCAAATCGTGGGCGTTCACCATTGCTCCCGCAGCAGCTGGCGCACGTGGCTGGAGGCTGCACGGTTGGTTGCGCCCAAACGCCCGCTCAAGTCGGTGCTGCCGATATCCTTGATCGCACTCACCAGGCAATCGCTGACCCGCGCCACGTCCTCTGCCGTGGGCTGTTCAATCTGGCTCACCGAGAGCGTTTCCCAGAGCAACCCGAGGCTGGCATAACTGTCGATGTCATAGGCCATCGGCGGCACGCTGGCGGCCAGGGCTTCCAGCTCTTCAACGCTGCGCAGGGTCACCCGCGCGGCCGAGGCTTTGCCCATGGCGTGCACCATCACGCCGGGGTCACGCAGGGCGATCAGGCGGTTGGCCTGGTAGCCGTGGGCGAGGAACGCGCCGGACATGGCCTTGCCCACCAGCAGTGCAATCACCGGGTGCCCGGCCAGGCGCGCGCGGGCGTAGCTGTCGGCGGCGGCGGCCAGGGCCTGGTGGATGCCGAGGGCTTCTTCGCGCCGGCCATAGGCTTGGCTCGGTACGTCGACGATGGCGATGATGGGGCGCTTGTCGCCTTGGGCAATGGCTTCATCCACCGCCTTGGCCAGGCCCCAGCCTTCGAGCAAACCGACTTCGCCGTTGCGCGCGCGGGGGAAGCGGTTTTGCGCGTCAGTGACCACGGCGATAAAGCGCACGGCCTGCTCGCCCAACAGGCCGTCGGCGACTTTCAAAGAGTTCGGCAAGCCCTCAACAGGCGTCGCGCCCGCACTCAATGCGTTGAACCACTGCAAACCTCTCATGAGCGTTCTCCTTGATACAGCTCGCGCACCGTCGCCGGATCGATCTGCGCCGTGGTGTCCAGTTCGGCCAGGCGCGCCAGGTAATACGCAGCCTGGCGGCTGCGCTGCTGAGTGGGCAAGCCTTGTTGCAGCAAGGCGCTGACGGTCTGTTGAATCGCGGCCACATCATCCGCCACGTAACGGTCGGCCAAGCCACTGTTGAAGCGTTGCTCACCGCCGGTAAGGCTCCAGATGAAAGGCCGGTCGCGGGAGTCGTATTCTTCCAGGCCAGCCTCCTGTTCGATCACTTGCGGGCCATTCAGGCCCAGGCGGGCTTCGCGCGTGACCACCAGGTAACTGCACAACCCGGCGGCGATGGACATGCCGCCAAAACAACCGACGCTGCCGGCCACCACGCCGATCACCGGCTGGTACTGGCGCAGGTCGACGATTGCCGCGTGGATATCCGCGATGGCGGCCAGGCCGAGGTTGGCTTCCTGCAGGCGTACGCCACCGGTTTCCAGCAGCAACACTGCGCGCGTCGGGATGCCTTGGCGGTTGTCTTCGGCGGCCAGCTCCAGGGCGCCGGCGATTTTCGCGCCGCCCACTTCACCGAGGCTGCCACCCTGGTAGTTGCCTTCGATGGCGGCAATCACGACAGGTTTTGCGTCGATGCTGCCCTTGGCGATCACCACACCGTCATCGGCTTGCGGCACCACGCCTTGGCGGCTGAGCCACGGCGACATGACGCGCTGGAACGGGTCGATCAATTCCCGGTAGGAACCTGCGTCCAGCAAGGCCTTGGCGCGCTGCCGAGCGCCCAGTTCTACGAAGCTGTGTTTGGCGAGTAAGTCAGTCATGGCCGATCTCCTCGAAACCCTGCTCCAGGCGCAGGCGCACCACGCCGGGGGTGGCGCCGAAGTCGTGGATATCAATGTTCAAGGCCGGTGGGGTCTGCTCCTGGAAGATGCGCTCGAACAGATGCTGCCAGCGTTGCTCGGCGCCATTCACTGAGGTCTGCACCTGAATGGTCAGGGTTCCCGGCGTGCCCGGTTCCAGCAGCACTTCCAGGTCGCCCGAGCCGACGCAACCCACCAGCGCACGGCCTTTTGGCGGCTGCCCGGCGGGGAATTCAAAGGATAAGGTTTCCATCACAACGCTCCGTCGAGGCGGTCGATAAACAGGCAGGCGGCCAACAGGTCGGCGGCGCCGCCGGGGGAGGCATTCAGGGCCAGCAGTTGCTGGTCCAGCGCGTGCAGTTGGCGACGCCCGGCGAGGGTTGCGCTGCCGCCAGCGTCGAGCACGGCCT
Source organism: Pseudomonas syringae (assembly GCF_021606685.1). GTDB lineage: Bacteria > Pseudomonadota > Gammaproteobacteria > Pseudomonadales > Pseudomonadaceae > Aquipseudomonas > Aquipseudomonas syringae_R. The sequence goes on from NZ_WKCB01000011.1 coordinate 105,478, forward strand.
GGGCGCCGCGTTGCATGGTTTGCAGGCCTTCGGTGCCAGCGCGGTAGAGCACGCAGGTGTCCGCCAGGTCCGTCATGATCGCGAGCAAAGCGTCCAGGCGTGCGTTCTGTTCGCCGGCATTCTGCAGGCGGCTTTTGTGCAGTTGCGGCAGGCCGCGCTGCACCACCGAAGGGAAGCCGAGCTGCGCTTCTTCGCGGGCACCGCGTGCGCCGTAGCGCTGGGCAACTTGAGCGCCATGGCTCATGGGCTGCGGGGCGTAGCGGTCGTTGAGCAGCGCCAGTTTGGCTGCCGTCAGCGTGACGGCGCGGGGTTCCAGGGCAGCGGCGGCGGTGAGCAAACCAAGGGCCCAGATCGCGCCGCGATGGGTATTTACGCCATTGGTGGTGGTCAACATGGCCTGCTCACCTTCACGGCCAATACGCCCGAGGGCTTCGCGCAGCGGCAAACCGACCTCACCCATTTCAAGCGCGGCTTCGGCCATTTCCTTGAACATCGGCCACAACGACAACGCCGAGGCGTGCATCAGGCCCAGGTGCAAATCGCTGTGGGCGCCATTGCCACGCCGGTCCACCAAGGCGGGTTTGGGCGACAGGTCGGCCTCATCGATCAAGGCGTCGACGGCGATATCCGCCAGGCGATCCGCGAGGCTGAGTTCATGCAGTTTGAGGGCGCGCATTTACCAGCTCCTGAATTTTGCGGGCGGGTTGTACAGGCCACCGGACCAGTCCACCAGGTCGGCCACGCTCTTGGCGGCCAACAGCTCGCGGGTGGCGTCGGTGCGGCGGATGCCCAAGTCTTCGGGCAAGGCGATCAGGCCTTCGCGGCGCATGCGCGCGGTGTCTTTAGGGTTGTGGCGCATGCCGATGGCGGTGACGCCTGCGACGACAGCGATCATCGCCTGGCGCTCTTCGAGGGAACGCGCCTTGTACAGGTAGGCGATGCCCTCTTCGGTGAGCAGGTGGGTGACGTCGTCGCCGTAGATCATGATCGGCGCCAGGGGCATGCCGCTTTTGCGTGCCACTTCCACGGCGTCGAGGGTATCGACGAACGTGGGTTTGCCGCCTTCCTGGAAGGTCTCGACCATTTGCACCACGAGCTTTTTACCGCGCTCCAGCAGCGCTTCGGGCGCATCGCCGTGGCGCATATCCAGCCATGCCGGGGTGCCGTGGCGACGACCACGCGGGTCGTGGCCCATGTTCGGTGCGCCACCAAACCCAGCGAGTCGGCCACGGGTCACGGTGGAGGAATGCCCGTCGCCGTCGACCTGCAGGGTGGCGCCGATAAACAGGTCCACCGCGTACTGGCCGGCGAGCTGGCAGACCATCCGGTTGGAGCGCATCGAGCCGTCGCGGCCGGTGAAGAACACATCCGGGCGGGCCGCGATGTAGTTCTCCATGCCCAGTTCGGTGCCGAAGCAGTGCACGCTTTCGACCCAGCCGCTTTCAATCGCGGGGATCAGGGTTGGGTGCGGGTTGAGGGTCCAGTTGCGGCAGATCTTGCCCTTGAGGCCGAGGGATTCACCGTAGGTGGGCAGGATCAGCTCGATGGCGGCAGTGTTGAAACCAATGCCGTGGTTGAGCGACTGCACGTTGTGTTTTTCGTAGATACCACGGATCGCCATCATCGCCATCAGCACATGCACCGGCTTGATGTGGCGCGGGTCGCGGGTGAACAGCGGCTCGATGTAGAACGGCTTGTCAGCCACCACCACAAAATCCACCCAGCTCGCCGGGATGTCGACGCGGGGCAAATCGGTGACGTCGTCCACCAACTGGTTGACCTGCACGATCACGATGCCATCACTGAACGCAGCGGGTTCGATCAGCGCGGGGGTGTCTTCGGTGCTGGCGCCGGTGTAGATATTGCCAGCGCGGTCAGCCATGAACCCGGCGGAAAGCACCACGTTGGGGATCAGGTCCACCACCAGCCGCGCATAGAGTTCGATGTAGGTGTGGATCGCGCCGATTTCCAGCAAGCCGTCTTCGAGCAATTGGCTGATGCGCAGGGACTGGGTGCCGGCGAAGGAGAAGTCCAGCTTGCGGGCAATGCCTTTTTCAAACAGGTCCAGGTGCTCGGACCGGCCGACACTGGGCATGATCATGTGCAAATCGTGGAGCTTGGCCGGGTCGGCTTTTGCCAGGGAGCGCGAGAGGAAATCGGCCTGCTTCTGGTTATTGCCCTCCAGCACCACGCGGTCGCCGGGCAGGATCAGCGCTTCGAGGGCTTCAACGATCTTGTCGCTGGGCAGCACCGCACCGTCTGCGTATTTTTTGACCAGCCCGAGCCGCCGCTGCTTCTCGTCGCGCCGCCGCGTCCAACGCGAGTCGGGGGTTATTGTTGTTGTCATGGTCGCTCCACGGGTTGGCTGTCGTGGGGCTAACCTTAGGAGTGAAACTTGGGGGCATCAATCAAGCTGGGCGTTGGACTGTTACGCCCAGGTTAATGATGACTCAATGAATACGAGTATTCAGGCGTTGCGCCATTCGAGGCGATGGAACCAGATGGTCCTAAGCAGCGCCAATGCCGCAAAAACGTGAAGCCCCAACACCGCCGGCGCGCTCCAATCCCACAGGCCCGCCAGGGCTTGAGCGTAAACCGGCAGCAGCAGTAAGAGCAGCACTACCAGCGCGCCGGCACCCAGTTGCTCCCAGTTTTTCAAGCGGCTGACCCGGGAGGCGATCGCGTAGCCCAGCAGTGCGCCGAGGCACACAATCAGCAGGCTTAGCAGGTCATGTTCATCGATGGGAGGAAACCCCAGCCAGTTAAACACCAGGCCAAAGGCAAGCAGGGTGAGCGAACAAATCGCGAAAAATACGAAGGCATATTCCAGAGCGTCCAGCAGGCGATCACGGATGAACCTTAGGGCCTGTGTTTCTTCATCCGGGGTCGGCTTCTGGGTTATCGCCACCGCCAGCAGGCCTGAACCGAGCCCACCCAGGGTCATGACCACGAAATTGCTCATCACGCCCTTGATAGCCTGTTCCGCGCCGATGAGATTCAGGCTTTCCAGATACACCAGAATAAACACCGCGCCGGCCGACGTAATCATGAAGCCCCACAGCTTGCCGCGGTTGGACTGCACGTTCATGGTCACTGCCGCCGTGAGCACCAGCACCGCAAACCACATCAGCAGCACGCCGGTAAAACTGTTGAGGTTGTACAG